>DPJB01000007.1 GCA_003543245.1 Moraxellaceae bacterium | reverse complement strand
GTACTGAAGGTATTCACCACGCGCCCCGACACATTGATGGGCGTGACCTATGTTGCCGTCGCCGCCGAGCATGCGCTGGCAACAAAAGCGGCCGCAAACAATCCTGCCCTGCAGGCCTTCATTGCCGAATGCAAGAGCGGCTCCGTGGCCGAGGCTGACCTCGCCACGCAGGAAAAGAAAGGCATGCCCACCGGCCTCACTGTGCGTCATCCCTTCACCAATGAAGAAGTGCCGGTCTGGGTCGCCAATTATGTGCTGATGGGTTACGGCGAAGGCGCCGTGATGGCCGTACCGGCGCATGACGAGCGTGATTTCGAATTTGCGCAGAAGTACTCACTGCCCATCACTGCCGTGATCAAACCGGCAGATGGTGAACTCGCACAGCCACTGACGGCGGCATTCACTGACACCGGCATCCTGTTCAACTCCGGCGAGTTCTCCGGTCTCGACTTCGACGGCGCTTTCGAAAAAATGGAAGCCGCGCTGAAGGCAAAAAATCTTGGTCAGTCCCGCGTGCAGTTCCGTCTGCGCGACTGGGGCATTTCCCGTCAGCGTTACTGGGGTTGCCCGATTCCGATCATTCACTGCGCGGTTTGCGGTGATGTACCCGTGCCGGAAAAAGACCTGCCCGTGGTGTTGCCGGAAGACGTGGTGCCGGATGGCGCCGGTTCGCCGCTCGCGCGCATGCCGTCCTTCTACGAATGCAACTGCCCGAAATGCGGTGGCGCGGCCAAGCGTGAAACCGACACCATGGACACCTTTGTGGAATCGTCCTGGTATTACGCCCGCTATGCCTCGCCGCAATCCACCGCTGGCATGGTCGACAAAGACGCCGCGAAATACTGGCTGCCGGTTGACCAGTACATCGGCGGCATCGANNCACGCCATTCTCCACCTGCTCTACGCCCGCTTCTTCCACAAGCTGATGCGTGACGAAGGCCTGGTGCAAGGCGACGAACCATTCAAGAAACTGCTCACCCAGGGCATGGTGGTGGCGGACACCTTCTATCGCGAGCTAGACAACGGCGGCAAGGACTGGATCAACCCGGCCGACGTCGACATCGTCCGCGACGACAAGGGCCGCATGACGGCTGTCACACTCAAAAGCGACGGTCTGCCCGTGCTGCACGGCGGCATGGAAAAAATGTCGAAGTCGAAGAACAACGGCGTCGACCCGGAATACATCATCCGTGAATACGGTGCTGATACCGCGCGCCTGTTCATGATGTTTGCCGCACCGCCCGATGCCTCGCTGGAATGGAGCGATTCCGGTGTTGAAGGCGCCAGCCGCTTCCTACGTCGTCTGTGGAAGTTTGCGGCCACCTTTGCCATGCGTACCGATGCCGCCCTGCAACAAGCCGCCAGTGAGCCGGTTTCCGTCGCCAGCAACGACAAGAAACTGCAGGCCATCCGCTTCGATCTGCACACGATCCTCAAGCAGGCCAACATCGACTACGGGCGCAACCAGTTCAATACCGTGGTCTCGGCCGGCATGAAGCTGCTGAACCTGCTGGAAAGCGAGAAATTCGAATTTGATCTGCCCGCAGATGCCGATGAGGCAGCAAAGGCCGGCATCAACCGCCAGTTCCTCACGGCAACCGCTGACGTGATGGATGTGCTGATCAAGCTGCTCTACCCGATCACGCCGCATATCGGTCATGCCCTGTGGCAGGACCTGTCGCCACGTCTCGGACAACTGCTGGGCCGCACCATGAAAGCCCTCGACAGTGAAACCTGGCCGCAGCATGACAGCAGTGCCCTCGTGCAGAGCGAGATCGAGCTGGTGGTGCAGGTCAACGGCAAGTTGCGCGGTCGCATTACCGTCGCCGCCGACGCCGACAATGCCGTCGTCGAAAGCACGGCACTCGCCAATGCTGACGTGCAGCGCTTCATGGAAGGCAAGCCGGCGAAGAAAGTGATTGTGGTAAAAGGCAAGCTGGTTAACGTGGTGGTCTGACAGGAACAGGGGCAGAAAACGCATGGACTCTCGCATTACCACTCGCACGAAAGCAGCGGCATCCGGCACACGGCTTGCAATCCTGCTGACCGCAACGGGCCTGCTGCTGAGTGCCTGCGGGTTTCACCTGCGCGGCAACTACGAAATGCCGGCCGGCCTGACGTCCGTCACCCTGATTGTCCCCGACCAGAGTGGCGCACTGAAGAAAGAGCTGGAGCTCATGCTGAAGCGTTCCGGCGTCAGCACTGATGGTGGAGATACACAACTGGAGGTGACACGTGAAGTGCTCACCAAGCAGACCGCCACCGTCGACAGCAGCGCCAAGGCCGCCGAGTACACACTGCTGTATGCCGTCGACTACCGGATCAGCCAGCTCGATGCAAAAACCGAAGGCCCGGTACAGAAACTGATCCTGCGCCGTGGCTACCAGTACGACAGCACCAATATCGTGGGCAAGAGCACGGAAGAAGAAACGCTGGTACAGGAAATGCGACAGGACACGGCCAACCAGATCGTCCGCCAGTTGCGTTCCTACACCCCCGCTACCGGCACCCCGGCAGCGGAAGCCGCGAAGACGCCAGCCAGCCCTCCGGCCAGTGCTCCTGCAACACCAGCCACGCCAGCACCCGCACCATGAAACTGCGCTGGGACCAGCTCGGCCGCCACGCCAAAGAACCGCTTGCGGCGATCTATGTGCTGCACGGTGACGAGATACTGCTGCAACAGGAAGCGGCCGACCTGCTGCGCCGCGCCGCCCGGGCACAGAACTTTACCGAACGTGAAGTCCATCATGCCGAACGTGGCATGGACTGGAACGAACTGCTGGCCAGCGTAAACAACCTCTCGCTGTTCGGTGATCGCAAGATCGTGGAAGTGCGCTTCAGTGGCAAACCGGACACCACCGCCGCCAACACGCTGGAGAAATACGCCGCCAATCCCGCACCCGACACGCTGCTGCTGCTCATCCTGCCCAAACTGGATGGCACCGCGCAAAAAGCCAAATGGTTTGTGGCCTGTGACAATGCCGGGGTCTCCCTGCAACTGCCGGTGATTGATGCGCAGACCCTGCCGGACTGGTTGTCGTCGCGCCTGCAGCAGGCGGGCTTGCGCACAGAAGACGCCGAAGCTTTCACCCTTCTGCGCGAACGCGTCGAAGGCAATCTGCTGGCCGCGCAGCAGGAAATCGAAAAACTGCGCCTGCTCGCCGACAATGGCGTACTGACCACCGACATCATCCGCAATGCCGTGGGCGACTGTGCCCGTTACAACGTTTACGACCTGGCGGACTGTGCCCTCTCCGGCGATGCCGAACGTGCCGCGCGCATGCTGGCCGGTCTGCGGGCCGAGGGACAGGCAGAATCCGTCGTGCTGTGGGCCATTGGCAAGGATGCCCGCACCCTCGCCTCGCTGCGGGAAGGTGTTGATGGCGGCCAGCCATTCAACAGCCTGCTGCAGCAGAACGGCATCTGGCAAAAACGCCAGCCGCTGTTCCAGAAAGCGGTGCAACGCACCTCACCCCGGCTGGCGCGCCTGCTGGTCAGCGAAGTGCTGGCAGCTGACCAGGCCATCAAGGGGCAGAGCATGGAGCAGGCCTGGGATGTGCTGCTGCGGCTGACCCTGGCGCTGGCGGGGCGCCCGCTTTTTGCCGGACCTGTCTGATGCAAAACCAGCAGACACCCGAGGCACTGCTGGCATTGCGCCGGCAGATTCGCCGCGACCTGGTGCTCGACACGCTGGGCAACACTGCCCTGGCCATCGGCCTGTGGGGCTGGCTGGGGGATGCCGCCGTGCTGCATCCCCTGCTGGAAACCCGTGAAGTGATCATCGTGCTCACGGCCACCGGCATCCTCAACCTGCTGCACCTGCCCGCCCGCCTGAAGCGCTTGCGGCAGCTCTACGCGCCCCGTCCCTGAGCGCCCCCGTCCCTTAAGCCCCGCGTCTCCGGATCATCCCCTGCAAGGACCGTTTATCACCTGTTACGGAACCGCTATTAACAGGCGGTGGGTGTTGCCCCATGATTCGCTCCGTCAGACACCTGCTCACCGGAGATACTCATGAGTAATGCACTTAACAAAAAGCACCGCAGTGCGAAGTCGCTGGTCTTCGACCCGCTGTTTCGAACCCGCCAGGAAAAGGCGAAAAAAGGCAAAGGCAGCTATGCCCGCAAGCCCCGGAACCCTCAACAGGAACCGGGGCTTCGCTTTTCAGCGGCCGCATAAATCCCTTCAGCACCATCCTGGCAGCACGGCCGGGCAGCATTACCCGGAAACACTCACCGGCAGTTGCGATGGCAACGCCCAGCCGGCATCATCGGGCCTCACTCGCGGCACTGATGACCCCTCCCGATGAAGAACAACAACGACACCTCCAGCATTTCCTTCACCGCGCACTACACCGGTTATGTCTGGCACCGTTACGGCCTCTCGGGCAAAAGCTTTGTGACCACACAGGGCCACACCTACTACACCCTGCTGCGCCCGTTCGAGTGTGTTGCACGTCGTCTGCTTGGCACCGACATCAAGACCACGCTGCTGCAGCGGCACTACCTGATTGACCGTGAACTGGATGCGCTGATTGCCAGACATCCGGACCTGCAAATTGTCGAACTGGCCTGTGGCCTGTCGCCCCGTGGTCACCGCTTTACACAGAAGCACGCCGGCATTACCTACATCGAAACCGACCTGCCCGGCATGGTGGCGCGCAAACGGCCTCTGCTTACCGGCCTTGGCTCGCTGAGTGCACGTCATCGCGTGATCACCTGCAACATTCTTGACCTTGGCACGACCGACAGCCTGGAGGCCGTGATTGCCCGCGAGTGCAACCCTGAGCGTCCACTGGTCGTGATCACGGAAGGCCTGGTGAACTATTTTGAACTGGCCACCATCAGCTCGATGTGGCAACGCCTGGCAGCGCTGCTCAAGGGCTTTCCGCTGGGCATTTACCTGACGGATGTCTATCCGGAGGTGGAAGGTCACCGCTTTGCCGGCATCATCAAGGCATCCAACCAGCTGTTGCGCACTGCATCGCGCAGCCGTTTCATGCTGCACTTCAGCAGCGACCACTCCATGCAGTCCCACTTTCTGGCACAGGGGTTTGCACAAACCACCGTATTCAACCCTGACCATGAAGAAACCGGCGCTCCAGCGGCGCGCGGTGGCGCGATTGTACGGGTGATCCTGGCGCAAGCCTGACCCTGGAAATTCCCCATGAAAAAGCCCGCAATAATGCGGGCTTTTTCATTCGGGCAGTCTTTTATTGCAGCGGGGTTTCAGGACGCCTGCTCATGATACAGCGCGGCAATTTTCCGGCGCCCGCTGCTCAGCTCCTGATCAGCGGGTTGCCTGAAAAAAAGCTGGTCATCCAGCAAGGCCTTCAACTCTTCGGCAATCACAAAGTTACCGTGCTTGAACAGGCAACGCATGGTGTTGTCATGCTGCTCGAACACCAGCATTTCAATACGCAATGCGGTGCCTTCCGGACACAGGATAAGGTCACGGGCATGTTTCTCCAGCGGGAAATCCATGTGCTCGTACTCCAGCACACAGCCAAAAAAACTCATGTCCCGGATTTTCACTTTCATGTCGATGGCAATTGAGCCGTCAACCTGGGAAAAGCTGATCACATTGGCATTCGGATTATTGGGAACAAATCGCGGCTCGCCGCGGCGTTCCATGGTTTCGCACTGCTGCTTTGTCAGCACCTCGATGCCCTGCACCGCATGCAGGTCACCATCGCTCAGGTAGGTGGCAAACATGTTCACGGACTCATCACGCTTTTCCAGCTGAGCAACGTGATCCGCACCCTTGATCAGCGCAAATACCGCATTCGGGCAACGCGAGGCAAACTGGGCGTTTTCCCACGGCAGGGTAAAACTGTCGAACTCACCGGTGGACACCAGGGTGTCGCACTCCGGATACCCCAGAATGGATTCCACTTCCATCAGGCGATTGGCATTGATGCGATAGCGCTGCTGTTCGTTTTCATGAAAGCTGCGCATCTGCCGGTGGAACAGCTTGCGCGTGATATCGGTAACTTCGGTTTCCTTGAGGCGCGCATGATTGATCAGGTACAGCACAACGGCCTGACCAAACTCATCCAGACGCTGTTCATCCAGCACCTTCACCGACTCTTCCAGCAACATGCGCCAGGACTTGCGCGGGCGCACCAGAATACCGGTGACAATCAGCTTGTGCATGACCTGCGGCTGCTTGTAGGCATAGGTCGATGCCAGGACGGAGCCCAGCGACAGCCCCATCAGGGAGACCTTTTTCAACGCCATCTTCTCGGTCCAGAGGAACAGCAGGTCGGCCAGATCCTCCATGCCAAGCTGTGGTGCCAGCTGGCCGTTGTTGCCCAGTGACGGCAGGTCCACGAGGATAACGGGAACTTCCTGCAGGATGCGCTCGACGCAATACTTGTAGGAATTGAAATTCTGGAAGGCACCACCCAGCACAATGAGCGGCACCTTGTGGGCATTCTCGGGCGCGCTGAAGGCCAGATACTCAACTCGCCACTTGCCAATGAAGTCAGTCCTGGGTGGCTGCTTCAGCGAAGAGCGGTTGTAGGCCTCATAGACTACGGACATGGGGGCCCCTGTTGGCCATTCCGGCCATTATTGTTGGTCTTGATGCCCGGGCACGGGCTGTATCGCCTTCGGCAGGGCCAGGGCAGATACGCTTTTTCTTATTGAAGCCGATCCTATCACTGGCCACTGTCATTTGCGTAGCAGGCAGGTAACAACGCATCTCCGGACGGCAGTCTGCCGCAGACAGCCGGAGCACCGTATACTCTGCACCATTACTGCCGTTATCCGGAATTGCCAACGTGACCAGCTCTCTCGACATTTCAGCCTATATGCAGGCCCTGGGCCTTGCCGCCCGTGCGGCCTCCCGCGCCACCGCGCGCGCCAACACCGGCCTCAAGAATGCAGCNNACCATCAGCGAGAAAACCTTTGCCGGCATGCTGGAAGGCTTGCGCCAGGTGATGGACCTGGCTGATCCGGTCGGCGCCATCACGGATCTGGTCTATCGCCCTACCGGTATCCAGGTCGGCAAGATGCGCGTGCCACTGGGCGTCATCGGCATCATCTATGAATCCCGCCCGAACGTGACGCTGGAAGCGGCTGCGCTGTGCCTGAAGTCCGGCAACGCCACCATCCTGCGCGGCGGTTCCGAGGCCATCCATTCCAACAAGGCGATTGCCGCCTGCATCCAGCAGGGGCTGGAAAAGGCCGGCCTGCCGCGCGAGGCCGTGCAGGTCGTGGAAACCACCGACCGTGCAGCCGTGTCAGCGCTTATCACCATGCCCGAGTTTGTCGACGTGATCGTGCCGCGTGGCGGCAAGGGCCTGATCGAGCGCATCTCCTCCGAGGCCCGCGTGCCGGTGATCTATCACCTTGACGGCAACTGTCACACCTTCATTGAGCGTGATGCCGACATGGCCAAGGCCGTGCCGGTCGCCATCAATGCCAAGACGCACCGCTACGGCACCTGCAACACCATGGAAACCCTGCTGGTGGATGCCCCCGTGGCCAAAGCGGCGCTGGAGGCACTGGCCCCGCTTTATCGCGAGAAGGGTGTGGAGCTGCGTGGCTGCGACAAGGTACGTGCCCTGATTGATGCGGCACCTGCGACAGAAGACGACTGGTACACCGAGTATCTGGCCCCGGTGCTGGCGATCAAGGTGGTGGACGGACTGGATGAGGCAATCGCCCACATCAACAAGTACGGCTCACATCACTCGGATGCCATCATCACTGAGAGTGTGACCAAGGCGCGCCGCTTCCTGAACGAGGTGGACTCCAGCTCGGTCATGGTGAATGCCTCGACACGTTTTGCCGACGGCTTCGAGTATGGCCTGGGTGCCGAGATCGGCATTTCGACCAACAAGATCCATGCGCGCGGTCCGGTGGGCCTGGAGGGCCTGACCTCGCAGAAGTGGGTGGTGCTTGGCGATGGACACATCCGCCAGTAATACCCATGAGGCGAACGCTCAGGCTGTGCCGGTCGCACGGTCAGCCTGAGGCGTGAGCACAAGGGTCATGTCGCCCTGTGCGTAAGGAAAACTCAGTAAAACACGAACTTCACGCTGAGTGCCGCCAGCGTGACGCCCAGAATGGGGCGAATAACGTCATCCGGCATGCGGGAGGAAAGATGGGTGCCTGCAATGATGGCGGGAATGGATCCCAGCAACATCCAGCCCAGCAGCTGCAGGTCGACATTTCCCATCTGCAAATGCCCAAGCCCCGCCACCAGCGTCAGGACCACGGCGTGCGTGACATCCGTCCCGATGATCTCGATGGTGCTGAGGCGGGGATACAGGCTGAGCAGCACCACCACACCGAAAGCGCCTGCACCCACCGACGACAGGGTGACCAGCACACCCAATGCCAGCCCCATGCACAGCGTGAATACTTTCGTGTGCCGGTCGATGACCTGACGGATGTGATTTTGCAGCGGATTGGCATCATGCAAGCGCTGCAACTGCTTGCGAAAGAGCAGTGAGGCGGCCGTCAGCATCAGCATGAAGCCCAGCGATACCGTCAGTACTTCCTTGTATTCGTTGGCATTTCCGAAGAGCGTCTTCAGGGCCCACAAGGTCAGCAGGGCGGCAGGAATGCTGCCCGCAGACAGCGTCAGCACGACCGGCCAGTTAATGTTCTTCTTTCCGGCATGAACCACCGCACCGCTGGACTTGGTGATGGACGCATACAGGAGGTCCGTGCCAATGGCGGTATGCAGCGGCACGCCCATCATGGTCAGCAGCGGTGTCATCAGGGAACCTCCGCCAACGCCCGTCAGACCCACACAGAAGCCAACCAGCGCCCCGACCAATATGAAACCCATGCCGTCAATCATCAGAATCTGCTACCAAAAAAGGGGGCACTGAACTGCCATCGAGACGGGACCCCGTCGCGCGGCGACTCTATGCCGGCATCATATATTTCCATAAATAACTTTTAGGAATAAATTTATAACAAAAGCTGATATCGCAACCCCTCGCCACGAAGCAACACTAGTACTCGGCAGCCACCCGTCCGTCCCGTACAATCGCCACCATGACCACATCTTCCCCTGCCCTTACCGGCCTTTATGGTGGTTCCTTCAATCCGGTCCACGTCGGCCATATCGCTACGGCAGAAGCGCTGCTGGCCCGACTCCCCTTCCGGGAAATCCGCCTGCTGCCTGCCGCCCGCTCACCATTGAAGGAAACGTCGCTGGCCGACCATCACCGTGTGGCCATGTTGCGCCTGGCCATAGGGGGCCATGCCGGACTGTCTGTGGATGATCGCGAGCTGCGGCGCCCGCCACCGTCATTCACCATTGATACGCTGCGCGAGATCCGGGCCGAAACCGGCCCCGATACGCCGCTGGCCTTCATCATGGGTCTGGACAGCTTTCTGGAGCTGCCGCGCTGGAAAGACTGGCAGCAGCTAACCTCCCTGGCCCACCTTCTGGTGGTCAGCCGCCCCGGCAGTCACCCGGTGTTTGCACCGGAACTGGCCTCATGGCTGGAAAAACATCGAATTACCCACCCGGAATCGCTAGAATCGCGGCCCGCCGGCGGCGTACTGCTGGTGGAGACCGCCCCGCATGCCGTGGCCAGCCGTGACATCCGGGCAGCCATTCGGTCCGGTCAGTCCACATCGGACTGGCTTGCACCCGCCGTACGCGACTATATTGAAACCCACCGCCTTTATGCCGGAGATGCAGAACCCCAATGAATCCACTGTCCCCTGAAAGCCAGACGCTTGTCGACACCACACTCGCCGCACTGGACGACCTGAAAGCCAAGGATGTGCTCTCCCTTGATGTACGCTCCCTGACAAGCCTTGCCGATGTCATGATCATCGCGTCGGGTACGTCCACCCGTCACGTCAAGTCGCTGGCGGACAACGTGGTGAAAATGGTGAAGGAAGCCGGCATGAAGCCGATCGGCATGGAAGGCGAGCGCGACGGCGACTGGGTGCTTATCGACCTGGGCGGTGTGATTGTGCATGTCATGCAGCCTGCCACCCGCGCCTTCTATGACCTTGAGCGTCTGTGGACGCCGGGCGCCAGCGGTCATATCACCCAAGCCAAAGCCTGACCTGTGCGCCTGAGACTGCTGGCAGTAGGCACCCGCATGCCTGGCTGGGTGGAAGAAGGCTGCACGGAATACACCAAACGCCTCAGTGGCGACATCAGCCTGGAACTGGTCGAGATCACGGCCGGCAAGCGCAGCAAGGGGGCCGACCTGGCCCGCCTGAAAGAGCAGGAAGGTGACGCCCTGCTGGCCGCGCTGAAGCCCCAGGAACGCGTGATTGCACTGGATGTACTGGGCCGCACCCTGTCCACCGAAGACATGGCGGCCACCCTGCGCGACTGGCAGGTAGACGGACGCCCTGCCGCGCTGCTGATCGGCGGCCCGGAAGGATTGAGTCGTGCCGTGCTGGAACGTGCCGATGAAAAGTGGTCCCTGTCACGCCTGACCCTGCCTCACCCCCTTGTCCGCATCGTGATTGCCGAACAGATTTACCGTGCCTGGAGCCTGCTCAAGGGCCACCCTTACCATCGTTGAGCCACGCTGCAGGTTTCTCAACAAAAACATGCTGGCTTTTCCTGCCTTCCCTGCCTGAAAATCGCGTTTTCGCCTGACGCCAGACCCATGCGCCAATTCAACAGCATCACGATCAAGGACAACCAGAAGGAAGCTGCCCTGTTCCGGCGCCGCGCCATCGTTGCGGCAGCATTTGTGCTGCTTATGTTTGGTGTGCTGATCGGACGCTACTACTTCCTGCAGGTGGTCGAGCACGACACCTATACGGTGCTGTCCGAAAACAATCGTGTGCACCTGGAAGCCATTTCACCGCCGCGCGGCTTTATCTTTGACCGCAAGGGCAGGCTGCTGGCCGACAACCAGCCCACCTTCTCCCTGACCATCAACCGACAGCAGGTAGACGATCTTGACGCCATGCTGGTGCGGCTTACGCCAGTCCTCCAACTGACGCCGGAAGACATCCGTCGCTTCAAGGCACGTGTTCGTGTGGCTCGTAAATTCGAGGAAGTCCCGCTGCGCCTGCGTCTTTCCGAACAGGACATCGCGCGCTTTTCGGAAGTCCGCTACGAGATGAAGGGCGTAAACATCAATGTGGAACTGTCGCGCTATTACCCGCACGGCGAGCTGTTCTCGCATGCCATCGGTTATGTGTCGCGCATTTCGGAAAAGGAAGAAAAAACGCTGGACCCGGTGAAATATGCCGGCACCAACCTTATCGGCAAGATCGGCATCGAGAACTTCTACGAAGACTATCTGCACGGCAAGGTTGGCTATCAGCATGTGGAAACCAATGCCCATGGCCGGCTGATCCGTGTTCTTAAACGCACCCCGCCCGTTCGTGGCAACGACCTCACCCTGCATCTGGATTACGACCTGCAGAAAATTGCGCATGAACAGCTGGCCGGCCGCCGTGGTGCCGTGGTGGCAATTGATCCGAACACCGGTGGCGTGCTGGCGTTTGTGAGCAANNCTGCCCGGTGACTCGCACCAGTTCCGTGACTGGAAGAAAGGTGGTCACGGCGTGGTGGACCTGCACAAGGCCATCGTCGAGTCCTGCGACACCTACTTCTATCAGTTGTCAGACCGCATGGGTGTCGACCGCTTTCATGACTGGATGAAAAACTTTGGCTTTGGTGCCAAGACCGGCATTGATCTGGTCAACGAAAAAGCGGCGACCCTGCCCTCGGTGCAGTGGAAACGTGAACGCCTCAAGGCCCCGTGGTATCGCGGCGAAATGATGTCAGTCGGAATTGGCCAGGGCTATTTCACGACCACGCCGCTGCAGTTGGCCATGGCCACGGCCATTCTGGCCAATGGCGGCAATCATATCCGCCCGCATTTGCTGAAAGCCGCCAGCAACACCAACGCCTTCGACAACATCAACAAATCTGACCACAAGGTGCCTTACGCGGGAGACAGCGCGGACTGGGAGCGCATGAAGATGTCCATGCGCGATGTGGTGCACGGCCCCGGTGGCACGGCACGTGCGACCGGTTACAAGGTGCAGGGCTATGAAATGGCCGGCAAGACCGGTACGGCACAGGTAAAGGGCATCAAGCAGGGTGCAAAATACGACGAAGCTACCGTGGGCGAACGCTTCTGGGACCACGCGTGGTTTATCGGCTTTGCCCCGGCAGACAAGCCGAAGATTGCCGTGGTCGTGCTGGTGGAAAACGGCAAGCATGGTTCCAGTGTGGCACCGATTGCCCGCGCCCTGTTTGATTTCGAGCTGCTGGGCAAGCTGCCACCACCTCCTGCACCGCCCACTCCTGAAGCGAGCGACGAATAACCATGAGCACGACACAGGATCGCTTTCTGCGCCACATGCCGCGTGACGGCTCCCAGTTCAAGCGCAAGTTTGACCTGTGGGGCATGCTGCATCTGGATCTGCCGTTACTGGTTGCACTGTTGCTGGCGGCCGGGCTGGGACTGTTCGAGCTGTACTCGGCATCCGGGCGTCATCTCGACATGACCATGAAGCAGATGATGAGTTTTGGCATCGGCCTCACTGTCATGTTTGTGCTGGCGCAGATTCCGCCTCGCACGTATCAGGCCGTGTCGCCCTGGTTTTATGCCGGTGGCGTACTGCTACTGATAGCAGTGGCAGTCGTGGGCGATGTGCGCATGGGTGCACAGCGCTGGTTGTCCGTGCCCGGCGTAGGTAGCGTGCAGCCCTCAGAATTCATGAAGCTGGCCATGCCGATGATGCTGGCCTGGTTTCTGGCCAGCCGCGAGCTGCCACCAAGAATCGGCGTTGTTGCCATTGCGCTGGTGCTGATCGGCATTCCAGTCCTGCTGGTGGCCGAGCAGCCTGATCTGGGCACCTCGATTCTGGTCGCTGCCAGCGGCCTGTTCGTGCTGTTTCTCGCCGGCCTTTCCTGGTGGCTGATTGGCGGCTTTGTGGCCGCAATGATGCCTCTGGTGTGGGTCGCATGGAACTACCTGCTGCATGACTACCAGCGCCAGCGCGTGCTGACGCTGATTGATCCGGAAGCCGACCCGCTGGGTAATGGCTGGAACATCATCCAGTCCAAGACCGCCATCGGCTCCGGCGGCTTTACCGGCAAAGGCTGGATGAACGGCTCGCAGTCCCATCTCGAATTCCTGCCGGAAGGGCACACCGACTTCATCATTGCGGCCTACTCGGAGGAGTTCGGACTGATTGGCGTGCTGATCCTGCTGAGCATCTACCTGTTCATCATCGGGCGCTGCCTCTACATCGCATCGACGGCACAGGACAGCTATTCACGCCTGCTGGCCGGCGCCATCACGCTTTCATTTTTTGTGTACGTGTTTGTGAATGCCGGCATGGTGAGTGGCATCCTGCCTGTCGTTGGTGTTCCCCTGCCATTTGTCAGCTATGGCGGCACCGCCATCATCACGCTCTGCTCCGGCTTCGGGCTGCTCATGTCCATCCAGACGCACAAGAAACTCATCAGTTGACTGAAAAATTTCATGGAATGCCACGGAGAATACCCGCCATGCTGAAAACCTTTTTTTGTGCGCTGATCAGCAGTGCCTGCCTGAAACCAGTACCAGTCCACGCCGTGGGTGAGTTCCGTCAATACGAAGAGGTGCAAGCCATCATTGCCAGCCTCGAACAGGAAAAAATCTATGCTCCTGGCGAGCTGACTACATTGTTTGAGCAGGTGGCGCGCGATGAAGGCGTGCTGAAGGCGATTGCCCGTCCCGCCGAAGGCACAAAGGAATGGAAAGAGTACCGTCCCATTTTCCTGACCAGCGAACGCGTGGAAAAAGGCTTGGCGTTCTGGCGTGAGCATGAGGAAACCCTCAACCGTGCAGAGGCAACATACGGTGTGCCGCCGGAAATGATCCTGGCGATTCTGGGTGTGGAAACAAAATACGGTGGCAACAAGGGCCGGAATCGCGTGATTGATGCCCTCGCCACACTTGGTCTGGACTATCCGCCACGTGCGCCGTTTTTCCGCAAGGAGCTGCGCGAGTTCCTGATCCTGTCGAAAGAGAACGGGCTCGATCCGCTCAATACCTGGGGCTCCTATGCCGGTGCCATGGGTTATCCGCAATTCATGCCGTCAAGCTGGCGTCGACTGGCCGTCGACTTTGATGGCGACAAAAAAATTGACCTGATCAACAACCCGGTCGATGCCATCGGTTCGATTGCCAACTACTTCAAGGCCAATGGCTGGAAAACCGGCGAACCGCTCGCGGTACGGGCACGCATCATCAACCAGGAATACGACAGCGTGACCAGCAAGGAGCTGAAAACCGTCAGCACGCTGGGCGAAATCGCCAAAAAGGGACTGGTGCCGCGCGAAACCGCCAGCTTCATGGCCACCACACCTGCCTCTGCCATTCGTCTGCAGGGCGACAATGGTGGTGAATTCTGGCTGGGCTTCACAAATTTCTACGTGATCACGACCTACAATCGCAGCATCCTGTACGCCATGGCGGCCATGCAACTTAGCCAGGAACTCCGGGCAGCACGCGAGGCCGAGCTGGCCGCGGCCGCCATACCGGCCGAGTCCGTTACCGTTCCGGAAGGCCAGCCAGCACCCTGATACGATACGGTGGGGCTGCCACACTGCCCCATTACGGCCCATGAACCTTACTGGACACAGGAGTCACTGATGACAGGAATCCGACTGCTGTCCGTATGCGCAGGCGCAGTTCTGCTCGCCGCATGCGTGACAACGCCGCCGCCCCAGAAAAAAGTGAATCCGATTACGCGCCTGCCGCCGCAGACCAAACCGGTACCCAAACCGCAGGATCGCCCTGCATTTGGCACGCATGATTTCAATGTCATCAAGGATGCGGCCCCCGATGCACCGGTCGATGTCAGTCAGGTCCCCGATGCCGAGCCGGTAGAAGAGCCACTGAGTGCTTACGGCAATCGCAATCCCTATACCGTTCTGGGCGAGACATATGAGCTCGTCCCGACGATCAAGGGGTTTCGCCAGAGTGGTGGTGCCTCATGGTACGGCAAGAAATTTCACGGCCTGAAAACCTCCAGCGGCGAAAAGTACGACATGTACAAGATGACCGCCGCCCACCGGAACCTGCCATTACCCACCTATATTCGTGTCACCAACAAGGCCAACCGCAAGTCGGTAATCGTAAAGGTGAATGATCGCGGCCCATTCCACAGTGAGCGCATACTGGACCTGTCGTATGCAGCGGCTGCAAAGCTGGATATGCTGAAAGCGGGCACGGCACAAGTGGAAATCGAAGCACTTGATCCGGCCGAGTTCCAGCGCAAGCTTAGCGCCTCCGGCAAGCCGACTGGATCAGCAACATCCAGGGATATCGCGGCCGGCTCCACTTTCTATGTTCAGGTCGGGGCGTTTGGTGAACTGGGCAATGCCACCTCCCTGCAGTCCAAGCTGCTGGAGCTGATTTATGCACCGGTCGTGATTGCCCGCACCGAAACACCATCACTGGTGCATCGCGTGCAGATCGGTCCTTTCTTCACGCTGGCCGATGCCGACAAGGTGGCCCAGATCATCCGCGATGGCGAGCTGGGCACACCGATTGTGGTAAAGCGCTGAGATGTATCGGGGGAGTGGCTGAAGCCCTCCCCCCGCATCACACACTTCTCGCTGGTTTACATCAGCACGGAGACCACATCACCCTCTACCTGCACGGCATAGACCGGAATGCGCACACTCGCATCTTCCAGGCACACGCCGGTGGCCAGATCAAAATGTTGCTTGTAGATCGGTGATGCGACTACCTTGCAGCCCTTGAGGCAGCCCGTCAGTCCCCGCGACAACACATTGGCACCCGAAAACGGGTCGTGATTGCCAACGGCAAAGACATCGCCATTGCGCAACCGGAAAATGGCCACCTGCTGACCATTCACCAGCGCACCCACACCGATACCCGGCACCAGATCATTCAGCTTGCATACCGGGACAGACACCAACGCTTCGGCAAGATTGCTATACGTGTTCATGTTCACTCTCCTTTTGCTTTCGCTCAGACGGAAACGGTTTCGATCAGGCCCTTCTTTTCAGCGACAGACGCCGGGCGAATCTGGCCACGCTCCTCGACAAACACCACGTTGGCATCCTTCTCGTCGCTGTTGACGAAGTGGCGGAAGCGCTTGAGCTTTTCCGGATCTTCAATCGTGGTCTTCCACTCGCACTGGTAGGTATCGACCAGATGCTGCATGTCCGCTTCCAGCTCGGCGGCCAGTCCCAGCGAATCGTTGATGATGACGTCTTGCAGGTACTTGAGGCCTCCCTCCAGGTTGTCTCGCCAGACACTGGTGCGCTGCAGGCGATCTGCGGTGCGGATGTAGAACATCAGGAAGCGGTCGATGTACTTCACCAGGGTGGCGGTATCAAGGTCACCGGCCAGCAGCTCGGCATGACGCGGCTTCATGCCGCCATTGCCGCACACATAAAGGTTCCAGCCCTTCTCGGTGGCAATCACGCCCACATCCTTGCCCTGTGCCTCGGCACATTCGCGGGTGCAGCCGCTGACGCCGAACTTGATCTTGTGCGGTGAACGTACGCCGCGATAACGCTTTTCCAGATCAATCGCAGTGCCCACGGAATCCTGCACGCCGTAACGGCACCATGTCGAACCGACACAGGACTTCACGGTACGCAGCGACTTGCCGTAGGCATGACCGGATTCAAAACCTGCATCAATCAGCTCGCTCCAGATGGAGGGCAGCTGATCAACACGGGCGCCGAACAGGTCGACACGCTGGCCGCCGGTGATCTTGGTGTAGAGACCGTATTTCTTTGCCACCTGACCAACCGTAATCAGGCCTTCCGGCGTGACTTCACCGCCGGGCATGCGCGGCACGACCGAATAGGTGCCGTCTTTCTGCATGTTGGCCATGTAGTAATCATTGGTGTCCTGCAGACTGGCATGTTCAGTCTTGAGAATGTGATCGTTCCAGGTCGAGGCAAGAATGGAGGCTGTGGTGGGCTTGCAGATATCGCAGCCGTCACCCTTGCCGTGTTTTTCCAGCATTTCTTCAAACGAGCGGATCTTTTCAATCTTGATCAGGTGATACATTTCCTGACGCGAATAGGCGAAGTGTTCGCAGATATCCTTCTTGACCTCGACACCACGCTTGCCAAGTTCGCACTTGAGGATCTGGCCAATCAGCGCGGTACAACCGCCACAGGTGGTCGCCGCTTTTGTGGCCGACTTGATATCGCCCACCTCCATGGCTCCGGCATCAATCGCATCGCAGATGTCGCTCTTGCTGACGTTGTTGCAGGAACATATCTGCGCGGTCATGGGCAGCGCATCGACACCCACGCCGACTTCACCGGTGCCATCGCGTACCGGCAGGATGAGAACATCCGGATATTCCGGCAGCTCCATCCTGTTCAGCATCAGCTGGAGCAGGCCACCATAGGCATCCACGTCACCCACCATGACAGCGCCGAGCAGGTGCTTGCCATCGGCTGACACCACGATCTTCTTGTAGATATCCTTGGCATCATCAATGTAGTAATAACTGTGCGCGCCCGGGGTGCTGCCCATGGCATCACCGATGGAACCCACGTCCACACCCATCAGCTTGAGCTTGGTGGACATGTCGGCGCCGGCAAATTCCTTGGCCGATACCGCCATGATGTGATCCGCAGCAACGGTGGCCATGTGATAGCCCGGAGCCACCAGACCATAGATACGGCCACTCCACAGCGCCACTTCACCAATGGCGTAGATGTCGGGATCAGAGGTCTGGCAGTAGTTGTTCACCACGATGCCGCCACGCGGACCCATTTCCAGCTCGGCCTGCTTGCCGAGTTCGTCGCGGGGACGGATGCCGGCAGAGAAAAGAATCAGGTCGGTTTCCAGGGCGGAACCATCGGCAAACTTCATGACATGGCGAGCATTCTCGCCATCAACAATTTCCAGCGTGTTCTTTTCGGTGTGCACCTTCACACCCAGCGCCTCGATCTTGCGCCGCAGGACTTTTGCTCCGCCCTCGTCGAGCTGCACCGCCATCAGGCGCGGGGCAAACTCCACCACATGCGTTTCCAGACCGAGATCACGCAGTGCCTTGGCCGCTTCAAGACCGAGCAGGCCACCGCCCACCACCACGCCCACTTTCGATACGGCCGCACCGGCCTTGATGGCCTCCAGATCTTCAATGGTGCGGTAAACCAGGCAATGCTCGCGGTTGTGACCCGGCACCGGTGGCACAAACGGGAAGGAGCCGGAGGCAATCACCAGCTTGTCATAGGCAATGGTTTCGCCAGCCGCCGTAGTGACGGTTTTGGCAGCCTTGTCGATGGCCACAGCCTTTGTATTAAGCCGCAGATCAAGACCCTGCTCGTTGAAGAAGTCGCCCTTTACCAGCGAAAGGTCTTCAGCCATCTTGCCGGTGAAGTAGGAGGACAGGTAAACACGATCATAGGCCGGACGTGGCTCTTCACACAGGACCACCACCTCGCAGGCCCCGGTGTCATTGTGACCGGCCAGCACTTCGAGAAATTTGTGACCCACCATGCCGTTGCCGATCACAACGATGCGGGATTTGGCGTTCATGTCTACCTCCGGTGTCCGCGCTTGTGCGGGTTTTCAGTTTTCCCCGCTGCACGGACCGGACAGGTGGTCACAAAATGCAGGCGGGGCTTGTTCGTGACAGGCCCCGTTGCCTGCGAATTCGTGTGTTGCGGCTTCAAATCCGAGAACAGCGCCGTTGCTGTTTTCGCCGCGATGTATCCTTTTCCCGAGGAAAAGGATTGTGCCGTTGCTCTTACGGCGAATTGTTTTCCCTTCTCTTTCCTTGCGACCACCTGATGTATTCAGGCGGCCTGGCAACTGTTCAGAATCTGTTTCAGTTCCGGCTGGCAGGAACCGCAGTTGGTTCCGGCCTTCAGGCACTTTCCAATCGCTGCCACCGAATCAAGGTTCTGCACGGCAATCGATTTCCTGATCGTTTTCTCCCCCACCACGAAGCAGGCACAAATGATGCGACCCACATCAGAGGCGGGATCGGCAGCCCGGCCGGAGAGCAGCGCCCTTCTGTCCAGTGCCGACAACTCCTTGCCGATCAGCCCTGCCAGCCAGTTGCGTTCGGGCAATGCGACCGTCGCACCCAGAAAACAAACCGCCAGCAAGCGCCCTTCGAATACATGTGCCCGGCGGTACACGCCCTGTGCAGCATCGACATATTCCAGCATCTCCGTATTCGCTGGCAGGGCCGCCTGCATATTCCCTTGCAATTCGTTTGCCAACTCCACACGGCTTTCCGGACATTCCATGCCGGCCAGCTCAAAACGCCAGAATTTTCCGCCCCTTATGGCAACTGCATAGTCCGCAGCAGGCAGCGGGATAGCGATGTCACTCAGCACAAAGCCATGCCACTTTGCCTCAAAACGGCGCACGCGCACCGGAGTGTGCTTGTTTTCGGGCTGTCCGGAGACCGGATCGACCACCGGATTCACCACCGCGCCCACACGCGAATTGCTGGCCAGTACGCCGGTCCAGTGCATGGGCATGAATACCGAGCCGGGCGACTGGTCGGTGGTGATCTGGACGCGGGCACGGGCCAGACCCCAGCGGCTCTCCAGCGTCACCACATCCTGCCCGGCAATACCAAGCTGGCTGGCATCATCCGGGTGCATGGCACAGAAGGGCTCGTTGATGTGTGCGAGCAGCTTTTCGGCCAGACCGGTACGCGTCATGGTGTGCCACTGATCACGGATACGGCCGGTATTGAGGATCAGCGGATACTCCGCATCGGGCAGATTGACGGGACCACGCGCAGTCAGCGGCAAGAATCGCGCACAGCCATCCGTGGTGAAGAATTTCCCGTCGGCAAAGAAACGCTGACGGCCATCCACCTGACCTGCGCTGACGGGCCACTGCACGGGCTGCATGGCATCGTAGCCGGTATCATCCACATGCATCAGTCCGCCGATATCAAAGTCACGACGACCGTGCTGATCATCGTTTTCAAACGCGGACAGTGCAGCATGTTCACGAAAGACTGATGCCGCCGACTCAAAGGCAAAAGCATCGGCAAAGCCCATGCGCCGCCCGACTTCGCTCATCATCCACCAGTCGGCACGAGCCTCTGCAGGGGCCGGCAGAAAGCGACGCTGCCTGGAAATGCGTCGTTCGGAGTTGGTAACAGTGCCGTCCTTTTCGCCCCATCCCTGAGCCGGCAACTTTACATGGGCCAGACGCGTGGTATCGGTATCGCTGATGCAGTCCGACACCACCACCAGCTCGCACTTCTGCAGTGCTTCACGCACACGATCGGCGTTGGGCAATGACACCACCGGATTGGTCGCCATTATCCAGACGGCCTTCACTCGCCCGTCATGGATGGCCTCGAACAGGTCAACCGCCTTGAGTCCCGCAGTATCGGCCAGACGCGGTGCCGACCAGAATCGCTGCACGCGATCACGGTGCACAGGATTGTCGAGTTCCATGTGTGCCGCCAGCTGATTGGCCAGACCGCCCACTTCACGCCCGCCCATGGCATTGGGCTGGCCGGTGAGGGAGAACGGCCCGCAGCCTTCCTTGCCGATACGGCCGGTAGCAAGGTGGCAGTTAAGAATGGAATTGACCTTGTCGGAGCCGGCCGAGGACTGGTTAACGCCCTGCGAATACAGCGTCAATGTGCGTGGGGTTGTGGCAAACCAGCTGAAGAAAAGATCGAGATCCAGCGGATCAAGCCCGGTATCACGCGCCAGCCGTGCCGGCGCATTGTCCTGCGCCATGGCAGCGGACAAGGCCTGATCAAAACCACTGGTGTGCGCAGCAATGTAATCCGAATCCAGCACGCCATGTGATGACAGGTAGGCCAGCAAACCGTTGAACAGGCGCACATCCTCACCCGGCTTTAGCGGCAGGTGCAGATCGGCAATATCACAGGTGGCCGTGCGGCGAGGATCAATCACCACAATGCGCATGGCTGGCCGCTTTTCCTTGGCGGCCTTGAGGCGCTGAAACACAATCGGGTGACACCAGGCGGTATTGGAGCCCACCAGCACCACCAGATCGGCCAGCTCCAGATCCTCGTAATTATTGGGCACCGTGTCGGCACCAAAGGCCCGCTTGTGGCCGGCGACCGAGGACGACATGCACAGACGTGAATTGGTATCGATATTGGCCGAGCCGATGAATCCCTTCATCAGCTTGTTGGCAACGTAGTAGTCCTCGGTCAGCAACTGGCCGGACACATAAAAGGCAACCGCCTCCGGTCCGTGCTCGCGCACGATGCGGGAAAACTCGCCGGCAACATGATCCAGCGCGCGGTCCCAGCTGGCGCGAACGCCACCGATTTCCGGATACAGCAGACGCCCTTCCAGGCTCACGGTATCACCGAGGGCAGAGCCCTTGACGCAAAGACGGCCGAAATTTGCCGGGTGCGACTCATCGCCCGCAATGGTGACGGCACGCGAAGACTCATCCGTAACAGAGGCTTTTACACCGCACCCCACACCGCAATAGGCGCAAGTGGTGGCAACGGTTTTTACAGCGGTTGCATCTGGTATGTAGGAAACCGTTTCAGACAGTGGAAACCGGATCATGATCAACTCTCCCGAACAGCAGGGATCCGCGCAAGTCCGCCACGTTGCGTTGCTCACGAATCAAATCGAAGTACCAGCTACCGTCGTTGGTATCGCCGTACAATACAGAACCGATGACACGATCATTCTTGACCAGCAGGCGCTTGTAGACGCCGCTGGCAGGATCACGCAATACCAGCGACTCGGCATCAGCATCCGAAAAGTCGCCAGCAGAAAAAAGATTGACGCCACTGACCTTCAGCGTCGTGGCCGTTGCCTTTTGCACATAGCGCGAGGTGCCCATGTCGGCCAGGTGATTGGCACAGACCCTGGCCTGCTCGAACAATGGCGCCACCAGACCAAACAGTGCACCACGGTGCTGCACACACTCGCCCACGGCATAAATGCAGGGATCAAAGGTCTGCAGGGTGTCATTCACCAGAATGGCCTTCTCCACCTGCAGGCCGATTTTCTTGGCCAGGCCGACATTGGGGCGAATGCCCACGGCCATCACCACCATGTCGGTCAGCAGCTCACTGCCATTCTTGAACACGATTTTTTCCAGGTGTGCAGCATCCGCACTCGCCACGATTTCTGCCGTGTGCATGCCCAGGCAGAAATGCATGCCGCGCGCTTCCAGCGACTGCTGCAGCATGACGGACGCTTCGGCATCCAGCTGCCGGTTCATCAGGTGTTCCACGTCGTGTATCACGGTGACGTCCATGCCCTGCTTGAGCAGGCCGTTGGCGGCCTCCAGCCCGAGCAGGCCACCACCGATCACGGCCGCACGCTTCTTGTGCGTAGTCGCCGCCACCATGCGGTTGACGTCCTGAATGTCACGAAAGCTCACCACATCCGGGTGCTGATGACCGGGAACGGGAATGATGAAGGGCACCGAGCCGGTGGCAAACAGCACACGGTCATACGGCAGCACGGTGCCGTCATCCAGATGCACCATGCGTTTTGCGCGCTCGATGTCGGTCACGGTGCGGCCTGCCAGCAGAGTAATGCCGCGCTCGGCATACCAGGATGCAGGGTGGGTCACAATGTCATCGAAAGTTTTTTCGCCCGCCAGTACCGGCGACAACATGATGCGGTTATAGGCGCCCACGGACTCGCTGGAGATGACCGTGATGGCATATTTTTCCGGGGCCAGCGCAAGCAGCTCTTCAACCGTGCGAATACCGGCCATGCCATTGCCGATTACGATGAGATTGCGCCTGTTCATGAAAATCCACTTCCGGACAAAGGTTCTTGTCAGGAGATTAGCAATGCTCATGCCATCTCACTGAAAGCAGCGCACTTCCTCATCCGGCTCTCTTCGCGCAGCCCCGGCAATGCCCGGGATTGCAGCAAGTCGATGCACCGCACCCGAATCCTGCACCAAAGCAGGACAGTTTCTTCCGCCCTGTTCGACACTCCGGTGGTGCTTTTACAGGGCATGTGCACCGTTAGCCCTCATCCCGCCTGACTTGCACGGTTATGGCACATGGATTGCTATGTAACCTTTACACAATCGCTGGAAGCAACGGCGCGACCGGCGAAGGCAAGGCTTGCCATCTGGAACTCATGTTCCCCCCTGCTTTCGTCTGGAGTCCGTCATGTCTGCTGCAAGAAAACCGTTTCCGCTATTTTCCGTCAGCGAGCCACGCATCCGCGTGTTGCACTTTACCTGGCTCGCTTTCTTCATCACCTTCCTGATCTGGTTTGCGCATGTATCGCTCATGCCGATGATCAAGACCTCCATGCACCTCACTGATGCACAGGTAAAAGCCTTCCTTATCCTGAACGTGGCGCTGACCATTCCGGCGCGCATCCTGATCGGCATCCTGGTCGACAAGTACGGTCCCCGTGCCAGTTACAGCATCCTGCTGGCGCTGTGCGGTGTGCTCTGTATCGGCTTTGCTGCCGCACAGACATTTGAACAACTGGCGGTGATGCGTTTCCTGCTCGGCCTTACCGGTGCCGGCTTTGTCATCGGCATCCGGCTGGTGAGTGAATGGTTCCCGGCACGCGAAGTTGGCATTGCCGAAGGCATTTACGGTGGCTGGGGCAACTTTGGTGCCGCCATTGCCAAGATCAGCATGCCGATTCTGGCGGTAACCGTGTTTGGTGGCGAGTTCGGCTGGCGTTATGCGATTGGCCTGACCGGAGTGATCGCCATCATCTACTCCATGATTTTCTACCGCAATGTTTCCGACACCCCGAAAGGCGCCACCTACTTCAAGCCGAAAAAAGCAGGCGGACTGGAAGTGACCACCAAGCGTGACCTGTTTGCCTACGTGCTGATGAACCTGCCCATCTACATGATCCTGTATGTACTGGCATGGCGCCTGTCTCCTTCCGGGCTTAACATTATTTCTGAAATGTTTGCGATGCTCTGCTACGCCATCATCACCTTCCTGGTGGTCTGGCAGACCTGGAAAATCTGGCTGGTCAACCGTCATCTGATGCACGAAGAGGTGCCCAAGGCACAGCGTTACAAGTTCAAGCAGGTGGCCATCCTCAACCTGGCTTACCTGGCCTGCTTTGGTTCGGAAATTGCGATTGTGTCCATGCTTCCGATGTTCTTTGGTGACATGTTCCATCTTTCCCCGATGGCCATGGGCCTGATGGCCGGCTCGTTCACCATCATGAATCTGGTGGCGCGTCCCGGTGGCGGCTGGCTGTCCGACCGCATCGGCCGTCGCAAGGTACTGGTGAGCTGCCTGGCCTTGCAGACCATTGGTTACCTGCTGCTCTCGAACGTGAGTGAAAGCTGGGGCATCACACTGGCAGTTGCCGTGACCCTCGTCACCTCCATTTTTGTGCAGGCCGCCTGCGGTGCCGTCTACTCCATCGTCCCGCTCATCCAGCGTCGCATGACCGGCCAGATTGCCGGCATGGCCGGTGCTTACGGCAACGTTGGTGGCGTGCTGTTTCTCACCGTACTGTCGTTTGTCAGCCCGCACATGTTCTTTGTGGTGATTGCAGGCATGTCTGCCGCTGCCTTCATTGCTGCCAACTTCATTGATGAGCCAAAAGGCCACATGGTGGAAGTGGACGAGCATGGCAATGTGCAAATGATTGCCGTGGAGTAGGCCCATGAACATGGCACTCACCACCGCCGCTTTGCACGTTCGCGCCGCCCAGGCCAGTCGTGCAGGACGCAAGCCGGAAAACGAGGATGCTCTTGGCATCCGCATCCCGGCGGATACGGCCCAGACCAGCAAGGGCGTAGCGCTGGCACTGGCAGATGGCGTCAGTGGCGCAGGTGAAGGCCGGCGTGCGGCCGAAGTGAGCGTGCAGGGTTTTCTGGCCGACTATTACGCCACCCCGGACATGTGGACGGTAAAAACGTCGGCGTTCCGGGTGCTGGCGGCACTCAATCGCTGGCTGTACGGCCAGGGCCAGCAATACACGCAGATACACCAGGGCTTTCTCACCACGTTTGCGGCACTGGTGTTGCGCTCACAAACCGCCCATCTCTTTCATGTCGGTGACACCCGTATCCAGCGTCTGCGTGGCAGCACGCTGGAACCGTTGACGCTGGATCATGCCACCCGTGTTGGCGCAGAAAAAACCTATCTCACCCGTGCCTTCGGCATGGACTGGCAGGTGGAGATTGATTACCGCGCCGTGGATGTGCAGGCCGGAGATATTTTCCTGCTGAGCACTGACGGTGTGCACGAGTTCCTGCCCATCCCGCGACTGAAACGCCTGCTGGCACAGGCGCAAGACAATCCTGACGCCTGTTGCGAAGCACTGCTCGCTGCCGCGTATGAAGCCGGCAGCGATGACAATATTTCCTGCCAGGTTCTGGTGATAGACAGCCTGGCTCCACTCGAGGCCGAAGACAGTCGCCTGCAGGCATCGCACCTGCCACTACTGCCCGGACTGGTTGCCGGCCAGATCATTGACGGACTGCATGTTGATGCCGAGCTGCATGCCAGCGCACGCAGCCAGCTTTACCGCGTACACGATGAAATCACGCGACGTGTCATGGTGCTTAAAATGCCGTCATCGCAATTTGCGGATGATGCCGAGCACCTCGCACGTTTTGCGCTGGAGGACTGGATCGGTCAGCGCATTGATCACCGCAATGTCGTCAAGGGCTGGCCATCGCCACGACAGCGGCAATGCCTGTACCTGTTGCAGGAACATCTGGACGGCGAAACGCTGGCGGCATGGGCCAAAAAGAATCCACGCCCGCCAGTGCAAACCATTACCGGTTTTGCGGCACAGATCATCAAGGGATTACGCGCCCTGCATCGCCGCGAAACCCTGCATCAGGACCTCAAGCCCGATAATCTTTTCCTGTGCACCGACGGCACGGTAAAACTGATCGACCTTGGCTCGGCCGGTGTTGCGGGACTGGAAGGCGGACAGTCGCGTGACCGTCCCGGCGCAGCCGAATATGCCGCGCCCGAATATGCCCTCAACCTGCCGCGTGATGTCCGTGCCGACCAGTTTTCACTGGCCGTCACCCTGTATGAATTACTGACAGGCCAGCATCCCTTTGGCGAGGCCTATACCAGGGCGCAATCCCCTGCCGACTTCCAGCGACTGCATTACACCAGCGCCTGCCGGCACAATCCTCATGTGCCGCTGTGGCTGGATGCGGCCCTCAAAAAGGCCTGTTCGTTCCTGGCCGATGACCGCTACACCTCACTGGGCGAGTTCCTGATGGATCTGGAATCGCCCAATCCCACCTTGGCCCCTGTCAGTGCCCGCCCCTGGCTGGAGCGTGACCCGGCAGGGTTCTGGCGCAGCGTGGCCCTGCTGCTGGCGGCCGTGGCGCTGGGCGAGCTTTTCCTGCTGATGTTCAGGTCGGACTAGCCGTCGGCCAGTTTTTACGCGCAACACACAATCGCCCGACAAAGCAGCACGTCCTGTAGGGATGCCGGTGCTACAATTTGCGCCACTTGCGGGCTAGCCCCGCCTTATTTCCCCGTTTTTGCTGTCTACAGGACTCGACATGAAGCCCATGCACCGTCTTTACGCAGGGATTGCCACGCTGCTTCTTGCTGCCGCCCCCGCCTTCGCCTTTGTTCCCACTGCACCAACGCTGGATAACAAGGCCTACCTCGTGGTCGACTTCGACTCCGGCAAGGTGCTTGCCGAAAGCAATGCCAATGCCCGTGTGGCACCGGCCTCGCTGACCAAGATGATGACCAGCTACCTTATCGAGCAGGCCCTGGTCACCGGCCGCATGAAGGAAACCGATCCGGTATTCGTGAGCGAATACGCCTGGTGCCGTGGTACCAGCAAGGAATCGTGCATGTACCTGCCGCTGAACAGCCAGGCCTCGGTGATCGACATGCTGCGTGGCGTGATCATCCAGTCCGGTAACGATGCCTCCAAGGCACTGGCCGAACACATGGCCGGCAACGAGCCCGCCTTTGCCGAGCTGATGAACAAGGAAGCCGCCCGTCTGGGCATGAAGGGTTCGCACTTTGTGAACGCCACCGGCCTGCCAGACCCCAACCACTACACCACCGCCTACGACATGGCGATCCTGGCACGTGCCATCGTGCGTGACAGCGCGCATTACTACCCGATTTATTCGGAGAAGGAATTCACCTTCAACAACATCAAGCAGGGCAACCGCAATGCATTGCTCTTCACCGACCCGAGCGTGGATGGCCTGAAAACCGGTCACACCGAAGAAGCCGGTTACTGCCTGGTGGCATCGAGCAAGCGCGGCAACATGCGCCTTATCTCGGTGGTGATGGGCACCAACTCCATGCAGGCACGTGCGGACCAGACCCGTGCCCTGTTCAGCTGGGGCTTTGCCAATTTTGAAAGCGCCGTGCTGCAGACTGCTGGCGGCGTGCTGGCCACGCCCAAGGTGTGGTTTGGCAAGGGTGATCTGGTGAAGGCCGGCCTGGCGACTGATCTGGCCGTTACCCTGCCACGCGGCCAGCGCGACAAGGTAAAAACAGAGCTGGTGGTTGATCAGGAAGTGGATGCACCCATTGCCAAGGGTCAGCAACTCGGCAAGGTGAACGCCGTGCTGGATGGAAAGATCATTGCCAGCCAGCCACTGGTTGCGATGGAGCCGGTGGAAGAAGCCAGTTTCTTTGTGCGCATCTGGCACAGCATCATGCGTTTCTTCAGCAACCTGTTCTGAGCAATCTGCATCAGGTAGTGCCGGTCTGATGCCTGCTGTTTTCCAGCAGGCATCAGCAGATCAGATATAAGACGTGAGACATCAGGCCAGACATAAAGCCAGACACAAGATCAGAGCGCCTCGCTGAACATCCCGCTCGCGGCTACAGTGGCGAGCGGCATTACCCCCGCCTCACGCACAACCTCTCCGACCACAATCACCGCCGGACTCGCCAGCGCTTCATCGCACGCGGCAACTTCCATCTCGCCCAGCGTGGTGACCACGTGTGCCTGTGTCGGCAATGAGGCATTTGCAATGACCGCTACCGGCATGGCGGTGCTCATGCCCGCCGCCTGCAGCCCGGCCACAATCGCCGGCATCTGCTTCATGCCCATGTAAATCACCAGCGTGGTGCCCCCGGCCACCAGTGCGGACCAGTCGGGTGTGCCACCCTCTTTTGTGTGCCCGGTAACAAAGGTCACGCCGCGCGTAAACCGGCGATCCGTTAGCGGCACACCAATGCTGCTGGCCGCCACCAGGCCGGAGGTCAGGCCATTGATGATCTCCACCGCAATGCCATCGCTCTCCAGAAAAGCCTTTTCTTCACCGGCACGGCCGAAAATGCAGGGATCACCGCCCTTCACGCGGGCCACTGTCAGGCCCTGCCGGGCGTAGCGCCGCATCAGGCGGTTGATGAAGTCCTGCGGGGTTGAACGGCANNCGAATGTCGGGATTGACCAGATCATCCAGCAGCACCACATCGGCACGGCCCAGCGCACGTACAGCTTTTAATGTCAGCAACTCGACATCACCCGGGCCTGCACCAACCAGAAGCACGCGCCCCATGCCGGACCTGCCAGAAGCACCTGAAAAAGGCATGATGAGCTCCGATTACGCTTGTGAACCTGCAATACCAGTCATGTTGCAAACACCTTGCCAAAAGCCCTGTCCGGCCAGCCCCACAAATAAAAATCCCGGAGCCCTGCAACCAGCAGACTCCGGGAACGCCATGCATCCGGCGTGAACAGGCAGGCGGGACTGACCAAGCCACACCTGCACACAGACTTACATCTTGTAGGCGAACTGCACCCAGGCCTTGGTAGTGTCGTTGGTAAACCCGACCGTCTTGCCGTCCGCATTGAAGCTGGCCGCCTTCACCAGCATCGTCAGCTTGGAGGTCAGCGGTTTGCTCACCGAGAAATCAACTTCCTGCCCGTACTTGTCACTGTTGGCATCGGACTGGAAATCATGTGCAGCCAGCACAAAACTGTAATCCGCCAGTTTGGCCATCAGCTTGATATTGGTGTCTTCCAGACCGTTGGCGGGCGTTGCCAGAAAGCGGTCAGCCCAGCCATTGAAAGCATGCAGGGTGGCCAGCGGGGTCTTGAAACCCTGCTTGAGCACTTCCTGCTGCACCTTCAGCGTGACCGGACCAAACTTGTAGCCCACCTGCAGGTCGCGGTAGCTGGAACCCTTGGTGGTACCTTCCTGATACTGGTCCTGATCGGCATACGAGGCCTCGTAGAGGAAGTCCTTGATAACACCATCCACACGGGCACCGGCATGTTCCCAGGAATTGGCCGGGGTGTACTGCTCATCCACGCCGTAATAAAACACCGCAACCTTGGCGGCAGGAAATCCGGCGTAACGCACATTCACCATGGGCGCACGCACACCTTTGACCACCCCGTTAATCGGATGAATCTTGCTCACGTAATCCAGCGTGACGGCCAGATCCTTGAGCAGGGTGGTGTTGGTGTAGCCGATGGCATCAAAGGTCTGATCATTCTGGCGCCAGGCGACATCACCCACAAAACGGGCATTATCAAAAATGATTTTCTGGCGACCAGCCTTGAAGCCATAACCTTCCAGATATGCCTGATTGACCTGCGTGACTTGCGGATCGGCAATGACACCGTATTCAACCTTGCCATTGACGGTGCTGTTGTAGTTCTCGTGCCCCATATTGCTGACGTCCTCAAACTCCAGGAACGCTTTCACGCCATGGTAGTCACCCGTCTTGTACCCCAGCACCGTGCGCAGGGTTTCTGCGTTGGCTTCATGTGTTGCATTGTCATAATCCGCCCACTCCGCGCGTAAGCGCAGATCAAGCGAGGTTTTTCCGCTGAAAATGGCTTCCTGCAGCAAGGCCACTTCCATCGGTTCGGCATGCGCAGTACCACTTGCCATGCCAGCCAGCATCATCGAAGACAACAGAATTGACCGCTTCATCACAACACCCCTTTTCCCTTGTGAAAACCACCTGTGTGATACCGCACGACATTTTTTTTCGGGCAAGCCGGGCCCGTGGCGATGCAAATGCATCGCCATAAAACCAAACCCGCTTGAATCAGGCAGCTGACGGGTGCCGCTGCCCCTGATAGAGGAACTTCAGGACTTCGGAACGACAGTGGTGATAATCACTGTCGCTGGCGAGCGCCATGCGATCACGCGGGCGCTCCAGATTGACTTCTAGAATCTCGCCGATGGTGGCGGCAGGGCCGTTGGTCATCATCACGATGCGGTCTGACAGCAGCACAGCCTCGTCCACATCATGTGTCACCATGACCACCGTAGAACCGGTTGCCGCCACAATCTTCATGAGCTCGTCCTGCAGGTGTGCACGGGTGAGTGCATCCAGCGCACCAAACGGCTCGTCCATCAGCAGGATACGCGGCTCCATGGCCAGTGCACGGGCAATGCCCACACGCTGTTTCATGCCGCCGGAAATTTCACCCGGCATTTTCTTCATGGCATGCGACAGGCCAACCAGAGTCAGCGCCTTTTCGGTACGCTCTTTCAGCTGGGCCTTGCTTTCCGAGGCACCAAACACACGCTCCACGGCCAGATGCACATTCTCGAAGCAGCTCAGCCATGGCAGCAGCGAGTGGTGCTGGAACACCACCGCACGCTCCGGGCCCGGCCCGGCAATTTCGCGGTTGTTGCACAGCAACACACCAGAGGTTGGCAACGTCAGACCGGCAATCAGGTTAAGCAGCGTGGACTTGCCGCAACCGGAGTGACCGATCAGCGAGACAAACTCCCCTTCAGCGATGGCCAGATCAATATCGCGCAGCGCGGTGAACATGCCCTTCTTGGTCTTGAAGCTCATGCCGGCATTTTCAATGGAAACGATCTTTTTCATGACAATGCTCCCACTCAGTTTTCGTAGGTGAAACGCTTGGCCACCAGGATCAGCATCTGCTCCAGCAGAAGCCCGACAATACCCACCACAAAAATCGCGATGATGATGTGTGCCACATTGAGGTTGTTCCACTCATCCCACACCCAGAAGCCCAGGCCAACGCCACCGGTGAGCATCTCGGCGGCCACAATCACCAGCCAGGCCACACCAATTGAGAGACGGATACCGGTCAGCAGATAGGGCAGTACCGACGGGAACAGGATTTTGGTGAACACTTTCCATTCCGACAGGTTGAGCACACGCGCCACGTTCAGGTAATCCTGCGGCACCTGCGACACGCCCACGGCAGTATTGATGATGATGGGCCAGATGCTGGAGATGAAAATCACCCAGATGGAAGCCGGCTCTGCTGCCTTGAACACCAGCAGGCCGATTGGCAGCCAGGCCAGTGGCGACACCGGACGCAACAGCGAAATGATCGGCGAGGCCATGTCGTTCAGAAAGCGGAAGCGACCAAGCATGAAGCCAAACGGAATGCCGATGGCGGCGGCCATGCCAAACCCGAGACCGACACGCCCCAGCGAGCGCAGGATGTTCCAGCCGATGCCCTGATCGTTCGGACCATTCTGGTAGAAGGGATCGGCAAACAGCGTCTTGGCTGCTTCCCACGTGGCCATCGGGCCGGGCAGATCAACACGGTAGTGGCTGACCACCGCCCAGATAAACACAAACATGGAGACACCCAGCAGCGGTGCTGCCGTACGGGCAATCACGGTGCCCCAGGCAATGCCGGCAAGCCAGTTGCGTGCCTTGTCCACGCGGGATGGCGACACTTTGGCCGCCGGTTTTTCCAGTTCAGAAACGATTGCCGTCATCTCGTTCTCCTTTCACGCCATCAGCGTTTTCGGGCAGCAAGGGGCCGCGTTGCTCCCGGGAGAGCAACGGGGGTTGTACAGACTTTGGAAAGGTCACGTCACCGCAGGGTGACGTGACGGTGGCTTACATCTTGATGGCAAAACCTGCCGCGTAAGCTGCAGGATTGGTGCCATCCCACACCTTGCCGTCGATCAACGTGCTGGAGCGCATCGGTGATGACGGAACAGGCACCTTGAGTTGCGTTGCCGCCTGCTTGTAAAGCTCGACCTGGTTGATCTGTTTGGCCACGCCCAGATAATCCGGATCGGTCTTGAGCATGCCCCAGCGCTTGTGCTGGGTAAGGAACCACATGCCATCGGAGTAATACGGAAAGCCGATCTTGCCGCCGTCATAAAACTGCATCGGGTTGGCATCCTTCCACTTCTTGCCGATGCCGTTGTCGTAGTTACCCAGAAAGCGTTCCTTGATCACGTCTTCCGGTGCATTGACATAGGACTTGCCGGCAATCAGCTTGGCCACCTGCGGACGGTTCTTCACATCATCGATGTAACGGGCGGCGTCCATCACTGCCATGATCAGCGCACGTGACGTGTTAGGGTATTTCTTCACGAATTCGGCGGTGCAACCCAGCACTTTTTCAGGGTGATCTGGCCAGATAGCCTGCGTGGTGGTTGCGGTAAAACCGATGTTGTCAAAAATGGCACGTGCACCCCACGGCTCACCCACACAGAAACCATCCATGTTGCCAACGCGCATGTTGGCCACCATCTGTGGTGGTGGCACCACAATGGTTTTCACATCACGCATGGGGTCGATGCCATTGGCCGCCAGCCAGTAGTACAGCCACATGGCGTGGGTACCGGTGGGGAAAGTCTGCGCAAACGTGTATTCGCGCTTGTCGGTATCAATCAGTTTCTTGAGTGACTTGCCGTCAGTGACGCCTTTTTCCTTCAACTGGTTGGACAGCGTGATGGCCTGGCCATTCTGGTTAAGCGTCATCAGCACGGCCATGTCTTTCTTGGGGCCGCCAATACCCAGGTGCACGCCATAAATCAGGCCGTACAGCACGTGGGCGGCATCCAGCTCGCCATTGCCCAGCTTGTCACGCACACCGGCCCACGAGGCCTCCTTGCTGACATTGATCTTGATGCCGTATTTCTTGTCAAAGCCCAGCACCGCGGCAATAACAACTGGTGCGCAGTCGGTCAGCGGAATGAAACCGACGTTTACCTCGGTTTTTTCCGGCTTGTCCGAACCTGCTGCCCAGGCAGTGGATGACATTGACATGGACATTCCCCCCATCAAGCCGGCAGCACTTGCCAGCACCGTGCCTTTGAGAAACTGGCGACGATCAACACTGACCTCTGTTTCCGGGCCCGTTGCCGACACTGTTTCTTTTATTTCATCGCGCTCAGTCATCATGCACCTCGTTTTGCTGGTCTTCACTGCCTGTGAAAACCCCGAGCCAAAAAAAATGACGTCTGCAGATTTCTCCGCAGGACGCCATTGTCCACGTGGGTATTTCACCGGATTTAAATGCCCTGCACTGCAGGGCAACACAACACAGGTCAATGTCTCACGACATTCGCAAGCCGTTTCCAACGCTGGAGCACCCAGACTTGCTGAAATAGATATTGCATTGAGCGTGCCAACTTTTTGGAAACACACCAAAGACACTGTTTTCAAAGGGTTTTTTATCAAATACACCAGCACTCACGATTACACCTACTCATTAATCGCGCCGTGCGTGCGCTGTTTTCATGTATTTCGTGGTGCAGGCCTGCGCCATTCTGGTTCCGTCAATGTGCGCAGCCTGCCCGCCATTTGCGCAAGGTGTGCCACAAAAAAAGACGGCGCCTTATGAGGGCGCCGAACTGAGGAAAGCCGGAAAGGGATAAATCAGGACAATAAATCGTTGACCGAGAGCAGTTTGGCGGCCACATCCGAAATGCGCACATTCTGGTCCATCGCCATCTTGCGCATGGCGTGGTACGCATCGGCCTCATTCAAGCCGCGCAACTTCATCAGCATGCCCTTGGCGCGTTCGATGTCCTTGCGCTCGTTGAGCTTGCCTTCCGCTACCTTTACCTGCTCCTTGAGCGACTGGTCTGCCTCAAAGCGCGCCTGGGCCACGGTGAGCACGGCGGCCAGGCGGCCCTTGTCAATCCCCTCTACTACATAGGCAGACACGCCGGCACTGATGGCGGCCTTGATGGCGGCCGGCTGGCTGTCGTCACTCACCATCACGATGGGGCGTGGGGCATCCTGCGTGACCACGCAGATCTGCTCCAGCACGTCACGCGAGGGGGAGTCGGTATCAATAATCACCAGATCGGGCTGCAGGGCATCTACCTGGCGCGGAATGAACAGCGCCTGCGAAACCTCCTCCACACTGCAACCGGCGGCAATCAGCGATTCCCGCAGTTTTCCGACCTGTTTTCTGGTGTCGTTCACCAGCAATACTTTCAGCATGTCACACTTCCTGGGCTCTTCATGCCATGTGCCGGCCAATACACCCAACGGCCATTGCCCCGGGGCAATAGCCATATACATGCAAAGACATCTGCAATGGCTGTGCCAGACAGCCTCATCACCATATCTGTCACCACAAAACCGCCTGAACAAGCCCTCTACACGAGACAGCCGGGCGGCCAAAACCATGGTGACGCCCTCAGAATTCGCACCTAAAGGCAGCACAACAGCCATTGCGCCCCATACACGCACCAAATCGGGGATAATTGCAGCCTCTACAACACCATCCGGCCACACTTGCAGAACCGGGGTGCCGCCCTCATATTTCCTTCAGACAGACCAAGATCAGCCAGAACAGTCACGGTACACGCCCATGAGCACCTTCCGCCCCACCGACATCCAGAATGAAGCGCTGTGGGAATTCCCCATGCACTACCCGCTCAAGATCATGGGCGAGGCACAACACCCCATGCGCGAGGTCATTGCCAATATCGTGCTGCGCCATGTGCCGGAGTTTGACCCCTCCAACATGAGTGAGCGGCCCTCGTCCGGCGGCAAGTACGTGTCTGTCTCCGTAACCGTGTATGTCACCTGCAAGGAGCAGATCAACGGCATGTATGCCGACTTTGCTGCCTGCGAACAGATCAGGATGGTCCTTTAAGCGGCCGGGTACTCATTCGTCATGCTGATCATCAAACCCCTTGGCATCGTTGATTACCAGCCCACGTGGGAGGCCATGCGCGCCTTCACCGACAGCCGCAACGCCGACACCGACGATGAACTCTGGCTGCTGGAGCACACCCCCGTATTCACGCTGGGACAGGCCGGCAAGCCGGAGCACGTGCTGGCTGCCGGCGACATTCCGCTGGTGCAGTCCGACCGTGGGGGGCAGGTGACGTATCACGGCCCCGGCCAGCTTACGGCCTACTGCCTGTTCGATCTCAAGCGCCTTAACCTGGGCCCGCGTGCCTTTGTGGAAAAAATCGAGGACGCCGTGGTGAACGTGCTGCAGGACATGGGCATTCCCGCCGTGGCCAACCGCGAGGCGCATGGCGTGTACGTGAACGGCAAAAAGATTGCCTCACTGGGCCTGCGCATCCGCAAGGGCTGTGCCTATCACGGCCTGTCGCTTAACGTGAACATGGATCTGGAGCCGTTTACCCGCATCAACCCTTGCGGTTATGCCGGTCTGGAAATGACGCAGATAAAGGATTTTCTGGGCGATGCCACCCCGTCGCTGGCCGTGGTAGGTGTGCGCATTACCCACGCCCTGCAGAAACAGTTTTTCGGACGCCGCTGATGCATAACCGTATTGCGGCCCACACCGTTGCCATCCTGCACTTTGGCTTTATTGCCTTTGCCTTTCTGGGCGGCCTGCTGCTGTGGCATTGGCCCGGCGTGATCTGGCTGCACCTGCCGGTGCTGACCTGGGCGGTACTGATTGCCATTATCGGCTGGACCTGCCCGCTCACCCCGCTGGAAAACCGCTTTCGCGTGGCCGGCGGACTGGCCGCCTACGAGCTGGGCTTTATCGAGCAGTACATCACCCGGCGCTGGTACCCCGACGGCTTGCCGCGCAAGTTACTGGCCATCATGGGACTGACCCTGTTCGGGTTTAACATCGTGTTTTATGGTGCATGGCTGCTGCGGTGAAACCGCTGGTGGTACCTCCTGCCCTGCTATAATCACGACCACTGCATCAACAAGAACAACAACAAAAAACCGCTCAGGAAACATGCCGTGCCCATGTCATTCCGCCACCTGCCAGCCGTACTGATCGCGCTGATTTTTACCGGTGCAGCGCCAGCGCTTGCTTCATCCAATTCTTCGCCAGACGACAACCGCGTTGTGCAGTTTGATGCAGGCAACAATCACAGCTGTGCCGTGGTGCGCAGTGGTGCGTTGCTGTGCTGGGGCGACAACCGCAACGGCCAGATCGGCAATACCGCTGCCGAAAGCCAGTACAACCGCGTGCGTACACCGGCACTGGTGTTTGCGCGTGGTGCCACCGCCGTGTCCGCCTCGTATGCCAACACCTGCGCCATTGTGGACGGCGGCCTGTACTGCTGGGGCTGGAATTACTCGGGCCAGACTGGCAATGGCAAAACCGGTGGCAATGTGGCCAGCCCGTTTGCCGTGATTGCCAAAAATGTACGCGCCATCTCCACCGGCGGCATGCATAGCTGTGCCGTGGTGGGCGATGCACTGTATTGCTGGGGCGACAACACCAACGGCCAGATTGGCAACGGCGTGGCCGGTGGCGCCGTCACCACACCAACGCAGGTGATTGCCAGCGGCGTACAGGCCGTGTCGGCCGGGGGCGACCAGACCTGCGCCATCGTGAAAGGCGCCCTGTATTGCTGGGGCCGCAACCGTTACGGTCAGATTGGCAACGGGCTAACTGGCACTGCACAAGATGGCAATCAACACACCAGTAACGACGTACTCACGCCCACCCGCATTTTTGACAAGCATGTCAGTGCCGTGGCCGCAGGCAATGACTACACCTGCGCCATCGTGGCACAGGCCCTGTACTGCTGGGGAAAAACCGACGACAAGGGCATAGGCCCCAATGCGCGCAGCAATACGTTACGGCCAACACAAATGATTGCGCGTGATGTCACCGCCGTTGCCACCGGCAGCGCACACACCTGTGCCATCATGAAAGACGCCCTGCACTGCTGGGGCTACAACGGCAGCAACGTGATAGGCACCGGCCCCTCCCCCGGCGTACTCACCAGCCCCACCGTCGCCATACCCGCCGGTGTTACTGCAGTCTCCGCTGGCGAAAGCCATACCTGCGTACTGGTGAACGGTGCCCTGCGTTGCCGGGGTTACGATGCCTACGGCCAGATTGCCCCCTCAGTCGGCTACCGGCCTTTTACCGACAGCAAAGGCGACATCCTCACACTTGATCACACCCAGGCCGACCGCATAGCAATACTTAAAAAAGCTCCCGCGTTTATTACCGACTTTCTCAACAATAAAGTGATCGCGCAGGATGGCTTGCTTTACCTCGTCACCAGGCCACAGGCATCTTTGCGCGAAGAGGATTACAGCTGGCTGGCACTCAGCGCCGAGGTCATTCCGCTTTATGCGCTGACCATTGCCGACAACAACACGACCAGCGCCAACACAGATGAACGCACCGCCACCATTGCCAGCAACGCCACCTGTGGTGAGGTGGATGGCACCAGCAACCCGCTTAACCTGGAAGATTTTCACCTGCAGCAGAACAACCGCCTGATCAATCTGCAGGACGCACTTAACGGCGCACTGCCCGTACTGCCAAACTTCAGCAAGCCGGCACCGCTGGTAATGAGCGCAAACGACGCCAGTCAGGCACAGGCCTGCGCACGCAGCATCCTGGCCAGACTGGAGGCCCTGCCGTACCGCTCCATCACCCTGCAGGGCAGCGACGGCGTGGGCACACTCCCGCTCACACTGGACGAGATAACGTCCGAGACCATCTCGTCGGTGTCCGGCATTACGGTAGAGCCATCCGCCAGGGCAACCGCTGCATTCAGCATGCAGGCGCAGGCCATGGCCTACATGCAGTGCGGCGACAACACCCTCTACTCATGGAAAGAAGCCAACTCCGCGCCATGGAACCTCCCGCGAGAGGGCAACACCTTCCAGATTGACGAAGACCTGCTGGCCCGCGAAGCCCCCGACTTTCCCGCCTATACACAGCAGGAATTGCGACGCGCCATCAACGAGAACCTGCAACTGCCGGGACTGGCACCGGCTGAAGCCACGAAATCCTGTCGCCCCGTGCTGGGCGGCACCCAGTTCACACTGCTGCACGGGACGACTCCGGTTAAAACCNNGTGCGGCGTTACAACCAGTTCAACACTTGCAAGGCATGGCCGGATGACAACAGCAAAAGCATTGTGGCGCTGTCCTACCTGCAGAAGCCTCCGGTCGATGCAGCACAAGACACAAGCAACGACGACTATGGCAACGATGACACCATGGGCGATTACGATCTTGATGTGATGATCGTCAACTCGGCCACCCGCAAGCCACTGGCCCGCCTGCTGCAGAAAACCGCCATCACCTCGGATGCCTGGCGCTTTAGCGGCATCACCATTGATACCGCCCGCTACCGGCTGGCACCCGGCGTGCGCGCCTTTGGCGTACGCATCAGCCACTCCGGCTCGTCCCGCGCCAACCCGGCCAGCGACACTACCCTGTACCTGTACGTGCAACAGCAGGGCACCCTGCGGCAGGTAATCACCGGACTGGTAACCAGCAGCACGCGCGGCGAGTGGGACACAAACTGCACCGGCGAATTTGAGCAAACCGAACGTACCATCGAGATTGGCAAGACAGTCAGCCACGGCTTTGCCGACCTGCTGGTGCGGACCGTGACAACCGGCAGCCGCAACAGCGCAGAAAACGACGAGTGCGTAGAAACTGCCACCGCGCCGGTCGTGACCGTGGATACACTGCGATATGACGGAAAAACCTACGTTATTCCCGAGACAATGCGCGGCTTTTAGCCATACTGGATGGCAACGGCCGTCGGCACCCTGTGCCGACAGGCCCGTTTTCAGGGAGAGAAATCATGACCATCAACCCGGTCGGCTGGTTTGAAATCTACGTAGACGACATGGCCCGCGCCAAGAAATTCTACGAAGCCGTCTTCCAGGTAAAACTGGAACGGCTGAACGCCCCCACCCCCGAGATGTGGGCCTTCCCCATGAACCCCGAGCGCATGGGCACCTCTGGCGCACTCGTGCACATGAAAGGCTTTTCTGCCGGCAGGAACAGCGTGCTGGTGTACTTCAGCTGCGAAGACTGCGCCACCGAACAAGCCCGCGCCATTGCCGCAGGCGGCAAACTGCAAAACCAGAAGATGTCGATTGGCCAGTACGGCTACATCTCGCTGGTCTACGACACCGAAGGGAACATGATCGGGCTGCATTCGATGAAGTAGCGGGTGTGGTGATGTAGTTCCCCCGATTTAGTGGGCACCTCTTCATAACCAGAGGAGGTGCAACATGCCCAGATATACCCAACCAAAGAAATCGCCACACCCAACCCCCACTGTGAAAGGAGTCACTCATGGCCAAGGCAATGGTCGTTCTCTGTCCCCACCGTCCGGATGCACTCGCCGGCCAACCCCTGCTCGGGCATGCTGCCTGGGGTTTTGAATATCCCGATGGTTCCTGGTGCATTGGTGCGCTGGAAGGTCCGGGCTGGCAAGGCAGCTATAACGGTTTCTGGGCGTTGCGTGTGCCCAACCTTCGTGCGGCCCTCATGTACTTTGCAGAAACCGGCAGCAAGCGCGGCAACGAATACGACGTGTACAAGTTGCTCACCGTTTCTGACGGCATTACGCCGGACTGGAAGGCGGCCGACAATGTGGTGGCCTGGGCCAAACACCAGCCCTACAACCTTACCGGCGGCAACTGCATGAACCGCACTTATGACGTGCTGCGTGCCTTTGCCAACTGCGCCTACAACGGCAGCGAGCTTCCCTCGCCGGACTGGAACTGGATTCCCAACGGCTGGTTTAACGCCATCCAGACGCCGGAGTACTACAAGCTACCCACGGTGATGCATGCCCACACGCGCAGCCCTGCCCCCGCCGCTACCGAAATGCCGCTGGCCAATAACCCGGCCACGCCGGCCTGGCGTGTTGGCGAAGTACTGCCGGACGCGAGTGCCAAACCTGACTGGAAGGCCGTAGACTTTATTGCGCCGACGCAAGCCGCTCCCATGCAGGCCGAAACAATCGACTAAGCACTGCGGGAAAACCCGGGGAGGGCAAACCCTGTTTGTCCTCCCTTGCAGCACGCGCTGCCGCACAACCCGACAACTGAAACCCGTTCGAGACAAGCACCGAATGCGCACCCTCACACTGGCTGCACTTGTCCTGCTTTGCACAGGCTGCACGCTGCACCCAACCGAGGTACAAAAAACACCGGTCCGGCCCGATCAGGCGGTTGTGTTTGACATTGATGGCACGCTCACGCCGCGCCCGCGCTCCATTTTCACGCCACGCGAAGATGCAGCCACTGCCGTCCGCCGGTTTGCCGACCAGGGTTACAAGATCATCTACCTGAGTGCCCGCGTAAGGTCTCTGCAGTCCGGCATTCCTGAATGGCTGGCAGAGCACGGTTTTCCCGAGGGCAGCATTCATGTGCCCCAGAGCCATGCCGACAGTGCCGATCACGCCGCATTCAAAACCCGCATACTGCAGCGCTACCAGCAGAACGGCTGGCACTTTGTGGCGGCCTACGGTGACTCGTCGACAGACTTCGAGGCCTATGCTGCCGTGGGCATCGACAAGAGCAGGGTGTATGCCCTGCAACGCGCCGGCCAGTCCACCTGCCAGCCCGGCCCGTGGCGGGAGTGTCTGGCCTCATGGACCGAACACCTCGCCAGTCTTGCCACCCCTGACATGGTGAGCCAGTGAGGCCCGCGAACACATTAACGCTGTGCCCGGGACTGCCGGCTTTCTTTTAAGATACTTCCGCACCTTTTATTGACCCGCACATTTCATTGACCAGCAGAGACGCCATGATGGGCAAGAGCAGACTTGAGGCATTCAGTGACGGAGTGATTGCCATCCTCATTACGATCATGGTGCTGGAGCTCAAGGTACCTCACGGTGAAAACATCAGTACGCTGGCACCGCTTTTTCCGGTATTCCTGAGCTATGTCCTCAGCTTTGTTTATCTGGGCATCTACTGGAACAACCATCACCACATGCTGCACACCTGTCGTACGGTGACGGGGCCAATCCTGTGGGCCAACCTGCATTTGCTGTTCTGGTTGTCGCTGATTCCGTTTGCAACCGGCTGGATGGGTGAAAACCATTTTGCGGCAGCGCCCTCTGCCCTTTATGGCGTAGTGCTGCTCATGTCGTCGCTGGCGTACTGGATTCTGCAGCGACTGATCATTGCATCGCAGGGCCAGGATTCCATTCTCCAGCAGGCCATCGGTACGGACTGGAAGGGAAAACTGTCACCGGTCATCTACAGCGCGGCCATCCTGCTGGCCTTCTGGTCGTCATGGGCGGCCATGAGCCTGTACGTTCTGGTGGCGGTGATCTGGCTTGCGCCGGACCGCCGGATTGAAAAAGCCCTTGCAGGCCACGCCAGCTGACCCGCCATGACAGCACCCACCCTGCAGGCACTGCCCGAGACCCGATGCCCGCTTTGCGGCGGCGCCAACCAGTGTGCGCCGGCGCAGGCCGGCAGGCTGGATGTTGAATGCTGGTGCTCAAAGGCTGTCATCAGTCCGGCGGCGCTGGCCCGCGTACCGGCGGACAAGATCAACAAGGCCTGCCTTTGCCCACGCTGTGCCGCTGCCGTTGATGCAGGCGGTGTTGAGGACTGAGGTGCTGGCTGGCGCGCTTGCAAAACGTCAGTGCAATGGCGAGAGTTGAGCCCTTCAGCTTTCGTTTATCTTCATCTGCCAATTTTTGTTGCCCCGCACCGGACGCCCAATGACCAGCCTTATCCTGCACCACTACCCGATGTCTCCGTTTTCACAAAAAATCCGCACCATGCTGGGCTATGCCAACGTGCAGTGGTTGTCGGTAATCACGCGCGAGATGCCGCCGCGTCCGTTGCTGGAGCGGCTGACCGGGGGCTACCGCAAGATTCCGGTTGCGCAGATTGGTGCCGACATTTTCTGTGACACCCGCACCATTGCGGCGGAAATCGCGCGCATGGCCGGACGCCCGGGGCTGGCACTGGAAAACTGCAGTGCCGATGCCCAGGCCTATGTGAAAAAAGTTGATCTGCAAGTGTTCTTTGCCTGCCTGACGGTCAGTGGTACCGGCACGCTGCTGCGCAAGGTGCGCCAGTCCATGTCATGGCCGGATATTGCGCGCTTTGCCTGGGACCGCATCAATATCGGCCGCAAAGCCGCAGTGCGTGCCGTGCCGCCGCACAAGGCGCGCGCCTATGTGCAGGCTCATCTGGCCGATGCCGAGCAGCGGCTGACGCAGGACTTCCTGTTTGGCGCCCACCCCACCCATGCCGATTTTTCGACCTGGCACAGCCTCTGGTTTGTCCGTGAACTGGCCGAGTCGCCCCTCGTCAATCCTTACCCGCGCACCATGGCCTGGATGGACCGCATGAAGGCATTTGGCGAGGGTCACGCACAACCGCTGACGGCAGAGCAGGCACTTGAAATTGCCCGCAATGCCACGCCACGCGCCATTCCACCGGAATTCATGACCGACCCGATGGTAGGCAAGCTGGTGCGTATCGCCCCCTCCGACTACGGTCAGGTTCCTGCCGAAGGCGTACTGGTGGGCGTCACGCCATCGCAATGGATTCTGGCGCGCGAAGAAGCAGGACTGGGCACGCTGCATGTGCACTTTCCGCGTGACGGCTTTTTGGTAACGGCCTGCTGATGCATGACTGATAGTTCATAAGGCCCCCTACCAATAATCATCAACTCCATTGATGATACGCGCCTTCTCACTGCGTAATTTGCCTACCCTCTCCCCAACTACGCCCCTGAAACCCCAAAGGACTGGAAAAAATGACAACCACCATGCTTCGCGTCGCCGTGCTCGGCATTACCCTGTTCAGCCTGGCTGGATGCGGCTCGCTGCGCCCAGATAGCTCGCGGTCCATTCGCCTTAACGAGATTCTCTCACCGGTCAAGGACTCGCTGGTGGCAGAAGAGAAGAAGCCATTGATTTTTCCAACAATGGTTACCATTCTGATGATCCCCGGAAACAGATCCGAAATGGTTCCGGAATCCACTCTTCGTATCGCAGCAGAGACGCTCAAAAAAGAACTCCTGAAAAACGATAAATATGTGAATGGTGTTTCCATCATCAGTTCGGATGACACCCGAGAGAAAATAACACTTGATACGATCCGTAACCTTTATGGGTCCGACATTGTCATTGTAGTTTCTTACCAGCAGGATCAGAGAAAAACCCAGAATACGGTTGGCGCGCTGCTGGATATTGCTATTGCCCCCATCTTCCTGGTGCCGTCTGTAAAAATGACGACATCAACCGTCATTGATGGAAAGATTATTCACATCCCCAGCAATGCCATCATTTTCAGGTCCAGCGGCATTGATGAGACAATCAGCCGGAGAACCCGCTACTCCGTCGAAAGCAGTCAGGCCACTGAAGAGTCCATCCAGAGCTTTATTGCCGCCACCAGCCAGCTCGGCATGAATATCAGCAAAAAGCTTGAGCAACTGAACGCTTTCGACATAAAGAATGCAGTCTCGGTAAATACCTTCATTACCGAGAGCGAAACTGCATCCCGCCCAACCACACTCCCTGCCACTGCCAGCCGGACAGTCACACCGTCAGAACCGACAGAACCAATCGACAACTGGAAAAAAGTAGACAACTACAAGCGCTCTGGCGGCGGTGCATTCGGATGGCTGGAAATCTCCATCCTTGGACTTCTGGCGCTTTGTTCAAGAAACAAGAAATACTTCAATCGGGGATAATCCGAACGTGTGGATTTCCTGAGCAGGGAAATCCACACACCTCTTTACCCCACCAGCTGCTTGCGCAGGCGCTTGACGCCGCGCCACACCAGCAGCACGCACACCGGCACCGACACGCCCACCCACAACTCGGGGTAATGCAACACGCCCATTTCGTGCAGTGACCCGGCCATGTATTTGACCAGCCCCACCATGTAGTAACTGATGGCCACAACCGACAGGCCTTCCACGGCCTGCTGCAATTGCAGCTGCACCTGGCTGCGGTTGTTCATGGACTGCAACAGGTCCTGGTTTTGCGCTTCCAGCGTGAGGTCTACGCGGGTACGCAGCAGTTCGCTGGCGCGATCAATTCGGCGCGACAGGTTGTCCAGCTGGCCAGAGACGGCCTCGCAGGTACGGAAGGCCGGCGTAAGGCGGCGTGGCAAAAACTCGTTGAAGGTTTGCATGCCGGGCTCTTCCTGCTCGCGCAATTCTTCCAGACGACTGAGCACCAGTTCGTAATAGGCGCGGGCAGCAGAAAAACGGAAGTTGGTGTCCGAGCGCAGGTGTTCGATACGTGCGGCCAGCGTGGACAACTGCCCGAGCAGGCGGCGCTCGTCATCCAGTCCGCGAATGGCATTAATCTGCTCGTTGATGGAGGCCAGTTGCTGGTCCATGTCGGCAATGCCGGGGGCAATACTGCGCGCCATGGGAAATGCAAGCAGCACCATCATGCGGTAGGTTTCCAGCTCCAGCAGGCGGCGCACCAGTCGGCCCAGCAGGCAGGGATTAAGTTCCTTGTTCAGCACCAGAATACGGCCAAGCCCGTCGTTGTGAATGCGGTAGGCGGTCCACAGGCGCGCCTTGCGATCAATCACCCACGAGCTGATCAGGCGATGCCCTTCAAAATGCTGGCGCAGTGCCTCGGTGCCGGGGGACGGCTCCGGCATGGCCATGATCTCGATATGCAGGCCGCTGATCACCTCGCCCGGCAGCTCGGCCAGCCAGCCCGGCGGCAATAGCGACAGTGCCGTGCGCTGGAACGGCTCGGGACCGTCCACGCGATGGATAAACGTGTAGGTGGAAAACTCGGTATGCCGCTCCCAGCGCAGCTCGAATCCGCCAAAGTTCTGGTAGTAGCAGGACGAGCCAGGTGCCGGCGGCAGGATGGAATAGCGCTCGCACAGGATCTGGATATGCCGGTATTCGGCAGCGACATCCTTGCCACCATGCAGCAGTGCCACCTGCGACACGCGCGAGCCCTGCTCCAGCACGGGAAAGGGCCGTGTGTGCAGCTCGTTGAACAGGCGATCGCGGTCGGCATGAATGGGCAGCAGGCGTGCAGGCTCTGCCGGAGACGGCGACTGGGCGGGTGTAGCCATGGTGGCCGTGGAGGCCGGGGGAACAAATACCGTCACGCACATCTCCGGGAGCAGGCAAAAACAGCGCAAATCCTAGCATGACGCTCGGGATTCACGGGAAACCTGATGGTCAGCCGGGTAGGCAACTAATGCAGGGGCAGGATGCCTTCGTCTTTGGCAAAAAATTCCCCTATCCTCAGGTGTCATGGACAAGCAGGACAGCAGGATGTTCACCCCACGGACAATTAAAAGTGACCCCGCCTGGCAGGATGCCGATGGCATCAAGCTCTACACCATTTCCGCACATGCCCGAGCAGTGGATCGCGGTCTGTTCGAGGATCGCCTGCAACAGGTAAAAGCGGCCCGCCACATCGACTGGGCCAGTACCCCGGCCTTTGCCATCCTGCATGATGGTGCCAGCTGCCTGTACCTGATTCTGGCCTGGTGGGGCAACGACAACGAACTGTTCACCTCGGTCTCTGTGCTGACGCCTGATGGCTGGATGGAAGACCCGGCCCGCTATTCGTTCTGCCTGTTTGATCTGGAAGTATTCTGGGCCGAGCGCAACTTCTTTATTGAGCACCTGTACTGTTCAACACCCGGCATTGACGGCTATCGTCAGGCACGACTCTGACCAACCCTGAGACAGGAGCACCCCTATGGCCACCCCCATGGAAGGAAACTCGTCACTCGCCGTTCTCATTGATGCCGACAACGCAAATCCGGCAATCATTGAGGGACTTCTGGCAGAAATTGCCCGGCTGGGTGTCGCCAGCGTCAAGCGCATTTATGGCGACTGGACAACGCCAAATCTGGGCCAGTGGAAGCAAACCTTGCTGGAGCACTCCATCCAGCCAATCCAGCAGTTTCGCTACACCACCGGCAAAAATGCGACCGACAGTGCAATGATCATTGATGCGATGGATCTGCTGTACATGGGGCACTTTGCCGGTTTCTGCCTGATATCCAGCGACAGCGACTTTACCCGTCTGGCCTCGCGCATTCGTGAGTCCGGCCGCAGTGTCTATGGTTTTGGCGAAAAGAAGACGCCGCGCCCGTTTGTATCTGCCTGCGACCGATTCATTTACACCGAAGTTTTTGCCAAGAAAACGGAAGGTGAACAAGGCCCAATCCTCAAGCAGAAATCCGACAAGGAACTGCGTGGTGACACTGCCCTCATCAATCATCTCCGCAGTGCCATCGATGCCGCCTCCGATGATACCGGCTGGGCCCATCTGGGACCGGTTGGCAGCTTCATGAGCAAGACAGCCAACGACTTCGACCCACGCAACTATGGCTATGCCAAACTGAGCGGGCTACTCAATGCCATCGGTCTTTTTGAAACCGATCGGCGCGGCAACATGATCTTTGTCCGGGAAAAGCAGAAAAGCGCCAAGGGAAAAGGCACATCCAGCTGATCACGGAGGAACCCACAATGGCCACGCAAATTTACGTCAACCTGCCGGTGAAGGATCTCAATCGCTCCATCGGGTTTTTCAGCAGCCTTGGCTACAGCTTCAACGCGGAATTCACCAACGAGAACGCCACCTGCATGATCGTGGCAGAGAACATCTATGTGATGCTGCTGGTGGAGCCGTTTTTCCAGACCTTTACCAGCAAGACCATTTGTGATGCCACCAAGCAGGTTGAGGTGCTGATCTGCCTGTCGTGCGACAGCCGCGCTGCCGTGGATGACATGGTGGCAAAGGCCGAAGCAGCCGGTGGCACTGTTCCTTTGCCCCCCAAGGATCACGGTTTTATGTACGAACATCGCTATCAGGACCTTGATGGACACATATGGGAACTGGTATTCATGCAGCCGGAATCTGCCCAGAGCTGATACGCGGGTGGTTTTCTGTACGACATTATAAAGAATCGCCCTATTGGCGATATTTCATCCAACATGGAGTTTTCTGATGCAACGACATATGACGACGGTACTGTTCGCAACCCTGATGGGCCTGAGTGGTTACAGCGCTGCCGCCGAGGAAATGGGCAGCACGTCTTTCGGTATTCATGGCGCCTACTCAACCGGTGGCGACATTGAAGAGTCGGATACCGGCCTTGGCCTCCAGATGAAATTCCCGGTGTCGAACACCGTGGCTATTGAAGTGGCGCTTACCCGCTTTAGCGACAACTTTGCCGATTCTGGTGTGGCGCTTGACCAGGAGCTCACCTCGCTGGGAGTTTCTGCCTTGGTCCAGGCCCCGATTGCAGCATCAACCAATGCCTACTTTCTCGGCGGCTTCAATTACAACCAGATCGATGTGGATGTAACCGTTGCTCCGGGCGTATTCCCTCCGGGAGTCACCTCTTCGATGGATGTTGATGATGCCATGGGCGTACATATCGGTATCGGGCTTGACCACCAGCTGAACAAGAACATCGGCATCTTTGCCGAGTACCGCTACACCATGCTTGATCTTGAAGGCGAAATTACGGCAACCAACGGCATCATTGCCATCTCGCAGCCCGTTGAAGGCGACTACGATTTCGGCCTGCTCAAGGCCGGCATCAACTTCAGCTTCTGATCTCACAAGGCCAGACCATGAAGTTCATCTTTCTGGTACGCATGAAACCGGGCTACACGGTGGCTGAATACGCCGATGCCTGGGTGCGTGCCAGCAAGATCATCCAGCAAACACCTGGCGCAAAAGGCACTTACCTGCACCGCAAGATCGGCAGCCCTGATACATTGCTGGCGATTGCACACTGGGAGTCAAAGGCATACCGCGATGCAAAGGATGACCGCAGCAGTGACACCGTGCGGGCCATTCTTGAGAAACATGCGCAAAACTGCGACATCACGGTGGTCGGGGAATTCGAAGAGCCGGAATGGGAAGTGCTGCCACCAGGGGAACACTGGTCGTAATACCGAATGGTCCTGAAAACGACCTTGTAAGCCCGTTATGAAAAAGGGCGCTGAACAAGCGCCCTTTTCACGTCACCTCATGTCCCGCTTTTATCAGCGCCCGGCAAGAAACTGCTCAATCACTTCAATGTCCAGATGATCGCCAATATCCTTGCCGTAAAAAGCGGTGCGGATAATGCCGTTTTCATCAATCAGGAACTCGGCCGGCACCTGATTGACTTCGCCTTCCATCTTGCCTGGCAAGAACCCCTTGGCGGTAGCGGCAGCCACATCCTTCAAACGCCCCGCCGACTTTGCAAACGCCAGCCATGATGTTTCGGCACCATAGGCCTTGTAGAGCGTGCGCGACGGATCGGGGATGACCGGAAACTCTTCCACCTTGCCCACCGCGTATTCCTGAATGCTTTCAACCGGCGACTGGAACACGGCCATCAGGTCCAGGCCCTGCTGCTGCCAGTCTGCGGCCTTCTGGCGCATGGCGTGGACACGCAGGTTGCAGAACGGGCAGGAGGCGTAGCGGTAAAACGACAGATGCAGCTTGCGGCCACGGTAATCCGACAGTGACCGGGTATGGCCGTAAAGGTCGGTAACAGAGAAGTCTGGGGCGGCGGTGCCGACGGACAAGCGCATGGGGGACTCCTGCGAGTGATTGTGCCCCGATATTATTTTATATTTCGACAACTATCAAACTGTTATCAATCGATCAATCCAGGCAAAGCCTGATGCCTGTCACACCGGCAGCCACCAAAGGGGCTATCCTCAGGGCTCAGTTACCATTCAACCGGAGCCATTGATGAGCGACATCAAACAGGAAACCCTGACCCTGCAGCAGGTGCAGGACTATCGCTGCACGGTGAACTTTGGCGAGGGCATTCCTGCACTGACTGCCGACGAGCCACCACCCCTTGGCACCAGTCAGGGACCAAGCCCGGTGCAGCTGCTGCTGGCGGCTGTGGCCAACTGCCTGACCGACAGCCTGTTGTTTGCCCTGCGCAAGTTCAAGCAGGATGCCGAACCGCTCAGCTGCAAGGCAACCGCAAACGTTGGCCGCAACGAGGATAACCGTCTGCGCGTGCTGTCGATTGATGCGGAGCTGACGCTGGGCAAGGACGGCGCAGGCGTGGAACACCTGGAGCGCATCCTTAGCCAGTTTGAAGGCTTCTGCACCGTCACCCGCAGTGTGGCGCTGGGAATTCCGGTACACCTCACCGTAAAGAATGTGGACGGCACGGTCCTCAAGCAACCCGCCTGATCACCCCGCAGATACATACACCGGAGTGGCCACGGTCACTCCGGCCTGCCGGCATCAAGACAGCCATACACAACCACGCCCCCCATCCATGCGCATTGCCACAACCATGCGCCAGCGTCATCCCTACCTTGGTCTAAGATCAACCCAGCACAATTACGGCTAGAGTCAGAATCAAAACAGGATGTCTGCCATGCCCCCCACCTCGCAGCGGGTGAGCGGTTCCAACATACGCGCCCTGATGGAGTTTCTGCGCCACTACGCGCCCTTCAGCCACATGGAGGCGGCGCACCTTGCCCTGTTCGTGGAAACCAGCGAGCTGCATTACTTTGCCGATGGCGAGGTAGTGATACGGCCGGAAGACGGGCCCGCCGAGCGCTTCTTTGTTGTAAAGCAGGGGCGCATCCGTGGCGAACGCCCCTCTGCCCGCGACCAGCAATCCCAGACCGGCGCAGAACCCGGCGTCGAGATCACTTTCGAAATAACCCAGGGCGAATGCTTTCCTCTGGCCGCCCTGATCGGCGAGCGGCCAACCCGCACGCTGCATCGCGCCGTGGGCGACACCTTCTGTCTTAGTCTTGACCGCAAAATGTTCGTGCAGCTCTTCACCATCAGCGATGTGTTTCGCGACTATTGTCTGCGCGGCGTGAGCAGCCTGCTGGATCAGGTTAACCGCAGCATCCGCCAGCAGGCGCAACAAACTGTGGGCGATGAAGCCAGCCTTGATACGCCGCTGTCGCGTTATGCCTTGCGCAATCCGGTGGTGTGCTCGCCGGATACGCCGGTGCAGAAAGCCGTGCTGCGCATGCACGAAGCGAATGTTGGCTCGATCATCATCACCGACGACCATCGTCACCCCATCGGCATTTTCACCTTGCGCGACTTGCGTGCACTGATTGCCGGCAATGCGGCGCTGGATGCCCCCATCCAGACGGTGATGACACAACGCCCGCTGTGCCTGTCGCCGGATGACTCCACGTTTGATGCTGCACTGGTAATGGCAGCCCATCACTTTGCCCATGTCTGCCTGATCAACCCCGAGCGTGAACTAGTGGGCGTGGTGTCCGAACGCGACCTGTTTGCATTGCAGAAAGTCAGCCTGGTGCACCTCACCCGCACCATCGCAACAGCGCCCGAACTGCACACGCTGGTGGCCCTGCGCGAAGACATCCAGCAATTGGTTGATTCCATGCTGGCGCGTGGCGCGGCCGCACGACAAATCCTGCGTGTGATCACCAGCCTGAATGACTGCACCGTGAAGCGGGTGATCGAACTGAATCTGGCGCGACATGATCCCGGCGTGGCGTTTACCTGGCTCAGTTTTGGCAGCGAGGCGCGGCAGGAGCAAACGCTGTACACGGACCAGGACAATGCCATCCTGTTTACCGTGCCGGACGGCATGACGCCCGCCGCCATGCGTGAAAATCTGCTGCCGTTTGCCAAGCGCGTCAACAAAGACCTGGCCGCCTGCGGCTTTACGCTGTGCAAGGGCAACATCATGGCCAGCAATCCCGAACTTTGCCTGAGCCTTGGCGAATGGGAGGACTGGTACCGCCATTTCACCGAGGCATGGACACCACAAAACCTGGTGCACTCCGCCATTTTTCTGGATGCCCGCGCCATCTTTGGTGATGTGGCCATGGCAGACGAACTGTTCGCGCACGTGCGCACACGCATCAGCGGGCATTCGCTTTTCCTGCGCATGATGGCCGAGATGTCACTGGAGCGTCGTCCGCCGCTCAATTTCTTCCAGGGCTTTGTCTATGCGAAGGGTGGCGACAAGAACACGATTGATCTCAAGCTGCAGGGACTGACGCCGTTTGTGGATGCCGCGCGCGTGCTGGCCTACTCAAAAGACATTGCCGCCACCAACACCTTTGACAGGCTGGAGGCACTGCAGGCGGCCGGCGTGCTGACCGCACCGGATGTAAATGCATGGATAGAGGCCTACAGCCTGCTGCATCTGTTGCGCATGCGTCATCACCAGGAACGCAGGGCAGCAAGTGAGCCGCTGGATAACCGGCTGAAGCCGGAAACACTGAATCCGCTGGATGCACGCATCCTGCGCGAATCCTTCCGTCAGGCCCAGCGACTGCAGCAAGTGCTGGCGCTGACCTGGCAGCTGTGACGCCGTCATGAACTGGCTGACGCGACTTCTCGGAAAACCTGCAGCACCGGTGGGCGACCGTCGTGCAATGGCGGCCATTACCGCCCCGGCGGCACCGGCACAACTGTCACTGCATGACTGCCGCTTTGTGGTGGTGGATGTGGAAAGCACCGGCCTCAACATGCAGAAGGACCTGTTGTTGTCGATCGGTGCCGTCGCCATCGAAGCGGAGCAGATCCGTCTTGCCGACCAGTTTGAGGCCGTGCTGGCGCAAGCCGGTGCCGATACGCGCGACACCGTCTTGCTGCATGGTCTGGGCAGCGAGGCAATTGCCACTGGCGACATTCCGGCAGAGGTGCTGTTGCGCTTTTACCAGTGGTCCGGGCCTGCCGTGTTTTTTGCCTTTCATTCGGTGTTTGACCAGAACATGGTCGAGCGTGCCACCCGTCAGCACTTCGGCATGGTACCTGCCCGCCTGTGGCTGGACCTTGCCGTCTGCCTGCCCGCCCTGTTCCCGAAAGAGCGCGACGGATTGCGCGGACTGGATGACTGGGCGAATTTTTTCGGCCTGCATAATCATGCACGCCATGAAGCGGCGGCTGATGCCTTTGTCACGGCCGAGCTGACACTGATCCTGTTACGTGCGGCGCGTCGTGACGGCCTGCAAACGGTGGCCGACCTGCAAAAGAAGATCCGGCTGTATCAGCAGCTGGAACAGATGAAGTCACAATGATGCACCTGCTGCCGCTGCACCAAGACCGGAATACCCGGTCCGTCATGCCCGATCCAGAATGCCAGGGCAAAAAAAACGGGCACCTTCCGGTACCCGACAAGGAGACAACACTCCAAATGATGCGTCCTGAGGATTTCATAGCCTCTGAATACCGACAGCCTAGCGCATTGTCCATCGGACAGCGCCTAGACCTTGGTCTAAGAGGCTGACCGGCTGGACGAACTGTCACGCCCTGTTCCATAGTCAGACAACCAACGGTCGAGCCATCCACAGCCGCACCATGAAGAGCCGGGCTATAACCGGCCAGACCATCACACGAGGCACTGAATGTCTGCCTGGATTCTGCCACTCATCACGCTGGTGTATCTCGGCCTGCTGTTTGCCCTCGCCTTCTGGGGCGACCGGCAGGAAGGCCGGTTCAGCCCTCGCCAGCGCATGGTGCTCTACAGCCTGACGCTGGCGGTGTATTTCACCTCGTGGACATTCTACGGAGCCGTGGGTGCTGCCGTGCAGAGCGGCTGGAGCTTCCTGCCGATCAACCTCGGGCCATTGCTGCTGGTGTTCTTCGGGCACCGCATCTGGGAACGCCTGATCCTGGCCAGCAAGGCGCAGCCCGTCACCTCGATTGCAGACTTCATTGCCGCCCGTTACGGCAAGGCACAACACCTGGCAGCACTGGTCGCCGTCTTTGCCGTCATCGGCATCCTTCCCTATATCGCACTGCAACTGAAAGCCGTTGCCATGAGCGTGGAGGTGATGGGCGGGCACGGCCTTAGCCACGACATCATCCCAGGTGACATAGCACTGTGGACGGCCTTGTTCCTGGCCCTGCTGGCCATTCTCTTTGGCACGCGCCGGCTGGATGCCAGCGAACATCATCTGGGCCTGATGCTGGCCATCGGCATGGAGTCGGTGGTGAAGCTGGCAGCGCTGGTTGCCGTTGGCTGCTTTGCACTGGGCACCTTGCCGGACACCAACCTGCTGCAGGATGAACGCCTGCAGAAACTGGTGCGGCCGGGTGAATTGCCCCACGGTTTCATGGCGCAGACACTGCTTGCCTTTGTGGCATTTTTCTGTCTGCCCCGACAGTTTCATGTGAGCGTGGTGGAGTGCGACGATGTGCGCCATGTGCGTGGCGCACGCTGGCTGTTTGGTGGATATCTGCTGCTGGTGACGCTAGCGGTATTGCCGATTGCCGTTGCCGCCCTGACCGATCCGCGCCTGGCCGGCATCAACCCGGATATTGCGGTTCTGGCCCTGCCACTGGTGGCCGATCAGCAGGCGCTGGCAATGCTGGTATTCCTCGGCGGATTTTCTGCCGCCACCGGCATGGTGATTGTCGCCACCGTTGCCCTTTCCACCATGGTCAGCAACGATCTGGTGATACCGGCACTGTGGCGCATCAAGTCATTGCGACTGGGCGAACGCCGGCACATCAAGGGCCTGCTGCTGGCCACGCGCCGGCTCTCGATCATCGTGATCGCGCTGCTGGGCTATGGCTGCTATCGCCTCATCAATGAATTCGAGCAACTGGCCACCATTGGCCTGCTGGCCTTTGCCGCCATGGCGCAATTTGCGCCGGCCATTGTCGGCGGACTGTTCTGGCGTGGCGGCAGCCGTCATGGCGTTACTGCCGGCCTGTGCGCAGGCTTTGGCCTATGGCTGTACACACTGCTTGTCCCCGCACTGGGCAAGTCCGGTGGTCACACGCCCGAGTGGATACAGCAAGGGCCTCTCGGCCTTGGCTGGCTGCGCCCAGAATCACTGTTCAACCTTTCCGGCTGGGACAGCCTGACACACGGGGTGTTCTGGTCACTGCTCGCCAACATCAGCCTGTTTGTACTGATCTCGCTGCGTTACCGCCCCACACTCAACGAGCAGATCCAGGCCACTCCGTTCCTGGACCCGTATGCCACACCCAGCTCACCAGTGAGTCCGGCGGAATGGGAGCGCCTGCCGCTAAGCGAACTGCAGGACCTGGCCGCGCGCATTGTGGGCGAAGGCCCGGCACATCAGGCCTTCCAGACATTTGCCCGCAACCGCAATGAAACCCTTGATGGTCGTCGCCATGCGAGTGCGCCGTGGTGGCAGTTCACCGAACGTCTGCTGGCGGGCGCCATCGGTGCCCCGTCGGCCCGCGCCATGATCACCAGCACCCTGCGCGGCAGCGGCATGGAAATCGGTCAGGTGATGTCGCTGCTGGACCAGACCTCGCAATTGCAGCGCTTCAATCGCGACCTGCTCTCCACCATGATGGAAAACATCACACAGGGCATCAGCGTGGTCGATGCCGAGTTGCGTCTGGTCGCCTGGAACCGGCGCTACATGGAACTGTTCGACTACCCGCCAGAACTGGTCTATGTCGGCTGCCCGGTGAGCGATCTCATTCGTTTCAATGCACAACGGGGTGAGTGCGGTCCCGGTGACATTAATGAGCATGTCCGCAAACGCGTGGAATACATGCGTGCCGGCAGTCCGCATGTATTTGAACGTGTGCGTAGCGATGGTCGTGTCATTGAAATGCGCGGACAACCCATCCCCGGCGGTGGTTTTGTCACGACATTCACCGATGTCTCGCACTTCAAGCGGACCGAACAGGCACTGGCCGATGCCAAGCAGGCACTGGAGCAGCGCGTTGAAGAACGCACCCAGCAGTTGCGCGCTGCCCTTGGCGCACAGGAAGCCGCCAAACAGCAGGCTGTGGAAGCCAACCTGTCAAAAACACGGTTCATTGCGGCCGCCAGTCACGATCTGCTGCAACCCATGAATGCGGCACGTCTCTTTGTAACCGCACTGCAGCAACAAACCGGAGACAAGGCCGGGGAACGCGAACTGGTGCAGCAGATCGACAGTTCGCTGCACGGTGCCGAAGAACTGCTTTCTGCGCTGCTGGAAATTTCACGACTGGATGCTGGTGCCCTGACGCCCAACATCACTCCGGTGTCGCTTGATGACCTGTTTGAAAGCATGCGCGCGCAATTCGCGGCCCTGGCCGAACGCCGCAACCTGCAACTGCATATCGTGCGTACGCAGGCATGGGTGAGCAGTGACCGGCAATGGCTGCGGCGCATCCTGCAGAACCTGCTAAGCAATGCCCTGCGCTACACCCGCCATGGCCGCGTCATCATGGGCGTGCGCCGCACGGCGGGGGACCTACGCATCGAGGTATGGGACACCGGCCCCGGCATTCCGCCGAGCAAGCAGACCCAGATTTTTGAAGAGTTTCACCGCGGCGGGGAAGCCTCGCCATGGGGTGAAAAAGGCATGGGGCTTGGTCTGGCCACCGTTGACCGCATGGCACGCCTGCTCGGCCATACCGTGGCTGTCCGCTCTGCGCCCGGGCATGGAGCCGTGTTCTCGGTCACCCTGCCGCGCGCTGCCGCCGCCCCTGCCCTGCCTGCCGAAGCTGGCAGCAGCACCTCGCAACACCCGCTGGCCGGCCTGCACGTGCTCTGCATCGACAACGAGCCCGACATCCTGGCCGGCATGAATGCCCTGCTCAGCCGCTGGGGCTGCACGGTCTACCTGGCCAGTCACCCAGTGGAGGCGGAGCTGCTGCTGGGCGAATCCGGCTCTGCCGACCGCGTTGACGTGATCCTGGCGGACTACCATCTGGGCACCGAGGAAAACGGTCTGAGCCTGCTCAAACGCCTGACCCGCGGGCTGCCGGCCGCCCTGATTACCGCCGATCACTCCGAGGAACTGGCCCAGCAGGTACGGGAAGCCGGCTTTACCCTGCTGCGCAAACCGGTGAAACCGGCCGCATTGCGAGCTTTTCTGGCGGCGCAGGGCCCTGGGGCATAGCCATAAGGCCCGCTTGCGTGTAATTTCTCTGCCTGGATTTTGACCCCTGAACAGGACCCCCTATGAATCGCCTCCTTCGCAATGGCAGCCTGATCGTCGTGATCGGTGCCAGCCTCGCCGCCTGCATGCCGCCCAACCCGTCCGCCAAGAAGCCTGAGTCCGTCGAAGAACGCGCGGCCTACAGCATCGGCTACATGACCGGCAAATCCAGCTCTGCCCAGGCACCGTCCCTGAATGTCGACCAGTTTGCTGCCGGCTTTCGTGATGCCTACGCCAAGAAAGACGGCGTGATCACCCAGGACGAAATGAAGGCCGCCCTCATGGCGTTCGAGCAGAAACTGCGTGAAGAAGCCACTGCAAAAATGCAGAAGGCCACTGCCGAAGCCTCCAGCAAGGGCACCGCATTCCTCGCTGAAAACGGCAAGAAGGCTGGCGTGACCACGACTGCCTCCGGCCTGCAGTATGAAGTGATCAAGCAGGGCACTGGTGCCAAGCCGGTTGCCACTGACACCGTGAAGGTCCATTACGAAGGCAAGCTGCTCGACGGTACCGTGTTCGACAGCTCCATCCAGCGTGGCGAGCCGGTCAGCTTCCCGCTGAACCGCGTGATCCCTGGCTGGACCGAAGGCGTGCAGCTGATGCAGGTCGGTTCCAAGTTCAAGTTCGCCATGCCGGCCAATCTGGCCTATGGCGATCAGGGCGCCGGCCCGATTCCGCCAAACTCGGTGCTGCAGTTTGAAGTGGAACTGCTGGAAATCGTGAAGTAAGACGTACTGAATAAAAAAGCCCCGGCGCTTTACGGCACCGGGGCTTTTTTATTGCGCGCTGCACTGTGTTTTTTCAGTGCATTTCAATCAATGCCTGGCGGCAATGTGAAAATTGATAAAGCGGTTAAGCCATTCCGGTGAATACTTTGATGTCTGCTGGAACAGCTTGCTCTGCAAGCCCACGGGCCAGTGCACTTTCGGCCTGCCGTCATGCATTGCCGCCTGCCAGATCACGTTGGCCACGTCCTGTGCCGTCAGCTTCACGCCCAGTGCGCTGATGCTTTTTGCATCCATGCCGTCAACCATGGCGGTCTGCACAAACAGCGGCCATACGCTCATCACACGAATACCGAATTGTTGCCACTCCAGATCAAGTGCCTCGGTCAGTCCGCGCACGGCAAACTTGGTGGCTGAATACGTGGCCAGCGAAGGCTGGCCATAAATGGCCGAGGCAGAGGCCATGTTGATGACACGACTGCGCGGTGTCCGCTGCAACCATGGCAATGCTGCATGACAGCCATTCATCACGCCCTTGATGTTGATATCCACAATCAGGTGATGACGCTCGATCGGCGTATTTTCATAGGGCCCCGATGCCAGAATGCCGGCATTGTTGAGCAGCACGTCCAGACGCCCGCCTGCAGCAACAAAAAAGGATTCCAGCGCCGTCACCCAGGCTGCGTAATCGCACACATCCAGTTTGCCGGTCACGCACTCGCCCAGCTCGGCCTTCAGTCCCGCCAGACCAACCTCATCCACGTCGAACGCACCGACAAACCATCCCTGCCGTGAAAAGTGCAGGGCAGCTGCACGACCAATACCGGCAGCAGCACCGGTAATAAAAATACTGGGACGTTTCATCATGACTCCGGAACGGTTACGGGGAGTGGAACACCAGAAATCATTATGCGGCGTTTGGCCGGCAACTGGAAACTTGCCGGCATGCAGACTCAGCCTGACTTGTCATTCCTCAGGTAAATCTCGTGGTTACGCCTCAGGTAAACCGAAGGTGGCTCGCCAAACCAGCGCTTGAATGCCCGCCGGAATGCCGTGGCATCCTGATAGCCCAGTGCCAGCGCCACCGACTCCGTGGTGTGCCGTGGCGAGCTCATGTGCAACAGGGCCTGACGCGCCAGCTCGCGATCAAGAACATCCTGATAACTGGTGCCTTCCGCACCCAGATAACGCATGAGCGTGCGCGGCGACAGATTGAAATGTGCCGCCACCTTGAGCAGCGTCCACAACTGCCCCGGGTTCTGCTGCAACAGGTGCGTGATGCGATTGCTCCACACTGCCGGCGACCCGGATTCCAGTGACTGTTCGAGCAACTCGCAATGCTGCAGGGCCTGCTGCCACGCGCGCTGGTCGCGAAAGGGATTGGGCTGCTCCATCAATGCCAGCGGAATGACCAGAGCAGTCTCCGCGGCCCCGAACTCGCACCTGCCATGCAGATAGCGTGAGTAGGCCTCTGCATGCGCGGGCGGCGGATAGGCAAACTGCAGGGTCGCCTCACGCAGACGACGGCCGATATGCAACTCGATACCGCGCTGCACCGTCACCATCATGACCTCGATGAGAAACAGGCCGGCCTCATCCGGCGTGTGCTGAAGCGTGAGACAGATTGCCATCCGGTCGCCGTCAACGCGCCGCGATAACTGCACCAGTGGCACGCGCAGGGCATGAAAGCGCTCCAGCGCCCGCCAGGCATCGCCCAGTGACGGGCTGGACGACAGCAGCTGGCCCAGAGGGCCATGCGCGGCCAGCGACAGACGACTGCCTATCTCCAGCCCCAGCGTGGGCCGACCGCCCAGTTGCAAGGCATTGCGGATGATGGTGAGCTGGTCTGCTTCGCTGATGAGCTGGTCCAGGGCCGCTAGATCCTCCGGCGTCAGGCCTGTACCCGCCAGTAGCCCGGCCTGCCCCTTCGCATCAAGCCTCAGCTCGCGCGCCAGCAACCGGGAATAGGTGACGGGATAACGCAAGGGCAGCTCCAGAGAATTCGCAGGGAAGAATGAGATCGTCTGGCTCTAGATTGCCTGAGCGCGGCGCAGCTGTCACTTTCTGCATGCCCCTTGTCGTCATCCTCCCTTCAGACCACCCCTTTTGTCCGCCATGATGGTGTCATCTGACCATCTGGTGTGTTGCTCATGTCTGTTGTCTCCCCTGCTATCACTCCTGCCATGACCCCGGCCGTCATTCCCGCTCGCCTGCTCACCGAGCAGACCGCCACCATCAGTGCCTTCCTGATCGGTGCCGCGCGGTCGCTGTTGCCGCGCAAGAACCCGGCCACCAACGCCACGCTGACGCAGTTGCAGACGCCGCCCTCGGCGTTGTTGCTGGATACCTACAAGGCCTGGGCTGGTGCAGAGCCGTCGCGCTATGCCGGCAGCATTCCGCCCCACATGGTCAGTGCCCGCATTGCCCTGCCAATGGTGTCGGCACTGACGGCGCAATCACCCTACCCGCTGCTCAGCGTGCTCAACCAGGGTGTGCGGTTGCAAATCCACACGCCACTGCCGGCCGGGGAAACGCTCGTGCTGCGCGGCAAACTCGTCGAGGCCTCTGACGACGGGTACCGTGCCCGCATTCATTCCCGTGTTGAGGTTGGCACTGCCAGTGCGCCCAATGCCATCACCGTCGATGCCATGGCCGCCGTGATGCTGAAAAAACGCCCGGACACCGACAAGGCCGCCGCACGAACCGAGCCGGACTACCAGACGGTGGCCAAATGGCAGGCGGCGGCAAATGAAGGCGTGAAATTTTTCTACCTGACCGGTGATTTCAATCCGATCCATACGCTGCCGGCATTTGCAAAATACACCCGTTTTCGCGGCTGCATCATGCATGGCTATGGCGCCTTTGCGCAGGTGTTCGAGGCCGTGCAGCGCAGCGGTGTCACCATCAGCGACATCGACATCCGCTTCATCAAACCATTGCCATTGCCAAGCCCGGTGCTGCATATCCAGACCGCCCGTACACCCGGCGCAGATGGTCGCTACGCCGTCCGCCTGATCGACGCGGACAACAACCTGTATCAGGTCGGCAGCTTTCTGCCGCAAGGGGCCACGAAAAAATGACATCACGTCCGGATGACCGCCTTCCCGTACTGATTGCCGGCGCACGCACACCGTTTCTGGACAGTGCCGGCGCCTACTCGCCATTGATGAGTTATGAACTGGGTGCAAAAGCCATCGCGGGGGTGATGCAACGCGCCCCGGTGGATGTACAGACAATCGGTCTGGTCGTAATGGGCACCGTACTGCACGAGGTGAACACCACCAATGTGGCACGCGAAAGCATGCTGGCAGGCGGACTGCCCAGCACCATTCCGGCCTACACCGTGGCCATGGCCGGCATCTCGCCGTCCGTGGGTGTGATGAATATCTGTGACCAGATTGCACTGGGCCGTCTGGACATGGGCATTGCCGCCGGCACTGAAAATTTCTCGGATGTGCCAGTGCGCCTGTCACAGAACATGCGTCGCATGCTGATGAAACTGCGTCAGTGCAGAAGCGGCAAGGACAGGCTGCGCATTCTGGCCGGCCTGCGCCCGGGAGACTTCAAGCTGGAGGCACCGAGCAGCTCTGACTTCACTACCGGCCTCACCATGGGTGCCGCCTGCGAAATCATGGCAAAAAAATACGGTGCCACCCGCAGTGCCAGCGATGCATTTGCCGCGAGCAGCCACGCCCGTGCCATTGAGGCCACAAAAAACGGTTACTACAGACAACAGATCATCCCGGTGCAGGTCGGCACCGTCACCGTGACGGAAGACAACACTGCGCGCGCCGATGCCACCACAGACACACTGTCCCGTCTCACACCGGCGTTTGATCGTGAGCACGGCATCATCACACCTGGTAACTCCTCGCGCTTCTCCGACGGTGCTGGCGCCCTGCTGCTGGGCAGCCTTGGCAGCGCACGTGCACAGGGGCTGGATGTGCAGGCGGTGATTCGCGATTACTGTCTGGTTGGTGTGCCCAGCCTGCAGGAAGAAATGCTGCTCGGCCCGGCCATGTCTGTTCCCAAACTGCTGCAGCGTAACGGCCTTGGCTATGACGACATTGATGTCTGGGAAATTCACGAGGCTTTTGCCACCCAGGTGCTCATCAATCGCCAGTGCATGGCAGACGGAAAATTTGTTGCTGCGCAGTTTGGCCGCAACGCACCGGTGGGTGAAATCCCCCTGGACAAGCTCAACAGCTGGGGCGGCTCGCTGTCGCTGGGCAATCCCTTTGCCGCGACCGGCGTGCGCCTGTTCATGACGGCAGCGCAGCGTCTGCGTCAGTCCCGCAAGCGTTATGCGGTGATTTCCACCTGTGCCGGTGGCGGTCTTGGTGCAGCCGTGCTGCTGGAAAACATTGATGCCGTGGGTCAGGCCTGATTTGCCCGCAGTTTTGCAATTTGCGAAGAACGTTGGGTAAAACAGCGAAGGAGTAAACGGACTTACTCTTCCTCAACCACCTCGATGCGCATGCTGGGGTCAATCTGCAGGCGTGCAGCCGCAACGACTGCCTGCGTACGGTTGCTGGCACCCAGTTTTTTGAGGATGGCGGTCATGTGCGCCTTGATGGTCGCTTCGGAAACACCCAGCTCGTAGGCAATCTGCTTGTTGAGCAGGCCATCGGCCAGCATCATCAGCACGCGAAACTGCTGCGGTGTAAGTTCCCGCACACGGCGGGCAATATCCGCCTCGTCGACGGAAAGACGATGGTCGGCAGCATTCACTTCCGGCGGCAACCAGGTATCACCATCCAGCACGGCCTGAATGGCCTCGCGCATGCGGTCGGTGGACGACGACTTGGGAATGTAGGCACTGGCACCATGTGCCATGGCACGCTTCATCACCTGGGGTTCTTCATTGCCGGAGACTACAATCACCGGCACTGACGGATGATGTGCCCGCACAAACACCAGCCCGGAAAATCCCGTGGCACCCGGCATGTGCAGGTCCAGCAGCAACAGGTCGGTATCCGGCTCGCGTTCCAGCAGTGTCTGCAGCGCAGCCACACTGTCCGCCTCCAGAATATGTGCATCCGGCAACAGTACTTCCGCCGCGCGCCGTAGCGCGTCGCGGAAGAGTGGATGGTCGTCAGCAATAATCAGTTTCATGAGACCAACTGTAGACGTCCTTCAATCAGACTGTCTACCACTGATGGATCTGCCAGCGTCGATGTATCCCCCAGTCCCTCCAGTTCGTGCGCGGCAATTTTCCGCAGGATGCGGCGCATGATTTTTCCGGAACGTGTCTTTGGCAGGCCAGGCGCCCACTGGATGACATCGGGCGTGGCAATCGGGCCGATTTCCTGACGCACCCAGTCACGCAATTCCTTGCGTAGCTTTTCATCCGGCTCACGATCCGCCTGCAGCGTGACGTAGGCATAAATACCCTGCCCCTTGATGTCATGCGGCATGCCCACCACGGCGGCTTCGGATACTGCCGGGTGTGACACCAGCGCACTTTCCACCTCGGCCGTGCCCAGGCGATGGCCGGAGACGTTCAGCACGTCATCCACACGCCCGGTAATCCAGTAATAACCGTCCGCGTCGCGGCGCGCACCATCACCAGTGAAATACATGCCGGGATACGTGGAAAAATACGTTTCGATAAAGCGCTGGTGATCCCCGTGAACCGTGCGCATCTGGCCGGGCCAGGAATCCAGCAGCACGAGATTCCCCTCGCAGGCACCCTCGATAAGATTGCCTTCGGCATCCACAATGGCCGGTTGCACACCAAACAGCGGCCGCGTGGCAGAGCCGGGCTTGAGTGGCGTGGCGCCGGGCAACGGCGAGATCAGCATGCCGCCGGTTTCCGTTTGCCACCAGGTGTCCACAATCGGACAGCGCCCCTCACCCACCACACGGTGATACCAGTCCCACGCTTCGGGATTGATGGGCTCACCCACCGAGCCGAGCAGACGCAGGCTGTGCCGGTTGCTCAGGCGCACATGATGATCGCCCTCACGCATCATCGCGCGAATGGCGGTGGGTGCCGTGTAGAGAATGGTGATCTTGTGCTTGTCGACTACCTGCCCGATACGCGACCAGTCCGGATACTGCGGTACGCCTTCAAACATCACCGTGGTGGCACCGTTACTCAGCGCACCGTACAGCATGTAGCTATGCCCGGTAATCCAGCCCACATCCGCCGTGCAGAAATACACATCATCCGAACGGATATCGAACACATGACGGAAAGTGCTGGTGACATAAACCAGATAACCACCGGTGGTATGCAGCACGCCCTTGGGTTTGCCGGTGGAGCCGGAGGTGTACAGGATGAACAGCGGCGCCTCTGCATTCATTGACAGGGGCAGGCACTCGTCGGACTGGCCCACCAGCAGATCGTGATACCAGCGATCACGGTGAGGCTTCCAGCTCACGTGGCCACCGGTACGACGCACCACAATCACTTTTTCGACATCAGCCGTGGCATCGTGGGCCAGTGCAGCATCCACATTCGCCTTCAGCGGCACGGTCTTGCCACCGCGCAGGCCTTCATCGGCGGTAATGATTATTCTGGAGTCGCAATCTGCAATGCGCCCCGCCAGTGAATCCGGCGAAAATCCGCCAAACACCACGGAGTGCACGGCACCGATGCGGGTGCAGGCCAGCATGGCAACCGCGGTTTCCGGAATCATCGGCATGTAGATCGTGACGCGATCACCGGGCTGCACGCCTTCCGCCTTGAGGGCATTGGCAAAGCGGCACACTTCACGGTGCAGTTCGCGATAGGACACATGCTTGTGCTCTGCCGGATGGTCGCCTTCCCAGATGATGGCGGTCTTGTCGGGATGGGTGGCCAGATGACGGTCCAGGCAGTTGTACGAAAGATTAAGCTCACCGTCCTCAAACCAGCGCACATGAAAATCATCACGATCAAATGATGTGTCCTTCACTTTCGTGAACGGCCGGCTCCAGTCTACGCACTGCGCCTCACGCGCCCAGAACACATCGGGGTTGTTGACCGACTCGGCATACAAACGCTCGTAGTCGGCGTCACTCAGTGTTGCGGCACCAGCATAGTACTCAGGCACGGCATAGGTTTTCGGCTCGCTCATGGCGCATCCCTCCTGCGGAATTGCATCGAGTATCGGAGTCCACTGCCAGAGGGGGTATTAGCCGATGGTCTAAGCCATCTGCCGCACCTGTGCCTGCGCCCTTCCACCGCCGCTTCCCGCCATGATGCGGCAGTGCTACGACCATCGGCTAATGGTTCTGCTCCGGTGCGAGGCCTATACCAGCAAGGGCCCGATGCGCACAAAAAACACACAGGAGCGCCACCATGCCGACCCGCCACATCACGCAACACACCATCCGCCAGCGCCTGCCACTGCTCGCCGCACTGCCACTGTCCATGACCCTTGCCCTTGCTGGTACAACCAGGGCAGCAGATGACAATGCCGCCAATGAACTGGAATCACTCAAGCAGCGCATTGCCCTGCTGGAGACGCAACAAAAAGCAGCCGCTCCTGCAACAACACCAGCCAGCAGTACGCATTTTTCCTACAAGGGTTATGTCAAGGCCGACGCCCTTTTCAGCAAGTTTTCGGCTGGCGAAGTCGCCGAAACCAGCGGCCTGCGCGATTTCTACCTGCCCTCGGCCATTCCGGTCGGCACATTGCCCTCCAGCACGGTGTTCGATGCCCATGCCAAGCAGAGCCGCCTGATTTTTGGTACGGAAACACCCGCCAACGGAAAATCCGTCAAGACGCATATCGAACTGGATTTCATGAGTGCCGTGGATGGCAATGAACGCGTTTCCAATGGCTACGAGCCGGAGCTGCGTCAGGCCTTTGTGCAGTATGACCGCTGGCTGGTAGGCCAGGCATGGAGCAATTTTCAGGACACTGCCGCCCTGCCGGACAGCCTGGACTTCATCGGCCCTACCGAAGGCACGGTGTTCTCGCGACAGACGCAGCTGCGCTACACCGCTGGCGGCCTGTCGGTCTCGGCAGAAAATGCCGAAACAGCCATCACCGGATTTACGGGAACCTGCACCACCACCCCCACCAACACCTGCAATTTCACCAGCGGCGATAACCGCCTGCCGGACATCACGGCCCGCTATGTGTGGAAAGGCGACTTCGGTCATCTCTCCCTCGGCGCACTGCTGCGTGAACTGGCCACGCATGACGGCACTACCGGCAAGAAAGAAAACGAAAGCGGTGTTGGCGTGTCGTTCTCCGGCAAGATCAGGCTGGGCGAAGGCAATGACGTGCGCTTCATGGCAACCACCGGCAGCGGCATCGGTCGTTATGTCGGCCTGAACATCGTCAACGACGTAGTGCAGGATGCCACCGGCGCACTGGAGGCCATCGACCTCACTGCCGGCTTTGTCGCCCTGCATCACCAGTGGTCGCCACGCCTGCGCTCGATGGGCAGCCTCTCGATGTTCACCGCCGACAATCCGGTTGCCAAGACCGGCCTCACTACCACCAAAAGCGTGGAGTCCATGATGGCCAACCTGATCTGGACACCGCTGGACCGGCTGGATGTCGGCATCGAGCTGTCGCACGCCACGCGCGAAACCGAAGACGGCAAGGATGGCGACATGGATCGAGTGCAGTTCAGCAGCAAATACAGTTTCTGATGAAAATCCGCGTAACAAAAAAGGGACGCTGCTGCAGCGTCCCTTTTTTCAGATCATTTATTACAGCCCTTCCCCGATCAGAACAGACGGTTCAGTCCGTTCAGTGCTGCCACACGGTAGGCCTCGGCCATGGTCGGATAGTTGAACGTGGTGTTGGCAAAATAATCCAGGGTGTTCTTGCCCTGCATCACTGCCTGACCAATGTGAACAATCTCGGCGGCGTTATCACCAAAGCAGTGAATACCGAGAATCTCCAGCGTTTCACGGTGAAACAGGATCTTGAGCATGCCCACCGTTTCACCGGAAATCTGCGCACGCGCCAGATGCCGGAAAAATGCCTGACCAACCTCGTACGGCACCTTTTCCTCGGTCAGCTGCTTTTCCGTTTTACCCAGCGAGGAGATTTCCGGAATGGTGTAAATGCCTGTCGGCACCTCGGCCACACGCGGCACATCAATTGCACCGGTAATATGTGCAGCCGCACAGCGGCCCTGATCATAGGCCGCCGATGCCAGTGACGGATGACCAATCACATCACCCACCGCAAACACATGCTGTGTCGCCGTGCAGTAACGCTCATCCACCGCCAGCTGGCCACGGCTGTTGGCCTTGAGCCCGATCTTGTCCAGCGCCAGGGTATCGGTATTACCGGTACGCCCGTTGCACCAGAGAATGGCATCGGCCTTGATCTTCTTGCCCGACTTCAAATGCAGGATCACGCAGTCATCAAAGGTTTCAACGCGCTCGTATTCTTCCTGATGCCGGATCAGTACACCCAGTTCACGCAGGTAATACGACAGCGCATCGGCAATTTCGTCATCAAGATACGACAGCAACTGCATCTGCGTATTGATGAGGTCAACCTTGCAACCCAGGCCCACAAAAATCGATGCGTATTCGCACCCGATCACACCAGCACCATAAATAATGAGTTTGTGTACCGGGTAATCCAGCGTCAGGATCTTGTCAGAATCAAACACGCGCGGATGTTTGAAATTGATATCGGCCGGCTGATACGGGCGCGAGCCGGTGGCAATCACCACATGCTCGAAATCCAGTTTCTCGCGCACGCCATCCGGCGTCATCACGGAAAGTGTGTGGTCACCCTCGAAGCGTGCACTGCCGGTATACAGGTGCACGTTATTGCGCTCGTAAAAACGGGTGTGCACACTGACCTGACTGTCGATCACGCGATGGGCGCTGGCCAGCACCTGCGACAGCGGAACATTGCGGATCTCCGCACCAGCACGCTGAAACAGGGGGTCACGCTGAAAGCGCATGAGGTTCCACACGGTCTGGCGCAGTGCCTTGGAGGGAATGGTCCCCAGGTGCACACAGTTGCCGCCTACCCGGGGCCGGCTGTCCACCACGGCAACCCGGCGCCCTTCCTTCACGGCCTTCATGGCCGCTCCTTCTCCGGCGGGACCGGAGCCGATCACCACCACGTCGTAACGGTTCTGCATAACGTCCTCCACTGGGCGTGAATGGTACATCGCCAGCCACCGTCTGTCCGTACGACCAGAGTCTAAGTACCTGATTTACTGCTCCGGACACACCAACTGGTACTGTGATGTCTACGGCCAGCCCCATTGGGTGAGGTATACTCGAACGATTGCCATGCCCTGCCGGAGTTCGTCATGAGCCAGTCCACCGAAGCCCCCCGTCCCATACCCGTCGAACAGGGCGTGAAGCTGCGCGGGGCCGAGAAGGTAGCGCGTATTCCGGTGAAGGTGATTCCCACGACAGAGCTGCCGCGCAAGCCGGACTGGATTCGTGTCCGTATCTCCAATCCCGGTGAAGTCCAGCGCATCAAGAGCGTGCTGCGTGAGCAGAAGCTGCATACCGTGTGTGAAGAGGCCGCCTGCCCCAACCTGCCGGAGTGCTTTGGTGGCGGTACCGCAACCTTCATGATCATGGGCGACATCTGTACCCGTCGCTGCCCTTTCTGTGATGTGGCCCACGGCCGCCCCAATGCCCTGGATGCAGATGAGCCGAGGCATCTGGCCGAGACAGTCAAGAACCTGAAGCTCAAGTACGTCGTGGTGACCTCGGTCGACCGCGATGACCTGAAAGACGGCGGCGCCCAGCATTTTGTGGATTGCATTCGTGAAATCCGCGCCCTCAACCCGAATACCCGCGTCGAAATCCTGGTACCGGATTTCCGTGGCCGCATGGACATTGCCCTGCGCCTGATGACGGAATGCCCGCCCGATGTGTTCAACCACAACATCGAAACCGTACCGCGCATCTACAAAGCCATCCGTCCCGGCTCTGACTACCAGCACTCGCTGACCCTGCTTAAGCGCTTCAAGGAAGAGTGCCCGGATGTCGCCAGCAAGTGCGGCCTCATGGTGGGTATCGGCGAGACCAAGGAAGAAGTGTTCGCCGTGCTGGACGACCTGCGCGCCCACAATGTCGAACTCATCACCATCGGCCAGTACCTGCAACCGTCCCGGCAGCACGCGCCGGTTGACCGCTTTGTAACGCCCGCCGAGTTCGAGGAGTATGCCGAGTACGGTCGCAAGATCGGTTTCCGCAACATCTGGAGCGGCCCGATGGTGCGCTCGTCCTATCACGCCGACCGCCAGTTTGACGGACACGACGCCAGCACGCCTGCCTGACACCAGGACAGCCCACCCGCATGGATATCGTTGCGTCCTACACCGAGCTGCGTACCTGGCTGATTGCGCATCCCGAGGCCATTCTGGCCCTGGTGTTCAGCATGGCCATGCTGGAGGCGGTTGCCGTCATTGGTGCCATCGTACCCGGCGTGGCCCTGCTATTTGTGCTGTCCGTACTGGCGGCTCATGCCGACATCCATTTTGTGCCGCTCCTTCTCACCGGTATTGCAGGCGCCATGGCCGGTGATGGCGTGAGCTACCTGATCGGCCGGACCTTCCAGCACCGCATCGAGAATGTCTGGCCCTTCCGCAAATACCCGCAGTGGCTGCAGCGCAGCGAAGCCTATGTCGAGCAGCATGGCGGCAAAAGCATTGTCTTCGGCCGCTTCATCGGCCCCCTGCGAGCCTTTGTGCCCATGGCTGCGGGCATCTTCCGCATGAAGCCGCTGTATTTTCTCTGGATGAACTTTCTCTCTGCTGTCGCTTGGGCACCGTTTCATCTGGTACCCGGCTACAGCTTTGGCATCGCAGCAGCCGACAGCAGCCTGCCGGGCCGCCCCCAGCTGTTATTGCTGGCCGCCCTCCTGATTCTGGTGGCCGTGTTCACCTGGCTGCTGCCCGTGATCGAGGACTGGCTGGAGCATCACCCCATTCCCAACAGCGGGATGCATTACGACGCCGACGGCATGCCGCAACGCCAGCGTGTTTCGTTGTGGCTGGCCGCCACCGGGCTTGCGGGCTTTATCGTAACGGCCGGCAGCCTACCGCTGCTGAATCCGCTGGATGCGATACTGGCAGAGCAACTGGTGTCACTGCGCCAGCCCATGCTCGACCACCTGTTCGTGGCGCTGGCAACATTCGGCGACCAGCCCAGCCTGCTCACCTTTGGCGGCGTGGTGCTCGGCTGGCTGCTGCTGCGTGGCGAGTGGCGCACGGCGGCGCTGGTATTCCTCACCGCCAGCATCGGCCTGACCATTCCGGCCGTCATGAAGTATGTGTGGGCAATTCCACGCCCTGGCTTGGTCCTGAATCCTCCCGATTCCTATGCCTTTCCCAGCGGCCATGCGTTCACGACCATCATGGTCTGGGGCTTTCTGCTGATATTTTTCGGCAGACTGCTGAATGCAGGAACAATGAAAATCGCCCGCCCCATCCTGATCGGCATCATGCTGTTCACCATTGCCTCGCGCCCCTATCTGGGTGTGCACTGGGTGAGTGACATCGTGGCGGGGGGCTTTCTGGGGCTTCTGACCGTTGCGCTGCTGCGCTGGTTCTGGCACCGGGGGCCCAAACCGGCCCTGTCAGGACCGGAGGTACTGGGAGTTGGTGTACTGGCGATTACGTTGAGTGCAGCGCTGGTTGTCTGGCCTGCACACCAGCAAGCCATGGCGGATCATGCCCTGGTCCAGCCCCGACCGGCAGCAGGCCCGGGCACGCCTCAGTGAGCCTCCGCAGGCTCCGCAGCAGGCTCGGGCTGGACCGCCACTGCGGCATGTGCCGCCGCCAGCGTGGCGCGTGTGGCAGGGATATCCAGTAACGCCACTGCCCGCTCGGCAAATGGCAATGCCTCGGCCGGTCGACCGGTTTTCAGCAGCAAGTCGGCCAGATTGTTGAGACCGGCACCGTACTGGGGCTGGCGACGCACCAGCTCACGCAGCGTTGACTCTGCCAGCTTCAGGTCCCCCAGCTTCATTGAACTGCTCGCCAGACCAAGCCAGCCGGTTTTTTGCTGCGGCCAAGTAATGACAACGCGGGCAAAACCGGCCTGGGCCTCTTTCACCGCCCCGCCCTTTTCCATCAGTGCCAGTTCGCGAATAACGGCAGGGGGATCGAGGGAGTCGGGAAAAGCGGACGGATCAAACACCAGCGTTGCCCAATACCCGCCGCGCGCCCAGGTGCGCTCAAAGGTCGAGAAATCAACCTCCAGACGCTCTGTGCGCCCGGAGTGCAACCAGACCTTTTCCTGTTGGCGGTCCGCACCGATCACCACGGCAAAATGCCAGACCGGGTAGATCGCCAGACCGTTGTTCTGCAGCACCAGCACAGGATAGCCCTGCTCCAGCGCCGTCAGCAGCGAGCCCAGTGCGGGCGCCAGCGGATACATGAGACGGCCGTGGCGACGGGCCGAGGCAAACATCTCCACACCAAAGCTGCCCTTGCGCCCGGGCACATAAATCTCGGGCACCAGCTTGTCCGGCGTGACCGCATTGCCACTCCAGGTCAGCATGGAGGCCAGCGCAGCAGGACCGCACTGATAATCTGCCTGGGGAAAGAAGGGCACATCCTGCAGCATGGCAGGTGCCGTAGCGACGGGCTGCGCACGCAACGCACGGGTTTGCGGCGCCACACATCCGGCCAGCCCGAGCAGGGAGACAAGTACCATCGCCCGGGCAAGCGGACGAACAAAGAGGGAAACCACCATCAAGAGCCATCCGTGAATGACAGGACACTGTCGTGCATGACCGGCATGGTATCAGCCAAACCGGTCATGCAGGAGAGGGGCTTCCGCACAGCAACCCAGACGGACAAGCAGCAATCGCGGCTTAACGGACCGACCGTGTGAACGGGAAAATCTTGGTCAGGCCAAGGATGTCCGTGATCAGCAGCAGCACAAAAATGAACACGATGACGCCCACCACACTGCCACCTGCCGTCTCGGACTGCACACGCTGATGCAGGGAAGCAATCTCGGCATCCGACAACGCGGCCACACGCTCAGCAGCCAGTGCCGGGTCCACACCAAAGCGGGCCAGCTCGGCCTGCACATCGGCACGAGCCATCAGGGCGTTCACCGCTGCCCGCTCGTTACCTGCAGGCATGGCCATTTGCACAGCTTCTTCTGTTGAAATCATGGCTGCTTGCGCCGGCAGGCTGACCATTCCCATGCTGACCAGCAATACGGCGGCCGTGGTTTTGAGTACTTTGAGGTTCATCATGACAGGTAGTCCTGAGGTTGGTTAACTGTGAAGTGTGGTTGCTCCACACCTGTATTCCATATCTTTAATGTAACTTTATTGCCAGGTCGTATCGGTGCGCCAGAGCACATATCCCGCTCACAGCTGTCACCTGTTCCTGACCAGCACCACACCCTCGCACCAGCATCATCGCTCCGCACCGCCTGTCGACACAACCCGCCAGTCAGCGGATTGCGTGTGAATCAGACCGCAGTCTGGCCTGCAATGTCTTTTGTTCGTCATCACCGGCTATTATGCTTCACGTCAGATTATTCCCGGAGCAATTCCTAATGGCACGCGTCCTGATTGTTGATGACTCTCCTACTGAAAAGATGGCCATCTACAGCATGCTGAAAAAGTACGGCCACAACTTCCTGTTTGCCGACGATGGCGAGTCTGCCATTGCCACAGCCCGGGAAAAGAAGCCGGACATCATCCTGATGGACATCATCATGCCCGAGCTCAATGGCTATCAGGCGACCCGCAAGCTGCTGCAGGACAAGGAGACCGCCCACATTCCCGTGATCATGGTCACCAGCAAGACACAGGAAAGCGACCGCTTCTGGGGCATGCGCCAGGGCGCCTGCGCCTACGTCTGCAAACCTGCCCAGGAAGAAGAGCTGGTTGCGCTGATCAACGAGCACGCACTCAGGCACTGATCCCTGACTGCATGAGGACCGGCCCCGCCATGGCCGGTTCCCCGTTTTCTGCCCCGCCTTAATGCCCGCTTAATCCTGTCCCCGCATCCTGCATGAAAGCTCTCTCACGGAGATTTTCATGCAACGCACCCTCACCGCCCTCCTGCTACTCCCCGGCATGCTGTTTGCCGCCGGCACGGACACTCCTGCCCGCCTTCAGGCCGGGTACGCCGCAGAAGCACTAGCCACGTCTCCTGCCGCCGGCCCGCTGTCGGCTGAGCGCGGACGCCAGTTCTTCACCAGCCGCCACGGTGGCGACTGGAGCTGCGCGAGCTGCCACACAACAGATGCCCGCAAGAGCGGACGCCATGCCGTCACCGGCAAGGTATTGAAGCCGCTCGCTCCCGCTGCCAATCCGGACCGCTTTACCGATGCCACCAAGGTGGAAAAGTGGTTCCGCCGCAACTGCAAGGATGTGCTGGGCCGCGAATGCAGCGCGCGTGAAAAAGGCGACGTGCTCACTTATCTGCAAAGCCTGCGCTAAGGAGTCGACATGAACATCCGGATACACACCCTGCTGGTTCTGGCCGGCCTTCTGGCGGTACCCGTCCTGTCCCGCGCAGATGACCTGCCCCCGGTCACAAACCCGCTCTACACCCAGGAATGTGGCAGTTGTCATGCCCCCTATCCACCCGGCCTGCTGTCCAGTCAGTCCTGGAATGGCGTCATGAACGGGCTGGGCCAGCACTTCGGTTCTGATGCCAGCCTGGACGATGCCACTGCTCAGCGCCTGCGCCAGTTTCTGGTGAAAAACGCCGGGGGTCGCGCCACGGATAAAAACGGCAAACCACAGCTGCGCATTACCGAAACCCGCTGGTTTCTGCATGAGCACCAGGAAGAGTTGCCGGCCAGCATCTGGAAAAACCCGGCGGTGAAATCAGCCGCCAACTGTGGCGCCTGCCACACCAGTGCGGCTGACGGGATATTCACTGAAGACAACGTCCGCTTGCCCAAAGGAGTAAACAGGAAATGACCTCTCGTACCCTGATCTGGGACTGGCCTGTCCGCCTGTTCCACTGGTCGCTGGCCGCAAGTTTTGCCGGCGCATGGCTGACCGCTGACAGCGAACGCTGGCTCAATGTTCATATTGCCTGCGGCTACACCATGGCGGGCCTGATCGTGTTCCGCTTGCTGTGGGGCATCGTTGGCACCCGTCATGCCCGCTTCAGCGACTTTATTCGCGGCCCCAAAGCCGTTATCAGTTACCTGCGCTCACTGCTGTCCGTACATCCCGAGCCGCATGCCGGGCACAACCCGCTCGGCGCCATCGCCGTCGTCATGCTGCTCACGCTGGGACTGGCCACGGCTGCATCCGGATGGGCCATGTACAATGAACTGGGTGGCGAGTGGCTGGAGGAGGTGCATGAAATACTGGCAACCGTAATGCTGGTGGTCGTGGGTATGCATGTTGTCGGCGTCATCTTCAGCAGCCTGAAACATCACGAAAACCTGATCGCCAGCATGTTCACCGGCTACAAGCCCGGCCATGATGGACAGGGCATCACGCATACCCGGCCACTGGTTGCCATACTGATGATTGTGTCCCTTGGCAGCTTCTGGGCATGGACACTCAATAATCCCGCGCCTGCTGGCGTGGACAGTGCCGCCAGTGATTATCCTGGTGAAAAATCCGGGGACAACGACAATGATGATGATGACTGATCCATACAGGACCTGATGCATGCGTCTGCTCGTGGTGGAAGATGATCCGCACCTTGGCGATGGCCTTTGTACCGGGCTGCGCCAGCAGGGCTTTGTGGTGGACTGGGTGCAGAACGGGCTGGATGCCTCTGCTGCACTGGATACTGAAACCTATGCGGCCGTGGTGCTGGACATCGCCCTGCCCGGCCGCAACGGTCTTGAGGTGTTACGTCAGGCCCGCGCCCGCAAGAATGTCACGCCAGTGCTGCTGCTGACCGCCCGCGACAGCATCGATGACCGCATTCACGGACTGGACGCCGGTGCCGACGACTACCTGATCAAGCCGTTTGATCTGGGCGAACTGGGTGCACGCCTGCGGGCACTCGTGCGCCGGGCCAGTGGCATTGCGTCGGCGGAAATCCGTATAGGTGCCCTTTCGCTCAATCCTGCCACGCACGAAGTGCGGTATCACGATCAACCCTGCGCCCTGTCTGCGCGCGAATTTTCCCTGCTGGAAACATTCATGACGCATGCCGGCCGAATCCTGACGCGCGAACAACTGGCATCGGCCCTGTACGCCTGGGGAGAAGAGGTGGAATCGAATGCCATTGATGTCCACCTGCATCACCTGCGCCGCAAGATTGCACCGCACATCGTGCAAACCCTCCGGGGAGTGGGGTACCTCATGCCACGTGATCTGGACCAGCCATGACTGACAGCATCTCCCTCAGGAAATCCGGCAGCCTGCGCCGCCAGTTGCTGCTGCTCCTGCTTGGGGGGTTGGCCATTATCTGGCTGGGCACTGCCGTACTGACCGTTATCGAAACCCGTCAGGAACTGGATGAACTGCTCGATGCCCATCTGGCACAAAGCGCGGCGTTGCTGCTGGCGCAGGCCGGCGAAGACGTAGATGACATTGAGATCGAGCACGCCCCCAACCTGCATCGCCACGCACAACAGGTAGCGTTCCAGATCTGGGATGATGAAGGCCGTCTGCAACTGCACTCTGCCAATGCGCCGGCAACGCCACTGAGCACAGCCCGCAATGGCTACTCCGATACCCGCATCGGCACAGAGTCCTGGCGTGTATTTTCCATCGCTACGCCGGATGCGCGCCATCAGGTCCAGGTTGGCGAATCCCGCGCTGCGCGCGAGGAACTCGCCGCGGAAATGCTCGGGCAGTTGCTGAGCCCGCTACTGGTGGCCCTGCCACTGCTCGGCTTGCTGGTGTGGCTGGCGGTCACCCGCGCATTGCGCCCGGTCAGGCAGCTGGGCGACGCACTGTCACAGCAACAACCGGGACAACTGCACCCGCTCGATACCAGCGTGCCACGCGAACTGGCGCCACTGGTTACCCGCCTGAACGAGCTGATGCTACGTGTGGATGCCTCCCTGGACAGCGAACGCCGTTTCACCAGTGACGCCTCGCACGAATTACGCACTCCGCTCGCCGCCATCCGGACGCAACTGCAGGTCGCACAAGGTGCACGTGATGATGCAGAAAGGGATCGTGCCATTACCATGGCGCTGAGCGCTGGCGAACGTGCTACCCGCCTGATTGAACAATTGCTGACACTGGCCCGCGTCGATCATGGCGTACTGGCAAGCAAGGCATCAGCGGTCAACCTCCGTGATGTCGCCCTGCAGTGTATTGAACTGCTGGCACCGGAAGCGGCGCGCAAGCATGTTGAACTGGGCCTTGATGCCGGAGGTGGCGACACAGGAAACAACGCCAGCATCATTACCGGCCATGCTGATCTTTTGCAGATACTGCTGCGCAACCTTGTCGACAATGCCATCCGCTATTCACCTGCCGACAGCAGTGTCACCGTGCATGTCGCAGGGCGTCACAATGGCACCGTTGCGGTGTCCGTGTGCGATGAGGGGCCAGGCATTCCACAGGAGCAACGCGAAGCAGCCATGCAACGCTTTCGTCGTCTGGACACAAGCGGCCGGCAAGGCAGCGGGCTGGGACTGTCGATTGCCGACCGCATTGCCACGCTTCATGGTGCCACGCTGACACTGTCTGACGGACCAGACGGTAAGGGCCTGTGTGTGCGTATCCTGTTCAGCACATAAACCCGCCGCCACATCACGGACCGGCAGTACGCCCCACATCCAGCGCCAGCCGGCCCTCAACCTGCAGGTACGCCAGCAAGCGGTCATGCGTAAAGTACAGGCCCTGCGGGCGCACCCGCTGCAAACTGCCCTTCAGCACCATCCCACTGCCCAGATCCTGGCGAACATCCCGGAAGTCCCGCAACGCATCCGCCAGATCTTCATCAAATCGGAAACGGGCTTTCTGCTGCAAGGTGCTGCGGAACGTTGAGCCCAGCAACCAGTTGGCCGATCTGGCGAGAAAGTTGCGGGTGCCGAGCGAATATTCCAGTTGCTCGAACCTGACCTCGTTTTTTTCCACATCAAAGACCGGCTTGCCCAGCACGAATATTTCCGCGCGCACCGGTTGTGATAGGGCCAGCCCGATCACCGCCTTGTCGCCGTTGCCATACAACCGGATATCGTCAATCACCACCGTGTTGCCATCGGCCACTATCGGCTTCCCGGCAACCTGCTGGTTGAGCAGACGTGCTGCATCACTCAGGGCAATGTCTCCCGTCAGGGCCAGGTAAAACGCATCGCCATTGATTCCCCGCTCGGGAGCAGGCACCGGTGGCAATTTCACTACCGGCTTCTTGCCGGACAGCAGCGCCGGTTGCGCCTGCACCAGCACACCGGTTGTCACAAAGCGGCCATTGCCGTGCGGGTCGGCAAAACTTACCTTGCGTGGCTGCGGCAGCAGCCAGACATCAGGATGTACTTCACGCGGGGCATTCAGTTCAGGCCAGGCTTTGGTGAGCGCATTGCGCAAACTGACCTGACGCAAGCCAGACTGCAGGGCCTCATCCATCGCCACCCTGACCTTGTCGCGAATGCCGGGCAAATCCAGCAAGGCCTCCACATTCAACTGGAACGCCGTGATGTTGCACGGCCGCAACCATTTCAGGGACCACGGTCTGGGCGTGATGACCAGATCACCCTGCGCCTCTGCCCAGTCCACGGTCCCGGTCATGGTCAGCTCCACGCGCGGCATGGTCTCGTTGACGCCACAACTGGCCACCCCGAACTGGGCCACAGGGGACTTGATGCGTGTATTGATGGCGAGCTCCAGCTGTGTCGTCAGTGCAAACTGGTTACCCGTCATGCGCAGGTTGAGGTCACGCAGGTACACCTGATGGGTAATCACGGTTTCAACCGGCGCCGTGTAATCAACCGCCACCGCCCCGGCCGCCTTCCTGGCCAGACAATTAAGCTCGGTCACGCTGCAGCTGCCTGGTTCGGGACGGTTGCCGGCCGGATTGAAGCGTACGCGCAGCACCTGGGTCTGGCTGCCCGATGCCACCGGACTGGGCACGCGCTTGAGTACCTGGTCCCGCACCTGGTCCAGATCAACCGTGACCGGCACACTGATTACCGACACGGGTACAGGGGGCGGCACCGACGGCACGGGCTGGTTGGGCGGGGCCTTGGGCGAACTGGCACATGCCGACAGCAGCGCCAGAAGAAGGGGAACCAGGAAAAGACGATGCATGAATAACGCCGCTGAAAAGAAAACGCAGAAGTACCAGTCTGGCCACTATCGACACCGGACAGGAAGCGGGCACAACCTGACCGACATCAGGGCCAGACTTGCCAATACAGGGCTATTATCAGTAAAAGCAGCGTGTGATGCCATGAGCCGACTGTTTGATCATTGCAATCACCGGCCATCCTCGAAAACCACAAGGACAAACACCCATGAAGATCCGCTTTCTCGGCGCAGTTGGCACCGTCACCGGATCCCGCTACCTGTTGTCGCACAACGATACGAAAATCCTGATTGATTGCGGTCTGTTCCAGGGGGTCAAAACCATCCGCAGCCGCAACTGGAAACCGTTTCCCGTCTCACCCCGCCAAATACAGGCGGTGGTGCTAACACATGCGCACCTTGATCACTCCGGCTACCTCCCGCGCCTGATGCGCGAGGGCTTCCATGGCCACATCTGGTCCACTCCGGCCACCAAACAGCTGGCCGACATCCTGCTGATCGACAGCGGCAACCTGCAGGAAGAAGATGCACGCCATGCCAACCGGTTCGGCTACAGCAAGCATGAACCGGCCGAGCCGTTGTACACCTCTGAAGATGCCGAAAAAGTGATGCGCCAGTTTCGCACCACGGAATATGGTCATCCGATAAAGGTCGGCCCCTTCACCATCAGCTTCTCGCCCGCCGGACACATTCTCGGCTCCAGCTGCGTGCGGGTGGAGTGCGAGGGCAGGAGCATTACCTTCAGTGGTGATGTGGGACGCCCGAATGATCCCGTCATGAATCCCCCTGTCCCGCTGCGTGAAACCGACTGGCTTGTCATCGAATCTACTTACGGTGATCGTCTGCACGAGAAAGAAGACACCGCCGAAGTACTTGCCGCCATCGTCAATGAAACCGTCAGCAAGGGCGGCACCATACTGATGCCGTCCTTTGCCGTGGGCCGGGCCCAGGTGCTCATGTATCTGCTCACCACACTGATGGCACGCAAGCAGATCCCCCGCATTCCGGTTTACCTCGACAGCCCGATGGCCATTGATGTGACGGATGTGTTCAAGCACTTTCACAAGGAACACAAGCTGAGCGCTGCCGAATGCGAAACAATGTGTTCGCATGTCCTCTACACCAGCACCGGCGAACAGTCCCAGGCCATTTCCAACAGCACCGAACCCAAGATCATCATTGCCGGCGCCGGCATGCTGAACGGCGGCCGTATCCTGCACCACCTCATTGCCTTTGGTGGCGACAGCCGCAACACACTGGTCATGACCGGCTATCAGGCCGAAGGTACGCGCGGCCGGGCCATGCTGGATGGTGCCGACAAGCTGCGCATCTACGGCCAGGAAGTGGACATCCGCTGCCGTGTCGCGCAGCTCGATGGCCTCTCCGCCCACGCTGACTACGAAGAAATGCTGGCGTGGCTGGCGCCGCTGGTACCGCCACAGCAAACCTTCATCACGCATGGCGAGCCTGTCGCGGCAGACAGCCTGCGCCAGAAGCTGGAGCGGCAGAACGGCTGGAATACGATTGTTCCGGAGCAGGGTGACGAATTTGACCTTTTCTGAAACAGGCCGGGCCTTCCAACCACTCATCACCAGCCGTCGCCAGTCTGGCGGATGCCTTTGGCAACGTTATGGCCAAGGCCGGGAAAGTGCTGCTAGCGTCGGATGTCTGGCCACCTCAACCTCCCCAGGAAGCCGCTGACACGTGATGCGCCTGTTTGACATGCTGAAAAAGTCCGGGAATCCCATGGACTGGTCTTATGCCGACAAGACCCTTCTTGGCATCGGCATGAGCTTTTCCCTGTTCGCCCTCTTTTTCGGCATTGCCTCCATCCCGTTCATCTTTCCGGCCATGAACTACGCCTCCAACATGGAGGCAGTACGCTTCACCCTGGTTTTCTCTACGGTCTGCATGGCGGTCTGGGCCGTGTTCTTTGCCATCGTCTGGAAAACCCGCAAAAGCCACCCGGACGCAATGCTGCCCGGTACCATTCAGGTCTACCTGTTCGGCGCTCCCCTGCTGGTCATGGCCGTCCTGAACGGCATTCATTCCATGGTCACCGGACTGCTGCTGGCATCCGCGCCCATTTTTGGCCTGATCCTGTTCAACAACAGCAGGCATGTCGTCATTGCCGCAGGCCTTAACTGGCTGGGAATAGTCCTGATCGGGATCGCGGTCAATCAAGGGCTGCTGCCCGACGCGCCCCTGTACGTGAAAGAAGACACGCCATACGCCAACAACATCCTCCTGCTCATCCAGCTCATCATCGGATTCCCCAGCGCACTGCTGGTTTCACTGATCGTCATCTCTCTGGTGCACGGGCTGCGCACGCGCGAAAAGAAAATCCTTGAGCTATCGCGTCGTGACGGGCTGACCGGCGTCTGGAATCGCCGGTATCTCATGGAGCGGCTGGAGCACGAAATTGCAGTGAGCCGGCGCAGCACAAAACCGCTGTCACTCATCATTCTCGATCTGGACTTTTTCAAAAGGATCAACGACCAGTACGGCCATACCACGGGTGACAAGGTCCTGATACGTGCCGCAAAAACCTTGCAGAACAGCATTCGTGACATTGATCATCTCGGTCGCTATGGTGGTGAGGAATTCGTCATCATCCTGCCGTTCTGCGATGCCGACATGGCCGCCGTAATTGCCGAGCGCTGCCGCCAGAACATCGAGGACATCACCATCGAGATTGATGGCAACCGCATTCCCGTCACCTCCAGCTTTGGTGTCACCACCCTCCCCGCCGGCATGCACTCCAGCGGCGACACCCTCACCCACAGCGCCGATCTGGGGCTGTATGAGGCCAAGTCAAAAGGTCGCAACTGCGTCGTCAGCAAGCCTGCCGAGGCACAATAAAACCAGCAAGTATGCAATATTGCCGGTTTTGCATACCCCTGCACACAAAGCAATTCGCCCTCTGCTTGCCGCTACCAGCACCCACAGTGTAAAAAGACCGCCACTTTGGATAAACCGCCGGGCTCAGGGATGAATTGTCTTCGCACGCTTTTTCTGTACGTCATTACCGCTTTAGTTGCCACTCAGGCCTATGCCGCTCCCGGCTACGGCGCATGGGTATGGCAAGCCAGCGGCTCCAGCACCACGTACGCGACCAAGGGTGAAGCGGTCGCCGCCATGCGGGCATCCATCACAAATGGCGATCTGCTGACTGTAGAAACACCGGCCAGCCCCGGCAGTAGCGGATCCGCCACCTTTTCATACAGTGCGCCGCCAACCTCCGCGGAAATAAAGACTGACTGGGTCTACGGCCCTGGCGGTTTCGCAACCGAGGCTGAGGCCATGGCTTATCGCGAGGAGCAGGCCCCTACCTCCCCTTACTGCCAGCCGGCCAGTGCAGCCCCAGACGGGGGATGGCAGTTCGTGGCAGCAACCAGGGGAATCACAACGGCCGAAGACAAGGACATAATAATAACCACCTACACTTATGGCACCATTTACACTTCTGATGGCACGCCAGTTCCGACATGCACACCATATGAAAGGCAATCAGCGATATACCGCAGCCGCACTGTTGGCTGCCCTACCCCCTATAACACATGGGACACAAGCCTTGAGAAATGCACATGGACCACTAAAGGTTCTGTTACAGGCTCTCCGTTAACGCCCACTTGCACAGAAGGCAATCCCTGCAGCGTCAGTAATGGCGACAAGTCCCATGCAGAAACGGACTATCAGCTTGGCGAGTTTGACTTCACGCGCCACTACCACTCCCATGGATTCAATCAGAACCCCGCAATGTCCCCCGGCTGGTACCACTCCTTTCAGGACCGGTTGTTCATGTCGGGATCAACACCAACGGGAATGATTCATTCCGGCGGCTTCAGTGAAAAACTGACGCTTGTCAGTACTGGCGTCTACAGAACCGTCCATTCGCGTGCAGAGCTACGCAAAACAGCATCAGGCACATGGGTTCTGGATCGTGGCAATGGCCCGCGAGATACCTTTAATGCGGCTGGCCGGCTCATTACCCGCGAAGTTAGGCCCGGCTATGCATTAACACTGGCCTACAACGCAGCAGGCCGCCTAATCAGCGTTGCCAATCCGTTCACGAGCATGATTCTTTTGGGTTATGACAACGCTGGCCGCCTCCAGTCACTCACCAGCCCGGCGGGCCATGTCACCCAGTATGGCTACGATGCGGCAGGCAATCTTTCTTTGGTCACGCTACCAAATGGCACAACGCGCATTTACCACTACGAAGATGCACGCTGGCCCAATGCCATGACGGGCATCACCAATGAAAATGGTACGCGCTATGCCACTTATGCCTACGACGATATTGGCCGCGGCATACTGACCGAACATGCCGGGGGATCAAATCGCCATACTCTGGATTATTTCGCTGATCGCACAGAGGTTGGTACACCACTTGGGGCAGCGCGCGTTTACCGCTTCCAGATGATCAGTGGCGTAAGAAAAGTAACGTCCATTGAAGAAACCTGTCAGTCCTGCGCGGGGGGTAAATCCACCGTCACGTTCACCTATGACACGCAGGGCAACACCACATCGCGCACCAATGCCCTGGGCACTAAAACCACCTACGTCTACAATCTGGCGCGCAACCTTGAAACATCCCGCACCGAGGCCTATGGCACGCCGCTGGCACGCACAGTAACCACGCAATGGCACGCCACCCTCCGGCTGCCAACACAGATCAGTGAGCCTGGCAAAGTCACCGACTTTACCTATGACACACAAGGCAACCTGTTGTCCCGCGCGGTAACCGCCGGTGGTGAAACCCGCACCTGGACATACACCTACAACAACTACGGCCAGATGCTCACAGAAGATGGGCCGCGTACCGATGTCAATGACATCACCACCTACACCTATAACGCACAGGGCAATCTTGCCGGCATCACTAACGCACTGGGGCACAGCACGCTGATCACCCAGTACAACAGTGATGGCCTGCCCGTCACCATTCAGGATGCAAACGGCATAACCACCAGCCTTGTTCACGATATACGCGGCCGCCTGCTGAGCAGCACGCGTGCAGGTGCCGCTCACAGCTTCACCTATGACGGTGCCGGCAATGTCATTACCAGCACCGATCCGGCAGGGGTTACGCAGACCTACACCTATGATGGCGACAATCGGCTCACCCGCATCACGGACAGCCAGGGCAACCACATCGACTACACCCTGAACCTGCTGGGCAGCCGCGTCAGCGAGCAGATCGTCGACTCAAATAACCAACTGGCCTACGCCCGCTCCAGCCTTTACGACACCCTGGGCCGCTTGCAGCAAGTGCTCAATGCCGCTGGCCAGACTCGCCAAACCGTTACTACGGATGCGCTTGGCAACATCCTGACCCGTACTGACGGGCTACAGCACACCACCACATCCAGCTACGACGCACTGGGCCGGCTGGCCGCCAGCATTGACCCTGCCAATGGCACCACCAGCTATGGTTATGACGCCCAGGACAACCTGACCTCCGTCACCGATGCCAACAATCACGTTACCAGTTATGACCATAACGGTTTCGGTGAACGCATCAGCGAAACCAGCCCGAATACCGGCACAACCACGTATACCCGTGACTCCGCCGGCAACATGGCCAGTAAAACCGATGCCCGGGGTGTGACCACCACATTCAGCTACGATGCCATTAACCGCACGACGGCGATTAACTACCCAACCAGCGCCCTTAACATTGCCTACAGTTACGATCAGGGCAGTAATGGCATCGGGCGCCTTACCGCCATGACCGATGCCAGCGGGCTAACCAGTTACACCTACAATACACTCGGCCATTTGATCACCAGCAATCATGCCGGCCGCCAGACCAGTTACCAGTACGATACCGCCGGACGCCTCACCCAGATCACCTACCCCAGCGGCCATGTAGCCGCCTATGCCCGCAATAGCGTTGGTCAGGTCACTCAGGTAAATGTCACGCTGGACACCCAAACCTACCCGGTGGCCAGCAACATCAGCTACCAGCCCTACGGTGATGTCACCGCACTGACCTTTGGCAACGGCCTGGCCTGGACTCGCACCATCGATACCGATGGCCGCCTCACCCAGAACACGCTGCCCAACGTGCAGTCCGCCGGCATTGGCTATGATGATGCCGATCGCATTACCAGCCTGTCGGATCAGCTTTCGCCCGCATTGTCACAAGCCTTCCAGTACGATGCGGCAGACCGCCTGACTCAGGCCACCGGTGCGTATGGAGTGCAGCAATATGCCTATGACGCCACCGGCAACCGCACCAACCTGACGACCAACGGCAACAGCACGACCTACAATTACGCCAGCAACAGCCAGCGCCTGCTCAGCCTCACCGGTGCCAATACCGATACCCTCGATTACGATGCCAACGGCAATACCGTTTTCCAGATCGGCTATCCGCTCACCTTTGATGACCGCAACCGTCTAACCGCCCTGAATGGCGTAAGCTTTCAGTACAATGGCAAGGGTGAGCGCGTCGAGAAATCCGTCGCAGGCGCCAGCACCCGCTATGTCTACAACCCGCAGGGCCAGTTACTGGCAGAAACCGACAGCAACAACACCACGCTCCGTGAATATGTATGGCTGGGTCACTGGCCCATTGCCGTGATTACGCCACAACCAGCACAGCCCAGCCGTATCGACTACGTTCACCCGGACCACCTCGGCACCCCGCGACTGGTCACCAACGCCAGCCAGACCATTATCTGGCGCTGGGACAGCAGTCCCTTTGGCGCCACCGATGCCCAGCAAGACCCGGATGGCGATAACCAGGCCTTTGTGCTGAACCTACGCTTCCCCGGCCAGTACTTTGATGACGAAACCGGCCTGCACTACAACTACTTCCGGGATTATGACCCGACACTGGGTCGGTATATTGAGAGTGATCCGATTGGATTGGACGGCGGGATTAATACATATGCCTATGTGGCGGGGAATCCCGTCGCAAATATTGACCCGGATGGAAGAATGCCCTTGGCTCTCTTGCTGCCGTTGGCTGCAGGCGGTTCAGGAACACTCGGGTCCGCTGGATTTTGGGGTATGGGTGCTCTGGTGGGGATGCTGGCTTTGGGTGGGGATACTCCCATGGATGGCCCAATGGAATCCCGAGCTTCAAGCGAAGAGAAGTTGCCGATTGTGAATCCGGGAAAAGATTGTGATGGGAATTGCAACCCATGCCCACCGGGGAAAAAATGGTTTGTTCCGAAATCTGGTCATGGTCATCAAAATGGCTACTGGCATACGATCGTATATAATCAAGATAAGAAGACCTGCACATGCTTTCCAGATAGGCCAAGTGGTGGCCTTGATGGATTTTAAGGAGTGCGTATGATTAATATTACCCGCTCGATGTTGGAGTTCAAAGAGGCGGTTCGCCACACTTGGAATTGCTATTTTTCTGGTAGCGATGACCCTATATCGCCGGAGACTCAAGAAGCGTTCTCATCGATTGAACGCGCATTGTTACGTGTGCTAGTTCTTGCTCCGCATGGGGTAGGCGACCTTGCAGATTCATATCGTTTGCGTGTGCTACCAAGCATATTGGTTAGTCCGACGTATATTCCCGGTGAGATGCCGATTCGGTTTGGGCTAAGGGACGCAAATAAAAACGTGGTATGGGATGAAGAAACATTAATAAAGATAGACGACAGCACGCGATTCCACTTCTTCGATTTCTTTGATTGGTACCAATACGGACATGTGGATTTGCCATTCGTGAGAGTGCGATGCATTCCCCAGACTGGTGATGAAGCGAATGAAAGTACGCCCGCGCTTATTGAGCAACGGTACTGTCAGTTCATGCTTGTGACCAGTTAGCTGCGCCTTCTCTTCTTCAAATACAAAGGTTCATCGCGAAAATGAGGTAGGGATGGACGGCGAACTAGGTTCGGTTGTTTGTGCGACTAAATCACCGCCCGAGAAACTGACGTTATGCCAGATGCTACGTTTTATGTCTTGAGCTTGGAATGGGTTTTGCCTGCTTCCTTTTAGCTCCAGCCCTCTCAAGAACTACTGAGCTGACTCACCTCGATGTGGTGCGTCCTAGTACACGACGTCTCCTTGCGGCAGGTCCGTGACTGGGACCTCTTTGAATATCTCGTCTGGCTGACTATCCCTATGCGCCGCCTACGCTGCGCTACCAACGTCCTCCCGCTTTTGAGTCGCATCTGACGTCAGAGTCTCTCCCTGAGGAGCCCCAGCCGGCACACACAGGGCGCGGCATCCTCCGTGCAGTAACGCTATACTGCGCGCCATTGACCACGACCCTGCTGCGGAAGCCTCGTCACACATGATCCAGATCGGCTCAATCAACACCCTGCGCGTGCTTCGCCTTACCGGCCCCGGTGCCTTTCTGGGACCGCTGGATGACGACACGACCGAGATCCTGTTACCGGGCAAGCAGGTTCCTGCCGACTGCAAGCCCGGCGATGTGCTGGAGGTCTTTGTCCATCACGACAGCGAGGATCGCCTGGTGGCCACCACCCTCAGGCCCCTCGCCCAGGTGGGTGACGTGGCGTGGCTGAAAGTGGTCGCCATCAATGATGCCGGCGCCTTTCTGGACTGGGGCCTGCCCAAGGACCTGCTGCTGCCCTACAACGAGATTCCGCGCGAGCAGAAAGACCATCTGGAGCCCGGCCGCTTCGTCATGGTCATGGTTTTCCAGGACGATCAGGGCCGTATTGCGGCCTCCGCACGACTGGATGACTTTCTGGCGAAGGAAGGCGGCGGCTTCAACGAAGGTGACAAGGTTGAGGTGCTGCTAGCCGACCGCACCGACCTCGGCCTGCGCGTGGTGGTGAACAACCGCTACTGGGGGCTGGTACACAACAACGAGATTTTCGGCACCCTGCGCAAGGGCGACCGCCGCACCGGCTGGATCAAGACTCTGCGCAGCGACAACCGTCTCAACATTGCACTCACCGCACCCGGCCCCGGCCCCGGCAAGATTGATACAGCCGCACAGGGCGTGCTCGACAGGATCAACAGTCATGGCGGCTTCATGGCCGTCACCGACAAGAGTCCGCCCGAGGCCATCTACAAACTGTTTGGTGTCAGCAAGAAAGTGTTCAAGCAGGCCATCGGCTCGCTCTACAAGAACCGCCTGATCACGATTGAAAACGCCGGCCTTCGGGTGACTGCAAACCCGCCCGAAAAGAACTGAGGGTTCACCCATGTCACTCAAAGACCAGCTCATGAAGGCCGGCCTGGCCGATGCCAAAAAGGCACGCAAGGCCGTGCACGAGAAACGTCAGGAAGCCAAAGACCCCAATGCCGAATCCGCCCGGGCACTGGCACAGCAGGCGCAGGCAGAAAAGGTCGGGCGGGATCGCGAGCTGAACCGCGCCCGCGAAGAAGAAAAGGCACAACGCGCACTGGTCGCCCAGATTCGCCAGCTGACCGAAGCGCACCGCATTGACCGCCATGGCGGCGATGTCGCCTACCAGTTCACCGACAACAAGAAAATCAAAAAGCTTTACGTCACTGCGGCCCAGCAGGATCAGCTGATCCGTGGCCAGATTGCCATCGTGCGCCTTGATGACGGGCACGAACTCGTGCCCACCGTGGTCGCCGAAAAAATCCGGACCCGGGACGAGCACTCTGTAGTACTGCTCAATACGCGTCAGGCGCCAACCGCCATTGAAGAAGATGACCCCTACGCGGCCTACCAGATTCCTGACGACCTGATGTGGTGATGGTCTGTGTGGCACCTGATCCGGTAATGGTCTGGAGTGGTAAGGCCCTGACGGGGACTTACACCACCCAGTTGGCCGGTTTGGCCGGAGCGGTCTGCGCGGCCTGTAACTCCGGCGACAGGTACCACCAGCTGTTGCGCCCGTTGCGCTTGACCTCGTACAACGCCTGATCCGCCGCCACCAGTAACCGGGATGGCGTCATGCGTTCGGAAGGCACAGTGGAAGAGACCCCGATACTGATCGTGACATACCAGCGCTCCAGTCCGTCGGGTTGCGGAATCAGTGCCCGGCGCACGCTGTCGAGCACGTGCTCGGCAATGTTCACTGCCTGCTGATGATCCGTATCCGGAAAGATCATCACAAACTCTTCACCACCATAACGTGCCACCAGCTCGCCGGGGCGACGCGCATGTCCCGCCAGCAGATTAGCCACCCGCCTCAGGCAGCGATCACCTTCGGGGTGGCCAAGCTTGTCGTTGTAGTGCTTGAAGTTGTCGACATCAATCATGAGGATCGCCAGCGAGCTTTTCTGGCGGCCGGCACGGCGCCACTCCTGCTCCAGTGTCTCGTCAAAATGACGGCGGTTTGCCAGCCCCGTCAGCGCATCCTGACGCGACAGCAAATCAAGATCATGGGCATACCGCTCGGTTCGCCACTTGGAAATCTGCAACAGGCGTGACTGCAAAAACATTTCTCGGTCACGCCGCTCCGCGTAATACACCATGAACATGCCCAGCAGGCTGCTGCCCATATACGTGCGCAGCATAATTTCCCAGCTGATGCCATTTCCCATCACGGACGCCAGCACACTGCCGACAAGCCCCCCCATCCATCCGGCCAGCATGGCATGCTGAAAGCGCAGGCCGACCACGCCATACACCACCACAATCGCGTACATGATGGTGGCCTGGGTCAACAGACCTGCTTGCGGGTCGTCCACAACACCAATGACAGCGACAGAGAGCGTCACTGCAACAAAACTGCACAGCCCCATGTAGACATTGAACCAGGGGTCAAGCCGGCGAAAATGCGACAGCGCACCGGCCAGCAGGATGACGCCACCAACACCGGCATAAAGGGCCAGCCAGTCACTGGCATCCTTGTCCGGCATAAACACATAGATGCCGGTGCCCAACAGGGCATAAAGCAGGAACACCAGCACAGAGCCATAACGGAACGCTGCAGCAGCACGCCGCTGAAAGTCCAGCGCGTAGGATTTTTCCAGTGCAGGACCAAACGCCAGCGTTAACCTGCGCTCTTCCTGTAGCCGCTCTATTTCGGCCACTTCGCGATCATTAGCGACGACTTCCGCGCGAAGAGCTTCCGTGACTGCCATTGCCCCTTTTCCTGCCTGTTGCCAGGCCCAGTCCATTTGTTCAGCCTAGATCAGCACGCTGCTTTTCCCATGAAAAACCGTGGCCAGCCGACAGGCGAGGACCATTGGGGTATGGACAGCGTGTCACTCCCCCAATCAGGGGGGGCTGCCAGCAGACTTCAGATCGCAGGGATGGCGACGCCCCCCATCTGTGCGGCGACGGCACCATCCGTGATGTAGCCATGCTGCACAAACCAGGCAATCGAATCGCGCAGGGTTTCCTCAATCGGCCGCACCGTCAGGCCCAGCTCACGACGCGCCTTCGACGCATCACCGATCAAGCCTTTCTTGGTCACCTCGATTTCCACCGGCGTGGTGAATGGCGCTTTTTTGGTGATGTTGGCCAGCAATGTTGCCAGCACGGCCACCGGCTTCAAGGCATCGGGCGGCAACACAAACAGACGGCGCTTGAGGCCGGTCAGCCGCATGCAGCGACGCACAATATCCTCATGCGTATAGTTCTCGCCGCCAAGGATGTAGCTCTCCCCGGTCCGTCCTTTTTCCAGCGCCAGCACATGCCCCATGGCACAGTCACGTACGTCGATGTAATTGGCCTCGGTACGCAGCGCCAGGGCCACCGGCGTCTTGAACATTTCCGTGATGATCTTGCCTGTCGGCGTCGGGCCGACATCCCCGGGCCCCACCGGGCAGGCAGGACAAACAATGACCACATCCAGCCCCTTGCGTGCATAGCACTCGGCCAGGCGGTGCGACTCGTACTTGGTGCGACTGTAATGTGACTCGGACAGGGCAAACGACGAGCGCTCGGTACAGGCCGTATCCAGCCCCTGTCCAGCAAACACGGCAAACGAACTGGTATAGACCACGCGTTTCACGCCCTGCTTCACGCACTCCTCCAGCACCAGACGCGAACCGTCCACATTCACCCGGTCCATCAATGACATGTCAGGCAACCACAGCGCATAAATGGCGGCCAGATGAAACACCACATCACAGCCCTGCACGGCCCGGCTCACATCCAGCGGATTGAGCAGATCGCCCGACACCAGCTCCAGCCCGTCCACATCCTGCAAATTGAGCATGTTCTCTTTCGGCAGATGCAGCACCCGCACCTTGGCGGCAGGGTATCGACAGCGGATCACCTTGACGACATTGGAGCCGATAAATCCGGCTCCGCCGGTCACAAGAATCTGGCGAGGGGACTGTTCAGGGGAAAAAGCAGAGGGCATGGCAGGCATCTTCCTGGAGTCATTGGTTCCCCGAAGATGCCCCATACCGGTAGTGACCCGCCAGTACCGCACGGCACAAGGCGGATAGACCGGACGAAACGCAGGACCGCACGGATCAGCCGAAACGGTGATCCGCCACAAAGGGATTGGTGGCCCGCTCCACGCCCATGGTCGACATCGGACCATGGCCCGGGATGAACCGGACATCATCCCCCAGCGTGAACAACTGCTCACGAATGGAGTCGATCAAGGTCTGGAAATCCCCGCCGGGAAAGTCCGTGCGGCCGATGGAGCCGGCAAACAGCACGTCCCCCACAATCGCCAGCCGCGACTGCGGCTCGAAGAAGATCACATGGCCGGGCGTGTGCCCCGGGCAATGACGCACCTCCAGCGTGAGTTTGCCTACCTGCACGGTATCGCCCTGATGCAGCCAGCGCGTTGGCACAAACGGCCGGGAGGGCTTGAAACCGAACCGGCGGGATTGCTCGGCCAGGCCCTCAATCCAGAACAGGTCACCCTCGTGCGGCCCCACAATCGGCAGGTGTGCCGCCTCGGACAGCTCGGCCACACCCCCGGCATGATCGATATGGGCATGGGTCAGCAGGATCTGCTTCAGCGTCACGCCGGCCGCCGTCACGGCCGCACGGATACGGTCCAAATCCCCGCCCGGGTCCACCACGGCCGCCTCCATCGTTTCATCACACCAGATCAGGGTGCAGTTCTGCTCGAAGGGAGTTACCGGAATGATGCGATAGGCCATGAGAGTCTCGTACAGGCGGCGAAGGCAGGAATGCCGTTCTGTGAATTATGCCCTTGACCCTGTGTGCTGACATCCTTTTACTCAACGAACGCCCATCACACCTAATCTGCCATGCGCCCGCGCCACGCCCTGACTGCCCTTGCCGTGCTTGTACTGGCCGGACTGGTCCTGTTCCTCACACGCCCCTGGTCGCCATGGTCACCCTGGCAGCTCAACCAGCTGTTCTGGAAAAACCAGCGCGTGGACAACTTCCAGCACATGGACCGGCTGTTTCCTGCCCATCCGCTCAGCCCTGCCACCACGCCGTTCCGGTTTCCGCGCGCTGACAGGATGGCCGTCCTGCCAGCCACCTATGTGGTTGACGGCAATCACCGCCTGAGCGCCGGCTTTCTCGAAAAAACCACCACGACCGGGCTGCTGATCCTGCGTGACGGCAGGATCGTGCACGAGCAATACCGTCGTGGCGCAACGGCAACATCCACCCTCACCTCGTGGTCCATGGCCAAGAGCGTAGTGGCAACACTGGTCGCCATTGCCCTCAAGGAAGGCACCATTGCCTCGCTCGATGACAAGGCCGTGAAATATGTGCCCGAACTGCAGGGCAAGGCTTATGGCGAAGCGCGTATCCGCGATTTGCTGCGCATGGCCAGCGGCGTGAAGTTTGACGAGACATACAGCAACCGTCTCGCCGACATCCATCAGGTGTTCTACAAGACCTTCATCTTCAACCAGTCCATTGATAACGCGGCATCAGACTATCCTGCCGAAGATGCACCCGGCACCCGCTTCCACTACAAGAGCATGGATACGCAAATCCTGTCGTGGGTATTGCGTCGCGCCACGGGCCGTTCCCTTACTGGCTACGCACAGGAAAAACTCTGGCAACCGCTGGGCATGCAGGACAAGGGCTCATGGAATACCGATTTTCACGGCAACGAACTGGGCTACTGCTGCCTCAACATTTCGCTACGTGATTACGCCAAGCTCGGCCAGCTCTATCTGCAACAAGGTCAGTGGAATGGCCAGCAGTTGCTACCGGCAGACTGGGTACGTGAATCCACCAGACGCCCGGAGCCCTGGCTGACAGCCGGACACGGTTATCCCGAACGTGGCTACGGTTACCACTGGTGGGCACCCAAAAATCCGGATCAGGAGTTTTTTGCCAATGGCGTCTGGGGGCAGACCATTTTCGTGGATGAAAAAACGCGCACCGTGATCGTGAAGACCAGTGTTGACCCCGACTTCAAGGCCAACACGGCTGAAATGATCGCCTTCATGCGCGGCATGGTGAAGGGACTGGATCAGGGTCTGGTTCAGGATATGGCAATCGCACCTGCCAGCCCCTGATCCGCCTCATACCTGTTTCGGTTTCTTCTTGCGCACGTAGAGTGTTTTCTCCACGCGCGCAACCAGCGTGTCCTGCTCGTCACGCACCTCAACGGTATACACGGGACGCAGCGGTGCACCGCTCTCTGCCTCTGCCTTCAGCCGCCCGATCTCTTCCATGGTCAGACGAAACCGCACCCACACCTTGCCCTTGCCCGGGCTGACAAAATCGATCTTCGCCGCCTGGTCCCACACGATGTAGTCACTGCCCAGCACATTCATCAGCATGAGCATGAAAAAAGGGTCCGTCATGGCGTACAGGCTGCCGCCAAACTGGGTACCGACATAATTGCGGTTGAACCAGCGCAGCCCCAGCGACACATCCAACTCCAGATAGTCATCCGCAATGCGCTCAACCCTGATACCCGCCCCCAGAAACGGCGGATACAGGTTGATGCGCCACTTGAATGCTGCTGCCCTCATGCCACTTTCTCCGCTCACGGCCCGACAAGGAAAAGCATCCTGCCAAACTCACCAATCCCTGTGCGCACAATACTATCCGATCACGCCAGTGACCCGTCCGGACCAATGAATAACCTGCCCGCACTTTTTAATACCCGGACGCATTAGCGGAAACGAAACAGCCCGGAAATTCCGGGCTGTTTCATGACTATCCCCAGGTTCAGGACATGACCTACTGCAGGAAGCGGATCGTGGCCACCGGAAAGGTCATGTCGAAATCCGTAACCTTCACACAGGCCACTACCTTGCCCTGGCTGATGTCCGGAAAATAGCGGCCGTCAAAGCGGGAGCGCAGCAACGACGCATACCTGACATGCCCCTTGGCCACGGGAATGTAGGTAAATTCACGTCCCTTGAAATGCTGGGTCAATGTACGGAGTTTTTGCGGCACCAGATTGCCATTAAACGGAACCCGGAAAAAACGTGACTTGAATGACAGCTCGGCAAAAACCTTGCCGTCATTCAGCAAACGCACCTCATCAACCCCGTCTGCCCCGTAGGTCACCTGAAAGTCGCAACGCTCCTTGGGAATACCCCAGTTTTCGTGGCCGTTGACCACCGAATTCCAGGTCGAGACATAAATCTTGCTGATGGAAAGCCGGCGCTGGTTGCCGAACGCAAAACTGCCAGGAATGTAGAGCAACTCATAATACGGACCGGCATCGGAACGCTCGTAGTCCACAAACATCACATAGGCCATGCGGCCACGACGGCTGGGCTTCAGGTTGTCTGGAATAAAGGATTCGTTGTCGAGAAACGCATCCGGCAAGTGGATGGCCATGATGTAGCCCTGCCCCTTCAGTTGCCAGGGTGCTGGTGCCATTGGCACAACCGGTAAATTATCAAATGCAGACATGTCGGCCCCTTGTGACTAATCAGTCTTGAGGCCGGCAGTGTAACGACACAGACAGGTCAGGACAAATCCCTGCCGCTGAAAAGAACCTCATCCGTGGCCGATGCCATCAGGAAATCATTCTCATGCAGGCCATTGAGACGGGTGGTCCACCAGGCCACCGTACAGCGGCCCCAGGCAATGGTCAGTTCGGGATGGTGATTTTCATGCTCGGCCAGCCAGCCAATGCGCTGGGCCAGTGCCAGAGCCTGGGCAAAACTGGCCGTGGGATAGGTCTTGAGCAGGCGCCAGCAGTTGCCTTCCTGCAACAGTTGCCAGCCCTGCAGCCGATGCAGGGCGAGCTGTGTGCGTGCCTCGGCCTCCAGCAGTGCCCTGGCATCGGCCGCCAACGGCTGGCACACCGGCATCAGCAGGAGCCCGGCGCCACCGGCTCTTCTGGCACGCCCTGTGCGGCTTTCACGGCGCTTTCGTTATGACGCAGCAGGCCCGGGACCAGCATGTCCTGACGCAGCGCCGACAGCAGGTTCTTCATCTTGTCAGGCTGATAAGCATCAAACCGGTGCTGCAACACATAGACAAAGTCGCCACGGGTGAACACGAGAAAGCCGTAGTAGTACGTAGTGGCCGACAACTGCTCAGGCAACGCTTCCGGCTTCATGTCGATGCTGGCCACACTGAACATGGCATCACCACGGCCAGTGTCCACAAACTCGGACAGCATGATCTCGTTGTGGGCAACACCCGCCGCCTTGGACAACACCTCACGCTGGTAATTGTTCAGGACCAGCTCGTCAATGGTGCGCTCATTCGCAAAATTGGGAATCGTGGCCACCGGATGCTGATTGATCTTGAGGTAGTCGATGCGGAAAAAGCGGTTGGTGGCATCCCACATGTTCAGCGTGCCGCCACGGGCATCACACTTTTCCGTCATCGTGACCGGGCCACGAAACACGCCGGAGTCCAGCGCAAGGGAATAGGCACGGGCTGGCGCATGATAGAGGCCGGTACCCTGCGGACCGGGAGCAGAGGCACAGCCGGCCAGGAACAGAGTGGCCAGAACAAGGCCGGTGAACGAGCGTTGCATGTCTGATTCTCCCTCAAACCGGCCTGCCTGGCCGGAAAATGACACCTGGAATGGTGGCGCCAGAGATGTTGCCGGGCTTTGTTGTGGGAATGAAAAATGGTGCCCGACCATCAATTGCCCGCCGATGATACCCCGGCAGCCGACCAGACTGAAACCATCCCCGGCAACATGACGCCGTATCAGCCCCCCAGCGTCTCCCAGCGGTCCAGCAAGCCCAGCAGCTCATCATCGATCAGTGCCAGTCGCTCCGCTGCTGCAGTCGCATCCTGAGGGGCCCGGACGTAGAAATCCGCGTCGTTCAGCAGGGCCTGCAGCGTCGCCTGTTCCTTCTCCAGTGCACTGATCTGTGCAGGAATTGCCTCCAGTTCACGCTGCTCCTTGTAGCTGAGCTTGCGCCTGGGTGCCGTCACAGCCTCTGCTGATGCCGCAGAAGTAGCTGCAGGTGCCGTCACGGCAGATTTTGCTTCCGGCGTCACCGCGCCGGCCAGCGGACGCTGACGCAACCAGTCCTCATAGCCACCCACATACTCGCGTACCTGACCATTGCCCTCAAAAGCCCAGGTACTGGTCACCACATTGTCGAGGAAGGCGCGGTCATGGCTGATCAGCAGCAGCGTGCCGTTATAGTTCACCAGCAGCTCTTCCAGCAGCTCCAGCGTCTCCACATCCAGGTCATTGGTGGGCTCATCCATCACCAGCAAATTGGCTGGGCGGGTGAACAGCTTGGCCAGCAGCAGGCGGTTGCGCTCCCCTCCCGACAAGGCCTTCACGGGCGTACGCGAGCGCTGCGGTGAAAACAGGAAGTCCTGCAGATAGGCCAGTGCATGCTTGCGCACACCATTGACTTCGATGAAGTCCGAGCCTTCCACCACGTTTTCCATCACGCTGCGCTCGGGATCAAGCTGTGCACGCAACTGGTCGAAATAGGCCACCTCCAGCTTGGTGCCATCCCGCACCTCGCCCTTCTGCACTGGAATCTGTCCGAGCAGCGCGCGCACCAGCGTCGTCTTGCCAACACCATTGGGGCCGATAAGACCAATCTTGTCGCCACGCATCACCGCTACCGAAAAGTCATCCACCAGCGTCTGGCCACCAAAGCCAAGGGAAACATGGCTGGCTTCCAGCACAAGCTTGCCGGAGCGCTCCGCCTCACTCACCGCCAGATTGACCTTGCCGATACGCTCGCGCCGCTCCGATCGTTCGTTGCGCAGCTCCTTCAGTGCCCGCACACGGCCTTCATTACGCGTACGACGCGCCTTGATACCCTGCCGGATCCAGACCTCTTCCTGCGCCAGCTTCTTGTCAAACAGGGCATTGGCCTGCGCCTCGGCATCCAGCAACTGCTGCTTGCGCTCCAGATACTCGTTATAGGTGCAGGGAAAATCACGTAACTGACCGCGATCAATCTCGATGATGCGGGTGGCAATATTCTGCAAAAAACTGCGGTCATGGGTAATGAACAGCAAGGTACCCGGATAGTCCTTGAAGAACGTTTCCATCCAGGTAATGGACTCGATATCCAGATGGTTGGTGGGTTCGTCCAGCAACAGGATATCCGGCTCGTTCACCAGCGAGCGCGCGAGCATCACACGGCGCTTGCGTCCACCGGACAGGCTGGCAAAGTCGGCCTCACCATCCAGTTGCAGGCGCGACAGCACCTGTTCCACTTTCGAGCTCAGCATCCAGCCGCCGGCCGCCTCCATGGACTCCTGGGTACGCGACAGTTCGTCCAGCACCGACTCATCACCATGGGCATAGCGATCGCTCAGGGCATGGTAGCGGGAGAGCAGCGAAGCCGTTTCGCCCAGGCCGTCAGCCACCACATCAAATACAGACCCGGTCAGCGTCACCGGCACTTCCTGCGGCAAGCTGGCCAGCACCAGACCACCCTGACGCACCACTTCACCGCTGTCCGGCAGGTGAATGCCCTCCACCACCTTGAGCAGGGTCGACTTACCCTCACCATTGCGCCCGACCACGCACACCCGCTCGCCACGATCGAGGCTGAAATTCACATGATCAAGCAAAGGCGCACTGCCAAAGCTCAGGGACACATCGCGCAGGGTCAACAGACTCATGATTACTACCAGGAAAAGAGGGCATGCAGGATAGACGGCGCGCAGGATAACAGGCTTGGGGCACAGAAAGGATGCCGCCAGACCGCAGGCCGTCTACAATTCCCGGTCCTGAACCCCACTGGCAGTAAATATGATGGAATCACGGCTGACTGACCTGGAAACCCGGGCTGCCTTCCAGGATGACCTGCTGGAAAGCCTCAATGACATCGTGGCACGCCAGCAACGTCAGATTGACCTGATGCAGCGCGAAATCCGCATGCTCTACGACCAGCTCAAGTCGCTCAGCCCGTCCGAAATGGCCGGCAGCAACGAGCAGGAACGCCCACCGCACTACTGAAACCCGGCAAGAAAAAAGCCGGCTTTCGCCGGCTTTTACAAAAGTGACCACTTACTGTTCCAGCAACCCGGTCACCCCGCCATTTACTTCTTGGGCACCCAGGCCCAGAGCATTTCGCAACGGATCGGCTCCTGGCCAGACTCGTCCGTGACCACCACCGGCACCAGCACCTCGCCCTTGGGCGTGGTACGCACCAGCTTGACCTGCTCCGGCGTCAGGGTTGCCACTGCACGCATGTCTCCCTTGGTGCGCTTCAGGTAATCAACCTTCAGGGTCTTGATCAGCGGCAACTTGTCATCCGGCAGATTCATGCCCACGACAAATCCCGTGGCCGTCTCGGCCAGCAGCGCCATGGCAGCAGCATGCACCCCGTTGATGTGATTCTGCACCGGACGACGGTTGCGGATGCTGACCACCACCCGCTCCGGGGTCAGCTCTTCGTAACGCAAACCTGCTGTCCCTACCAATGGCACCACGCGCCCAAAAATCTTGGAAATCACCGTACTGCGCAGATTGGGAGGCAGGAAGTCAAACTTGCCGATAACGCGCATCAGATTGTTGTTGAAACTCATGCTTGAACTCCCGATCAAAAAGCCCCGCCATGTAAGCCGCTACTCACCTGTGGGTCAATGGTAAAAAAGACATTGATGGTGACCATGACGGTCATATCCAGTCATTCCGGCCCGGCATCTTGATACCTGGCGGTTTCTTCAACTGCCCTATTGCTGCCTGCCTCAGCCCTAAAGGCATAACAAGCACACTTATTGTCCAACAAAAGTTGCACGAAATGCCCAAAATGACGAATTCATGGGCACTTCCGGCCAAGAACCTGCTCACCATTTCTGTCCATAATGCGTTCCGCTCGCATTGTCCGTGGAGAGAGAGTCATGAACATGCAAAAAATAACAACACATGGGCGCTTCCTGACGTTCGGGGCCTACCCGCGCAAATTCGTGCAGTTACTCGAAACCGAATGGCAAATACCGGCAGAGAAACTGCTGGCCGGCACCGGTCTTGATCGCGCCCAGCTGGATGAGCCCGAGCTACTGGTGCCCTTTTCCGATGTCGTCACCATCTTCCGTAATGGCGTCGAACGCTGCCCTGCACCCGACCTGGCCCTGCGCTATGCCGCACAGCTGCGCCCCAGCTCACACGGCATGCTGGGCGCAGCCGTCCTGACCGGCAGCAGCCTGCAGGATGTCATAGACCTTTTCTACGACTATGTCGGCCTGATCGCTCCCTTCCTGCTTCTGCATCAGGAAGACCGTCGGAATAGCCGCGTGCTCGTGTTTGAAATGATCAGTGACATTCCGGTCAACACAGCCTTCACCTTTGACATCATGCTGCTCAGCACGTTCAACATTCTCAAGCTGATTCTGGGTGAGCGCACGCGTGAACTGGTGTTCCATTTCGCACATGCTTCACCCGCCCATGCTGCCCTTTACGACACCTACTTTGACGGGCATGTGCAGTTCAATGCCAGTTTTTATGGCGTATCCATCCCGCGCGACCTGCTGGAAAGCCCCATCGCCACGGCCGACGACGACACCCACCGCATGCTGGTCAACCAGATCAGCAACCGCATGGAGCTCGTGCACACCCAGAACTCCTTTGTCGACGCAGTGCGCTTTCACCTCAAGCGCATCAACGGCCCGCTGCCACGCATGTCCAGCGTCGCGGACGAGTTCAACATGTCTGCCCGCACATTCCGCAACCGGCTGCGCCGGCACAACACCTCGTACCAGTCACTGCTGGACCGGGAGCGGCACGAACAAGCCATGAGCTTCCTGCGCAACTCGGAAAAGTCCGTGAAGGAAATCGCCTATATCCTGGGTTTTCAGGAAAGCTCCAACTTCTCGCGTGTCTTCAAGAAGTGGACAGGCGTCACACCGCTGGACTTCCGCCGCAATACGGTTCCATCCTGACAAGGAGCCACATGAAAAAGCCCGGCATTGCCGGGCTTTTTCATGCACTGTGCTTAATGCAGCAAGGTCAGGTCAGTCCTTGAAGTTGTTAAACTGCAATGGCACACCCAGCTTCTGCTCACGCAGCATGGCCATCACCTCCTGCAGCACATCACGCTTCTTGTCCGTTACCCGCACCTTGTCGCCCTGGATGCTGGCCTGTGCCTTGAGACCCGACTCCTTGATCGCCTTGGCAATTTTCTTGGCCGTATCGGAGTCCAGGCCATCGCGCAACTTGATGGTCTGATGCGTCTCTTTGCCCGAAGCCTCCATCTTCTGTACATCAAGACACTGCGGATCAATCTTGCGTTTGATGAAATGGTTTTCCAGCATGGCGCGAACCTGATCAATCTGGAAATCACTCTCTGCAACCAGCTTTATCAGCTTGTCCTTTTCCTTAAGCTCCACTTCCACCTTGGATCCACGAAAGTCAAAACGGGTGGCAATTTCCTTAACGGTATTGGCCACCGCATGATTCACTTCAAACATTTCCAGTTCGGATACCACATCCATCGAGGGCATGAGTGCCTCCTTACAATTTACAGATGACTCGAATTTACACTGCAGACTCAGGAGCGATGACCACGCTCGGTCCACCAGATATTGATCAGCATCCAGCTCCAGTACACCGTGCACCCCATCAGACTCAGTACCCCCAATACATGCAGACCAAGCAGATGCGGGCCTGAGGGAATTTGCGTAATGAGGCCGCTGACAATGAAAAGACTGGCCAGCAGAATGGCGCGCGACTGGCGATGGCTTGCCTTCTCAAGACGGTTAACCAGTTTTTCCAGCTCACCGGAATCCATTGCTGGCGCCATGGGCATGCCATTGGCAGCCGCACCGAACATTGGTGTCGCCGGATTATAAAGTCGATCCACCGCATCCAGTGCACGAACCCTGAAGGACTTCGCCAGCATTTTCGGTGAGTACCGATTGACCAGTGTTCGCTTGAGGAGTGGCGCAGCCTCTTCCATCAACTGGAAGTCCGGATCAATCAGGCGGCCAAAACCCTCCAGCGTGACACAGGCCTTCACCAGCAGGGTAATGTCGCTGGGCAGGCGTACTGCATGGTTTCTCAGGATGGAGGCCACATCATTGAGCAATGCCGTGACATCCAGCTCGCCTATCGGCACGCCATCAAAGCGCTCCAGCAGGCTGCTCACTTCAGCGTTAAGCGCCTCGCGGTTGACATAACGTCCACCCGCCCACTCCACCAGCACCATGGTGGCATTCTCGGACTCCTGCATGAGCACGCAGCGAATCAACCGGATGAGCTGATCACGTCGGGTCGGCGTCAGGCGTCCCACCATACCGAAATCAAGCATGGCAATGCGGTTGCCAGGCAGAATGATGAAATTACCCGGATGCGGATCGGCATGAAAAAAACCGTCCTCCAGCATCATCTTCCAGATCGCGCGTGCACCCCGACGGGCAATCTGCTTGCGATCACCGCCGGTTGCATCAATCTCGTCAATTTTCTTGGAGGGAATGCCGCGAATGAACTCCTGGACATTCAGGTCTTCACTGGTCCACTGCCAGTAAATCTTTGGCACCTTGATGAAATCAAGCTCACGAAGGTTTTCACGCATGCGATCGGCATTGCGCGCCTCCACACTGAAATCAAGCTCGCGCGTCAGCGACCGCTCGAACTCCTGCATGATCTCCACAGGCTGATACCGGCGCATTTCCGGTGACTGTGCTTCGGCAATTTCTGCAATCTTGCGCATCAGGCGCAAGTCCGCCTCGATCTTGGCCTCAATGCCCGGCTTGCGGACTTTCAGGACAACTTCTTCACCCGACAAGGTCACCGCGCGATGCACCTGGGCCATGGAGGCCGTCCCTACCGGCAGGTCATCAACCTCGCGAAAACACTCTTCAAGCCGCAGCCCCAGGCTGGACTCGATCTGCGGCTTGAGCTGGGAGAAAGGCAGTGCCTTTGTCTGGTCCTGCAGTTCTTCAAGCTGGGCAATCCACTCCGGCGACAGCAAATCAACACGTGTCGCCAGAATCTGTCCGAACTTTACAAAGGTCGGGCCCATTTCCTCCAGCGCCAGACGTGCACGCACCTCCGGTGGCTGACGGCGGATTTCTGCCGGCAATTCACGGTTGAACCAGCGCTCGAACAGGTCGGCACGTCCCTCCATGCCCAGCCACTTGACCATGTCATCAAAGCCGTAGCGCAGCAGGATGCCGACCAGCTCGCGCAGACGCCTCAGCTCACGGGTTCCGGTAAAAATGCTCATCCCTTGCTCCTGTCCCTAGCGCGCCCGGTCAACCATGGTAGCGGCCAGACAACTCATGTACGGCATCAATAAACACACCAGCATTGGCTGGATCAACTTTCTGGTCAATGCCATGACCCAGATTGAACACATGGCCGTTGCCACGACCAAAACCCTCAAGAATGCGTGCCACTTCAGCGCGAATGCGTTCCGGTCCGGCAAACAGCATGCTGGGGTCCATGTTGCCCTGCAGCGCCACACGGTCGCCCACTTCGGCACGGGCCCGCGTGATGTCCGTCGTCCAGTCCAGCCCCAGCGCATCCGCACCGGCATTGGCCATGTCGGTCAGCCACTGGCCGCCGCCCTTGGTGAACAGGATAACCGGCACACGACGCCCTTCATTTTCACGAATGAGCCCGGCCACGATTTTCTGCATGTAGGCCAGCGAGAACTCACGATAGAACGGTCCCGGCAACACGCCACCCCAGGTATCAAAAATCTGCACGGCCTGGGCACCGGCACGAATCTGCGCATTCAGATAATCAATGACCGACAGCGCGATCTTGTTGAGCAGGGCATGTGCCAGCTCGGGCGTGTCATAAATCATGCGCTTGATGGTGTGGAAGTCGCGCGAAGAACCGCCCTCCACCATGTAGGTCGCCAGTGTCCATGGACTACCGGAAAAACCGATCAGGGGAACACTGCCACCCAGCGCGGCACGAATCGTTTTCACGGCCGCCATCACGTAATCCAGGTCACGCGCGGCATCCGGCACCGGCAATGCTGCAATATCAGCCTCGGTACGCACCGTCTTGCGAAACCGCGGGCCCTCCCCAGCCTCGAAATACAGGCCCAGGCCCATGGCATCCGGAATGGTCAGGATGTCGGAAAACAGGATGGCGGCATCGAGGGGGTAACGCTCCAGCGGCTGCAGGGTCACTTCGCACGCCAGCTCGGCGTTCTTGCACAGAGCCATGAAGTCACCTGCACGGGTGCGGGTGGCACGGTACTCCGGCAGATAGCGCCCGGCCTGACGCATCATCCAGACAGGGGTCACGTCCACCGGCTGACGCAGCAGGGCACGCAGGAAACGATCATTCTTGAGTTCAGTCATGGGAGAGTCCACCTCGGCGAGGGCGCCTATTGTACGGGGCTGATCGCCAACTTTCCCCCCTACCCGCTTATCTCATAATAGAATAAGCATGATTCCATTAGTTATTTTTATATCTTTAGCTGATTTTGTACTGTAGCGGCCACACAGGAGCCGCCATGAAACCCCGCCGCATAGACCTCAGCCAGTACGAACAAGCCGCCGAACATGAAGAGCTGGGCCTGCCTCCGCTGGAGGCCACCGTTACCCAGGTTGGCGCGCACCCTTTCAGGCATGACCTTTTCCTGCTGGTGTTTCTGCCACTGCTCGCGCTGGTGCTGTATCTGCTGGGTCTCTGGTTGCTGCCTGCCGGCTGGCAACCTGTGCTCACCGAGGTCCGTCATGGTGTGGCGGACAAGGCGTTCTGGCTGGCGGCAGGGGTTGGCCTGTTTGCCCAGATCATTGATGGTGCCCTTGGCATGGCCTACGGCATCACCGCCACCACCTTCTTGCTGACGACCGGTGTGCCACCGGCTGCTGCCTCCGCCTCGGTCCACATTGCCGAAATCTTCACCACGGGGTTTTCCGGCATCTCGCACTGGCGCTTCGGCAACGTCAACAAGGCTCTGTTCAAACGCCTGCTGATTCCCGGCATGGCCGGCGCCATTACCGGCGCCTGGATCATCACCAGCGTGGATGGTGATCTCATCAAGCCCTGGATCTCGGCCTACCTCGTTGTCATGGGACTGTACGTGCTGAGCAAGGCCTTCCGCCACATCAAGCCCAACAAGGAGCCGCCCAAGCATGTTGCGGCACTGGCATTGACCGGCGGCTTCGTGGATGCGGTGGGTGGTGGTGGCTGGGGGCCCGTGGTTACCACCTCGCTGATTGGCACCGGTCAGGATCCGCGCACCACCATCGGTACCGTCAATGCCGCCGAATTCTTCCTGGCCATTGCCGGCGGCCTGACCTTTGCCCTGCTGATCGGCTTTACGCACTGGCAGGTCATTGCCGGTCTCGTCGTGGGCGGCCTGTTTGCCGCACCATTTGCAGCCTGGCTCTGTACGCACCTGCACGCCCGCACGCTGCTCATCATGGTTGGCGTTATCGTTACCGTGATCAGCAGCTTCAACCTTTGGAAGGCACTGACCTGAACTGCATCACCAGCAACGCTTCGCCCTGACACAACTCAATGTGCCAAGGCGGCAGTCAGCTTGCCCTGATCAGCCGGATCAAGGCGGCTGGCATCACCGCTCAGCGCATAGTCCATGAACCTGAGCACCCGAGGCACCGACGCGTCGCGAAAACGCGCAAATGCCTCCGTATGCCCACCGCCATGCAAGGTCCACAGCAGCTTGGGCGTTCCCGCCCGTTCATATAGCCGGTCACTGTGCGATGCCGGCACAACCGAATCCTGATCGCCGTGGATAAGTAACAGCGGTACCGGTGCAATGTGTCCGATGACAGGCTCCGGGCTTAAACCACCACTCACAATCAAGGGGCTGAACGGCCAGAGCAGATAGCCCAGCACAGGAATCTGCAGCATTTTTTCACGGCCTATCCTGCTGTAACTACTGAACGCAGAATCTGCAATCACGGCCTTTAGTCCCGGCAGTTTTTCACGCCCCGCCAGTGCCAGCGCATTGGCCCCGCCCAGACTCTGGCCCAGCAGGATCATCTGCGCCGGGTTTACATCCTTGCGCGCCAACGCATAAAACCAGCTGGCTCTGGCATCCGCCAGCACACCCTCCCGGGATGGCTTGCCCGTGGAAAGGCCATAGCCCCGGTAGTCGGGAATCAACACGTTGTAGCCAGCCGCCGGTAACCAGTCGACATATGACGCATGCGCCGTCAGGTTCTGTGCATTTCCATGCAGATAGACCACCGTCGCCTTCGCCTCACCACGAGCTTTCAGGAACCAGCCATGCAGGCGCACATTGTCTGTGCTGTCGATCCAGACATCCTCATGCGGAACCGGCGTGATCAGTCTTGGCTCGTAATCCACACGATCCGGGTAATAAAACAACCTGTTTGCACAACCAGCAAGTGTCAGCACAAACATCATCACCAGAAGGCGCATGCTCTCTCCTTAAACCCGCCATCACGACACACGACACACGACTTACAGTACGCCTGAACGCACAGCCGACCTGAAAAAAAGCCCGCATCAACAGCGGGCTTGTTCAAACAACACTCTGGCAGCAGTCAGAAAAAACATCCCTTACGGCAACGGCGACGGTTGTACCGGCGCCTCAGCCGGCACCGGCACTTGCGCCGGTGTTACCTCTTCCACCACCCCAACCGTTGCAGCGGCAGCAGCGTCGGCAGCAGCCAGTGCATCCTGATAAGACCCCATGCTGCGGGGAAAAGGGCGGGCGCCATCCGGCATGCGCATGGACCCTGACGCCCCAAGTGCCATCTCGCGACTGGAATAGGAGCCCGTGGTCACGACATACCAGATCTGCCCATCCTGCGGATGCACGAAGTAGACATAGTTCGCCCGATCCTCCAGCCCGGCAAGAAAACGCTTCACTGTCGACTCATCCTGCGAGGCCAGCACCTGCAATGACCAGTTGTCCGGTGACTGCGCACGCACCCAGTCCTTGTCACGAAATTCGGGGCCATGAGCAATCGGCACCACGGCTGCCGCCACAGGGCTCACGCCTCCTGCAAATGGCACCAGATCGGAGAGCCGGCCAAAGTCAGCCGTAAAGCGTGCAGTTGCAGCCGCATTTTCTCCCGGTGTCTGCAACGTCTGCACCAGCGGGCCAGGCCCCTTCTGCCACGTCAGCAGCACCAGCACAACCAGTCCCGTCAGGCTGACCAGCAGGCCCGACAACATGAGGGGGGCTTTTTTACCAATCATCGGGGCACCCCGAGAGCAGCACCGGCCTGAAGGGTTTCACGCAGCAACACCGCAGGCGCCGTACTGACTACGGCCTCACCCAGATGCTTGAGCAGCACCAGACGCAATTGCCCATCCTTCACCTTCTTGTCCACGGACATGTGATCCAGATACTCATCGGCTGACATCTGTGGCGGCAGCACCGGCAACCCGGCCTGCAGCAGAATTCCCCTGGTGCGCTGGACATCCGATGCGGACAACCAGCCCAGACGCATGGACAGGTCAGCCGCCATCAGCATGCCCGTGGCCACCGCCTCACCATGCAACCAGACGCCATAACCCATGCTGGTCTCGATGGCATGACCAAAGGTATGTCCCAGGTTGAGCAGGGCACGAACATCATTCTGTTCCAGCTCGTCAGCTGCCACGACAGCCGCCTTGTTCTCGCATGAGCGCCGGATGGCGTCGGCCAGCGCCACCGGATCACGGGCAACCAGAGCAGTCATGCTGGCTTCCAGCCACTCAAGGAAAGGCAGATCGCGAATCAGGCCATACTTGATGACTTCTGCAATGCCGGCACGCAACTCCCGGTCTGGCAGGGTACCCAGCACGTCAGTATCAATAATGACCACATTGGGCTGTTTGAATGCGCCGATCATGTTCTTGCCCAGCGCATGGTTGACGCCGGTCTTGCCCCCGACCGACGAATCAACCTGCGCAAGCAGGGTGGTCGGAATCTGGATGAAGTCGACACCCCGCTGGTAGGCCGCTGCGGCAAAGCCTGTCATGTCACCGACCACGCCACCGCCCAGGGCAATCAGCGTGCAGTCGCGATTGAAGCGATGTTTGAGCAGGGCCGTAAAGATCAGATCAAGGTGTGCGAGGTCCTTGTAGGCTTCGCCATCAGGCAGGATGCACTCTGCAACCACGCTATCACCCAGCGCGGCCCTCAGGCGATCAAGATACAGGGGCGCCACCGTGGTATTGCTGACAATCAGCACCTGTTTGCCACGGATATGTGGCTGCAGCAGACCAGCCTGGCCAAGCAGGCCGGCACCGATGTGAATGGGGTAGGAGCGCGCACCCAGCGCAACGTCAAGCGTATGCATGAAAGCCGGACTGACCAAGATTAAAGGAACGCTATTCTAGCGCTTCACGTGCCTCAAGGGCATGGATGATTCGCATCGCCACATCCCGTGCACCACCACCTTCCGTCGGCATGATGATATGCGCAGTCTCCCGGTACAGCGGATCGCGCATGGCCATGAGCTCTGTCAAGCGCTGTCGGGGATCAGGCGTCTGCAGGAGGGGCCGGTTACGGTCGCGGGCCGTACGCTCCAACTGGATGGAAACAGGGGTATAGAGATAAACGACCGTGCCCCTGTCATGCAGGTGACGACGATTACTTTCACGCATGATGGCGCCACCGCCAGTGGCCAGGACAATCTGCTGACGTTGCGTCAGCAGATCAATCACCGACTCTTCGCGCAGTCGAAAGCCCTCTTCCCCTTCCACATCAAATATCCAGGGAATGTTGGCACCCGTCCGCGCCTCGATCTCGTGATCAGAATCCACGAAATCAAGACGGAGCATCTCGGAAAGCTGGCGGCCGATGGTGGTTTTACCCGCCCCCATCGGCCCGACCAGAAAGATATTGCCACGGTACTTCTTCACAACGCGGCCAACACCTTCAGATTACTTGTTTGCTGCCAGAGCATCGGTCGCCAGACGCGGGGTCACGAAGATCAGCAGTTCCTGCTTGTTGGTACGTGTCACGTCCTTGCGGAAGAGACGGCCGAGATAAGGAATGTCGCCCAGGAACGGAGTCTTGGTGACACCCTTGGCATTTTCCGTCTTGAAGATACCGCCGAGAACAACTGTCTGGCCATCATTCACCAACACATTGGTTGCCACACGGTTGGTATCAATTGTCACAAGACCACTCGGCAGGATTTCACCGATGCTGTCATTGTTGACGAGCAGCTCCATGTTGATGCGGCCATCCGGTGTAATGCTCGGCGACACCTCCAGGCTGAGCTCGGCATTGATGAAACGAGTCGAGGTCGCACCGGAGGATGAAGCTTCCAGGTATGGAATCTGGGTACCGGCAGCGATACGGGCTTTTTGCTTGTCCGCTGTCAGCACCTTTGGTGTGGCTACAATTTCACCATTACCATCGGACTGCAGGGCAGACAGCTCCAGATCCAGCAGCAGATTGTCAGTGTCAATAAGACCTACGGCCAAGGAAGTCGCACCGGCGCCGGTAACCCCCATGTCAACCACCAGGTCAGTCGGGGTTTCCAGCTCGTATTCACGAGAGATGTAGTCAACACCACCAAGTTCAACATCTTTAAGTTTACGGGCGAACTGTGTCTCAACCAGTGTTTGATGTGTACCGCCTGTGACAAAACGGCGTTTGCCAAACAGCTCCCCATCGTCACGTGTCACACCCCACTTCACGCCCAGTTCCTTGGCAAAGTCCGTGGTTGCGAGCACGATGCGCGCCTCGATCATCACCTGCTTGATGGGCACATCCAGACGGGTCACCACATCACGGATCTCTTCAATACGCTTCGGCGTATCCAGAATGATCAGGGTATTGGTACGGGAGTCCACGGAAGCAGAACCTCGCTCGGACAGCAGCTTGCTCGGGCCGTTGATCAGGCCCAGCATGTCAGAGGCCTTGGCGTAGTTCACCTGCACAAACTCGGAGCGCAAGGCAGCCAGCTTCTCTGACTGGTTGTTGCTTTCCATTTCAAGACGCTCACGGGCCGCAATTTCATCTGCTGGCGCAACCAGCATCACGTTACCGATGGTGCGCTTGTCCAGACCCTTGGTCTTGAGAATCAGGTCCAGCGCCTGATCCCACGGCACATTCTGCAGGCGCAGTGTGATTTTGCCACTTACCGAGTCGCTGGCGACCAGATTAAGCGACGTAAAGTCGGCAATCAGCTGCAACACCGAACGCACTTCGATGTCCTGGAAGTTCAGCGACAGCTTTTCACCCGAGTAGGCAAAATCCTTCTGCTTGCGTTTGTCTTCACGCGTCACCGGTTTGACACTGATGGTGAGCTTGTTGTCGGTCTGATAGGCCAGGTATTCAAACTCCCCTTCCGGCTGAATGACCATCATGCCGTCAGCACCCTCATTGAAGGCATCAATCGACTTGACCGGCGTCGCAAAATCGGTGACATCCAGACGACGGCGCAGACTGTCCGGCACTTTGGCACCAATGAATTTTGCAATGATGCGATTGCCCTGCTGCTGCACATCCACAGGGGTAGACCCCTGGGAAAGCTCTACCTGAACCTGCCCATCGCCCTGTTCGCCGCGACGGAAGTCCACCCCACTGACGCCCAAGGGCTTGCTGGTCTTGGCAGCTATTGCAGCCACATTGACCGCCGGGGCCGCCTTGGCCTGGTTGGCCACTTGTGACTTGCCGATATTGATATAGACCTGATTACCCTCGACACGGGTACTGTATGCGCTCAACTCGGTCAGGTTGATGATGACACGACTGCGATCGCCACCATCAACCACTGTCAGGCTGCGGGCATTGCCATTACCGAGATTGAAGTACTTTCCTGGTAATCCGCTACGGACACCCGGCAAGTCAAAAACGATACGGGCAGGCTTGTCAATCTTGTAGTCGACCGGCTTCGGCGCATCCCCGTCAAACCCGAGGCGCACTTCAACCTCATCTCCCGGCAATACAACCGAGTCCACCTGCTCAAGCGCAACACGCTCGGCTGCAGTCACCGAACCCGCCATGACACCCAGGCCGATAACGGCAACCCTGATCCAGCGCATCAACATATTATTGTTCCTGGCTGCGTAGTTATTGATTTTATTCATGCTTGCAATCTCCACGAGTACCGGCTCGTTAATCATTCGCTCAGTGACAGGCTACGGGGACGTTCCACCCACCCATCACGACCGTCAGGTACGATTTCAATGATCGAAACCAGATTGGGAGCAACCTCCACAATCTGACCGTGGTTCTTGCCCAGGTAGCTGCCCACCTTCACACGCTGCACTCCGCCATCACCATCTTCGATAAGGGCAAACAGCGGACCACCTGGCCGTTGCATGGCGCCACGAAAACGCAACGCCTCCAGACTGAACCGCTCCAGATACTCCTGGGGACGACTCAGGTCCGGCTCCACTTTCTTGCCGCTGCTCATCAACAGTTGCTCGGCACTGATGGGCGGTGCAAACGGGCTACGCAACTGGTGCGCTGCATAGGTAAATGTCGGCATCGGTGTAAATTCGGGTGGTGGCTCGACGGTACCACGCGGCTTTTGCCGGATGGCATCCATCTGGGCGCGGACATCCTCAAAGCTTGCAGAGCAACCACCAAGCATCAGCAAGGGCAGCACACTCAGTGCCATCAAACGAAGCGGACTCACTTCACACCTCCTGCTTCATCAGGCGTTTTACCTTTTGTCTTGGCAGCACTTTTGCCTGCAACGGGCTTTTCGGCAGCAGGCGGACTGTCGTTGTAACGATATGTCTTGGCCAGAATCGACATGACCAGTACAGGCGCACCGCCGTCATCATCCTTTCGCGTACTGCTGCTCGGCTTTGGCCCAATCGTAAATTCATGCAGTGTCACAATACGGGGCAACGCAGAAATCCCGCTGACAAATGCACCGAAGGCATGGTAATCGCCTGTCACCTTGATGCTGATCGGTTGCTCGGCATAAAAGTCTTTGGCTGTCTCGGTTCCAAGATCAATGGCCTCAAACTCAAGACCACTGCCAAGCCCGGTGTGGGTAATGTCCTCAAGCAGGCCGGGAACCTCGGTATCCTGCGGCAGTTGACGCAGCAGCGCACCAAAGGAGTCCTCCATGTCCTTGAGCTGGAGCTTGTAGGTTTCCAGATTCTGGGCCTTGAACACCTTGGTTTCGAACTCTCCCAGCAGCGTCTGCTGTTCCTGCTCGCCCGACGTCAGGCTGGCGCGGATGCCGGAAAGATCAAACATGTACCCCAGCACCAGCACGCCCACAAACACCAGCACATAAAGGATGAGCTTGACTGGCGTTGGCCACGAGCCAACATTCTGGGGATCCAGGGTATTGAGGGTGTTCATCAACTCCTGGAGATCAAGACTCTTAAGATCACTCATGCCTTTCATTTTTTCGCCTCTCCCTTGCTCGGAGCAGCCTTCTTCTTGGCATCGACAACTTCTTCGTCTGCGGCTGACTCTGGCGCCTCAAGTGCTACCGTCAGCGCAAACATGTTGCCGACTGGCGACGCAGGAGAAGATGTCTTTGCCTTGACCGGTCCACCAGCCTTGGCCGGCCCACCGGTTTGCGCTGCTTTTTCCGCTTCCACTTTGGACAGCACAGGATTCTTGAACCACTGTGAGGACTCCAGATTACGCATCAGGCCTGACACCTGATTGGCGCTTTCGGCCACACCAACAATCGTAAACGTGTTGCCCTTGCGCTCGATGGTCCGGAAATACACTCCATCCGGCATGGCACGTACAAACTCGTCAAAAACACGCACGATCACAGGACGATGCCCCTGCAGGTCCTGAATAACCTTCATGCGTGCCAGCAGCTCTTCGCGGCGACGCTGCAACTCGTCAATTTCCGTGATTTGCGTATCCAGCGTGGCAATTTCTGCCTTGATGTAGCTATTGCGCTCAAGCTGGTCACTGACCTGCTTGGACAAGGCCATGTGTGCAAACAGCACCAGACCGACCGCAAGACCCGCCACAGCCAGAACGATTGCGACAAATTCCTGCTGCTTCTGCTTGCGCAGCTCCTGTCGCCAGGGGAGTAGGTTGATCTTTGCCATCAGTCAAAACTCCTCAGGGCAAGACCGCACGCAATCATCAGCGATGGTGCGTCATTGGCGATCGCAGCGGCGTTGACCTTGGGTGACAGGGACATGTTCATGAACGGATTGGCCACCGTCACTGGCGTACCAAGCTTTTCCTGCACCATCCCGGCAAGCCCTTCGATAGAGGCTGTACCGCCCGCCAGAACGATATGATCCACATCGTTATAGGCACTGGACGAGAAGAAGAACTGCAGTGAACGGGTAACCTGCTGTACTACTGCGTCCATGAAGGGGCGCAATACCTCGGACTCGTAGTCGTCCGGCAGGCCGCCCTGCTTCTTGGCCATCCCGGCTTCCTCAAAAGACAGGCCGTAACGGCGCTGAATCTCTTCAGTCAGCTGCTTGCCGCCAAAAAGCTGCTCGCGGGTATAAATGATCTTGCCATCATTCACCACGTTCATCGTGGTCATGGTGGCACCAATATCAATGATCGCCACGGTGCCCTCGGAACCACTGGAGATGGAGTCCCCGATCAGGCTGAAGGCGCGCTCCATGGCGTAAGCCTCGACATCCACAACCTTGGCAATCAGGCCGCCAATCTCGAGCGCATCCACACGCAACTCGACATTTTCATTGCGGGATGCCGCCAGCAGCACGCTCACGCGAGACGGATTGTTTTCGAGAGGCTCAACCACCTCGAAGTCAATGCTGACCTCTTCCATCGGATAAGGGATGTACTGGTCAGCTTCCAGACGAATCTGCGACTCACGCTCGTCATCACTCAGACCGGCATCCATTTCGATGATCTTGGTGATGACGGCAGAGCCGGCAACCGCAACGGCTGCCTGCTTGGCCTGGGGCTTGGCACGGGCAATCAGCTTCTTGATGGCCTCCCCGACACCCTCGACATCGTTGATGTTCTTTTCGACCACCGCATTTTGCGGCAGGGGCTCCACCCCGTATGACTCCACGCGGTAGCGGTCACCTTGCCGGCTCAGCTCCAGCAACTTGACCGAGGTGGAACTTATGTCCAGCCCGAGCAACGCCGAGGTTTTTTTCTGAAGGAAGGGCAGCACGATGGGATTCCCTTTTATTTTTTCTATGGAAAATGTGCACTTACGTCACATTCATATACAACTACATTAAATACTAGTCTTAGCACGAGCGCAATTGCTGTACAAGTGCCGCTTTCGCTTATAATGGCGGCCAACCCAGGGCAAAGCCCCCTAAAACCACGCAACCAGTTGATTAACAATGAGAATTTTGAAAGAAGCAGGTCGGCGTGAGCGTATTGTCGCTGTTTTGGCCTTCCCGTTTTGTGGCTTGCTCCTCATTCTTGCCGGCCTGTACCTTTATCTGGCTCCACAGTTGCCGGATACCGACCAGCTGAAAGAAGTTCGCTTCGAGACGCCGCTGCAGGTGCTTTCGCGGGACGGCCGCCTGGTCGCAGAGTTCGGGGAAAAGCACACCACCCCCCTGACCTATGAGCAAATTCCTCCGCTTTTCATCAAGGCCATCCTGGCAGCCGAGGATGATCGCTTTTTTGAGCATGAAGGCATCAACTACAAGGGGCTTGCCAGGGCGTTTGTCGACATTGCCCGCACCGGCGGCATCCAGTCCGGAGGCTCCACCATCACCATGCAGGTGGCCAAGAACTATTTCCTGAGCCATGAACGCACATTCAGCCGCAAGTTCACCGAACTGCTACTGGCCAAGGACATCGAGGACTCCCTGACCAAGCAGGAAATCATGACGCTGTACGTCAACAAGATATTCCTGGGGCATCGTGCCTATGGCATCGGGGCTGCGGCCCAAGTCTATTACAACAAGAAAATCAATGAGTTGTCGCTTGCCGAGATTGCCATGATCGCCGGCCTGCCCAAGGCCCCCTCCAAATACAATCCGGTCAACAACCCCAAACGCGCCATGATCCGTCGCGACTGGATACTCGGACGCATGCTGGAGCTGGGTTACATCCGTCAGGATGACTACGACAGGGCCATCAAGACACCGGTGGGACTCAACTTCCGGGCCACATTTGCAGAGGTCAATGCGCCCTGGCTGGCAGAAATGGTGAGGGAGGAGCTGGTCCAGCGCTTTGGCGAGGGCATCTACAGCTCTGGCTACAAGGTCTATACCACCGTCAGTGCATCACGACAGAATGCGGCATCGCAGGCGGTGATCAATGGACTGCTGGCTTATGACCGGCGTCATGGCTGGCGCGGCGCCGAGGCTTCGGGGGCCAACGAGCTGGCTATCCGGTATCCGGTTGGCGGGCTGCAGGCTGCCCGCATAACCGCTGTAGAGGGCACTACCGCAAGTGCCGTACTGAAAAACGGCACCGAGCTGCAACTGGACTGGGACGCCATGCGCTGGGCCAGGCCATATGTCAGCGTCAACCAGATCGGCCCCTCACCCAAAAAAGCTGCCGACATCCTTAAGGTTGATGACATTGTCCGTGTCCGTCCGCGGGCATCAGGCGGCTGGGAGCTGACACAGGTGCCAGGCGTACAGGGCCAGCTGATTGCCCTGCATCAGGACACGGGGGCCATAGAGGCCGTGGTCGGCGGATTCGATTTCACCGAGAGCAAGTTCAATCGCTCCCTGCAAGGCTGGCGCCAGGCAGGGTCCACGCTGAAACCCTTCATTTACTCTCTGGCACTGGAGCGAGGTTACACACCAGCCACCCTGGTCAATGACTCCCCCATCAGTTTTGGGGAAGGTGATACCGCATGGCGCCCCAGCAACTCGGATGGCGAGTTCTACGGTCCGATCCGTCTGCGACGCGCCCTCTACCTGTCGCGGAACATGGTCTCCATCCGTTTGTTGCAGGCCGTTGGCGTGGACAATGCAAGAAGCTACATGTCCCGTTTCGGTTTTCCCCGGGATCGCATGCAGCGCAACCTGACCCTGGCGCTGGGTTCTGCCGAGGTCCTGCCGGTGCAAATGGCCGCGGCATACGCCGCCTTTGCCAATGGCGGCTTTCATGTCACGCCTTATTTCATTGCGCGCGTAGAAGACAACAAGGGGGAAGTACTGTTCCAGGCCAACCCCGAGCGGGTCTGTCGGGAGTGCGAGAATCCTGTGCAGCCAACCGAGCCCGCACCAGAGCCGGTCCCTGCGGAAATCACCGGGGAAGGAACATTAATCACCGTCACCGAGCCTCCGGCACCGGCCATGCCTTTTGTACCGAACTACCCGGTAGCGTCACGCATCATGAGTGCGCGTGCCGCCTGGCAAACACAGTCGATACTGCGGGATGTTGTGGTTCGTGGCACTGGCCGCTCTGCCCTGAGCCTGGGCCGTGGCGATCTGGCGGGCAAGACGGGCACCACCAATGATGCCAAGGACGCCTGGTTTGCGGGGTTTGGCGGCAAAGTAGTGGCCGTGACCTGGGTTGGCTTTGACCAGCCCAAAACACTGGGACGCATGGAGTACGGTGGTTATGCCGCCCTCCCACTCTGGAACGGCTTCATGGGGCCAGCCCTTGCAGGCACAGCGGAGTTTCACCCGGGACTGCCCTCTGGCCTTGTCCCTGTCCGGGTCAGCATGAGTACCGGCCTACGCACCAGTGATGACGATCCGGATAGCTATATTGACTGGCTGCAAGTGGAAAAGCTGCCGGCCGCCCCGCCCGCCGGCAGTCCGGCTGCAGACCCGGAAGCAGAGCCACAGGCCGCCCCGGAAGAGGTTTTCTGAGACAGACCAACCAATAAAAAAGCCGGCAAAAGCCGGCTTTTTTATTGCATCGCGAAGGATCAGGCCTTCTTGAAGCTGCGAGCACCAAAGCGCTGCTTGAACTTGTCGATACGACCACCAGTATCCACAACTTTCTGAGTGCCTGTGTAGAACGGGTGGCAGGCGCCACAGACGTCGAGGTGGATGTTCTTACCCATGGTAGAACGAGTGGTGATCACGTTGCCACAGGAGCAGGTTGCGGTGATTTCAGCGTATGCGGGATGAATGCCGGCTTTCATGGTTTTTCTCCAGAGAATGGTTAATGGGCCGTCGCCCCCCTGCGTTGGCAAGGCCATGGCAGGAACGACAGACACACTCTCTTTTGGCCCACCCCAACAGTCTCTTCGTCGGAGCCAGGCACAACAAGGGCGCGAATCCTAACAGAAACGATCCATCCAACCAAGAGTCCAGCTGTCACCTGACGTGGGTCAGGCACGCCCTCCTCCACTGACGTAGAATACCGGCCTCATGGCATCTCCTTGAGTCAACGAATGCCGCTGCCACAGGACCACCATCATGCAGGACATTGCCGACGCTATCGGACGTGACCGGGTCGCCCGGGTTGTTGACGTCTTCTATGAACACGTTCAGGCCCACCCCACGCTGCAGGCGCCGTTTGCCGGCGTGCATGACTGGACCTCGCACAAGGAAATCCTCACCCATTTCTGGTGGGTGACGCTGGGCGGCAAGCGCTATATCGACTACTCCTATGCGGTAGCGCGCAAACACAATGAAGCGGGTTTCACCCCTGCCCTGCTGGTGGACTGGCTGGCACTGTTTCACGAGATCGTGAATGCCGAGATACCACCTGAGCTTGCTGCCGGCTGGATCGAGAGGGCTGAACGCATTGGCCAGTCACTGACCTATATGCATGAAGTGGCCCAACGCGGCGCAGCGGCTCCGATGGGGCTGTATCGGCCTGCCTGATGCAACTCCGGCCGGTCTAACCTGATAAGCTCTGCGTCATGACCCGGCGCTACCTGCAACTGGCCCTGCCTTCCCCGCTGCGCCAGACCTTCGACTACATTCTGCCCGCCAAGATGGACCCACCCCCGCCGGTGGGTGCACGTGTGCGCGTGCCGTTTGGCAAGCAGTCGCTACTGGGTATCGTGCTGGCAGTGAACGAGCAGGCATCGTTTGACGAAGCGAAACTGCGCCCCGCCGACGAAGCCATCGACAACGAGCCTGTGCTGCCGGACAGCCTGTTCCGGCTGCTGCGCTGGGCGGCAAACTATTATCAGCATCCTGTGGGTGAAGTGTTTGACACTGCCCTGCCCGTACTGCTGCGCCAGGGCGAGCCCCTGGCCGCGCCAGGTGAAACACGCTGGCAAGCCACCAGGCTCGGGCAACTGTATCCATTGGACGGCACCATCAAGCGTGCCCCCAGACAGCTCGCTGCACTCGTCACCCTGCGCGAACACCCGCAGGGCATGATTCCGCCACTGCTCAGCGGGCTGGGCATTGATCGTCCGACCCTGCTGGCACTGGAAAAGAAAGGGCTGGCGGAGTGCGTGACCCAGCCTCCACCAGCCAGTGAGCAGGCTAATGCCTCTCTGCGCGAACCGCCGCTGTCGCTCAGCAATGAGCAGCAAAAGGCCGTCAGCGCCGTCATTGATCATCTGGGGCATTTTCAGCCCTTTCTTTTGTTTGGCACTACCGGTTCCGGCAAGACCGAGGTCTACCTGCAGGCCATAGCGGCGACACTGGCGCGCGGCGAACAGGCACTGGTGCTGGTACCGGAAATCGGCCTGACGCCGCAAACCGTGGCGCGCTTCCGTGCCCGCTTCCAGACCGAAATTGCCGTGCTGCATTCAGGGCGCAATGAGCGTGAGCGCATGGATGCCTGGCGTGCCGCCCGCTCGGGGCGGGCCGGCATTGTGATCGGTACACGTTCGGCGGTGTTCACACCACTTGCACGCCCAGGCCTGCTGATCGTGGACGAAGAGCATGATCTTTCTTTCAAGCAGCATGAAGGCTTTCGCTATCACGCGCGTGATCTCGCCGTGCGCCGTGCGCAACTGGAAGGGATTCCGATTGTGCTGGGGTCCGCTACACCGGCACTGGAATCACTGGCCAATGCAACGGCCGGCCGTTATGAACTGCTCCGCCTCAGGGAGCGGGCTGCAGGTGCGCAGGAGCCCGTATTCAAGCTGATTGACCTGCGGCATCAGCCAACGCGGGAAGGCTTTACCGACAGCCTGCTGAAGGCGATGGCGGCCACCCTTAAGAAGGACGAACAGGTACTGGTCTTTCTCAATCGGCGTGGCTATGCACCGGTACTGCTTTGCCATGACTGTGGCTGGCATGCGCAATGCCGGCGCTGTGATGCGCGTCCAACCCTGCACCGTAATCCGGTCCGCCTGCATTGCCATCACTGCGGCGCCGAAGGGCCTCCTCCGCGAGCCTGCCCCTCCTGCGGCTCGACCGACCTGCGCCCGATAGGGCTGGGCACGGAGCGGGTGGAGGACCTGTTGCGAGTACAGTTTCCGGACGTTCCGCTATTCCGGGTCGACCGTGACAGCACACGGCGCAAGGATGCACTGACCAATCTGACCACCGCCATTCATGACAGCAAGGCCGCCATACTCGTTGGCACCCAGATGCTGGCCAAGGGCCATCATTTTCCCCGGGTCACCCTTGTGGCATTGCTGGACATGGACGGCGGCCTGTTCGGGGCTGATTTCCGCGCATCCGAGCATACGGCACAACTGATCCTGCAAGTGGCAGGCCGCGCGGGGCGTGCTGAACGTCCGGGACTGGTACTGCTGCAAACCCATCAGCCGGAACACCCGCTGATTCACGAACTCATCACCCAGGGCTATCCCACCTTTGCCGAGAGGGCACTGGCCGAGCGTCGCCTGCTGTCATTTCCACCCCACGGCTTTCTCGTGCTGATCCGGGCCGAAGCCACACAGGCCGAGCTGCCGGCAGCGTTCCTGCAAGCCATCATGGACGCCGCCGAGTCACTGGGGCACCCGGAAGTGCAGCGCTGGGGCCCGGTGCCCGCGCCGATGGAGCGACGTGCCGGACGTTTCCGCGCCCATCTGCTGCTGCAATGCCCGCAAAGGGCACCTTTGCGGGAACTGGTCACCGCACTGGTACCCCTGATCGAATCCCTGCCCGGGGCGCGCAAGGTGCGCTGGTCTGTCGATGTTGATCCGCAGGATCTGTCGTAAGCGGTAGGGTTTCCGGCTCAGCTTCGCTACAATCGCGCCTCCTAATTTTTCCGTTGTACCGGTTGCCGCATGAAAGCCCAGCTCGAATCACTGCTTACGCACGCCCTCGCCACCCTCAAGGCCANNGACATCGCCGAGCAGCTGGTCGCTGCCCTGCCGGCCAGCGCCATCGTGAGCAAGGTCGAGATTGCCGGCCCCGGCTTCATCAACTTCTTCCTCTCAGCCGACAGCCGATTTGCTGTCGTGCGAAGCATTCTTGATGATGTGACCGCATTTTCATCACCCGATATCGGTCATGGTGAAAAAGTATTGCTGGAGTTTGTCTCAGCCAACCCAACCGGACCGATGCATGTCGGTCATGGCCGCGGTGCTGCTTACGGCTCGGCACTGGCAACCATTCTTGCAGCAACCGGGTACAAGGTGCATCGCGAGTACTACATCAATGATGCCGGTCGCCAGGCCGATGTGCTCGCCGTGTCCGTGTATCTGCGCTATCTCGAAGCCGCCGGGGAAACCGTGCGGATTCCCTCGCGCGCCTATCCTGCCGACTATGTAAAAGTCTGCGGCACAGACCTGTTTGTGCAAGCGGGCATGAAATACTTCAACGAGTTTTCTGAAATCATTGATGGCCTGCCGGACGATCCGGAAGGCGACACTGATGACATCAAGACGCAGAAAGAAGACTACATCGACGCCGTAATCCAGCGCGTGCAGTTGCTGCTTGGTGAAGATAATTATCGCGCCGTGCAGGACTTCGGACTGAATGCGCAGCTCGACAGCATTCGTGCCACGCTGGATGCATTCAACGTGCACTTTGACCAATGGTTCTCTGAACGCAGCCTGATGGACAATGGCGCGATTGAAAAAGCCATCACGCTGCTGACCGAGCGTGGACATGTCTACATGAAGGACGGCGCCACCTGGCTGGCCACCTCAAAACTGGGCGACGAAAAAGACCGCGTACTGGTGCGTGACAACGGCCTGCACACTTATTTTGCTGCCGACGTTGCCTATCATCTGGAAAAGCTGAGCCGCGGCTTTGATACGCTGATTGATGTCTGGGGCGCCGACCATCATGGCTACATTGCCCGTGTACGTGCAGCCATCGAAGCCCTCACCGGCCAGGGTGACAAGTTCCATGTCGCGCTGATCCAGTTCGTGACCCTGTCCTCCGGAAAAATGGGCAAGCGCTCCGGTAATTTTGTGACACTGGCGCAACTGATCGAGGAAGCCGGCAACGATGCCACACGCTTTTTCTATCTCACCCGTTCGCCGGAACAGCATCTGGAGTTTGATATCGACCTCGCCCGCTCGCAGAGTGCAGACAATCCCGTGTATTACCTGCAGTACGCGCATGCACGTGTCGCCAGCATGTTCCGCGAGCTTGCAGAGCGGGGCCTGACCCATGATGCCGATGCCGGCTTTGCAGCCCTGGCCGAACTGCCGGAAAGCAACGTGGATGACTTGCTGAAGCGTCTGGCAGCGTGGCCGGAAATGGTGGCCAATGCTGCGCGCAATCGTGCGCCACACCAGCTCACCTACGCATTACGCGACCTCGCCCAGGACTTCCACACCTGGTACAACGGCAACAAGGTGCTGGTGGATGATGCGCGCGTCCGTAATGCCCGCCTGACGCTGGCACTGGCCGTAAAGCTGGTCATTGCCAATGGCCTTGGCCTGCTGGGTGTATCTGCTCCGGAGAAAATGTAAGGTCATGGCCCGCGCAAAAGCCCCCGCCAAACCGGCGCGCAAGAAAACCCAGGGCGCCAGCCGGAATCCGCCCCCCAGAAAAGCGCAGAAAAACGGAGCGCCCGGATGGCTGCTGCTGACAGCAGGCCTGATGATTGGGCTATTTGTGGCGTTCCTGATGTATCTCTGGGAGCACCGGGCCGAGCCGGCATCCGTCGCGGCAAAGGCGAGCAAAGCCGCTGCTGCCACGGCCGAGGCCGAGCTACCCGCCAATACCTCCCCGAATCCGGCGGATGGCCCGGGTGAAGAACCACGCTTTGACTTTTATACCTTGCTGCCCAATCAGGAAGTGCTGCCCAGCAAGAAGACGTCTGAAGCAGCCAGCCAGGCCGCCACGCAGGTCAAGCCGGCAGAGCAGGGTGACCGCACACCATATGTACTGCAAGCCGGCTCCTTCCGCAGCGAGCGTGAGGCCGATCGCCGCCGCGCCGAGGTGCTGCTGCTGGGGCTGCCTGTCAAAATCCTCAAGGTTACCGTCAAACCAGGGGATGACTGGTATCGGGTAGTCGTGGGCCCCCTCAAGGGCAAGGAAGCGGCACAAGCCGCACGCGGCAGCCTGCGCGCCAATGGCGTGGACACGCTGATCCTCAAGCAGAACTGATCCACAGCCGCCCGCTTGAATTCCTGCCGGGCGTCACCATCTTGTGTGAACGATCCATCGTCCACACAGAGGTCACCGTGACCACCATCGTATCCGTCCGCCGTGGCAATCTCGTTGCCCTCGGCGGCGACGGCCAGGTTTCTCTCGGCAACACCGTCATGAAGGGCAAGGCCCGCAAGGTTCGCCGTCTTTACAACAATCAGGTCATTGCCGGCTTTGCCGGTGGCACGGCCGATGCCTTTACCCTTTTCGACTATTTCGAGGCCAAGCTGCAGAAGCATTCCGGCCATCTGTTGCGGGCCGCGGTCGAGCTGGCCAAGGACTGGCGGACGGATCGCACCCTGCGCCGCCTGGAAGCCATGCTGGTCGTCGCCGACAAGACGGCATCGCTCATCATCACCGGCAACGGTGACGTGCTCGAGCCTGAAGAAGGCGTACTCGCCATCGGATCAGGTGGCAACTACGCCATGGCAGCCGCACGCGCCCTGGTGGAAAACACTGATCTGGATGCCCGCACCATTGTGGAAAAGTCCCTGACCATTGCTGGCGATATCTGTGTGTACACCAACCACAATTTCATGATTGAAACGCTTGAGGCCGAACCGGCAAAAAACGGAGAAACGGCATGAGCCAGATGACGCCGCGCGAAATCGTGCATGAACTTGATCGTCATATTGTCGGCCAGAGTGCCGCCAAGCGTGCCGTGGCCCTGGCACTGCGCAACCGCTGGCGCCGCATGCAGCTGCCTGAAGCACAGCGCAATGAAGTGTCGCCGAAAAATATCCTGATGATCGGTCCGACCGGTGTTGGCAAAACCGAAATTGCCCGCCGTCTGGCCAGACTCGCCAACGCCCCTTTCATCAAGGTCGAGGCCACCAAGTTCACCGAAGTCGGTTATGTCGGCCGCGATGTCGAAACGATTATCCGCGACCTTGCCGACATGGCGCTGAAAATGACGCGCGAACAGGAAATGCAGAAGGTGGAGCACCGTGCCTTTGAGTCGGCCGAAGAACGCATTCTTGATGCGCTGCTGCCACCGGCACGCGTTGGCGATGGCAATGACAGCAACAGGACCGATAACTCCACCCGGCAGATTTTCCGCAAGAAACTGCGTGAAGGAGAGCTGGACGACCGCGAAATTGAAATCGATCTGCCACAAGCCGCCATGGGTGTGAACATCATGGCGCCTCCCGGCATGGAAGACATGACCAGCCAGCTGCAGAACCTGTTCTCCAGCATGGGCCAGGGCAAGCGCCAGAGTCAGCGTATAAAGGTAAAAGAAGCCCTGAAGCGCCTGCAGGAAGACGAAGCCGGCAAACTGCTTAACGAGGAAGAAATCAAGGCAAAAGCCCTGCATGCCGTCGAGCAGAACGGCATCGTCTTTCTCGACGAAATCGACAAGGTTTGCCGTCGTGGCGACAGCCACGGGGGCGCCGACGTTTCGCGCGAAGGCGTGCAACGAGATCTGCTGCCGCTTATCGAAGGCTGCACCGTGAACACCAAGTACGGCATGGTGAAAACGGATCACATCCTGTTCATTGCCTCCGGCGCTTTCCACCTGTCGCGCCCGTCGGACCTGATCCCGGAATTGCAGGGCCGCCTGCCTATCCGTGTGGAGCTGGAAGCACTGTCGCCATCCGACTTCGAGCGCATCCTGACCGAGCCGCATTTCTCGCTGACACAGCAATACCAGGCGCTGCTGGCAGCCGAGGGGCTTGGCATCGAGTTCACACCGGATTGTGTAAAGCGCCTGGCCGAAATCGCCTGGCAGGTGAACGAACGTACCGAGAACATCGGTGCCCGCCGCCTGCACACGGTACTTGAGAAGCTGCTGGAAGACATTTCCTTCGATGCTGCCGATCTTGCGGCCGAGCATCACGACAAGGTCCTGTCGATTACTGCGGCCGATGTAGAGCAGCATCTGGGCGGACTGGTACAGGATGAAGACCTGAGCCGGTTCATTCTCTGATCAACCCGCATGGTGCCGGCATGACCTGTGCCGGTGCCATGCCCTGTTACCGGCACACCTGACCTATGCAACCCACTGAATTGCGCTACCGCAAAACCGAGCGCGAGCTGGTCCTGACCTGGGACGACGGCACGTTTACCCTCAGCGCCGAGTTCCTTCGTGTGCACTCGCCATCTGCCGAGGTTCAGGGTCATGACGGACGTGGTGGCGTTCTGCCCCTGCAGAAGCAGCAGGTGACAATCACCAGCATCGAGCCTGTCGGCAATTACGCCGTGCGCCTCGTGTTTTCGGATGGCCACAATACCGGCCTGTACAGCTGGGACACCCTGCGGCATCTCTGCCTGCACCGGGAGCAACTCTGGACCACGTACCTGCAAGCGACAGCGGCCACAGCCCCCGCAACACAGACCTTTACCCCCTGAGCCATCCCTGATGTCCCGGGGCATTATCCGCCAGACGGTCACATTTGCTCACGGTCCTGGCCTGCCCATCGGGCCCACCGCACAGTACAATCCGCCCGCCCCTGCACACGCAGGCATGCATTGATGTGACGGAAATAATTTCTCCTTTCAGATCAACCTGTTAACACCCGCACATGGAGCCCTCGATGAACGCAGCCAGCACCGGCCCCCAGACCCCCGATCTTGTCTATACCCCGGAAGGCCAGCCCCTGCGCAAGGAAGACATCAAGACGCTTGCGGATGAAATGCGTTACGAACTGGGCCGCTACCGTGCCTGGCGCGGGCATCATGATGCGGCCTTTCAGGAAAAGTTCGTCACCCTGCAAAAATGGCTGGCCGGCCGCCTCACCCGCACCCATGCCGACCTGCTCGAAGACCCCCGTTACCGTGAAGTCACCCAGTTTTTCCTCAGTGACCTCTATGGCGGCCTGGACCTGACCGAACTGGCCCGCGAAGTGGAGCGCGCCCTCCCGATTGCCACCCGCCTGTTGCCTGACTCGGTCATGCGCACCTCGGCCGTGGCGCTGGAGCTGAACGCCATCACCGGCGAGCTGGATGAAGCCCTCACCACCATGCTGTTTGAAACCATGGGGATCACCGACATCACCGAGGCCGCCGTCATCGAGGCATACCGGGCCTGCGACTATCAGGCGGCGCGTCACCATCAGCTTGACCTGCTGGCCGAACTGGGCGGCGGACTGGATCGCTATGTACGCTCCCGCGTGATCTATGCCACCTTCAAGATTGCCCACCGTCCCGCCAAAATGGCCGGACTTGGCGGCCTCTACGATTTTCTGGACCGTGGCTTTGCCGTCATGCGCCCGATGGGCTCTGCACAGGACTTCCTCAACCAGTTCATCGGCAAGGAACGCGCCATCGTTGACGCCCTCTGCGCCGGCACGCCAGACCCGTTCAATCCCTGATCTGACGCAAGCCATCAGCCTTTCCGGCTTGCACCATTGACGGGGCCGGTCGACAATGCCGGCTCCGTTGCTGACGACGCCATCATGTCCGACCAGAAGCCCATTCCCCCCGTAACGTCCGAAGGCACCACGCACTTCGGCTACCAGACCGTTGCTGCCACCGAAAAGGCAAAGAAAGTCGCCGAGGTTTTTCATTCCGTGGCGGCCCGCTACGATGTCATGAACGACCTGATGTCGTTCGGCATTCATCGCCTGTGGAAGCGCTATACCATTGAAATGGCTGGCGTCCGCCCCGGTCAGCAAGTGCTCGATATTGCAGGCGGCACGGGCGATCTGGCCAAGGCCTTCAGCAAGCGTGTCGGCCCCACCGGCAAGGTCATTCTGTCCGACATCAATGCCTCCATGCTGGGTGTGGGACGTGATCGCCTGATTGATACCGGCCTTACGCAGAACCTGGAGTTTGTGCAGGCCAATGCCGAGTGCCTGCCGTTTGCCGACAACACCTTCGATCTGCTCACCATTTCCTTCGGACTGCGCAACGTCACCGACAAGGACAAGGCGCTGGCATCAATGTATCGCGTGCTGAAGCCGGGTGGCCGCCTGCTGGTGCTGGAGTTCTCCAAGCCCGTGATCGAGCCGTTGTCCAAGGCCTATGATGCCTACTCGTTCAGCGTGCTGCCGGCACTGGGCAAGATCATCACGCAGGATGCAGACAGTTACCGTTATCTGGCGGAGTCCATCCGCATGCACCCTGATCAGGAAACCCTGAAGGGCATGATGGAAACCGCCGGTTTCGAACGCACGGATTACCACAACCTCACCGGCGGCATTGTCGCCCTGCACCGCGGATTCAAGCTGTGACCTCGCTTCCTCAGGTACTGGCACTGAAAGCACTGGAAAGCCTGATTCGTCAGGCCCTGTTGCTGGACCCTGCCACCGCTCAACGTCTGCAGGCCTATGCCGGCAAGCGTCTTTATGTTGAAACCCGTAGCCCCGTACTGGGCCTGTTTGTCTGGCTGGAGAGTGACGGGGTGTATTTGCGTAGCGAAGGGGATCGCCACCCCCACGCCACCATAGAAGCGCCCAGCATCGAACTGCTGAAAATGGCACTCAGTAATGATGCGCACTTTATTGGCGGTCCGGTGAAAGTGCATGGTGATGTCATGCTGGTGCAGGAGTTGCACGCATTGGCGCGCGACCTGGATATCGACTGGGAAGCCGGCATGGCCAGGGTTTTTGGCGATACGCTGTCTCACCCGGTATCGCAGGGCCTGAAGGGCCTGTTTGGCCTGGCCAAACGCACCGCCAATGTTTTCCTGCGCAACACCGGTGAATACCTGCGCGAAGAAAAGGAAATTGTGCCGGTTCGCTGGGAAGTCGAAGAATACCTTGGCGACAACCAGGATCTGCGTGCCGACATTGAACGCGTGGAGGCACGGCTTGAGCGCCTGAAAAAGCGCGTCAGCAAACTTGATACCACCGAGCCGACATGATGCTGACTCACCTGCCCCGACTGCTCGCCATCTGGACGGTTATTGCACGCTATCGGCTTGATACCTTGTTGCCGCCACCGCCGGGCGTTCGCGGCACACTGCTGATCATGATGCTGCGCCTGCACCCCGCCTGGTGGCTGGCTGGCGCACGGGCGCGACACCCCGCCCGCCTGCGCGAAGCCTTTGAGGAACTGGGCCCGCTCTTCATCAAGCTGGGCCAGCTACTGGCAACACGGCGCGACCTGCTGCCGGCCAACATCCTTGATGAGCTGGTGAAGCTGCAGGATCAGGTGCCTCCGTTTCCGTCGCGCATTGCCATGGCCATTGTCGAGACCGAGCTCAACGCCCCGCTCAAGGAAAAGTTCTCCCGCTTTGACGAACAGCCCCTGGCGGCTGCCTCCATTGCGCAGGTACATACCGCTACCCTGCCCGATGGGCGTGAAGTGGTTGTGAAAATCCTGCGCCCTGGCGTCGCCGCACAAATCCGGCAGGACATGGCGTTGCTGCGCGACCTGACTGCCTGGCTGGAGGCCAGCTTCCCGCAACTGGCACAGTTTCATCCGCACCGCATTGCACGTGATTACGAACAAACGTTGCTCGATGAAACCGATCTCCTGCGCGAGGCCGCCAATACCCGCCAGATGCGCAAGAACTTCCTCAACTCGGACATGCTGTATGTGCCAGAAGTGCACGATGCCTGGTGCACCACAAACATCATGGTGGCAGAGCGCATTTATGGCGTCCCCGTCGATGATCATGCCAGCTTTGCCAGACTGGACATCAGTCGCCAGCAACTGGCCGAAAAAGGTTTCGCCATCTTTTTCACGCAGTTGCTCAACCACAACTTTTTTCATGCCGACATGCACCCGGGCAATGTCTTTGTGGAAACCGCCAACCCGGCCAATCCGCGCTACATTGCCCTGGATGTCGCCATCGTCGGCCATCTGGCCCGCGAAGATCAGCTCACTGTTGCCCGCATTGCACTGGCTCTGGTCTCACGTGACTACGGCGAAATCATCCGGGTTGCATATCGTGCCGGCTGGCTGCCTCCGGGGGCCAACCTTAACCAGCTGACCAACGAGGTACAGCGCATCATTGCGCCGGTACTGGAAAAACCGATTGACCAGATCCAGTTCGGACCAACGCTGCTGGCAGTACTCGACATGGCGCGCGAACACCATCTGGAAATTCCAGTACAGCTGGTCCTGCTCATCAAGACACTGGTACATGTGGAAGGACTGGGCCGCAGCCTGTACCCCGCGCTCGACATCTGGACGCTGGGTCGCCCGCTCCTGAGCCGCTGGCTCAACGACCAGATCGGCCCCTCGGCACTCATCAAACGGTTGAGCGAGCAAGCCCCGGCACTGATTACCGGCCTGCCCGACATGCCGGATCTGGTACTCGATGCCCTGACGCAAATGCGGCAGAACGGTCAGTGGCAGGAGCGGCAACTGCGCGAGTTCAGCACCCTGCGTCAGGAGATGCGCGTTGCCCGCAGGCGCGACTTCATTGCCCTGCTCGGTATCGGTGGGGGAGTGATGATGATCACGAGTGGCACAGCAACCATGCTGGGTGGCATGTTGATCGGCATTGCCGGGGTGTGGCGAATCAGCCGTTGACCGGGGTCAGTTGGGCAGCCGTACTGATGCATTCGCCGCTTCTGCCCGGGCCCGCTCCAGATTGGCTGCCGCCCGCGGATACCAGCGGGGGCTGGCCTCCATTGCCTGCTCGAAGTAACTGATTGCTGCCTTGTAGTCCTTGCGCAGCAATGCGATGTAACCAATATTGTTGAGTGCCTCTTCCCTGGGCTGACGGTTCACCGCCTCGGCAAGTGCACGGGCATAATCACCCTGCCAGGCAATCGACAGCACCATGTTGGCATGCAGGTGCGAGCCATCCGGCGTCATACGCAAGCCATCCCTGAAGCACTTCTCCGCAGCAACATAGTTACCCGCCATCAGCATGGAGTAGCCCATGTTGTTCAGTATCATCGGGTGGCCTGGCTGCAGGGCCAGCGCCTGGGTGTAATACTGCTGGGCCCGATCTCGCTCATTTCCCAGATCCAGCAACAAGCCCATCGCATTCAAGGTACGCCACCTGGGGGGTGAAACCTCCTGCAAGACCTCAATATCCTTTCTTGCCTCCTCTCTCCGTCCAAGCGAAACCAGCGCAAGTGCCCGACCCTCCAGAGCATCCATGTCCTGCGGGCTCTTCGTGATTACCTTGTCAAACGCGACCAGCGCCATCGCAGGCTCACCGGCTGCAAGGTAGGTCTCGCCCAATCCACGCAAGGCAACCGGATCGTCGGGGTTTTTCTCCAGCAGATTCTGCCATCCAGCCAGTGCAGAGGCATGATCACCGAAGTGGGACGCACGCTCCGCATCTGCACGCACCTGCTCTGGCGTCGCCGGAGTCTTGAGCTCTTCCTTGGCTTTTTTTGGCTTGGAGCTGGTATTGCAGGCAGAGACCATCAGCACCAGCAGTACGCATGAAGTGGCACGAGCAAGCACAACCGAGTATTTCACTGACCCATCCTGATAAAGCCATAAAAGATGCGAATGAACGCCGGGCCAAGGATAACAAGAAAAAGTGCCGGAAAGATGAACAACATGATCGGGAAGATCAGCTTCACAGGCAGCTTGGCCGCCTTCTCGCGAGCATTCTGGATACGCACCAGCCGCATGCCATCGGCATGCTCACGCAGTGCACTGGCAATACTGGTACCAAACTGCTCGGACTGGACCAGAATACTGGTCAGGGCACTGATTTCTTCAACAGCGGTACGATCAGACAATCCGCGCAACGCCGCTTCACGCTGTTTGCCGGCACGCAACTCCAGTGACACCAACTGTAACTCTTCGGCAATCAGCGGATGAGCATGCCCCAGTTCGCTGGCAATGCGGTTGATGGCTGCATCAAGGCCAAGCCCCGCCTCGACGCACACCACGAGCATGTCCAGCGCATCAGGAAATGAGGAAGCGATCGTATTCTGGCGCTGCTCTATACGATGCTGCAGAAAAATATCCGGCCCAAAGAACCCGATCAGCCCGGCCACGCTCAGCAAGGCAACCCCAATCGCCGCTTTCTCACCCAGCATGCCCATCAGCAACAAGGGCAAAACAACCAGCATGGGCAAAACAAATGCAGCAATCAGTTTGGCTGCCAGAAACCAGGACACAGCCTTTGGCTGACGGAAACCCGCCTGTACCAGACGACTTTTCAGGCGCGACTTGCGCCAGTCCTCGGCCGGCAACATGACCTTTGCAACAGGCTCGATGAAATGAACCGTGAACGCCCCCTCACGAGTGCCTGTCTGCGTGTGCTGAACCTTTGGATCGGCGATCTCGCGCAACCTGCGCCGCAGCGGTGAGAACGTTCCGAAAAGCCAGTGTGACGCACCCATGATGATGAAAACAGTGGTCACAAATACCAGAAGAAGAATCAGACCAAGATTGATGGTCATGCTGAAATCCTCATACGCGAATATCCACCATCTTCTGAACCACTGCAAAACCTGTGGCCATCAGCAGCAGCTGAATCCCGATAATAACCAGACCAAGCTCACTCTCGAACAAAGTCGCAAGATATGACGGGTTGGTAATGGTCAGTGCACCTGCAACCACAAAGGGCAATGCGATAAGAACATTTGCGGAATATTTCATTTCTGCCGCAAGAATCCTGACTTCTCGCCGCGTGGTTTCACGCGAGCGCATGACATTGGCAATACGATTCAGGACCTCGGCAAGATTGCCACCAGTGGTGCGCTGGATAAGCACTGCCGTAATGAAATACTGAAGCTCGTCATTACCCACACGGGCACCAAGATCAATCATTGCACGCTCGACATCCAGACCGAAATTCATTTCCTCAAACGTCGTCCTGAACTCGCTGGCAATAGGCTCATGCAGCTGATCCGCCGCATTCCGAAGCGATGCGGTGAACGGATTACCTGCGCGCATCGACCGAGCCAGGAAATCCATGGCATCCGGCAACTGGGAACTCAGCAAATCAAGGCGCTTACGACGCTCACGCATCACATAGAGATAGGGCACGAAGAATCCGGTAATCAGTGCGACCGGCACAACAACAAAAGGATTTCCTGGCGTAAAGAGCAACAGCACAACCAGCAGAATCATGCTGAGAATAAACTGGATGAGCATGTACCTTGATACCGTGATATCCATGCCAGCCTGCTCGAGCATCCTGTCCACGGCATGCATTCGAGGAATTCGCACAAGCAGCCGGTTAAGTGCAGGCATATCACTGAATGCACGTTGCCGAAGCAGATCAAGTGCCTGCTCACGGTTAACGCCACCCGCAGACAGCGACCTCAAACGGCGATTGACACGTACGGTACGTTCAACATTGAGGCTCTGCCAGAGCATGTAAAGACCTTGCACCAGCGCAAGCGCTGCCACAAATGCCACAAACGAGATGAGGTAGATCGTCCACGTATTCATCGATCACGCCCCGTCACAGATAGACCTTGTCAGGATCAAAGCAGTTCTCATCAATCAGGATGCCTCGTTCCTGAAAGCGCTTCAGCATGCGCGGCCTTATACCTGATGCGCGAAACTCGCCAATAACCTTGCCTCGCTCATCCACACCCTTGCGAACAAAGCTGAAAATTTCCTGCATGTTGACCACAGTCTCTTCCATGCCGGTAATCTCCTGGATACTGGAAATTATACGACGACCGTCCGACATGCGCTCTGACTGGATAATCAGGTTAATGGCTGCAGCAACCTGCTGTCTGATAACCGCAGTTGCCAGCGTCATGCCGCTCATACCGACCATGTGCTCAAGACGAGTCAGTGCATCGCGCGAAGTATTGGCATGAATTGTTGTCAATGACCCATCATGACCGGTATTCATGGCCTGCAACATGTCAAGCGCCTCCGCACCACGAACCTCACCCACGATAATGCGGTCCGGGCGCATGCGCAGCGCATTCCTGACCAGATCGCGCTGCTTGACCTCACCGACCCCTTCAATATTGGGCGGACGGGTTTCAAGACGCACCACATGTGGCTGCTGTAGCTGCAGTTCCGCACTGTCTTCAATCGAGATGATTCGCTCGTTATCCGGAATATTTCCGGATATCACGTTCAGCAACGTGGTTTTACCAGAGCCCGTACCCCCTGATATGAGAATATTCATGCGCGCCTTCACTGCTGCCGCTAGAAATTCGGCCATGGGGGGCGCAATGGACTTGAAATTAAGAAGATCACGCATCGTCAGCGGATCGACACTGAACTTTCGAATGGACAGCACCGGACCATCAATGGACAACGGGGGAATAATGGCATTTACACGAGAGCCATCGGGCAGACGCGCATCCACCATAGGTGACGACTCATCGATACGACGGCCAACTGATGTCGCAATCTTCTCGATGATTCGCTGAAGATGGTCATTATTCTGAAAAATGACATCTGTCTTTTCCAGCTTGCCCTTTCTCTCTACATAAACCCGCTTTGCAGTATTAACCAGAATATCGGAAACCGTCGGATCCCTCAGCAGGGGCTCAATCGGGCCATACCCGAGAATTTCATCCTGGACTTCCTGGGATATCTGGTCTCGCTCATGCTGGTTGAGCGGCAAATCTTCTTTAACCAGCATTTCCCTGACCAGATTACCGATCTGCTGCCGTACCTGTTCAATTGGCAACTGATCCAGAATCCGGAGATTCATCTGCTCCATCACCTGACGATGAATCCTTCCCTTGAGAACCTGCAGATCCATTGGCGCAGCAAAAGACTGTGGCATGACAGGAACTCCCTCGAATCAGTTCGGTGTGGCTTTGCGATGATTGAAAAGGCGGGCCAGGAAACTGGAGCGCCCGCTGGCCACAGGCTCATGTGTTTGCCAGATTGAATTGGCAAGATGCCGGACATCCTCCAGCAACTCCCCACCTGACTCCACCTTGTAAACAGGAATTCCCTGGTCTGCAGCCGCCAGCGCCGAGTGATAGTCGTTCCTCACACGATGAATGCGATCTCTACCAAGAGTCTGCTTGAGCTGCTCAATCGATACACTTTGAGACTTGGCCATGGCACGGTTATTGATCAGCTCTATCTTGTGCATGTCGATACCGACATGGGGCATGTAGTCAAGCAGGATTTTTACATCGCGAATGACCGCCAGCGTATTTTGCATGACCACAAAACCACGACTTGAGACACGTAACGCCTCCATCGCCCACGGCGCCGTGATACGCGGAACATCCACAATCACCACATCATATATTTCCGCCGCCAACCCGATAATCTTCTGGACTACCTCGGGCCTCAGCTGATCAGCCGCAGAAGCCGGATTGGCCGGCGATGCCAGCACATGCAGACCGGAATCATGCTCCGTCATCAGCGCCTTGAGGAAAACCACATCAAGCCGATCAGCCTGCTGAATGGCATCCGTCACAAAACTGGTTGGCTTGAGATCCAGCATATGGGCACAGGAACCAAAGCCGATGTCAAAATCAATAAGGCATGTTTTTACCTTGCGGTCATGAGCAAGCACGGCAGCAACATTTACGGCAATTGTTGTACCACCGATTCCGCCCTTGGCATCCATGAAGGCGCATACAGCATGAATGGCACCATTGGCATCCTCCATCTTGATACGCTTGTCAGACAGCAACTGGGTGCATGTCGTCACAAGCTCCTGTCGCACCAGCGGGCTTGGAATGACATCCCTGACGCCTGCACGCATGAGTCGCCGTAGAAGATCGGTATCCGAGGAACGACCAATCGCCAGAACAATCGTCTTTCCCCTGGTTGCTGCAACAAAGTTTTCAAGCAGGACCAGCTCAGCTGACGATGGATCGACCACTTCATAAAGAAGCACGTCAGGTAATCCATCTTCACCGGGAAGAACAATACCCCCCTCCTGAAGCTGTACGTTCGCCACAACGCCATCCACACCATCCAGAAAGGCCGAAATATCCTTGCTGGTCTTGTCAGAATGGGTAAGTGCCAGAATATTCAATGTCGTCTGCATGATACGTCCTTACAAAATGGGCGTTTTATTCATCAATTTGATGTAAAAAGATCTTCGCCAGTTCGCGAAACCTTCACATCGGGAAGCTGCATGGTGGTACCAAGTCCGATAACCCCGGGGATGGCAAAGGTATACGCCAGTCCCTTTATTTCAAGAACCACCTCCGGTATGGCAAGCGCTGCAGGCCGCTCAGGATTCCCCGCATCAGAGCATGCATAGGTCACCGTTACCTGATCCCCCTGCACAAATGGCGCCACACGCTGAATGGCATTAAGTGTTGGCTGACATGCCGCCGTCGTACACGTCACAATAACCGGCATTCCACCTGGGCAAGTCAATGCAAGCGCACTTCCCGTGGCGGGCGATGACACAATTGCTTTACGCAATCCTTGCCTCGCACCCTCAGAAGCCCTGTGCCAGGCAAATGTTGCCATGGCAAATTCGAAAATGGCGATCACAATCATCATGAAAATCGTTAGTGCCAGTGCCATCTCGACCATGGCAGCGCCAGATTGATTCTTCTGATTATTCACCAACATAACGCTCCTCACTTGTCGCCCCGAGGGTCGGCTGATCTATGTTCAGCAGAGGAATAAGCTGTACGCCAAACAGTCCTTCGTATTTTACGGTTGCAAATACTTTCACCACGCAAACAGGATCCGTCACGCCAGTCGCACTGCGTACTGCGATACTGACATCGACAGCATTGACGTCCAGACCAGGCACAAGAGGTTTTGCTGCCACATCCATCTGCCCGTAAGTCACCATCTGACGTGTTGCTGATTCAACAGCAGCCCATCCTGCAGTTGGCGAGCAATCAGTTTCATCTACAGCCCCTGTTGCCCGGGCGGCATAGCGGGCACCCGCTTCTACGGCATTCGTTAACCGGTGCTGAAAATGCAGTGCGCGCCCCAACTCGGCAATACCCAGGAAAATGAACAGCAACAAGGGAAGGATGATCGCAAACTCGACCATCGCCACGCCCTGCTCATTCGTAGAGCTGGACTTCGACATGGTAGTTTGCCTCTCCTTCACCAAACCAACCGACATATTCACCGTAAATCTCTGCTCCGGATGGCCCCTTTGCCTGCTTGTAGATGAATATCTTGGCAAAACCATCCGGGCTATTGACCGGAACTGTGACTCGCCCCTTTACGCCCAAGGCCTGGCAACTGAGAACAGCAACAGCAAACACACGGCGCTCTGCCGAACCCGCAGGGGTATGCGCGTTGACGGGCTTCTTGAGAATCCGGTTATTGGCAATCTCCCACTGATAGACATCCCACATGCGAGGCTGCTTCGCCGCCCACTCGGGAGGAACATTGGTCAGGGCTCCATACATGGCAATCTGGGCAGCCTGCCAAGCGGCATAATTCCAGTCTGGCTGCCTGAAACGGGCAACATCAAGACCAGGCACTGCCACTGGCGATGCTGCATCTTCATACTCATAAACGTTTGGTGCCGGGGGCCATTTCTGCCACTGGTTCGCCTTGAAGTGCGAGTCATACATGTCAAACCGGGTATTGATGGCTGACGTGGTTTTCTGGGTCATCTGCCCCGGCTCGGACGTAACACTTCTCGGCGAGCAGCCATCATCATCCGGAAATGCCAGAGAGTCTGCAGTTGCATCTGCGCCAGTTTCGCCGGCGATACTCATCAGGAACCCGGCATTTCCAGGTGCCCAGTTGCCATTACCAGCACCCTGGTCGCGCAGGACAATGGTCGTCCCGACAGGCATGTCATTCTTGAATGTCTTGCCCTGCCCCTCGAACGGATCACATACCGCCATTGGAGGATAATTGCACTGAATGGAGTGTTTTCCTGCAACCGCCATGGCACGGACTGCAGCCTCGGTTGCCGTAGCCGGCGCAAACAGCTTGAGCACCGGCAGGAAAAAAAGATCGAGTGTAAAGCGGCCTGCGGCTTTGGCCGGGTCAAGATCAACACGTACGTAATGCGACTCTGCATCCGTACTGGCTACATACTTTCCGGAACCGTCATCAGCGCCATTACAGTAAATACCAAAATCAGTGACATCATCGGGATCAACATCGTATTCAGCACCAACCACACAATAGAAGCTGAATGCCTCATCCGGTAACCCACCCGCCCCCAGCAGATCCTGAATGCGCGCAAAGCTTTTATCGTGCCTGATGGCCTCGCGAGCGGCTGCCATAGCCCGCTCGCGCGCACCATCTTCACCATCAAGCTCTACCGCTGCGGCAATCGCCGCGGAGTCGGCAGCATTCTGAAGCTGACTGCGCAACACTACAAGGCGTCCGATATCCATAGCCAATGCCGCCACCACGATCAGCACGACAACAAATATTGCTGTCATGATCAGTATGGCACCACGTTGACGACGCACTTGCAGCATCACGACACACCCCCTTAATTGCTGCTACCCAGATTCTCGACCAGCTTTGCACGGCTCTCCTCTGGGCGATCCTTGCGATAACGATCCATCGCCTTTTCCGCCTTGATTCCATCCAGCGTTGGCGGAACAAGATCCCGTGACGAAGCTTTTGGATCAATCATCTGACTTGCCGTATTTATTCCGACGCTGACACCCAGGTCCTTTGACATGGACGGCGTAGCACCACAAGCCGTCATCAGCATGGCAGCACCTGCTACGAGCAAAACCTTAACGTTTGACATTGCCATTCTCCTGGCTCAGCTGATGCCCGAATACACCTTCCACCCCACCAGTAGTTGCGCCATTGGTACTCGTTGATGACGACTCTGGCCGTTTGACATCCTTCCCGTGCAGTCGCCCGAGCAGATACTGGTCAACATCGTTTGGTGGCATGATCACGTCTGTTGGCAACGCAAGACGCCCTTTGTTCACCGGCCCGACAAGACGTGCCGTGACAACTATGACCAGCTCAGACTCGTTGCGCTGGTATTTTGATGAGCGGAACAGCGCACCAATAATGGGTATGTTGCCAAGAATCGGAAACTGCGAAATGGCATTGTCCATACTGTTCGTCATCAGGCCGGCAATCGCAAAACTTTGGCCATCTGCCAGCTCAACCGTTGTTCCTGCGCGGCGAGTAGAGAATGACGGCAATCTGAGATCATTGACCGTGAACGAATTGATGGCATCCACTTCCGACACTTCCGACAGCAGCTTCAGGTTGATCTTGTCACTGTTCAGGACGGTTGGTGTGAAGCGAAGTCCGACACCAAATGTCTTGTAATCAACCGTGACGTTACCGGTATCATCCTGATTAACCGGAATTGGATACTCACCACCCGCAAGGAAGTTGGCTTCCTGACCTGACAGAGCGACGAGATTGGGCTCAGCCAGTGTCTTGGCAAGCCCTTTTTCTTCCAGCGCCTGCAGGCTTACACGCAACGAATTGGGCGGAATCAGCAGACTGCTGACCGGGTTCAGGGTGCTGGCAGAGCTGAAGTTTGGCGGACTGATGGTGCCGAAGGAACCAACCAGCGGCTTGCCAATCACCACACCGAAATTCCCCGAACCATCCAGATATTGTGCCTGGATACCGAGCTCTTTCATGGAGGTGCGCGAGACTTCGGCAATGCGGGCCTCAAGCATGACCTGCTGGCCACCTGCCACTTGCAGGAGGTTGGTCACTTTTTCTGCCGGCACAAAGCTCCGCGCCACAGACAGTGCCTTGTCCATTGAGAGCGTGCTGGACACTTCTCCGGACAGGATGACACGGTCATTGGTGTCACGTACCTCCATTGCCGGCTCGTGTGGCATCAGCTCATGAAGCTTGTACTTGATACCACTCAGGTCGTAACCCACGCTGACATTCATGATCGCAACCAGATCACCGTCTTTCTGGCGAAAAACCAGATTCGTGCGCCCCGGCTTGATGCCCAGAATGAGTACGCGGCGGGATGACAACAACTTGATATCCGCGACATCCGGGCTACCGATAACCACCTGCTCCAGTGGAACGCTGGACTGGATGATCTGTGACTGGCCAATGGCCAGACGAAGGTCTGTTGGCTTGCGCTCACCAAATTCCAGCGCCACGGTATCTGTATCCGCAGCAAAAGACTCCTGCACCGGCCCTGCTACCAGCAACGATGCCAATATGGCCGCCCCGAGGGCGTGCAGCTTCATGCACTTGTTCATGATCTCTCCAGTACTCAGGGTTTTGCCTCGTCAGGCTTTGCTGACGTCGCATCATTGGCTGCCGGTGTGCTGGGGACATCCTGTCGAGAGACATTCAGCCCACGAATTACCTCAACACGATCTGAGGTTTTTGCCGGAAGTGCTGTTGCTGGTGCCTGTTGCTTTATTATCGTGACGACACGACGCTCGCGCCTGACCACCTTTGGCTGCTCTACAACGGCGACCGCTTCTTCTGGCACCAGCTGGCGCCAGGCAATATCTTTTGTAGCAAGCAGCGATGCATCAAACTCGTTACGCAGCAGCAAGCTGAGCGAGCCAGTCGCCAGCGCCAGTGTCAGCCGCTGACCAGACTCCGGGTTCACAAGCAACGTCACTGCATTCACAATTTTTGGCTTGGCATCGTCCTGTGAGCTTATCTGGTCGATACCCAGCACCTGTACGTTCTGCATGAGCACCCTGGTCACCGGCAGCTCGTCACTGCGTCCTACTGCCGATGTATGCAGTACATCCACAAAATCGCCAGGCGCAATGAAACCTGCCACGCCGGTGATTTCAGAAACCGGGATGGTGGTTGCACGCATGTCTTCAGGAATACGCGCCGGCAACCCGCCACGGGCACCGTGCGGAGACAGTTTGTACGGCAGGATGACTTCACCGCGCTTGGTTTCCTGCAACAGCACAGGAGGCTTTTCACCAATCACGGTTGCTACATCCGCATAGACGCCATCGGGCACCGTTTCAGACGGCCAGTCAACAGCTGTCAGCATCACGGCCTCAAGCTTTGTACCTGACTTGATATCCTGTGCTGCCACAACAACCGGCACTGTGCGCAACTTCTGCACCCGCCCCTGGTCCCCAACCTCACTTTGCAGGAAGTTGTTGACGAGAAATACGGTAATACCCCCTAGTACCAGGGCCACCGCCAGCATGATCAATGCTCTAATCTGCATCACGCGCTCCTCGATAAAATCGCGCCATTAAATACGAATGCCATGCCTCAGCATCAACTCACATAAACAATAGCCGCCAAACTGCCAAGTGCCACAGGTATTGCATAAGGAATGCCTTTTTTCTTCATTGCCACCGGCTCAGGTACACCATCAATGGCTGCCTGCGTCTGCAGACCCCCGTTTTTTTGAGATGCCAGCGATGAGGCCACAATCACATACAGCGGCTCATCCTGAAGACGCAAGACAACCAGATAAACAAGTGCAACAGCACCACCGGCAATCGCAACTCCCGCCAGAACAGGAAGTAGCAGCTTCATCCCGACAATTGCGCCTACCGCAGCAACAAGCTTTACATCACCCGCACCCATCCACCCCAGCAACCAGAGCGGAAAACCCGCTGCGAATGCGAGCAGAAAAGAAAGCAGGGAAAATCCGGCACCGGTCAATCCGGCAGTCAACAGGTGATACATCACGCCAAGCAGAATGCCGGCAAGACACAATTCATTTGGAATACGACGCTGACGAAAATCAATCCATGCTGCCGGCAACACGATCACGGCCAACAGGAAAAGCATGGTCCATTCGCGCATTCCATTTACTCACAACGTTTTTATTCTTTTAGCTGGAATGGCGAGCGCCCGAAGGCGCCCGCCAACACCATGCAGCCTGAAATAATCAGGTGCCAGATCCGGTTCCGGCATTGGAGAGTTCGGTCTGAACCTTGTCAAATGCATCATCAACCTTCTGTCCCACCAGAACGATGGTGGCAATGGCAGCAATCGAAATCAGGGCAACCAGAATGGCGTACTCAACCATTGTTGCACCGGACTCATCACGCAGAAACTTGTTCATCAGGTTTTTCATTAACTTTCTCCTTGCAAGAAAGGCCACATGGCCAAAAACAACTCTCGACACAACAACTTTGATGCGGCCACAAATCAGTTGACACCAACGTCTTCATCAACCACAACACACAACTTCAGTATATAAACGAATAATCAGGTTGCAACAGATTCTGTCTTGATTTCCTTAAAACCAACTGATGCATATCAACTAACCATTTATTGCTTGCAGCGTTCAGAGGAAACCCTCGCCCTCAGTAAACTTACGGCCCCGACTGCTGACCCTGCTCAATCAGCCGCAAGGTCTCCGCAAACCTTGCATCAACATCACGACCGATAATTGCAATGGTCGCAATCGCAGCAATGGAGATGATTGCAGCGAGAATGGCGTACTCCACCGAGGATGCGCCTGCCTCCTCCCTCATGAACTTAATGAAAATCATTTTCATTTAACCGCCTCACTGTTGTTCTGGCTGCTCGTGTATGAGCCATGCCTGAAGAGTGATCTCCAATCAAAGGTTATGGTCATACCCCCCCTGAACGCCTTGACTCAGCGCAACCCGGCAAACGATTGACAGCAGCTCAGGTCAGCCTAGCAGGGATTACGGAAATTGCCGGCCACCCCGCTGGAGGCGACCCGGAACCATCCCCAGGCCATGGTCCTGAGGCAGCAGATGACTACGCCCGGCGCCACTTATCGGGTATCCTCGTCACTCTTTACTGGCCACGATACAAGAGCATGAACTGGCTGAATGACGTACGCTGGGATGAACAGGGGCTGGTCCCGGCCATTGCTCAGGACTACCGTACCGGCCGGGTGCTGATGGTGGCCTGGATGAACCGGGAGGCGCTGGAGCTGACAGCCCGTGAAGGACGGGGCATCTACTGGTCGCGCAGCCGCCAAAAGCTCTGGCGCAAGGGTGAGGAGTCCTCCCACATCCAGAAGCTGCATGAGTTGCGCCTGGACTGTGACGGTGATGTCATTATCCTCCAGGTTGAGCAACTGGGCGGGATTGCCTGTCATACCGGGCGGGAATCCTGCTTTTATCGCCGCTTCGAGAATGGTCAGTGGGTAACGGTAGACGCCGTGCTCAAGGACCCCGAGGCCATCTATCATCACCATGACGATCTGCCATCACCATGAGCAATACTGATGTACTGGCCGAACTGGCCCGGGTTCTTGAGGAGCGCAAGCAGGCGGCGCCCGAGTCCTCCTATGTGGCCAGCCTCTACCACAAGGGCCTGAACAAGATTCTGGAAAAGGTCGGCGAAGAGTGCACCGAGACCCTGCTCGCGGCCAAGGATGCCGACATAAGCGGCCAGACCGACGATCTGGTCTATGAAACTGCCGACCTCTGGTTTCACACGCTGGTCATGCTTTCCCATTTCAATGTGCCGCCTGAGCGCATCATTGACGAACTGGCACGACGCTTCAACGTCTCCGGCCATGCCGAAAAGGCTGCCCGTCAGCCCTCCACCCCATCCCCATCTGCGGAGTAACACCATGCTGTCCGGAATATCCCTTCCCCACATCCTCCTGTTGCTGGTCATTGTTGTACTGGTCTTTGGCACCGGCAAGCTCAAGAATGCCGGCAAGGATCTTGGCGGCTTCTTCAAGGGCTTCAAGGAAGGCATGAAGAGCGAGGACGACAAGCCTGCTGATGCCACACCACCCGCACAGCTGTCCCAGCAGGACCAGACTGCGCAGAAGACCTCGTCCGAGAAGAAAGACAACGTCTGATGCTGCCGGAACTGATGCATGTTTGATGTCGGCTTTAGTGAGCTAATCCTCATGGCCATTGTGGCCTTGGTTGTGCTCGGTCCGGAAAAACTGCCCCATGCAGCGCGCGTGGCGGGGGCATGGATCGGCCGCATCAAACGCATGGTCGGCAACATGCAGGCCGAGATCGAGCGCGAAGTCTCGGCGCAGGAAATGCGTGAACGCCTGCAAAAGGAAATTGATGCAGTCCGCGATGCCGGCGAAGACCTGAACATCCAGCAGCCCTTCCAGGAAGTGGCGACCCGGCTTCAGGACATGGAAAACCATATCCACTCCAGCCTGCCGCCTGCCACTGCGGTTGGTAGCTCGATTGCCACTTCAATAGTCACTGCCAGCAAGGCATTGCCTGAAGACCCCGCGCCCGACACAAGCAGCCTGCCCCCTGAGGCCGTAGCCGCCGATCCCGCTGCCGCTGTCACACCCGTTGTCGAGGACGAAGCTGCTTACCGCGAATGGCTGGCCGCACAGAAAAACGCCAATCTGCGCCCCGCCACATCACCTGATGACAGTTCGCCCTCATGAATGACAACACCCCGCACGAGAGCATGCCGCTGGTCGCCCACCTGATCGAGCTGCGCACACGACTGATGCGTATCATCAGCGTCATGGTGGTGCTGTTCTTTGCCCTGGTGTATTTCCGCAACGACCTTTACGCCGCCGTCTCACTGCCCCTGCGTGAACTGTTACCCGCTGGCAGCACCATGATTGCGACCGATGTGACGGCGCCTTTCATGGCACCGTTCAAGCTGACGTTCTTTGTGTGCCTGTTTGTTGCTGTGCCCTATCTGCTGCACCAGATCTGGGGGTTCATTGCCCCAGCGCTCTACACGCATGAAAAGAAGATTGCCGTGCCGCTGCTGGTCTCCAGCGTGCTGCTGTTCTACGTGGGTGTGGCCTTTGCCTATTTCATCACATTGCCGGCTGTACTGGGCTTCTTCACGAAAGTGGGACCGGAAGGCGTGGCGATGATGACGGACATCAATCTCTATCTGGATTTTGTGCTGAAGCTGTTCCTGGTGTTCGGCTTTACCTTTGAAATCCCGGTGGCCGTGTTCATGCTGATCTGGTCCGGCATCGTGAGCAGCGACAGCCTGATCGACAAGCGCCGCTATGTGATCGTGGGCTGCTTCTTTGTTGCCATGTTCCTGACACCGCCAGATGCCATCTCCATGGCAATGCTGGCAGTGCCGATGTGGCTGCTGTTTGAGGCGGGGCTTTTCTTTGGCCGCCTGATGGAAAAACGTCGCACGGCATCAGACGCCTGAATGTCGCCCGCCCGGCTCAACGCTTGCCGAACCGTCTGGCAAACTCGTTTGTCGCCCGCACCAGTGCATCAATAATCCCTGGCTCTGCCGCGGCATGACCCGCCTCGCGCACAATCTGCAACTCTGCCTGCGGCCAGGCCTTGTGCAGGGCAAAGGCATTATCCAGCGGACAGACCATGTCGTAACGACCATGAATGATCACACCCGGAATATCTGCCAGCCGGCGGGCATCCTCAATCAGCTGGTTGGGTCGCATGAATGACTGGTTGATGAAGTAGTGACACTCAATGCGTGCCAGCGCCATGGCAATATGCGGATCGGAGAAATGATCCACCACACTCGCATTCGGCTTTAGCGTGGCACACAAGCCCTCCCATACCGACCACGCTTTTGCTGCCGCCATGCGGGCAATCTCGTCGGTGCCGGTCAGCCTCCGGTAAAACGCCTGCACAAAGTCATGACGCTCTGCCGCCGGAATCACCCTGACATAGTCCTCCCAGTAATCCGGGTACACATGACTGGCACCATCCTGATAGAACCAGCGGATATCCTGGTCGCGGCACAGAAAAATACCGCGCAGGATCAGGCCAACCACATGCTCCGGATGGGCTTCGGCATAGGCCAGCGCCAGCGTGGAACCCCACGAGCCACCAAACACCACCCAGCGCTCGATACCCAGAAACCGGCGCAGGGTTTCAATGTCTTCAACCAGCGCTTGTGTGGTGTTGCCATCCAGATGGGCATGCGGGGTCGACTGTCCAGAGCCGCGCTGGTCAAACAGCACGATGCGGTAACGCTCGGGATCAAAGAAGCGGCGATTCCAGGGCTGGAAGCCGGCACCCGGCCCACCATGGAGGAAGAGCACTGGCAGGCCATCAGGATTGCCACACTCTTCCACATACAGCACATGCGGTGCAGCGACGGGCAGGCGGTGGGTGGCATAAGGATGGATATCGGGAAACAGGGTATGCATGAACGTCCTCCGTAGTGCTGACAGCGTAATCAAGCAGGGCGCTTATCGCCATACCGTATTCACCATCCCGCCTGTGCCGGTTTCTGCTGGCGCCCGAGTGCTTTACAATCCGTGCCAGAATTCCGCGAGGCTTTAACTCATGTCGCTGCCCCTGCTGCTCGAACCTGAAGTGCTGAACGCCCACCTGCAGGATGCCAACCTGCTCATCGTTGATCTGGGCAAGGAGTCCGTGTACCAGCAGGCGCATGTGCCGGGGGCCATTCTGGTGAACGGCAAACAACTGGTGTCCGGCGAGCTGCCCGCACCGGGGCGCCTGCCACCAGTGGAACGTCTGATCGAAGCCTTCTCTGCCATGGGCCTGACGCCGGACACGCATGTGGTGGTCTATGACGATGAGGGCGGCGGCTGGGCCGGACGCTTCATCTGGACGCTGGATGCCATTGGCCATCGTCACTACTCCTACCTGAACGGTGGCATTCACGCCTGGCTGGCCGCCGGTCTGCCGGTGGAAAACACGCCGAATGCGGCAACACCGTCACAGGCGGTCGTTTCCCTGCAGGCCGCACCTGTTGCTGACGCCGACTATGTACTGGCTCACTACCGCGATGCCGATCATGTGATCTGGGATGCACGTTCGCCCGAAGAATATGCCGGCACCCGTATTCTGGCCCAACGTGGCGGCCACATACCCGGGGCACAGCACTATGAGTGGACACGCGCCATGGACCGCGCCAACGCCCTGCGCGTGCGGCCACTGGACGAGATTCGTGCAGAGCTGGCAGCCATTGGCATCACCGGCGACAAGACCGTCATTACCCATTGCCAGACACACCATCGCTCCGGCTTTACCTATCTGGTCGGCAAGCTGCTTGGTTTTGAAAAACTGAAAGGCTATGCCGGCTCGTGGAGCGAATGGGGTAACCGGTCTGATACGCCGGTTGAGACCTGAGCCTCCTCAACACCGAGCCTCACGGCCCTCCTGAACACACTGCCTGACCGCACCCGGACCGCCTCTCCCATACAGAGGACTCCCCAATTTTCCGAGACGCCACGATGACGCCTGAAACCCGCGACAAACTCCTTACCCTGCCCCAGTATTTTGTGCCGCAACACCTGCTGTCGCGCGCCGTGGGCTGGCTGGCAGAGTCCCGCTCACCCCTCATCAAGAATACGTTCATTGATTTCTTTGCGCGCCGCTACAAGGTTGATATGAGCGAGGCCGTGGAAGAAAACCCGCTAGCCTATGAAAACTTCAATGCCTTCTTTACGCGCGCACTCAAACCGGGAGCACGCCCGGTTGATGCCGATCCGGCCAGCATTGTCTGCCCGGCCGACGGCGCCATTTCCCAGCTTGGCCCGATCCAGGGCGATATCGTCTTTCAGGCAAAGGGGCACTACTACAGCCTCTGCGAGCTACTCGGTGGAGACAAGGAACGTGCCAAAGCGTTTGAAGGCGGACAGTTTGCCACTGTCTATCTTTCGCCAAAGGATTATCACCGCGTGCACATGCCGTTCACCGGCACGCTGCGTGAAATGGTGTTTGTACCGGGCGACCTGTTTTCGGTGAATACACGCACCGCTGAAAATGTGCCCCGCCTGTTTGCACGCAATGAACGTGTCGTTGCCATTTTTGACACCGAGATCGGCCCTATGGCGGTGGTGCTGGTTGGCGCAATGATTGTGGCCAGCATCGAAACCGTGTGGGCTGGAGTCGTGGCGCCCGTAAAACCAGGCGTGCGTGTCACCAACTACAGCACCACGCCACGCGAGCCGATTGTGCTGGAGAAAGGAGCAGAAATCGGGCGATTCCGTCTGGGCTCCACTGCCATCGTCGTGTTTGGTCCGGAGGTGGCCGCATGGGACGTAAAGTTCAAGGAAGGCACCCCCACCCGCATGGGTGAAATGCTGGGCATGCGCCTGTCCTGACGGCCCGGCAACACCTGCATGAAAAAGCCCGCATTCATGCGGGCTTTTTCATGCAGGTAACTCGCATCTGGAGCTTGGCAGCATCACTACTTGATCCTGACCCGAAAAATGAATTCGGCATAAGGATTCGTTGCACCAGCCGCACTCATCACACCTTGTGGCCTGAGGCGTATATTGGTCACGGCACTGTCAAAACCGTTGCCATCCGGGACAGGGACATACGTCCAGGTCGCACCATTGTCATTCGAGAAATCGATGCCATCCGTCATATTGCCCGGAGCCGTGTATACCCAGCTCAGACCACTTCCTGGAGTGCTGTTGACAAAGGTAACAGGGCCCAACCCGGCACCATCAAAATCCCCCACAAACAGCTCAACATTTGCCGGCAAGGGATCTGAAACAATGAGGGTGTTGTTATCGACTGTGCCAGGACCGCTATTGGTGACCCGTATTGAATAGGCGGACAGCGCCCCCGGAATGGATTTCGGGTTGACCGACCCGTTCACGGGATCGGATACCACCGCCACCATCTTGAGGACACTCAGGGACGGCAGCGGCATGACGACGGTCAGCGTGGCACTGGCTGATGCTCCCGAGCCCGCATTGGTGGTCGTTACTGCACCCGTATTATTCTGATAAACGCCGGCGACGGCACTCCACACACTCACCGTCACTGTGCAGCTGCTGCTCGCTGCCAGTGTTGCACCGGACAGTGCCAGCGCACTGCCGCCGGATGCGGCGTTCACAGCGCCTCCACTACAGGTGGTTGCCGCCCCCGGCACCACTGCATTTACGAGGCCGGCAGGATAGTTGTCCGTGAACGCAGCACCCGAAATGGCGAGCGTGTTCGGGTTGGTCAACGTGATCGTCAGCAGGCTTGCCTCTCCTGTATACAGGCTGGCAGGACTGAAGGACTTGGCAACCGTCGGCGGCAACAGGAAAGTGATGCTGGCCGTTGCTGCGGTTGCTGCGTTGGCGTTGGCAGAGATCACCGCACCGGTTGAGTTGGTCAATGCGCCTGCCGCGCTGGCCTGCACCGACACTGTGATGGTGCAGGAGCCGGACGCGGGAATACTGCCTGCCACCAGTGCCAGCGAAGCCGTGCCTGCCGCTGCCGTTGCACTGCCTCCGCAAGAATTGCCGAGAGCGGGAGCTGGAGCATTCACCAGTGTTCCCGGATAGGTATCCGTCAGGTTGACGCCGGTAACAACCTCCGTATTGGGATTGTTCAGCGTAATGGTCATGGTCACCGGTACATTTACACCGGCCTGAGCCACAGCAAAGGATTTGCTGACGGTGGGCGCCGACAAATTAGCCACCAGAGAGGCAATGTTGCTGGCCGGTCCTGGAGAGGTAAACCCGCTGGTGGTCGCTGTTGCGCCAGACGTCTGGTTGAAATAAGTCCCGGCGGCAGGCACCGAAACCGTGACATCCAGCGTACACACCTGGCCTGCCGTGAGCGTCACCGCGCTCAGGCGCAGGCCGACACTCGAGTTAGGCACCAGTGCGGCTCCCAAAGCATCCGTCAACGTACCACCACAGCCATTTGACACGGTATTCACATAACGCATCTGTGCCGGCGCGGACGGGAACGTATCCGTAAAAGACACGCCATTGATCGTGGCCGTGTGATTACTCTCCAGCACAAGGCGCAAGACACTGGTTGCAGAGCCTGCTGACAGTGTCACCGGACTGGAGAGAAAGGACTTGGTGATGGTCGGGGCACGCACGATATAGAGGGCATCTGCGGCAGTGGAGCCTATCCCCTGACTGGAACGCACACGACCAGTGACGTTGTAGTAGGTATCGGGCACTGTGCCAGGGTTGGCCCGGACATCCACCGCCAGCAAACAGGATTGGCCTGCTGCCAGCGAACCGCCCGCAAGGGATAGTGACGAGGTGCTGGCCGCCGCCGTCAGGGTTCCGCCGCAACTGCTCGTCGCATTGGGTGTCGGCGCATTCTGCATGAACACACCTGTACTGAGATTGCCGGCCGGATAAGTGTCACTAATGGCCAGACCCGTCAACGCTGTCGATGGCGATGGATTCGTGATCTGCAACTCCATGCGCGACAGATCGTTGGCACCCAAGGTATTCGGCGTGAACGTCTTGATCACGATGGGTGCAATCAAGGTTGCGATATTGCTGACCGATCCGGTTCCCGAGAACGGCGCCGTCATGGCGACACCGCTGGTCTGGTTCAGGTAAACCCCACCGCTGGTGACACGAATACGCAAGGTGATACTGCAGCTGGCCGGATAGGCTCCCGCAATGGCTCCTCCGGTCAGACGTATCCCTTGCGCATTCGCGGCCAGCGCCGATGCAGTGCTGCCATTCCAGCCCTCAAGTGTTCCACCACAACTGGTTGTGCCTGTCAGCGGACTGTCGACCAGCATGCCGGACGGGAAAACATCCGTGAAGGACAGGCCACTGATTCCTGCTGTGTGATTATTGGTAATCGTCAGCGTCATGGTGGTAGTAGCCGCTGCGACATCAAAGCTGAAGCTCTTGGTAAGAGTTGGTGTCGCATTGACAATGAGGGTTGCCGACGCGGGCACCGTGCTGCTACCTGCATCAGCGGAGCTCACTGCACCTGCGGCAATGGTGTTGACGTAGCCGCTGACATTCACGACATCCGACGTGACATTTGTCTCGACAGTACAACTGCCGCTGGCAGGAATTGTGCCGCCAGACAACGCCAGTGAACCGCCACCAGCCACTGCAGTAACAATCCCTCCGCAAGAGCCACCGGGGCTCGGTGTTGCAGCATTCAACAGGTTTGCAGGATAGGTATCGGTGAAAGCCGCTCCCGTGATGGCCACAGGGTTGGGATTGGTCAACGTAACGATCAACCGCGAGCTCTGTCCCCTTCCAATGGTGGAAGGACTGAAAGACTTGGCTGGCACCAGTGGTGCCAGTACGCGCAGGCTGGCGGTGTTGCTAACCGGTCCGGTGGTGCCCAGGGATGAGCTCACGCCACTGGTCGTGTTGTCATAATTTGCCGCTGCGGCTGCCGTGACATTGACACTGAAAGTGCAGCTGCCCCCTGCCGTTGCCAGCACACCACCGGTCAGGCGCAAACCGGGGGCCCCGGCTGCCAGCGCTGATGTCGTCGTACCATCCCATGACTCAACTGTACCGCCACACGCCGCCACAGGCGTCAGCGCAGTTGGCGATGCCAGTACCAGCCCCGACGGGAACAGGTCCGTGAATGCCAGCGACGTAATGCCGACAGAACCATTATTGGTAATCACGAAATTCAGTGTGGTCACGCCGCCCACGGGAATCGTGGCCGCAGCAAATGATTTGCTGATGGTGGGCAGTGTTGTGAACGTGACGCCGGCAGCCGCACTGTTGCCCGTACCACCATTACTCGACGTCACCGTGCCCGTGGTATTGGTGTAGATCGCAGGGCTTGCGGAAGTGGTGTCTGCCGTGACCGTACAACTGCTGCCTGCAGGCAAGAATGCACCTGTCAGTACAATGCTGCTGGCGCTAACGGTCAGCGTACCCGCAGCACAGCTCGTCACTACACCGGCCGGATTGATGTTGATCAGTCCGGCAGGATAGGTATCGGTGAACGACACACTGCTCAATGCATGTGCCGCATTGTTGTTGGTCAGTGTGATCACCATCTGGCTGCTGCCATTCACGGCGCGTGCCGTTGGCGTAAATGACTTGGCAATGACTGGCGCACTCAGGACCACGGTGGAGGCCAGCGCCGGCACATAATCGCCGGTACTGAGTGTGGTATCGATGATGGTACTGCCCAGACGGGCCGAAGCCTGATTGACGTAGGTGCCCGGCGCGGCAGCGATATCCGCCTGGAAGACAAGATCACGCGTACCGTTGGCCGGGATACTGAAGGACGATGACCATATCCGGTCAGACCCGGAGACCACCGGATCAGGCAGGGCAACACCGCTGAATGACGACGATCCTGCGACATAGCTGACACCCGCAGGCAGCGTGTCATAGATGCTGTCGAGATTGGCCGGATCAGAGCCACTGTTGTGCACACGGATTGTGTAGGTGACACGTCCGCCCTGCGCCGGCAGGGTAGCATCACTGACCAGCTTGTCAGAAACCGTGAGCGTGTTGATCGCCGGTTCAATCGGCAACAAACCTGCACCAGAATAGGCGCCGTTGGTGGTACTGGTGTGTTTGATCTGGGTACCGCTGGCGATATAGCCGATGGGTGACAGCGTTGTCGTGACCGACGTGGTACTGGCTGCACGGAAATAATAGGTCGCCTTGTAGCTGGTAGTGCTGGAGGCAGACAGTACCGGAATGTAGAGCTGGTTATCGTAGGAACCGGAATTGCCGCCCGTCAGCGCGATATTCGAACCAATCATTTCATAGGCATCGGCACGCCAGTCCTGCAGTGATGCCGCCGTGAATGCCAAGGGGCCTGCCTGCGCGCCAGCGCAAGTGGACGGGGGGTTCACACACCCGATGGTACCGGTATCACCCTCCACCACCATGGTAATGATGCCGCCCAGCACCCCGGGATTGGGGCCGGAAAAAATCACACTCACCGTATTCGGGTTGGCCTGGATCACCGTATTGTCAATCGAGACCGAGAATGACTGCGATGCCAGCTGGCTGGCACCGATCAGCGCAGGATCGCGGTCGTAGATGCGGACACTATAGCCCTGTCCCGCCAGCGTACTGCCCGAAAAGGAAGAGCACACATAGAAGAACGCAGCCTTGCTCTCTCCTGCATAGAAAGAACCAAAATGAAATTTTCCATCCTCATAACTGCCACTCCCCAAAGACGATGAAAAGGTGTCGATGCGGGTCCAGGCATCGGTCACTGCGGTCGTACTAGTGACCCTGAAGGACTCGTAATTGCAGTAAAGATTCTTGGCAGAGTCCGTATAGAAAACCGGCGATGATGTCTTGGTAATGCTGAACGCGGCCCAGGCAGGTGTCGCCAGCAGAAACAGCAGTGAACACAGCCAAACCAGAAGGCCCGGCATGACTCTGGCTGCAAATGACTTGTTCATTGTGTGATCACATTTCATGGTGCCACCTTGTCCGTCGCAACCGAGTCCTGGTCACGTCGGCTGAAGCTGTTCTGGTCAAACTTGAAGCGCAGTTGCAGGTACGGGCCCGCTGCTGTGTAGCGCGCTGCATCAAAATCACGGTCGGTAAAGCCGCGGAAGTTATAACCCAGCGTGATCCAGCCGTTGGTCACCGGCGACACGCCTACCATGGGCCCGACGGAGTAGGCATGGTTACCGGCGCTCCACGCATTGAGCGAGCTGGCCTGCACGCCGACATCCAGCCAGTTCCTGATATCGTGCCGCACCTCCACACCGAGCAAATCGGTGTAGCCGGAATACTCCTCGCCATCAAATGTATCCATCGCATACTTGGCGCCATAATAGAGCGACCACTGGTTGCGCTCGTAACGGCGGAACAGGTTGCCCTGGCGATCCTTGTCCGTCCATTCACGCGAGACACGGTTAAGCGCCAGATTATTGATGATGCGACGGGTGCTGGCATTATTGGCAATCAGGCTGTTGTTACCGAACAGTCCACTTCCTGCCACGCCGCTACCGCTCTCGATGTCTTCGTAGCGGAACTCCAGCCGATCCAGAATGGACCACTGCACACCAAGCGGGCGCCATGCCCATGACAGGTCCAGACTGGCCAGCAAACCGTCTGCACCGGAGTTTTCTTCGGTACGGAACATTTCAGCCGTCGATGCAAAGGCCACGCCAGACATCGCCTGGCGCAGGAAGTTGGTCACCAGCCCGTAACGGTCTGTGGTTTCGCCGTTCCGTGTTTCTGCACGACCATTCCAGCTCCAGATCGCTTCACGATACGTGGCTCCGGCACTGAAAGCATTGAAGTCCTCGGTAAGCCCCACGGAGGAGTTAAGGGTGCCACCTGGCGTCACCGGATGCGCCGGATTAATGACGAGTACCGGCTTGCCGGAATCATTGAAGGTATGGCTGCTGTCGGCACTGAAATCCAGCCCCCACTTGTCCGTCAGCAAAACGGCCTGGGTCAGGCCAAACTGGCCGAATGTCCGCGGGCCGTTTTCACTCATCTGGCTCTGGTTCAGGGTACTGTTCAGACGGGCGCCCTTCCACGGCATCACCTGAATACCGGCGCGCGTGGTACTGGTATCAAACGAGCCCCCGTCCGTAAACTCCTGGCCGATCAGCAGGCGGGCATTATCCGTCAGCGCATACCCCGCACCAAACACATAACGATTGGGGAAGTCGACGCTGTCACTGGTACCGCCCAACGCTGTATCGGCCTGAGCGCTCAGCTCCAGCTTGCGGTTCATGAAGAAACGATTGGCAGAGACGGTGGCCTGCTCGGAGCGGAAGTCCTGTCCTGCCAGTGTGCCACTGCCAGCAGCATCATTGACGACCTGCGCGCCCACACCCACAGCACCGCGATCCGTCTGGTACTGCAATTTACCCAGTACGGCATCCCGGGTATCCGACGTGTTCAGGTTTTCCTGATTGTAGACCTGGCCCAGCACCGACCAGTTGCCACCCAGACGCACCTGGCCATCCGCACCGATTTTTTGCTGGCCACTTTCCGCCGCATTCTGCTGGCTGACGCCAAAGCCGCTATCCTGACGACGCGCATACAGCAGCGCATCAATCTTGCCGGTGTGATGTTCCAGCTCGGCCAGCCAGGCCTGACCATCCGGCGACAACTGCCCCTGCTGACCCTCACTGAACGCCGCTTCAACCCGCAATTCGGAATCTGCTGCCAGCTTCACTTTCAGGTCGGCGCCATTAAGGTCTGTGGCACCCAGACTGTTTTCATCGCGCAGGGCAGAAACCCCCACCGTCACCTTGTCGCCGTTGAGATTCATTGCCACACGGCCACCGGCATTCAGGTACTCGTCCGCCACACCGAACGTTTCGTATTCGGCCACGATGAACACAGGATTGAAGTTGGTGTCACGACTGTTGACCGGCTGACGGAAAAACAGGGTACCGGCACTGTAATCAATGTCGTAATCAATATGACGCATCAGCGTGCGGCTTTGCAGGATGTTCTGGCTATGCAGGCGATCGCGCGTCTCAATGCGGATCTGTTCGCCGTTCAGGACAATGCCACGATTGGACAGGCGATACAGTCCGGAGGTGCCATCGCCCTGGATTTCATCACGGGCAAAATTCTGTGGCGTTTCGGCAGCGAACACGATGAAGTTCACAGGACCACTGGCGTTTTCTGCCTTGATACCATTCAGGGTACGGCTGTAACGCGACAACTGGGTCTGGCTAAGCCCGGTTTCAAAATCACCAAACAGTGCATAGAACTGGCCACGCTCCATCTTCAGGTACAGCTTTTCCTGACTGGCCGCGTCATAGCGCTGCTCGGCACCATCACCGTACAGCGTGTAGTACTCGTTCGGATCGATCGTGGACAGCAGGCCCTCATTGTCGCGCTTCTTGTCGCTGTCAAACGCCATGGTCAACAACCATTTGCCCAGCACGCGGCCCTTGGCATACAGGCTGACCTGGCTGTCGCTCCATGCACCTTCTTCCACACCCTCGTTCAGCAGCGGCTGCACATTGTCCTTGAGCGTGTTGTAACCGACCGTGCCCTCGGCAAAACCCACCACAACCCAGTCGCGCGCACGCGGCTCCAGCCAGACGCGCACTTCCTGGCGACGGGAGGTGTCCGGTCCGGTCTGGAAGGTGAGGGAAATTACCGCCGCACCTGACTCTGTCGTTGGGGCAAGTTCGACATACGCAATACCGTTGTCGCCCTCGATCTGGTAATGCGGCTGGAACCTCTCCATGCCTGCGAGCTGACGTTCCTGCTCACGCTGTACCTGCTCCCATGAAACATAGGGAGCACTGATGTCCAGCGGACCGGTGACCCCGGCACGCACCGGCTTGCCATCACGATCCAGCAAACGGATGGCCAGTACCGGACGGTTAATACCATCTGCCATCAGGATGGACTGCTCGGGCACCAGCTCGGCACGCACCGGCGCATTGGCATAATGAATGACGCGCTCAAGGCTTGTTACCATACTTCCATCTGCCGCCAGAATCTCTGCCGTGAAACGATTGGCACCCTCCTTCAGAGGCACACCACGCCAGACACTGACAGCCGACTTGCGATCAGGGCTGTTCTGGACGCCATCAAAATTCAGCGCACTGACCACCAGACCATCCGGCCCCCGGAGAATCACGGACTCGCCCGGGGCATGCCGGATGGCAATACGCACTGCCGGAGAACGGGGGTTGTGATCTTCGGCCGGGAACAGCCACACCGGCCCCGATGCCTTGACGCTGAACCAGTCATTGCTGGCACCACTGGCAGATACGTCATCCAGAGTAGCAAGACGCTCTTTCTGACGAGCCTGCATATCCGCCGGCAACGTCGGCCGGGCAGCCCCATTGACGGCCACCTTGGCATACCCGCTTTCTGCCGTGGTGCTGACCACAGTGGTTACAGCAGGAGCACTAGCAGGCACTTCTGACTGCGCTGCAGCAGGCGCAACAGGTGCCGCCATCATCGGACAGCTCAGACGAATTTCGGCCGCAGGCGTCTGGGCCGACTTTCCGGGTATCGCTTCAAATCGTGCTACTGCCTTGGCGAGATAAGGTGACTCGCACTGTGTCGGTAATACCACCGGTGCCTGATTGCGCTGGCGATGTCCCACGATAACGTCCGTCCGGCGATTCCGGGCCATGCCCTTGGCCGTGTCGTTACCTGTTAAGGGTGCATCCGCCCCGCGCCCTGTTACCGCCACCTGCGAGGGCTTCAGCCCCAGCTCTCTGGCTAGCACAATCGCCACTGCACCGGAGCGGGCACGAGACAACTCGTAATTGTCCGCAAACGTCCTCTTGCAGCGAGCCGTCAAGGCACGGTTATCGGTATGACCTGTCAGGGCAATGGCATCAATGTCCTGATCCTGCAGCTTTGTCACCAACCGTTTCAGTTCAGCCTGCACAGCAGGTGATAACTCGGCACTACAACTGTCAAACTCTGCATGCAGTGTGTATCTGTTGAAGACGGGGTCCTGATACTTCACCACGGGCCGTGAGGAAAACTCGATCACATGTGCCCAGTTGCCCTGATCAGCCTTGCCCAGCGTGAAGCTGGCCACATCCCCTGACAAAACCGGATCAGCCAGCGGCTTGCCATCCAGTCGTGCGGAGCCGGGCACATACACGGTACCCTGCGCCAGCATCGCCATGACGCTCAGATTATCGACTGCCAGTGCACCAATCACATCAATGCGATGCGTCAGCCCCTGCACCACCGCGCCCGTCTGCGATGAGCCTGCAGGCACGACATCCAGACGGCTTTGCATGCGAATGCCTACATCAGCTGTGCGCACACGCGTATGGAAATCTGCACGCCACAAACCACCGCCGTTGACATCAACAAACTGCGAGAAGTTCCGACCGGCAAAACGGGTATTGTCGATGCAGGAAACCGGCTCCAGACCACCCGGCAAGGTTTCCGCATCCAGCTGCACCACATGGGTACCGGGGCGTACACCTTCAAAGTGGTACTGGCCATCGGCGTCCGTCACTACATACGTGCCATCTTCCAGCATGACACGGGCATTGGCCACACCACGCAACTGGTCCCAGGGCGTGGTGCAGTCGCCGTCGTACACACGGCCGATAATTGTGAAGTCACCACTGAACAGCGGGGCCTTGATACGCACCGCCACCCGCGCCACGTTCGAGACCATGCCGCCTGCATTGCCGGACGCCTGCGCAGAATTAACTGCATCACCGATGGCGATACCGGCACCCAGCATGACGACATAACTGATCTGCGTCGTACTTGATGGCGCCTGATTTCCCAGTGCAATGCTGAGTGTACGGCTGTCGGCTGCAACCACCGGATCAGGCTGCTTTACGCCATTGATGATGAGTGAGCCGGACTGGTACTTCATGCCGAAAGGCAAGCGGTCCGTCACGGTCACTGCTGTGGCCGTCAGGGCGGCATCCGTGTTCTGCACGCTCAGGCGGTACTGCAGGAAGTCACCTGCCGACGCTTCGGTTTTCGACACCGACTTCTGCATGACCAGACCTGGCGCCATGGGATCAATCGGAATATCAATATTCAGGGCAGGCCCAGGCACCACAACAAACACATCGCTGTATGAGCCGGCTGCAATGGCGTAAGGACCTGACGGCCCGTCCGGCAAACTGCCTGGCGCAACCGTAGAGGGGGCAACGTAGCCGCCCGGCGGCGTCACCACAAAACGGTAACTGCCCGGGCGCACAAACGGAAAGCGGAAACCGCCTGTTGGCAGATTGTAAACAAAGCCACTGCTGTCCGTGACGGTTCCGCCCGTCACCACCGTGGCAGGGTATGTACTGACGCCGTCATCACCAAACACCTGGGCAGGCAGGCCGGTGACGGTATTGATGATGGTGACCGAGGCACCATCAACCGGCAGGCCGGTGACGGAATCAAAGACGATACCGAACGGGTCCACCAGGGCATCGGTGAGGGATGTGTCTGGCGGGTAGAAAATATCCTGATAATCAACCGTCAGCGTACTGTTGATGGCAACAGACAGGCGACCATCCATCGAAGTCACCGGCTGTGCAGGCGACACCGTCTGTATGACGGCCGCAAACACGCCTGTATTCGGCCCGGTTTCCTGCAAGCGCAGAATTTCGCTATCACCCGTGCTGCTGGTCAGGCGAACCTCAATGATTTCGCGAATAACGGGATCGGTATTGCGATTGGCATCCGTCAGCGTAATGAAAACCGGCTCATCCGCATGAAAAACCGTGGTCTGCCGGACATCAACGGGAGCAGCAAGACTGATGACATTGCCACTCAGATCAACAGGAGCGGGCAGCGGCTGAAACCCACCACTGCCGGTGTCGTCAAACTCGCCCCCATCAAACGGGATCGCCACACTCCCCGTCACGCCGGGAGCATATTGATAAAAAGTCACCGTGGATGGTGATGGTGGTGGAACGGTCAGCAACGTCGTCGTGTTGGATGTCAGGGTAACGGGAAGCCCCCCGGCATTCGTGAACGATGCGGTTGCCGTATTCAGGACTTCTGCTGCGCCCGCCACAAACGGCAGCAGCCCGCTTGCCAGAACTGCCGCGCACACAAGGCGCAGCAGTTCTGGCAAGCAGGCCGAACGCAATAATGTCCTGACAAATCTGGTCATGTACTCACTTGCATCAGTGATAAAACGTACCGTGTCTGAAGGGAGCTGTCCGGCCTGAACATTTGGCCGGACAGCTCATCCAGTTCCCTGAGCGAATCAGGACGACTAGTCCACTGTCACGCGGAATGTCGTCTTGAAACGCGAACTGGCACCGATGCTATCGGCGCGTACAGTGACCGTACCGGCCGCCGTTGCACCAAAGTCGCCAGTAGCACCGTCCACTTCAGCACCGTCTGCGTTGTCGTCATCCTCGGCAAGACCGGTTCCGACATCGCATGTCGAACCCGTACCCGTCGGTGCCGACTTGATGCTGCCAGCCACATACGTGGTATTGGCAGGAATGGCATCGCTCAGCACGATGGAGCCAGCAGCAGCAGTACCGCTGTTCAGCACATCAAGGCAGTACTCGATAACGGCGCCCGGAATGGCCTTGGGGAAGCTGGTGCCATTGAAGGGGTCACTGACCACGGTGGAGCTTTTCACCACAACAATCGCAGCAGTGACAACGTCATACTCGTCGTTGTCACTGTGACGACCATCGCCTGCGCCATCGGTATCACCGGCCACATCACCAAACACGGTATCGACGAACGCAGCGTTATCCGTGCTGGTAGTGTTGGTTTCTACAGCATCAGCCGCGAGGGTGGTGGCTGTAGCAACATAGGCGCCAGTGCCGTCAGTGCTCTGCGCAGCCACTGCCGTCAGTGTCAGACCCGCTGTATCGCCATTGATCTGTCCAGCCGGTATTGTGGAGACAATAAAGACCGTCTTCGGCATGTCCGCCGGCAGTTCATCAATGAATGTGGCGGTATCAACAAGGGAGTCATAAACACCGTTATTGTTGACGTCGACAAACACCAACGGCGCAGTCACATCAAAACTGTCGGTATCCCCGAACGCCGTCGTGGCACTGATGGCGTCCTGCGTTGCAACCAGACGGAAGTCCATCGGGGCATTCGAGTTGTTGGTTACCGTGAATGTCAGCACCCGGGCCGATGAGCCCGGCACAACCTCAGTTGAGGCACCACCCACTTCAGCCACTGTCAGATTGATCTTGCGATCGACCTTGAAGGTCAGCGTATTACTGGACACATCAGGCTGGTTGATGCCACCCACCTCGTAATCCACCGAAGCGGTGTTGTTGATGTCTGTGCCCGCCGCCGTACCGGCCGCAAAGGCCTCCGGCAGAGCGCACAGTGTCAGACTTGCTGCAAGCGCAAACCTGACTCCGTTTTTTCTGATTTTCATGATGGATACACTCCACACGTTATGTTCAAGGAACTGGATACGGCCCGAAACCACACTGCATACAACACCAGAAGCAGGAGGAGTCCGGACCGCACTCCTCCTGCTTCCGGACTCAACCGGCAACGCAACGCGGCGGCGATTGCCACCACGCAAGCGTCAAAATCCATTTTTGATCGATGTGCCCAGACCATCAGGCGATTGAACGGATGCATCCGGCATCCGGCAAAACAGGTATTCCCGAGAACAATCGCCCGGCACCCGCCAGGACAGGCAGGCGCCAGGCGCCATCAGCACAACAGCGCTGACGGGGAATTACTTGAGCAGCGCGCGATAGGTAACCTTGCCTTCGCTGCCGGGCTTGACCGCCGCAGCGACAGTCCAGCGCACATGCGTTACATCTTCAGCTTTTGCCGCACGTGGCTTGCCATCAGCACCCGTAATCCTGAGTGCGTCCAGCTGGCCGTACTGCTTACCACCATCAACCGAGACTTCGGCAAGCGCACCGTTGCCCTGCGCCGAACCGGACTGGTAAGCCAGCCCTTTCGGTACCGGGTTATTCACCACTACCTTTTCAGCAGGTTTGGTGCCGGTATTGCGATACGTGATCACATAGATCACTTCCTGCCCTGGCAGTGCACGCGTCAGTGCCTGCAACTGCTTTTCTTTTTTGCCGCCCTTGCCGACAACTTCCACCTCACGAAAGGCATCGGTTTTCAACTGCAGGCCGGCCGCCGCTTCCGGCGCCGCAAACACCGGCGACGCAAGTATCGACAGAAGCAACACAGACGCAGCAGCAACACCGCGCCCCGACACTGAAGACATTTTCCGGCAGCACACACTCAACAAAGTCATCAATAAAGTCATTGCCAACCCCCAATCAGTCGATCGTCACCTGGAAGGTGACCGTATTTGTTGCCGGTGCAGCAACCGTCCCCAGAGTGACCGTCACCGTTCCTGCAACCACGCTGCCTGCATCGGCATCCGCCACATCAGTCAGTGCTACAGAATTGAGCGTGAGGGAGCCCGGAACATAGGAGGTGCCGGCAGGAATCGGGTCACTGATTGCCGCACCGGTCAGGTTGCCGGAGCCGGTAGCATCAAGTTCAAGGGTGTAAGTAATGGTGGCACCCGGCACGGCATTGGTACCGAACACAGGATCATTCACCACGGCCTGGCTCTTGGTGAATGTTGTGGTTACCTGCGACACCACAAAACCGCGTTGCGCCGTGGCATCAGCCTGCGTGCTACCCACGACGGCATCGCTGCCCAGCGCACCCTGACCGGCAAATGCGGTACCCGGTGCATCGGCACCCGGCGTTGCCTGTACGGTAACGGCCTCGGCAATCAGGCTGACCAGACCAACATTGGTATTGGCAAGGCTGCCCGGAATATCACTGACCACAAACACGACCCGGGTGCCATCAGCCGCCAGCACGGGGTCATTGGTTCCGGCCACATACAGTGTGTCCGTGCCGATTTCAAAAGTGCCATTGCCGTTGGCATCGAGATAAATACGGGTATTGGAGGGATTGAACTGGTCGCCACCCAGCGCGTTGTTGAACGTCAGCGCAAAGGTCTCGTCACCGTTACCGATGTTGGTCACGGTGAACTTGAGCGGTACGTCGGCATCAGGAGTGGTGACAGCCACGTTGCCGGCATCATTTGACACCACTGTCACATCCAGAATTTCGTCGACCTGCAAGATTGACGTATTAGACGGCACCGTCACCGGCGTACCACCTGGATCAGTAAAGGTGGCTGTGGCGGTGTTGGTGATATCCGTGCCTGCTGCGGTTCCTGCAGCATGGACAGCCGGCGCCAGCACCGCTGCCATCAAAAGTGCCATCCTGGCCAGATAAGTAGAATGTGTCATGGAAGCCCCGGTTGGTTGCACTGGTTATGTGTCCCGCTCCGGCCCCTTCCTGGGTTTACTCGTCCGTACCCGGCACCCCGGGTGTGAAAAATGCGAAGCAGTTCACATTTACTCTCCAAAATTACCTCTTTTGGGGTAGTAAAGACTTATGCTCAACCTGCTGGTTTTTATGGGGAAGCGACTTTAAGAAGGGCGTTTCTGACCAGGCCGCCAGAAATCACGACAAGCGGCAAGCTACTCCAGAAGCCGGCGAATGGTTGTGAAATCGAGCCGCCGGACCGCATCGCGCACAATCTGTGCAAACTCCTGTGACTCAGGATGGGTCGTGATGATGTCATCCACCCACTCTTCAATGTCTGTCACCTGCCCCATTTCCACCGCCTGCAGCAGGCGATCCAGACTTTGGGCAGAGGGACGACACCACTCCTGTGGGGGGTTGACCGCACGATGGCGGGGAAGGCTTTCCTCAGTACCCAGACCCAGTACCCCGCCCAGTGCGCGGAGCAATCCGTCCGGATCAACAGGCTTCATCAGGGTTGCCGCAAATGACAAGTCGGCAGGCCAGTCCACTGGTGGCACCGGACGGGTGGCAGAGAGCAGCAGGAAGGGCAGGAAGCATTTCTGCTCCCGCGCGCGGCGAAGCACCTGCCACCCGCTCAAGCCAGGCATGAACTGGTCAATAATGGCGGCATCGAATGACTGCGTTGCCAGCAGGGAAAGCGCTGCCTCACCGTTTGCTGCCAGCGCCAGGTCAAAACCCGAACTGGCCAGAATGTCCGCCAGTAACGCACGGTTCTCGGCAATATCGTCCACCACCAGAATACGCCGGACCCTGCCCTCATACTGATGCGGGGCGAGGGGCCCCTGTACTGCCGCCAGGTCCGACTCGGCGGCCAGCGACAGCGTGATGCGAAAATGAAAGAGGCTGCCACCGGTCGCCGGGCAATCGCACTGCAACACCCCGCCCATCAGACCCACCAGTTGATGGGCAATGGCCAACCCCAACCCCACCCCCTGGCTGGTTGCCGTAGCCGCCACCTGTTCAAACGGACGGAAAATCCGCTCACGAGCCGCTTCAGGAATGCCTGTACCGTTATCACGCACGGCAATCCACAGCGTCGCCTGATCAGCTGCCAGCTTCATTTCCGGCAACAACTTGACCTGCAGGCTGATACGGCTGGCGTGACTGTGCCGGCAGGCATTGGTCAGCAGATTGCCCAAGACCTGTCGCAAGCGCACCGCATCTGCCTGTACAACTGGCGGCAGGGCCTGATCAATATCAGTATGAAGGTCTGCCCCCACTGACTGCGCCAGCGGCAACACATCCTCCACTACCGACTCCAGCAGCGCCCGCAGATATACCGGACGAGGTTCCAGTTGCAGGCGACCGGATTCGCCACGGGCGTAATCCAGCAGCTCGTCAATCAGCGTCAACAGATGCCGGCCACTGCGCTGTACTGCTTCGATGCGCCGCTGATTGACCATCCCCAGATCCGTGTCCAGGACCAGCCGGCTGTAGCCCAGAATGCTGTGCAATGGCGTGCGCAACTCGTGACTCATATGCGCCAGGAATGTGGACTTGGCCCGACTGGCTTCTTCGGCCTTGTCCTTGGCCTCCAGCAACTCCGTCGTACGCTCCGTCACCTGCTTTTCAAGACGTCGTGCCGACACCAGCCGTTCCGCCAGCACGGCCCTCTGCGCCTGCTCCCGCTCCAGCCGGAATTGCGTCACCTTGTCTGCCAGCACCACAGCCATGACCATGCCACTCAGGACAAACGACCATGACTGCGCATAATCCACCCACAGCCCATGCGGCAAAAATCCGAAAATCTGACTCAGGCGAAGCGCTGACGTAAACCAGAACATTGCAAAAGCGAGCAGCAAAAGCCAGGCACTGCGATAGCCCCGGTATACCGCCACCAGACTCACACCAAGACTTGTCACCACCAGCAACATTGCCAGTGCATTGGCCAGAGGAACGACAGAAGAGTACGTTGCAACCAGCATTAGCGGCACAAGAAAAAGAGCCGCCCATGCCATCCACTGCATGACACCTGCAATGCGAGGGAAACGCTCGCGCAACTGCGCCAGTTCGACAATCAGAAAGCAGGTGGATGCCACCCCCAACCCCAGAAAAACCCCGGGGCTGCGCTGCGACCAGTCCGGCGAGTGCGGCCAGATGAACTCGAAGCCATACTGAAGAATGGCAACATCATAAAAACCGTACGTCAGCATCGAAATGGAAAAGTACAGGAATGCACGCTCTCGTGTCGTGAAGAACAGCAGCATGGCGTAAGCAGAAAACAGGAAAATGGCACCAAACTGGATACCATTCACCATATCCACAAAGCGCTCATCATCATAAAACGATTCTGGCTGCCACAGCCGGGCCGAAATCATGATGGCATTGCCGCTGACCACCTGGACATAGAAGGTGCGCACTTCACCCGCCACAAGATCAAGCGTAAAAACCGACTGCCGTGAAAACACCTCACGCTGGTTCACTGGCACACGCAGGCCTGCCGCCCGGGATATCCAGCTATTGCCGTCATGAAAATAAAGCCTGACATCCTGCAGTCGCGGGGGACCAATTTCAAGGTACCGGGTTTGTGGCAATGTCGACTGGTTTTGCAGCGTAAAACGCACCCAGATCGCATCATGCGTATAGCCAGGCGCAAGATCCTTGCTGGTCGCAAGATGAAAATCCGCACTTCTCGCCGGATCAGCAACCTGTTGCACTGATAGTTTTCCCGTGCGGTCACGCAACACTGAAACATGATCATCAAGCACAAGCAGTGGTGCGGCACCCAGTGCAATAATCTTCCCGTCGTGCCCGGCATCCACAGCGGCCGTATGCGCCCGAACGAGTCCTGCCAGCAAACACAGCACAACCAGCGCCACTGCGCGCAAGCCAATGCGTGTACTCATTTGATATCATCCCGGCGATCACGTTGCGACTGCCGATAATCCCGGGGCGTAACACCCAGGCGATCACGGAACATCGCCGTAAAATTGCCGGCACTGCCATAGCCGACATGATCGGCAATCTGCTGAATGTCGATCTCGCTCTCCGCCAGCATGCGGCACGCGATCAGGAATCGCTCCTCCCTCAGCCAGGCAAACACCGGCATCCCGGTGGACTCACGAAACAGCTCGGTAAGCCGTCGTTCATTGGTGCCCACCTGATGCGCAAGCTCGGGCAATGAAGGTGGATTGCCAATGTCCCGCTGCAGTATTTCCATGGCTGCAACCACCGTGCTGTTGAGTGCAGACAAGGACTCTTCCGGCACCGCTGCTACCGTCTGGTGCACCAGACGCGAGCGCAAATCCAGATGAATATTGACGCGCGCCATCACTTCCTCTGGCGCAAACGGCTTGCTGATGTAATCGACAGCACCCAGACGCAAGCCCTGCAGTCGGTCATCCAGTTCATTGCAGCCCGACAGGAAGATCACCGGAATATCGCGGGTCCTTGGGTCCGCCTTCAGCAAGCGGCAGGCGGCAAAGCCATCCGTACGCGGCATGCGGACATCCAGCAGGATCAGGTCCGGCAGCATGACGGAAGCCTTCTGGTAACCCTCACGACCATCAAACGCCACCGCAATCCGTAACCGGGCATGCCGCAGGTATTCGGTCAACAAGGCCAGATCTTCTGACGAGTCATCAATCACCAGCACACTGCGCTGAGCAGCAGAAGAGGACGGGGTGGCGGAAGACGACGGCGGAAGAGACGACATTATGCAAGACCTGTAAACACAGAGGCTGACAGGCAGGGATACGCCTGTTCCAGCAAGAAAACCACGACCGACCATACCGCATTCGGGTACGAAGCGGACAGGTCAGGGCAATGCAAAAGTCTGCCAGCCACAACTTCCTGCAGCTGCAGCAATACCCGGAGGAATCAACAGGGAAGGGATTTCAAAGCCCGCCAAACCTGATAGGGTTGATTCATTATCAGCTTTTCTGATGAATCGACCATGCGTATCACCCTGAAACAACTGGAAGTCTTCATCGCGGTCGCCCAGAGCGGCAACGTTACCCGTGCCTCTGAAAGCCTCAACATCACCCAGAGTGCGACCAGCATGTCGCTGTCCGACTTCGAGACACAACTGGGAAGAAAGCTGTTTGATCGGGTCGGCAAGCGCCTGCAACTGAACGATTCCGGCCGGTTGCTGTTGCCCAAGGCCCTTGATGCGATTGCCCGCGTCAGCGAAATCGAGTCAATAGCCTCCAGTGATGCCGCACTGATCGGCCAGCTTCGCATTGGGGCCAGCCTGACCATCGGCAACTACATGCTGCCCGGCATGATAGGCAGCTTCATGCAGCATCATCCGGGTGCCCAGGTCACGCTGGATGTTGCCAATACCCGCCATGTCATCCAGGCCCTGGAGCAGTTCCAGATTGATGTCGGGTTCATTGAAGGCTTTTGCCATCAGCCCGACATCGAGGTCATTCCCTGGTGCCGCGACGAACTGGTGATTTTTGCCGCACCCGCGCACCCGCTGGCCAGCGCTCGAACGATTGCCGCCGACGATCTGGCGGCAGCCGACTGGATCCTGCGCGAGCCCGGCTCCGGTACCCGCGAAATATTCGACAACGCCATACTCGGGCGCATCAGCCGTCTTAACCTGCTCATGGAGTTCGGCCATACCGAGGCCATCAAGCGCGCCGTGGAGACCGGCATCGGGATTGGGTGCGCATCACGGCGCACACTGGAAGACGCACTGGCCGCCGGCAGCGTGGTCGTCCTGCCCACGCCATTCCTCAATCTTGAGCGCGAGCTCTACCTGCTGATACACCGCCAGAAATACCGGACCCAGGGGCTGGAGGCCTTTCTGGATCATTGCCGCAAGGCCGTCACCAGTCCGGCACACACTCAGGCAAAACGGTAGTTCCCGATCGGAAAATAGCGGCTGCGCAACCACAGCTCCAGCCCCGATGACGGCCGCAGGAACGGCGCATCCCCATGCCGGTCAAAGTAATAGCTGTTCGACCCTGCACAATGATTGTTGTAGAAAACCGTACTCAGCTGTCGCTCCCTGATCTCGGCAAAATAGGCATCATGCACCTCGCGACGAATCTCGACCCACGTCGCCCTGCGCTCACGTGCGGTCGTGATGCAGCGCATGATGTGCGCCATCTGCGACTCGATCATGGCAAACCATGAGGCACCGGTCGTGGCATACGGCCCCATCACCGTAAAGTAATTGGGAAAGTCCGGGACCGAGGCGCCCTGGTAGGCCTGATAACGCTGTTCGTCCCAGAACTGCCCCAGCTCCAGTCCGTTCACGCCATACACCTTGTAGGTTGGAGTATTGCCATTCTCGAACACCTTGAAGCCGGTCGCACACACCAGCACATCAACCTCGCGCTCCTGCCCATCGTTTGTGACGACGCCAGTCGGCGTAATCCTTTCAATTCCCTCTGTCACCAGTTCAACATTGCTGCGATTGAACGTCTTCAGGTAATCACTGGAAAAGCTTGGACGCTTGCAGCCAAATCCGTAATCAGGCGTCAACTTGCGACGCGTCTCCGGGTCACTCACCTGATTCTTCAAGTGCTGCCGACAGATTGCTTCTACCGTCTTGATCAGCGGCTTCATCTGTTTCGTATAGACCACGCCCAGCACCATGATCAGCTCCGTGCTGATGTTGGTGGCCATGCGAGCCGAGCCCTGCGTGAACGGCAGCCGCTCGTACAGTTTTTTGAGCACCCAGGGAATTTCTGCATCCGGCTTGGGGAAAATCCATATCGGCGTGCGCTGAAACACATGCAACTGCCTGACTTCGGGCGCAATCGTCGGCACCAGTTGCACGGCTGTCGCCCCCGTACCAATCACCGCAACCCGCTTGCCTGCCAGCGACAACGAATGATCCCAGCGTGCCGTATGCAGGATGGGACGTGAAAACGTCTCAATCCCGGCAATATCCGGATTTTTCGGCTGAGTAAGGTAACCCGTGGCGCTGACCACAAAGCGCGCAGTCATGACTCGGCCCTGCTGGTCATGGATCTCCCACAGACGGTTGTCCGCATCAAACACTGTTTTTTCCACCCGCGTATTGAAGCGCAAATGCGGACGCAACCCGTACTTGTCTACACAATGATTGGCATAGGCATAAAGCTCGCGTCCCGGCGCAAACACACGGGACCACGACGGGTTTTGCTCAAAGGAAAACGAATAGGTCGACGACGGAATGTCCACGGCAATGCCCGGGTAATGATTGTCGCGCCAGGTCCCGCCCAGATCGTCCGCACTCTCCAGCATGACAAAGGCTGTAATCCCGGACTGCCGCAAGCGGATACCCGCACCAATCCCTGCAAAACCGGTCCCAATGATCACCACCTCATGTTCAGGCTGGCGTGCCGATACCGCGCCTGCTGCCGACTGCTTCATTTACCAGACTCCTGCCACTGCAGTGGAAAAAATGAATGACACATCATTCCGTTTCATCGCAAAAAAGCAGGATTCTCCTGCCCCGCCCATGATCAGAGGGTAATGCCGTCCAGAATGATGGCCATGACAGCGGCAATCCAGCGCCGGCTTGCCTGCTCCGGGTTCTGGTCGGGTTCGCGCATGACCTGGCGGCACCCCTCAAACACCATCGCCATGAGCGCCCGTGCTGTCACGGGCACATCCAGATCGGCCCGCATATACCCCTTGGCCATGCCGTTACGCAGATACTCCTGGGTTGCCAGCACGGAAAGGTCATTCATGCGCTCCAGCGTCTGGCGCACTTCGGCCCCGGCCCCCATCGCCTCATAAAACACCAGGCGGCCGATACGCGGGTCTTCCCAGTACAGGCGCATGAAGGTTTCCCCGATACCCTCCAGCTGGCACCGATAGTCTTCGCGGCTGTTGGCCTCGTGCGGATTCTGTTCGGTCATCACCACCGCCAGCCGTTGCAGCACACGGTTGATCAGCTCGATGAAGATATCGTGCTTGTTTTCGAAATAGCGGTAAAAAGTGCCATGCCCCATTTCGAGACGCCTGGCGATATCCGCAATATTGGCACCGTGATAGCCCTTTTCAGAAAAGACAGTAAGCGCCTCCTCCAGGATGCGCTCTCGCTTGAGTTCGGCACGTTCTTCACGACTCGGACGGCTGGACATGACACCACCAAAACTGAATGACATGTCATTCTGCATAAAGCCAGCCCCCGATGCAACAGATCCGGCACCCGCAGAACCACATCAGGACTGGCAGACCCAACCAGCTTTTCTCTACGGGAAACAAGACCTTTCGCGACAAAAATCAACCCGTTTCAGGTTTTTGAGGTTGCCCCCGCAGGTCGGTGTGGTTAAGAATGCCAGATCAGTGAATAAATTCTGTGGGACGGCCTGCAAGGCCCATACCCGTCAGAGGGCACAACAACAACACACGGGATCGTGTCCATGGTCAGCAACGCTGAACCCCTGCGGCAACGTCTTCCGGCTCAGGACCTGAGCCGGCTGAGCCTCGTCAATCACCAGCCCAAAAAGCTCAAGGAGTGGGTTGACGCTCTGCCCATGATGAATGTCGGCGAAACCTCGCGCCAGGTATTCCAGACACTGCAGGAGCTGACTCGCCTGCAAGTTGACGCCGCAGAGCGGCTGGATCTGCTGGAAATCCTGCGCCCGACCGTTCACGCCCTCTGCAACTCGCTGTCAAAACACTATCTCAACCAGTCAGTCATGCTGCCGGAGCGGGCCACCAAGGTCGCCACGCTGGCACAGGCCATGCAAAGCCATCTTGCCACCGGCTACAAGCTTGTCGCACTGGCAGGCTTGGACAAGCTGGCACGCAAGCGCGAACCTGAAAGCATCCGCCTGGCCTCTGTCGCCACCCAGCGCGCCATCTCGGAGCTTACCGGCAACCTGCTGCGCTCCACACAGCTCTACCTGAACACACCACCCAACCTCTGGCTGGAGCTTCACACGCTTTATCTGCTGGGCGCCGAGCAGCAACTGCTGCTGGTTCCGGTCAGTGACATGCTCCACCGCCATGCTGAAAAAACCACTCTGGAAGAGGCTTATATCCAGGCGCTCCTGCTGGCCACCTGCAAACCCAACAAGCTGCGCCAGAGCGAAATCGCCCAGATCGGCCAGCTGAGCGAAATATGGGCGCCTCTGGTCAGGCTTCGTGAGTTCAGTGGTTCCGGCGAACTCTTTGTGTTTGACCTGGCAAAGGACGCACCCCCCACCTACCGTTCACAGGCACAGGCTGGAGCGGCAGACCACGTCCGCGCCATTGTCCCTACCGCGCTGGTGGAACGCCTGACCGAACTGCTCAAACTGGCCCAGCAAGGTAGCCCCAAGTCCAGTGGCGAAGCCGCACTCAACTCGGCCCTGCTGCAGCATCTGGTGCAGGCATGGAGCGAGCTGAGTGAGCGCAGCTTTTCCCGTGTCATGCATGACGGCATGCTGGAGATATCCCTTGGTCTCACTGCCTCGCATTACTTTCTGGCCGGCAAGCATGATTTCGACACCATGATGCAGGGCATCCAGAGCCGCTTCATGATTGCGGACGAGGACAACCCCTTCCTCAAGCCCAAGCCACTTGGCGGCGCAAGCCATCGCCCCGATGACCGGAATGGCAAGGACGTCTGGGCCATGGCCTTTGGCAACGTTGAAAGCAATGAACAGCACGAGTACAAGCTTGCCTTCCAGGAAAAGGCCCAGACAGGCCCTGACCGTTACGACACCCATCAATGCCAGATCGTGAACATCAGCCCGGGCGGCTATTGCATCGAGTGGATCGGGGATGTCCCGGCCAGCGTGAAGGCTGGCGAAATCCTCGGCCTGCGCGAAGATGGCCACAATGGCTGGAGCGTGGGCGTCATCCGCTGGGTCAAGCAGTTGCCAGGTCACGGGGCGCAACTGGGCGTCGAAGTCCTGGCACCCAAAGCCAAGCCTTGCGGAGCGCGCGTCATCAAGAAAACCGGTGAAGCCTCCGAATACATGCGGACACTGCTGTTGCCGGAGATGAAAGCCATCAGTCGTCCGGCCACACTGATCACCCCGGCGCTGACGTTCCGGACCGGCTACAAGCTGGTGCTGAACCTGGACGGCGAAGAGGTCAAGGCACAGCTGACCCAGCAGGTCAGCGCCACACAGAGTTTCAGCCAGTTCGAATTCACCCTTATGCGACGCCCGACCGAAGGCGAAGCTGCTGCTACACGCACCAACAGTGCACATGACGACGAGGACTTTGACTCCATCTGGGCAAGTCTTTGACATTGCAAGGGACATCGGCAACCCGCCTCTCAGGAAAGCGGATATGCCTGCTTTATACTCTTTGCAAAAACACGGGGGAGCGCCAGAATAGGCGCCTTCTTCCGAGACCGTAGGAAATCGCTCACGCATGCCTCCCAAGAACGAGACCATCCGACTGCTCGTGCTGCACGAATCGCAGGACAACACCGAGCAGGTCATCAATGCCCTGAAGAACTCCGGCATTGCGACGCGTCCGGAAATGGTGTCTGACGCGGACAGCCTCGCGGATGCGCTCAAGGACAATCCCTGGGACATCATGCTGGTGGGCGAGATCACCAACGGTGTCACCTTCGACATCGCACTGTCTCATGTCCGCAAGCTGGACAAGGACATTCCCTGCATCGTCCTGCTCGAAAAATACGATCCGGAAATCGTGGTGGAGTGCCTGCAGGCCGGCGCGTGCGATGCCGTGGTTCATGACACGCACCCGCATCTGGTACTGGCTATCAAGCGCGAGCTGGCCAGCCTGCAAAGCCGTCGCGTACGGCGCAAGGCCGAGGCGCAACTGGCCGAGACCGAAAAGCGCTGTGAACTTCTGCTCGACAACTCTCGCGATGCGATTGCCTATGTACATGACGGCATGCACATCTACGCCAACATGGCCTATGCCGAGCTGTTCGGGCATGAAAGTGCGGATGACCTTGAAGGCATGCCAATTGTTGACCTGGTGGCCAAGGAAGACCTGAGCAACTTCAAGGACTACCTGAAAACCTACAACAAGGGAGAAAGCATTTCTGCTGACCTGCGCTTCCATGGCATGAAGGCCGATGGCGAGAAAATTGACGCCATGATGCAACTGTCAGCCGCCAGTTACGATGGCGAGCCCTGCACACAGATCATCATCCGCCGTGACGACGGCAAGGCGGCAGAGCTTGCCGAGAAGCTGAAAGTGGCCACCAACGTCGACTCCCTTACTGGCCTCGCCAACCGACAGCGCTTCGAAACCACTCTGGCAGATGCTGTTCGCAAGTCGCATCAGGACAAGTCCCGATCTGCCCTGTTCTACCTGGCCATCGACAACCTGACGCAGATCGCTGCCTCATCCGGTCTCGCAGGAACGGATGCCGTCATCAAGTTTGTTGCCACACTCCTTGGCAAGCACTTCAGGAGTACCGATACCGCCCGCTTTGGTGACGCGGCTTTTGCCGTGCTCGTGCCCGGCCTGGAAGTAGAGAAGGCCAAGGCTGAAGCAGAGATCCTGTGCAAGGAAGTGCATGATCAATTGATTGCCCTGCCCGACGGCAAGACACAGCAAACCAGTCTGAGCATCGGCATTACCATCGTGGGCGAAACCGCCCCCAACTCCGCTGAAATGCTCAGCCGCGCCATATCGGCATCGGAAAAGATCAAGCTGGCCAAGGGCAATGGTGTCGAAGTATTCAATCTGGCCGAAAAAGCCTCCAGCTCCGATTCCGCCATGCTGGAGTTGCTGATCGATGCCATCGAGCAGAGCAAGTTCAAGCTGCAATACCAGCCTCTGGTCGACGTCATGGGTGAAGGTGGCGAGTTCTATGAGGTGTTTGTCCGCCTGCCGCTGCAGGACGGCAAAGTGCTCACGCCGGATGTATTCATGCCGATCGCCATCGCCAACCAGTTGGGTGCCAAGGTAGACCGCTGGGTAATGCTCAATGCAGCCAAGCAGTTGAAGGAGCACACCAAGATCAGCCCAAAATCCCGCATGATGGTCAATCTCACGGCCGAGTCCCTGCAGGACACAAGCCTGCCAGCATGGATCAGCAAGCTCTCCAAGGCCATTAATCCGAGCGGCCAGCCCATTGTCCTGCAATTCGCCGAAAGCGACATGGTGACCTACCTGCAAGCCGCCAAGGAGCAGACCTTTGCACTCACGCAAGCCGGCTGCCCGGTAGCCATCAGCCACTTTGGCACCACCCTCAATCCGCTCAATACGCTCAAGCATGTCACCGTGTCGCACGTGAAGCTGGATCGCTCCTTCACCGAAGACCTGGGCAACGAGCAGAGCCTGGGTGCCATGAAGAAAATTTGTGCCGATCTGGCGGCTGACGAGAAGAAAGTCATTGTGTCGTATGTCGAAAATGCCACGACCCTGTCAAAGCTGTGGACACTTGGTGTGCACTTCCTGCAAGGTTATTTCCTGCAGCCCCCCGGCGACACCATGCATTATGACTCGCAGGGCTGAAGGCATCAGGGCTCATGCATCGCCTCGTCTACCGTGCGGCGCAGCGGCTTGCGACCCTCGGGAGTATTGCTGTCGGTCTGAATATGCACACGATAATACGGACGCATCTCGCCGTGCATTTCCTCTTCGAGCGTGTCCGGGCTGATGTACACCACCCTGCCTTTAAGAGAGCCGTATAACGTGTAGTCCCAAGCATCAAGCTTGACACTAGCACGCAGGCCGTTACGGAGAAAGGCGACGTCAGCGGGCGCCACCTTGGCCTCTACGATGAGTGGGTCATCAGAGGGCACGATCTGCAGTAGCTTGTCGCCCGCGCGCAGCACAGCACCGCGCGTGGTCATGCACGTTATTGACAATGCCGGCCATGGGCGCGCGCAGGAAAGTCGATCCCAACGCCGCCCCGCGCTGTGTGTAGACCTGCTCGGTCTGAGCGAGCTCGGCGTGCGTCTTGACTAGCTCGAACTGCGCCTCCTGACGAAAAGCATTGCGTTTGCTGATAACCAAAGCAAGCAACTCGTTGAGCTGCCGGCGCGCCCGCAGTACTTCGGACTTTGCTGCGTCACCAGCCTCAGCCAGCTTGAACAGAGCTGGTCGACGTCCTCCCGCTTTTGAGTATCACGCAGCTTTAGAGTCCGTGGTTACTGTATCCGTTTTTCCAGCCAGTTGCCTGGCATAGGCATTGGGCGTTAGCCCACTCAATGGCCGCCAGATTCCGTACGCTGAATCTGATCGACGAGTTTAATCGGGAGGCATTGGCCATCGAGGTGGACACATCGATGCCATCCGCTCGTGTGATCCGCACACTTGAGCAGGTGAAAGGCTGGCGCCCCTTGCCTCAGTCGATTCGGGTAGACAACGGTACGAGACCCAATTGGCCGAAGCCTCTAGGAACTGATGTCCAGTTCCAGGGGAGGCTTACAATGGAACATCTCAATTTGCGCAGGATATTCCATTAACAGAGTATCCCGTAGCGCGAGCAAGCCCCCTTAGTCTCTGGGAAGCAAGACTGGCACCCGATATCCCTCGGGCCGACGGGCAGCGAGCGGGACTTGACCTGGCCCACGCACCCGACAAGACTCAATACTAGTCTTGACAATAGCCGACCGAAAAGACTGATCCGTAGCAAGCCAACGCTCCTCGACGGAGGCTGATAGCCCTTGCTCACGAATAGCATTACGCAGAATTATTTCTCTTATGTCGGCTTGCTCATCAGTGATATACATGTGTAAGTGCGCAACGTCGGGAGCTTCCCATTTGTAATCATCCCCCCCCCCGAAAGCAGCAACCATGAACTTAGTCTGTTTCATAACAAGAGAATCAATGCTCTTTCCATAAAAGAATATTCCAATCCATGGGTCATCAAATACTTCCCGATAGAACCTTCTGTGCACCGCCTCGACGACTGCCTCCCCACCAACATCATCCAGCAGGGTAGAGGTTCGAGAATCGCCGACCGCCGCCTCCACAACGCCTCCCATGCTGGACAACTCGGGCAAGGACTCGGACATGAGCCTAAGATATTCACCCAGCACTCTCTTCCACGCATCCAGAGCCCGTAGCGTTACTTCCCCATCAAAACGCTCAACTGTTGCCATTAGGGCCATCTCAAGTGCGGGGACGTGCCCTTTGATAACGCCATACGAAGCATGACGACGCCCCATCTGACTCATAATGAACTCACGATCCTCAAACATTCGCTCACTACCCAGTGTCGCAAGCATCGCACTGAACTTCCTGCGCTGAGCCTCAACTGTTGGCAAGAGACTGCCAATCCCCGGAAAACCCGAAGAAAGCGAAGAAATAAAATAGGGAAGGCTATCATCAATGCAGCCACGGAGCGTCGCGGCAGAGCGCCTTACAAGAGCCAAATCCTCCAAATGATAATTATTCACAACGCCTCCAGTTTTCACATCCAAGGCGGCTAATCTGCAACGGAAGCATAAAGACGCTGGACAAATTCAGGGAACCCCAGATCCGACATATCGCGCCGCAGACCATCAATGTCATAGTTTATCTGTCGCCACTCGAATGACCGGATCGCGCCATCATAGACCAGATAGCTCGCCGCATCCGATCCGTCACGAGACTGCCCCACAGAGCCAGGACACACAAGCAAGGTACTCGCTGACGAGTGCAATTGCGATCGATCCTTGCTAAACCGAGTCACCCCCCCCTGATCGCGATACCAACATCCGGGAACATGCGTATGCCCGTGAAAGCAGAGACGAATACGCTGCTTCTGAAGATAATCCAAGTTAGCATCACTTGTCATAGCGTAAACATAAGCATTCATGAATGTAGGATCGACAGGGGCACCATGCACTGCAAGAAAATCATCGCTTCGCAAATAAAGCGGAAGCTCGGAAAGCCACTCACGCTGACTATCCGACAACTGCTCGCGCGTCCATGGAATTGACCATGCAGCCGCTCGACTAGAGCCCGCCATGATTTTACCTGTTCCTGCTGCCTCATCATGGTTTCCACGAATGATCTGGAAGCCTCGCTGCTCCAGCATCTCGACACAGGCAGCTGGATCAGGCCCGTAACCAACCACATCCCCAAGGACAATCGCCTGCTCCAGCCCGAGCTTCGCCATATCTGCCAATACAGCGGTGAGAGCCCTCAGATTGGCGTGAATATCGGCCAGCACAGCAACCCGACCCGCCATAGGCACCAAGCCATCCTGTCGTTGCGCGCCAACCACTGGCTCCGGCAATAGCGCCCCCAGAAGCGCCGCCCGCAACGGCTCCTTTTCCTGAGAGAGGAACGTATCACGAAAATTGCGCGCAAATGTATCGGGCGAATTCCGCCCCAACAACATCATCTGCGCCCTCAGGGCCTCCCCTAGCCGCCTGGCAGCATCAACACCTACCCCAGGAATCGCTCGAAAATACCCCGCCAAACTAACCGCAAAGGACAGGCCACTATCAACCTCATACAGATCATCATCCAGATAGCAGAGACGCCCCTCATCAACACCGTAATTTGTCAGCCCCTCATCCTGACGTCGCCCACAGCGTCGATAAAAGCTGAAATAGAAGTCGACAAGCTGAATCAGAAGGTCACAGTAATCCTCCCCCTCAGCCGTACTCAATACCTGCGAAAGAACAGGCAACCTGCTCGTAATGTTTGCAGTCGCATAACCACTTCCATTACTGAAACAAAACCATGTTCTGCTTGAGTGATAGATCCCAAACCCACACTCCTTCTCCAACTGCAGACGACACCAATCCTTGGCTTCGCGCTCCGCCATCGAAAAGTCGTTTTTGATCTTTGCCACATAAGCTTCCGAAACACAGAGCCGCGTCCCGGGTCGCCCTATAAAACCATTACCGGTATTTATTTCAACAGGATGCGCCAGCACATCCCTGATCGCCACCTCAGAAACAGGACAACCTCCTATTGCACCGACAACATAGATATCCATGTGAAATCCACGACATACCGGGGGAGACAACAAAATCGCCCCCGATATCTAGCCCAATCGGAAATATAAATCGCCCTCAAGGACAAAGAGGCGCTATCTCACCCAAGGCACGACGCAGCGCAGACCAACCCATACCAAGATTGGCCTTGCGCGAAGTAATCAGAACAACCAGTGCATCCGGCTTTTCTGGAATTACAGACATGAAGTGGAACGTTCCTGCCGTCGTCATCTGCATCTCTTGAATGCTCTTACTGACAGGAACGCCACGCTGTGAGGCCAGCAGCTTCTCCACAGCCACGATATTCTTGCCACGAAACATTTCCACAGATGCAGCAGCCACCGCATCGATATACGTCTGCGAAAAATAGGGAACACTGTGCGCACTTGCCAGCATCAGACCCGAATTCAGGTCAACCACTGCACACCCCACAGCGCCTTCCACATCACCCAGAATTCCCTTACATATCTCATTAAGTGTAGCCATTTTTATACCCTTCCTTACTGTTGTTGTGGTTTTGAAGCATTTAACTTTGAATCTAGCAATATTTCATCAATACACGCCTTGGCAGCACTTAGCATCATGCCCAGACTGCCACGATCGCTGCACGCAGCAACAAGAACTGACTTTGGCGAAACCTGGAGAAAAACTACAACACCATTCTCATTCTCTGAAATCACATTGCGGCATTTACCCATATCAAGCTCACGCGTGATCGTATTACCGAGCGACATCAAAGTACTACCCATCGCTGCTAATCGCTTCGCCGGCAACTCTGATCTCTCAGCACGCGCCACGAGATGCCCATCAACAGTGGTAATGATTGCTCCTACACAAGAATCAACCCGCTCCACGAGCGCACGCAAGTATCCGTTGATTCGCTTCTGAGGCTCGCTCTCAATCAACTCTTCCATCCAACATCTCCTCGCTGCCGATAATTGCCGCCATGGTTTCCAGCATAAGCCTCATCTGCATCTTATCCCGCGCATCGACCGAGAAGACTGGATGATTAAGCCCGCGCTCCGAAAGATAGTCGTAGTATTTTGACATTGCCACTCCCTCAGCATCATCCTCGGCATGAGTAACCCCAATAACAGCCACCGACTGGCGAATCTGTTCATTGAAATTTTCCAAGTACATATCCATATCACCTACAGGATCAGGACGCTTGTCATTAAGCAAGATAATGATACCCAGCGCGCCCTCTGCCAATATCTCCCACATATAAGCAAAGCGCTTCTGCCCCGGCGTACCATATATCTTTATAATCTGACCGTCCTCCAAGGTAACCTCGCCATAATCCATGGCAACCGTTGTAGTCTTCTTTTCCTTTGCGACCTCATCTGATGCGTCAACCTCGGTAGAAATTACCGGAATATCGCTAATTGCAGAAATCGCGGTACTCTTGCCGGCACCAACACACCCAGTAATCACAATCTTAAGCTCATAGATTTCGTTCATCGCCGCGCAAGCCTCGCGATTAGCTTCCGAAAAATCCCCGCCTTTACCTCCCCCCCAGACTCAATCTCGCCAGACTCAATCTCGCCAGACGACTCTGGCACTTTTATAGAGTCTGCCACTGGCGAAACCTCAAGCACTCCAATCGCGCAGCAGGCATTGAGAAATCGGGCCAGCGTGTCAAATTCATTCGGCATCCGTTGAAGCAGCTCAGCAACGGGCATCTGTTTGCGCACCAACAAAGCAGCAAGCTGCAGGTGTACTTGACGATGAGGCAGCAGAGAAAAATTCGGCCATCGTCTAAGCCTGACCAAGAGACCATGAATATTGCTATAATTGACCGGAGTAGGTACGGCCATCATCGACAGCTCCCATGCCACAGACTCCAGCGAAACAGCATTAAGACCGCTTCCCTCACAACGCTCACGAGCCTCATCGTGACTCAATATCCTAATCGTCGGCTCGCCGGCCTCACTAATGCAGGCAGCCACCTCATGGGCACTCTTATGCTTAGCGCCGAATACCCTCCGCAAGCGCGGAATCAATATAAGCGAGCCTCCGGATGCGCAGGAAACCTCTAAGGGATTACCATTGTGATGTGACTCAATGATGTTCTCGAGAACCGCCTGCAGATTTCTCACTCCAAAAGGTAGCGAGTACACCCTTAAGCCCTCCGCCTCAACCTCTGCGGCACCGTGCAGAGGCTTAGCCGACATGATGCCTGGAACGATCCTCTCCAGCAGCTCCTTAACATCCCTAGCACGTGCAGGCCGATCCAAGACGTGCGTCGCATCACACCCCAAACCATAGGCAACGGGAAGTGGATAAAGCTGACCGGCACGCCCCCGCAATAGAACTTCTGCACCCGGCTCCTCGGGCGCCACCACCAAAATATCAGCCTCCCCAGCCGGAACATCAACCTGCAGAGGGAATCCGGCCATGCGCGCCCCCGCTTCGATTGCGCGACTAAGATGCCAATGTTCGCGAGCATCAAATAGCCGCACAGCCACTTTTATTGGACGCATTTCAACCAACGTAGACTCCATAAATATCTCCTTCTTCTTGACCCGAGGGGATATCCGTCCTTGATACATGAAAACCGCGAAAGTGCCGACATCTAGTATTTATAGCACCTATATCCCACGCACAAATCCAATGCATATACTTATTGATTCACATCATGATTAACCGAACTGGCCACGCCACTTATCGACTATTTTCTACCGGTAATCCCTTAGATAGTTATCGCACCGACTAATAGCATGTATTTCTTCAATCAGTGCTTGCGATGGTGGTTTTTGCTTATGTCTACCGACTATGCACTTACCCAACCACTTGCTCCCCTGCAAATCGCGCCACCTACTTGAGGACAGTCAGCCGCTGCCCCCCCAGCTGATTATCGATCACTCTTCCTGCAGGGGAGGCAAGCGACAGGCTCAGCAACGTTTAAGTAATTACATTGGCAATCAAATCGCATAGGCGCAGCGCCACTCTAAGGCACACTTACATTTTAACTGATGCCAACATCTGCAAAGGAGCTGCCAGATATGTCGACCCTCGAAATTCCTTTCAAGGCTGGAACGTACGTTGTCGAGCCAGATGTCACCAACAGCAACTATCTGTTTTCGCAGGAGGATGTTGCTTCAATTGCGCACGAAGGATCAGCGTAACTGCTAGTGTTGGTCGGAGGATAAGTTATTCGCATAGAAGGGCTCTACCTAGATGAACAACCAATCGGGGACGTGACTGTCGCATTTCTCGACTCCAGTTCCGTCCTGCCACTGTTGATTCCAGTAGTAGCCTTGCCTGGGCTTTTTAGCGGCACATCAATGTCGGGGGCCTTTAAAAATAACAGATCATCCGCCGCAAAAGATCCCGTCATCAAGCTTGAGCCCATCACTGGGGATAACGTGCTCTCCCTTATTCAAGCTTGAGCAGATGTAACGATTTCGGGCTGGATGCGAGGAGCAAACGCCGGCGACGTAGTGACTTTATCGTTACCCGATGGCTCCCAAGTGGTTACGACGATCAATCCCGACAATAAAACATTTTCTATCGCGGTTCGGGGGCGCGCTCTCGGCACTGCAGGCACCCATAAAATACATGCCTTAGTTATCGTGACAGATACCTCAGGCAACCCCATAACGGTAGAGGTTGAGCACATATTTACCATTATGGGCAACGGCGCACCCGTCGCGCAGGACGACAGCGCCGGCGGGCCGAAGGCGCGACCATCACCGGCAGCGTCGCCGGCTACACCGTCACCGACGGCAGCCTGAGCGACCAGGGCGCACTCACTATCACTATTACCAGCACCAACGATGCGCCGGTGGTGGTGACTGATGTGGCGACCGCACAAGAAAATGGCCCTCTGATCAATGGGTCTGTAGCCGGCAACGATTACGATATCGATACCGGTGACTCCTTAAGCTTTGCAATCACCGGAATACCCCCGGCGTGCTTGCTATTGAATAGTGATGGCAGTTACAGCTATGACCCGACTGCAGATGTAGCTAACGCCACGTTGGCGCAAGCTGCGACTCGGACCGTGTCTGCCGATTACACAGTCACCGACACATCGGGGGCGACCGCGACCAGCACGCTCAGTATTACTATTACCGGCATGAATGCTGCGCCAACGGATGCTGTTCAGGGTACTTTGATTTCGGAAGACAGCGTATACAACGGCACCCTGCCGGCTGCTACCGATGCGGATGGCAACTTTGACCGTTACAAACTGGTGAGTCCGCCAGCACATGGCGGCCTTGCGATTACCGACTCGAGTACAGGCGCCTATGTAACCCTCCCCTAAAGCTGAACAATAGTTCTGAATCACCCCGGGTTTCGTGGGGGCCATTTCGTTTAAGTCAGGCCGCTATGGCCTGGCTGGCTTGTTGCTCGTAGAAGTTTGCCTCAGCTTCCGCTGACATACCGCCAGCAAAGTCAGCGCAAGTCCAGATCACGGTCACGCACACCCAGCAGATAAAGGATGCCATCCAGCCCCAGCGTGGAAATCGCCTGCTTGGCATTCTGCTTGACCATCGGCTTGGCACGGAAGGCTATCCCCAGACCGGCGATTCCCAACATGGGCAGGTCATTGGCACCATCCCCCACGGCAATGACCTGCTCCAGGTTCACCCCCTCCTTACCGGCAATTTCCCGCAACAATTCTGCCTTGCGCTGGCCATCCACCACATGCCCGATCACATTACCGGTGACCTTGCCATCCACAATTTCCAGTGCATTGGCATGCACATAGTCAATGCCCAGCTTTTTCTGCAAGTACTCACCGAAATAGGTAAAACCGCCTGACAGGATGGCGGTCTTGTAGCCCAGCGCCTTGAGCGTACCGATCAGTTGTTCGGCACCCTCGGTGAGTTTCAGGTTGGCCGCTATGCCTTCCAGCACACTGGCATCAAGCCCCTTCAGCAAGGCAACACGCGCCTTGAAGCTCTGGGTGAAATCGAGTTCACCGTTCATGGCGCGCTCGGTAATGGCCGCAACCTTGTCGCCAACGCCGGCAGCCTTGGCCAGCTCATCAATGACTTCGTGCTCGATCAGGGTCGAATCCATGTCAAAACAGACCACGCGGCGGTTACGCCTGAACGCGTTGTCTTTCTGGAAAGCAATATCCAGGTTGAGTTCGTTGGCCAGGCGCAGGAATGCCGCCCGCATGCCATTGATGTCCCGTGGCTCGCCACGCACCGAAAACTCGACACAGGCCTTGCGCGTATCGCTGGGCGTTCCGGTTTCATTTTCCAGTGGCACGCGACCGGACAGACGCGAGAGCCCGTCAATATTGAGATCGTTCGCCGCCACCAGCCCTGACACGGCGGCGATATGTTCGGCCGTGATCTTGCGCGCGAGCAGCGTCACGATATAGCGCGACTTGCCATGCCCGGCCACCCACTGCTGATAACTCTCTGCCGTAATCGGCGTGAAGCGGGCTGTCAGGCCGATGTCATGCGCCGCAAACAGCACCGCCTTCATGAGCAGGGCCGACTCCTGTTCGGAGGGAGTCTCAATAAGCATACCCAGCGAGAGATGGTCATGAATGACCGCCTGACTGATATCGAGAATATTGACGTCATGGTCGGCAAGCAGCCCCGTGATACGGGCGCTGATACCAGGGCGATCGGGGCCAGCAATAGTGATAAGGATGATTTCGCGCATGCTCGGGTCGTCTGGCGGATTTCGGGCGATTCTAGCAATTATCCGTCGGCATCGGCAGCTCACAGACACACGGAACGATACGTCAGCGCGATGACCCGGTATAATGGAACAGTTATTGGCAGGGGCAGGACGATGAGCAAGGGCACAGGACGTTGGGTTGCACTGGTAGGTGCCAGTTTTCTGGTGCACAGCATTCTCGCCGTGAACAGCACGGAAACCGCCCTGTGGAACAGTCAGGGGCAGCAAGGCAGCCTGCTGGCACAGCAACTCGCCGATGCGGCCGCACCACTCGCCCTTGCCCGTGACATGGTCAGCCTGAGTGTACTGACAGCCCGTTACGAGAATCACCCTGGCATCGCCAGTGTCCGCCTCTTCACGCCGCAAAACGAGCGCCTCTCGGAAGCAGGTCAGACCGATGATCAGGGACGGCTCTTTTCCGCCCCCATGCAGCTTCAGCAGCAGGCACTCGGTCAGGTCGACCTGCGCCTGCAGACGCCGTCACGCGGTGACATTGTCCGTGGCAGTCTGGGCAACATCGGGCTTTCCGCCCTGCTCCACCTGCTGGTTCTGGCTGGCGGCTTCTTTATGGCACGCAGTGAGCCTGCACCAGCACGTGGTGCCCGTCCGATGCATCCGGAAAACCGCCCCACACCTGCGGCACCAGTTCCGCAAGCAGATATCCCTGCCACCATCACCCCCGGCAGCCATCTGCACATTGTGCTGGACGATCCGAACGGCTTGCTGCGACGCGTCAATGCCGCGATGGCCGATGAAATGCTCACGGTTTTTGATCAGCTCATTGATCGTGCCGCCCGGCTTTATGGCGGCGAAGTTGAAACACCTTTTGGCGTGGATGGTGTCGTTGTTCACTTTCACACCGGCGACAATGAAGACAGGCCGTTCTGCGCCCTGGCAGCTGCCCAGCTGTTTCTGCAACTGGTCAATGATGCCGGTGAAGAACGACGTGCGTGTGGCCGCCTCAGCCTGCCGTGCAAGGCTGGCGTCACTCATGGTCACGCCGATGCCACCCAGGCAGAAATCCTGGCGCGCACGGCTCCGACTGGCACCATTCTGACCACCGTGCCGACAGCTGCCATTTCCCTGCCCTGCCGGCTTGGCGCCGCGTTCCGTCTTGCTGTCAGCGACGACACCTCCCTGCAGGTTGCCGTCGTCGAGGCATTTGCCCCCGAATACCAGCAGCTCATCAGCAACCAGAGCCTGCACATTCTCACCCCGGCTGAAACGGCCTGAAAAAACCGGCCACATGGCCGGTTTTTCATCTGTCTACATCCGTTGTGACCCGCTCATAACCGCCGGCCAGCTTCAGCGTGACTGTCGTGTGTCGAGTGCAAACCAGAGCAACAGCAACGGGCCACCCTTGCGACGACGCCACATGGCAGGCCCCATGTACAAGCCCGGCACCACTTCACGCAACTCATCACGAATGCGACGGACAGGGCGCGGATTTGCAACGCTGTCGTAGTCGAGCATGATGCACTCGGCACCATCCAGCAGTGACCGGCCAAACCGGGTCCGGAATCCGAACCAGTGCCCGCGATAGAACGGCAGGCGAAGGCGGTTGTCGCCATGCCCGCTCTTCCTGGCACGGGTATCAAAGCTCTTGCCTTCCCAGGGGAAAAATCGTGATGCCGCGATGGTTCTCACCAGCCCCGCCAGCGGCGAACCATCCAGCGCGGTCACCGCGAGCATGCGCCCCCTGGTGGCGCCATTGAGCACGGCAAGATTGGCCGGGACGTCACCCGCCTGATACAGGCCGCCCAGCTCTTCGGCACTGAGTCGTGCAAGGTCATCAAGCGTCAGTACCGACTTTTGTAATGCCATTACCGTCACTTGCCCATCCTCCCGAATACACCACAAGCAAGCATAGCCTCATCCTGCTGCCATGCTTCGCCCGCCTGTCGTCAGACCTCGACGCGCATGCCATCCACTTTCTGGAACCCGCGCGGCAACTTGGCGCCACGACGGCCACGCTCCCCGCGATAAACCTCAAGATCACTGGCCTTGAGCGTAATGTGACGAGAGCCAGCCTGCACGGTCAGCTTCTGCCCCTCAGCCAGAGTCACCACGGCCATTACGGTCTCGTTTTCATCCAACGCAATATTCATCAGCTTGTTGCCCTTGCCCTTGGACAACTGAGGCAAATCCCTGACCGGGAAGACCAGCAAACGCCCCTCGGTACTCAGCACTGCCAGCAGGTCCGTCTCCAGCGCTGCCACCAGTGCAGGCGTCAACACACTGGCACCATCGGGCACATTCAGGATGGCCTTGCCGTTCTTGTTCCCCGCCTCAAGATCGCCCAGGGTGGTCACAAAGCCGTAACCCGCACTGCTTGTCAGCACCACGGACTGCTTGTTCTCGCCCATGAGCAGGCCACGGAACTGCGCGCCCGGCGGCGGATTGAGCTTGCCGGACAGCGGCTCACCCTGGCCGCGCGCAGAGGGCAGGCTGCTCGCCAGCACGGAGTAGCTGCGCCCGGTCGAGTCAATGAAATGCGCCAGCTGATTGCTACGGCCTTCGGCACTGGCAAAAAAGCTGTCGCCCGCCTTGTAGGAAAGCGCCGCACCATCGACATCGTGACCCTTGGCCTGCCGCACCCAGCCCTTTTCAGACAGCACGACAGTGACGGCTTCACTGGGCGAAAGCTCGGTCTCGGAGAGCGCCTGGGCTTCCTTGCGCATGACAATTGGCGAACGACGCTCGTCGCCATACTTGTTCATGTCTTCGGTGAATTCACGCACCAGCAACTTCTTCATTTCGGCATGTGAGCCCAGGATCTTTTCCAGTCCCTTGCGCTCGTTTTCCAGCTCATCCTGTTCGCCGCGAATCTTCATCTCTTCTAGTTTGGCGAGATGACGCAGCTTGAGTTCAAGAATCGCTTCGGCCTGGATATCGGAAATACCAAAGCGCTCCATCAACACCGGTTTGGGCTTGTCTTCCTCACGGATGATGCGGATGACTTCATCGATATTCAGGAAAGCAATCAGCAGGCCGTCAAGAATGTGCAGGCGCGCTTCCACCTTGTCGAGGCGATGCTGCAGGCGACGACGCACCGTCAGCAACCGGAACTCCAGCCACTCGGTCAGGAAGTCCATCAGGTTCTTGACCTGGGGACGGCCATCCAGCCCGATCACGTTCATGTTGACGCGATAGGTGGTTTCCAGATCGGTGGTTGCAAACAGGTGATTCATCAACTGGTCGACATCAACGCGGTTCGAGCGCGGCACAATGACCAGACGCGTCGGGTTTTCGTGATCGGATTCGTCACGCAGATCTGCCACCAGCGGCAGCTTCTTGGCCTGCATCTGGTCTGCAATCTGCGTCAGTATCTTGGCGCCGGACACCTGATGCGGCAGGGCCGTCACCACGATGTCGCCATCTTCCACTTCGTACACGGCACGCATGCGGTAGCCGCCACGACCCGTGGCATACATGTTGATCAGCTCGTTGCGCGGCGTGATGATTTCGGCGCGCGTCGGCAAGTCCGGTCCCTGCACGATCTCGCACAACTCATCGAGGGAAATGCCCGGGTCCTGCAACAGTGCGATGCAGGCCCTGGCGATTTCCTTGAGATTGTGTGGTGGTACATCGGTCGCCATGCCCACGGCAATGCCGGTGGTGCCATTGAGCAACAGGTTCGGCAATCGCGCCGGCAGGACTTTCGGCTCTTCCATGGTGCCGTCAAAGTTCGGCTGCCAGTCCACTGTGCCCTGATCAAGCTCGCTGAGCAGGACTTCAGCATACGGCGACAGGCGCGACTCAGTGTAACGCATGGCGGCAAAGGACTTGGGATCATCCGGCGAACCCCAGTTACCCTGCCCGTCCACCAGCGGATAACGGTAGCTGAACGGCTGCGCCATCAGCACCATGGCTTCATAGCAGGCCGAGTCACCATGCGGATGGAACTTGCCGAGCACGTCACCGACAGTACGCGCCGATTTCTTGTACTTGGCCGTGTTTTTCAGCCCCAGCTCGCTCATTGCATAGACGATGCGGCGCTGCACGGGCTTGAGGCCGTCACCGATATGCGGCAGGGCACGATCCATGATCACGTACATGGAATAGTTCAGATAGGCCTGCTCGGTAAACTCCGACATTTGCCGGCGTTCGGTATTCTCAAAATCCAGATTCAATGAATCAGTCATTACGTTTTTCCAGAATCCAATCCCGTCGCCGCTTCAGCGACAGGTGATCAATCACAATTCGACTTCGGCCAGATTACCCTTGTTTTCCAGCCAGCTCTTGCGATCACTGGCGCGCTTCTTGGCCAGCAACATGTCCATCATTTCCGTGGTAGCAACAAAATCATCCAGCGCCAGCTTCACCAGGCGGCGCGTATCGGGCGCCATGGTGGTTTCACGCAGCTGCAGGGGATTCATTTCACCCAGCCCCTTGAATCGCTGCACATTGGGCTTGCCACGCTTGTTTTCCGCCTCCAGGCGATCAAGGATGCCGCGCTTCTCGTCTTCATCGAGCGCGTAAAACACTTCCTTGCCAAGATCAATGCGGTACAGCGGCGGCATGGCAACAAAGATATGGCCACGCTCCACCAGCGGACGGAAATGCTTCACAAACAGTGCACACAGCAAGGTCGCGATATGCAGACCATCGGAGTCGGCATCGGCCAGAATGCAGATCTTGCCGTAACGCAGTCCTTCCAGGTTATCCGAGGCCGGATCAACACCAATGGCCACGGCAATGTCATGCACTTCCTGCGAGGCAAGAATTTCGCCGGAGTCCACTTCCCAGGTATTCAGGATTTTCCCGCGCAGCGGCATCACTGCCTGGAACTGGCGATCACGTGCCTGCTTGGCGGAGCCACCGGCGGAGTCGCCTTCCACCAGAAACAGTTCGGAGCGNNATTTTCTTGCGCGCCACCTGCTTGCTCTGGCGCAGACGCTTTTGTGCATTGTTGATGGCCAGCTCGGCCAGCTGCTCGGCAACATCGGTATGCTGGTTCAGGTACAGCGAGAACGCATCCTTCACCACACCTGACACAAAACTGGCCGACTCGCGCGATGACAGGCGCTCCTTGGTCTGGCCGGAAAACTGCGGGTCCTGCATCTTCAGCGAAATCACGAAGACACAACGGTCCCACACGTCTTCCGGTGACAGCTTGATACCACGCGGCAAGAGGTTGCGGTATTCGCAGAATTCACGCAGCGCATCCAGCAGACCGGTGCGCAGACCGTTCACATGCGTACCGCCCTGCGCCGTGGGAATCAGGTTGACGTAGGACTCCTGGATCAGCTCNNCCGTCTTCGTAATACCAGGTGTGTGTCTCGCCGCTCTGGTGATCGGTGAACACAATGGTGAGCTTGGGGCACAGCACGGCCTTGGCCTTGAGCACATGCTTGAGGCGGGACACGGAATACTTCGGGCTGTCGAAATACTTGCCGTCGGCCCAGAATCTTACCGTGGTTCCCGACTGCCGCTTCGGTGCGGAGTCGATCACGGCAAGCTGTGTTACCGCATCGCCGTCCCGGAATTCCTGCTGATAGACATTGCCATCCCGGCGCACCGTCACAATCAGGTGTTTCGACAACGCATTCACTACCGAAATACCGACGCCATGCAAACCGCCGGAGAACTGGTAATTCTTGTTGGAGAATTTTCCGCCGGCATGCAGACGGGTCAGGATAAGTTCTACACCGGACACCTTGTGCTCGGGGTGAATGTCTACCGGCATGCCACGGCCGTCGTCGGTCACCGACAGCGAACCATCCGCATAAAGATCCACCTGAATGCGCGTGGCGTGTCCTGCAAGGGCTTCGTCAACGGAGTTATCGATGACTTCCTGCGCAAGGTGATTGGGGCGCTGGGTGTCGGTGTACATGCCAGGGCGCTTCTTGACCGGGTCCAGCCCGGACAGCACCTCAATGGCTTCTGCTGTGTAATTGTTGCTCATCTACCCACAACCTGATTATTCAGAAATTCCACAATGGACGGCAGCTTTGCCACAAAGCCTTCATAGGCATGCGAGCCACCCTTCGTAATATCAACATGACAGGCTGAATAAAAATCCGCTGCCTGCCGGTAATCCAGGGTTTCATCACCGGTTTCCAGCAGCACCCACAGACGCTCCGGGTGCCGGGGAGAAACATCCATGTGCGCCAGTACGGCAATGTCTTCATGGCGAAGCTCGGCGGCCTCGCCCGTATGATAATTGCTTATCTCCCCCAGATGCTGTGCCAGCAACTGATGGGGATGTACCGCCGGATTGATCAACACGGCACGCAAGCCCAGACGGGCTGCCAGCACATTGGCATAGAAGCCACCCAGCGAAGAGCCGATCAGGCCCGGAGGCGACCCGCAAGCCTGCACGCTGGCGACAAGGAGGGCAAGAGCCTTTTCCGGATCAACCGGCAGTGCCGGCACATGAATCCGTATATCCGGCTGGTACTGCGCAGCCCATGCCAGTAACTGCTGCGCCTTGGCGGACTGCGGCGAGCTGTTGAATCCATGGATGTAGATCAGCTCTTTCATTTCCGCCATCCCACAAACAAAAAATGCGCAGCTGCGCATTCTTGTAAATCCTGTGCCACATGCTGGGCCTGTCGGTCAGTATCCCTTTACCGACATGTCCACATCAAAGGCAACACCTTCCACGCGGGACACGGCGGTTTCAAAACGGCCATCCGGATACAGGTCAAACCAGCGATAACCCGGGGCAATGTCGTCCACGGCAAAATCCTTGCTCAGTGGTTTGAACTGTACGCAGGTCGACGGGGAGGAAAACAGGTGCACGCCATTGCGGACCTGCTCGGAGTTCTGGTGGACATGCCCCCAGAGCACCACCTTGACGTGGTCTACCGCATCCATGATTGCCCAGAACTCCCCGGCATTGCGGACCACCTGGTTATCAAGCCAGTCGCAGCCCATCGGCACGGGATGGTGATGCAGGCAGACCATGGTGTGATGTCCACGGGTTTTCACCAGGGCATCGCGCAGGAACTCGAGCTCATCAGGCATGAAGTAGCCCGGCACTTCATGCTCGACACTGGAGTTGAGCATGATGATGCGCCAGTCCCCGACCGCAATCAGGCAGGGGCTCAGATGGCTGTCGCGCCGGCCGTGCCCACCCAGGGCATTCACCATGGGCTCGGTCAGGTCATGATTGCCCTGTAACCAGTAGCTGGGGGCCTTGAACCGGGCAAGGTGCTGCTGGAACCGGCGATAGGACGACATGGAGCCATCCTGCGACAGATCACCGGTCGCCAGAATGACATCGATATGGGACTGCTCGCAGGTCACGCGATCCAGAACCAGTCGCAGGCTGTCTTCCGTATTGAGACCAAGCAGCCGGCCGTCCGTGCCGGCAAACAGGTGGCAGTCTGTAATCTGGACCACTCGAAGTGGCCGCGGGTCGATCTGCGTCAAGGTACCATCCCTAGAACTCTTTGTTATCCTGAATGTAACGCAATAAAAGCACTGATTACCAGAATACGGTCACACACCCGAACCTTCGTCCACACCCCATCCGACAGGCAGCACGTCGACATAGCCCTCCCGCAGGCAGTGATCCAGACACTCGGCCAGAAATCCGTTGACCTGGGTCTTCTCGTCCCGGGCATGCATGGCAGGGTTCGGGTAGCGGTTTCGGGCGGGAATGCCACGGGAGGACTGGAAGCGCAGCACCTCGGCCAGCTCGGCATCGTGGTAAATGCGAACCTCCATATCCAGCCGCGGGCACCATGGCAGGCGCGTCGTGGTCTGGTGGATCAGCAGGGTATCGGTGTAGACCGACCGCTCCAGCACCTCGATCTCCATGAGGGCCTGCTCGGTACCCGGCTGATCCCAGTGAAACCGGTAGTGGTCGCGCTCAAGCCCAGGTAACAACCGACGCAGTCGGCCGTAATTAAGTGCACACAGGGTCTGCAGATGCTGCAGATCCACCGTGTAACGCAGGGGGGCAAGCGCCAGTGCCATCACTTCTTCCAGCGCGCCAGCAAGCGCGGCTTGTTAAGGGCCAGCCACTGCAAGGCAAGGATGCAGGGCGCATTATTGATACGTCCGCGCTCCACCGCCGTGAGTGCCTGATTCACGCTCATGACATTAACACGGATATCTTCGCCTTCCTCGGGCAGCCCATGAATGCCGCCTGCCTGTGACAGGTCGGCACTTGCAACATAAAGGGCAAAACGCTCATCCGAGCCACCGGGACTGGGCAGAAACTCCATCACCCGCTCGACCCGCCCCAGCGTGACCCCCGCCTCTTCCTGTGCTTCGCGGCGCACCACGTCTTCCGGCAATTCACCGGGCTCGATCAGGCCCGCCACAATCTCCATTTGCCAGGGGTGCGCATCTTCCAGCGCGCCAACGCGGAACTGCTCGATCAGCAAGACTTCATCGGTCGCGGGATCATAAATCAGCACACCCACCGCTGGCGGACGCACAAAGAGCTCGCGATTGATGACCGGTCCGTTGCCACCGGCAAACTGGCGATGCGACAGATGCAGCTTGTCCAGACGATAAAAGCCCTGAAACAGGGTTTCCCTTTTCTCGACGACAACATCGTCCTTGCTGAAATTATTGGTTGCCATGGAACCTGCTGTTAATGAAACCTGCTGTTACTGGGAGGCCAGGGCGGCACTTACACCGCCCGGGTTATACCCGCGAATGACTGTCTCACCGACGAGAGTGACGGGAACACCACCCCCTCCCAACTGTTCGTGCCAGACCTTGCCCCGTGCACTGGTTTCTATATCAAGCTCGGTATACGGAATTTTTTCAGCTGCAAAATATTCACGCATCTGGCGGCAGTAGCCGCACCAGCTGGTGGCAAACAGTGTGACTTGCGGCGGTGTGTAGCCGGGTTGCGACTGGCGCCAGGCCAGCCGCAACTCATCGTCATGCTGCCAGACATAAACACTGCCGAGCAGCAGGAAGGCAAGAAACAACCGCATGTTCAGACCTCGCGATACACCTCGGCACCCGCCTCACGAAAGCGCACTGCCTGCTCTTCCATACCCGACTCTACCGCCCGCTCTGCGGCCAGACCACGCTCCGCCGCATATTCACGCACTTCCTGCGTGATTTTCATGGAACAGAACTTGGGGCCGCACATGGAACAGAAATGCGCCAGCTTGTGTGCTTCCTTGGGCAACGTGGCATCGTGGTATTCCCGCGCCGTATCCGGGTCCAGCGCCAGATTGAACTGGTCATCCCAGCGGAATTCGAAGCGTGCCTTGGACAGTGCATTGTCACGAATCTGCGCACCCGGATGGCCCTTGGCCAGATCGGCAGCGTGCGCGGCGATCTTGTAGGTAATGATGCCGTCCTTCACGTCCTTCTTGTTAGGCAAGCCGAGATGTTCTTTCGGCGTCACGTAGCACAGCATGGCGCAACCGAACCAGCCGATCATCGCCGCACCGATACCGGACGTGATGTGATCGTAGCCCGGGGCAATGTCCGTGGTCAGCGGGCCGAGCGTATAGAATGGCGCTTCGTCACAGCAGGCCAGCTGCTTGTCCATGTTTTCCTTGATGAGGTGCATGGGCACATGGCCTGGACCCTCGATCATGGTCTGCACATCGTGCTTCCACGCGATCTTGGTCAG
>DPJB01000030.1 GCA_003543245.1 Moraxellaceae bacterium | reverse complement strand
TCATCGAAGACAACTGCTTCATCGGCGCACGCTCGGAAGTGGTGGAAGGGGTGATCATCGAGGAAGGCGCCGTGCTCTCCATGGGCGTATACATCGGCCAGAGCACCCGCATATATGATCGCGAAACCGGTGAAATCCATTACGGTCGCGTGCCGGCCGGCTCAGTGGTGGTTCCCGGAAGCTTGCCCTCCAAGGATGGCAAGTACTCGCTGTATGCTGCCATCATCGTAAAGAAGGTGGATGCGCAGACCCGCTCCAAGGTCGGCATCAACGAACTGCTGCGTGTGGACTGACATCCGTCAGGCACGTTAGTAAAAAGGCAGCGCAAGCTGCCTTTTTTACAGGAGTCAGAATGATCACAATTTACGGCATCAAGAACTGCGACACCATGAAAAAGGCTTTCGCCTGGCTGGACAGCAATGGTGTTGCCTACAGTTTCCACGACTACAAGAAATCCGGCATTGATGCCGGGACACTGGCACGCTGGGAACAGGCACTGGGCTGGGAAACCCTGCTCAACCGCCGAGGTACCACCTGGCGCAAACTGGATGACGACACCCAGACCAGCATCAATCGCGAAAAGGCACTACGCCTGATGCAGGAGCAGTCCTCGCTCATCAAGCGCCCCGTTCTGGATACCGGCAGCGATCTGCTCTGCGGTTTTGACACCAGGGTCTGGCAGGAAAAGCTTGGTCGATGAAATCTCCGCTCCATATCGCCGCCGGCCCGAAAGCACTCCGCCACCTGCAGGAAAACGGCCTGCAACTTGCCGACATCCGGGCCATGCTTGGCGCATCCGGAGGCCCGAAGTGGCTGGTACTGAACCAGCTTGACCGCTTTCTGGCCCCCCGTCTGGCCGCTGACACCCAGGTTGATGTGGACCTTCTGGGCACATCCATAGGCAGCTGGCGCTTTGCCTGCTATGCCCAACCGGATCCGCTGGCCGCCTTTGACCGTTTTGAATCCGCCTATTTCGAGCAGGCCTACACGGCCAAACCAGATGCCCGCGAAATCAGTCTTGAATGCAGCAGGATTCTGGAGGCCATTCTGGGTGAGCAGCATGCCGCCATCGTGAACTCAGAAAAGCGTCGATTGCATACCATTGCCAACCGCTGCCGGCCAGCCATGCTGGATCGCCACAACGAGCCCGGCAAATTTCAGCTGGGCGCATCCGCATTGGCCAATGCCGCCGGACGCAAATACCTGAAGCATTTTTTCGAACGCATCCTGTTTGCGCCAGCGGCTAGCAAGCTGCCTTTTCAGGAATCAATGTTCCCCCAGGAAAACGTCCGACTGAACACAGGAAACCTGCAGCAGGCGCTAATGGCCACTGCCTCCATTCCACTGCTCATGGAGGCTGTTCACGACATTGCAGGCACCAGCGGGGGCACCTGTGTTGACGGCGGGATCATCGACTATCACTTCGATACGCCACTGCCTTATGACAACGGCATCGTGCTCTACCTGCACTTCAGTCCGCGTCTGATCCCTGGCTGGTTCGACAAGATGCTGCCGTGGCGCAAACCCCGCGCCGCCAGCATGGACAATGTTCTGCTGATCACACCCTCGCAGAAGTTCATTGCCGGCCTGCCCAATGGCCGCATTCCGGACCGGCATGATTTTGTGCAAATGGATGATGGCCAGCGCACGGCTGTCTGGCGCAAGGTTCTGGCTGAAACCGAGAGACTGGCCGAGGAGCTGGCGCAAAAACTTGAGCGCCAGCAATGGAAGAACGTGGTGGAACTGGTCTGACAGGAGCCTCCGCCAGACCAGTCTGCCCGGGTCAGTGATCCGGCCGTGCAATCACAGGCGGATGTGCCTGTGCCATTTTCTTGGTCAGCATCCAGTCGGTCAGCATCAACACCAGCGCCGACAATACCAGCACCACATGAATGGTGATTTCCCAGCGCAAGGTGTGCTCGGAAAGGTTGCCCGTATTGATGAAGCTGCGCAGCAGATGAATCGAGGAAATACTGATCAGCGCCACGCCCAGCTTCACCTTGAGCACACCGGCATCAATATGATCCAGCCAGTCAGGCTGATCCGGGTGATTATCCAGATGCAAGCGACTGACAAAGGTCTCATAGCCACCAATGATGACCATGACCAGCAGGTTGGCAATCATGACCACATCTATAAGCCCCAGCACCTGCAGGAGGATGTCATTCTCGGTAAGGGTCGGAAGGCTCATGACCATGGTGGCCAGCGATTTGAGAAACTTGTATGCATACACACCCAGGGCAACGATCAACCCCAGATACATGGGCAACTGCAGCCAACGGCTCCAGAAAATAAAGGATTCAATACGGTTTACGACAGGGGCCATGACTTCCTCCTTCTTTGGGAGCACGATTCTATAAGTTCCGCGCCCGGGGCACCATGAATCAGCCCCTGAAGGTACTTCTGTCCCGCTCATCAAGAATTAACACCCCCCCGGCAGGCTGGCCGTACTAGTGATGGGAACGGCATTGTATTCACGCCCCCCCCGCTTATAATGACCGACATTTAGGGCTCAACGGCCTACGTTTCAGGGAGTTTCACATGCGTCGCACTCTGATTGGTCTTGCTGTAGGCCTGTTGCTTCCCGTAAGCATCGCCCAAGCCGATATCGCCAGTGACCTTAAGGCGGATCTGCCTATCCAGACCGTGCTTCTCAATGCCGCAAAGGCAAAAGTTTCGACTGATGAAGCACTGCGCCAAATCCTTGATGCAGCCCCGGAGCAGGCATACGCCGCCATTACAGCAGCACTTCAGGCGAATCCCAATCAGGCAGCCAGCATAGTCTCGGTGGCACTGGACAAGCACTTTAACCTGAGCCCGCCACAGGTCGTGTCTGCCGCCCTGCAAGGAGCTCCTGACAAGGCCGGTGTCATCGTACCGACGGCTATCGTCAAGTCCCCTGGCTATTACACCGTGCCAATCGTTCAGCGCGCGCTGGCGGATGGGGCGGATGGCTCAAAGTTCCTGCCACAGGCGATGCGCACCTCCCCCCGCCAGGCCGACAGCATCCTTAGGCAGGCTCTGATCTCTGCACCGGCGCAAACACAGTCCATCATGAGGGCCGTCATCGCCTCCCAGCCAGACAAGGCAACACACTATGTGCGGGTAGCACTTGATGCCAAGGCGCCCGCCAAGGATGTGCTGACAGCAGCATTTGCCGTGGCACCACGCCAGGCAGAAGATATTGCCAACGTTGCACGGGAAAAGGCCGTACCTGAAGAATCAATCACATCCGCCAGCAAGGCGGCTAATGTAACCCTTGCCAGCGCTTCAAAAGATGGCAAGTCTGGCACGATGGTTGGAGGCCCAACCAATACTTCAACCAATCAGATCAGCGCCCCCAGTGCTGGCGGTGGTGGTGGTGGTGGAGAGAGCACTGCCAGCCCTAACTAAGGCTTTGGTTCACTGCATATAGCAAAAGGGCCAGTTATCTGGCCCTTTTCATTCGATTCGAGGGAGAGGCAACGAATGGACTCTGCTTTGCCAGCCGATCGCCGTCTGTTCATTGCCTTCTGCACCTTGCTGGTCTGGGCCCCGATTCCCCTGGGTAGTAACAGGGTATGGGCAATGCAGTTCCTGCAGCTGTGGCTGGCGCTGATCGCGGCAGGCCTTTGCTGGCAAATCGCCAATGGCCGCATTGGTTTAAGCACCAGCCTGCGTAAGTCGGTGTATCCCCTTGGCCTTCTCGCCGGCATTGCACTCTGGACACTGGTTCAACTGCTGTCTGTCGGCATACAGGGCCTTGCCATCAACACGACATCCTCCGTTCTGGCACTGCAGAAAAGCCTGGCATATGCACTTACCTTCTTCTGCGCCGCCCAACTGGTTTACTCCCGCGACCGACTGGAAAAGACAGCACAGATTATTGTGCTGAGTGGCGTCATTCAAGCCGTTTACGCAGTGCTGGTCACACTGGGGGGACCGGGTTTTGATGTGCTGGGTCTCAAGATCATCAGCCCGCTCAAGGACTCGACAACCGGGACATTTGTAAACCGCAACCACTTGGCCGGCTATCTGGAAATGTGCCTTGCGGTTGGCATAGGGCTTCTGATCGCCAGCCAGAAGCCATCCCGGAATAACACCAGCTGGCGCGAGCACAGCCGGCGCTTTTTACGAGCGCTGCTGGAGGGAAAAGCACGGGTCCGGCTTTTTGTGGTCATCATGGTGATTGCCCTTGTAATGACCTATTCGCGCATGGGTAATGCTGCATTCTTTGCCAGCATGGGAATCAGTGCCCTGGCAGGCATCGTTATCTACCGGAAAGCATCACGCTCATTGATTGTGCTGTTTGCCAGCATGATAGTTATCGATCTTTTCATCGTGAGCACGTGGTTCGGTCTGGAAAAGCTGGCAAGCCGGATCGGGCAGACCCACCTTGGAGAAGAGGTACGCCTCGATGTAAACGCAAATGCCTTGCTCTGGATCAGGGACCACTGGCTTACCGGCAGTGGTGCCGGCAGCTTTGGCAGCCAGTTTCCAGCATATCGCACATCGGATGTCGGCCCATTTTTCGATTTCGCCCACAATGACTACCTGCAGATACTCGGGGAGTACGGCGTCATTGGTGCTGCCCTTTTTGCCCTGGTGGCGCTGGGCAGCCTGTGGGCAGCCGTCCGTGCCCAACGGATGCGCCATGATCAGCTACTCCGCGGAATGGCATTTGCAGCCATGATGGGAATAATCAGCCTGCTGATCCATGCCAGCGTAGACTTCAATCACTATATTCCTGCAAACGCCATGCTCTTCACACTGCTCTGCGCATTTGCCTGGATCGCACTGCACATGGACTCGGTGCAAAAGCGGCACCACTGACAACTGCAGACGGCATCACGGCAATACCGGAATATCCACTCCGGGGATGTATCTGTCCTGTGCAAAAATACACTTGCATCAGACACTGTTTGAAGAGACCGTCGTTCCAGCTCCCGGATCCAGATGGAAGCTTACGGAACACCCCCACTGCAGTTCGCTGCCTGATCGTCCACTGGAGAAAATCATGTCTGCCTTCTCATTGCGCCTGGCCACCGTCCTTCTGCTTGCCAGCACAGCACTCACCGCCATGGCTGAAACACCGACCTATCAACGTGTTGATTTCTCAACCGAAGTGGCCCGTGAAATTGCCAATGACCAGCTTAATGCCACACTGAGTATTGAGTTGAGCGACAAGAATCCGGGGCGCCTGGCGCAACAACTGACGCTCGCCATCAACGATGCCCTGAAAAAATCTGATGCCTACCCGACAGTCAAAGCCAGCAGTGGCAATCAACAGTCATGGCCTATCTATGGCAGCACCATCACATCAAGCAGCAAACTGGAGAGCTGGCGCGGACGCTCCGAAATCCGTCTTGAGTCCAGGGACTTCAAGGCGGCTGGCGAGCTGATCGGCCTGCTTCAGGAAAAACTACAGCTGAATGGCATCAGCTTTTCAGTGGCCCCTGACACCCGCCAGAAGCTTGAAGACACCCTGACAACTGAAGCCATCGACAACTTCCGTACCCGTGCCGACACGATTCGCAAGGCCTGGAACGCCAAGAACTTCAAGCTTGTCCAGATGGGAATAGGTACAGCAGGAGGTAACATGCCGCAGCCTGTCATGATGCGTGCCTCCAAGGTGATGGATGCCGAATCGGCTCCTTCCCCCACATTTGCCGGAGGAGAAACACGCCTCACCATCAATGTATCGGGCAGTATCGAACTGCAACCGTGACGCTCCCTGTCTGATTGAGGCACCTCACATGAGCAAACATAAGCGACAGGCATTCTTCGGCGGCAAGAAAGTCCTTGTAACGGGGGCAGCCAGCGGCATTGGCAAAGCCACGACACTGCAACTGGCAGAACTGGGCGCCACGCTGATCATCAGCGACCTTAATCCTGAGGGGCTGGAGCAAACGGCCAGCGAAGCTCGCCGTCTCGGAGCCAGTGACGTCGACACGCATATCGTGGATGTCGCCGACTGGGATGACATGCAGGCAATGGCCTCCAAGGTCCTCAAGAAGCATGGTGTCCTCGACATTCTGGTGAACAATGCCGGCGTAGGCATGGCTGGCGACTTCCTCAGCACCACCGTTGATGACTGGCAGTGGGTGCTGGGCATCAACGTGATGGGGGTAGTGCATGGCTGCAAGCTGTTTGCACCCGCCATGGTGGCCAACGGCCGCGGACACATCATTAATCTGGCGTCAGCAGCGGGCTACTACGCAGCACCGGACATGACCGCCTACTCGGCGAGCAAACATGCCGTCATGGGCCTCTCCGAGGCATTACGGGCCGAAATGGCCGACAAGGGTGTCGGCGTCAGTGCAATTTGTCCTGGCGTGATCAATACCGGCATTGTGGCCAGCAGCCGCATGCGTGGATCAACCGGACAAGCCCAGGAAAAGATTGTGGAGTTCTATCGCAAACGCAATTACGGGCCTGATCTGGTGGCAGATGCCATTCTGGGAGCGATTGAACATAATCGTGCTGTCGTGCCCGTCAGTCCGGAGGCATGGGTACTTTATGGTGCCAAGCGCTTTACCCCGGGCGCACTGGACTTCGTCAGCCGTAGTCCGATGCTTCGCCGGTTCCGCCCGGGCAATTGAGCTCTTCGCACAAAAAAGCCGGCTGATGCCGGCTTTTTTAGCTGACTGCAAAATTACGCCGGCATTTGCAATGCCTGTAATACAGCTTCCTGACGTGCCTGCTGCATAAGCGCCTTCATATCACGCACAGCCCCGGCCAGTCCGCTGAAAATGGCGCGCGCCACAATGGCGTGGCCAATATTGAGCTCGTTAATGCCTGTCAGCGCCGCAATCGGCCGGGTGTTGTGATAGTGCAAGCCATGCCCTGCATTGACCACCAGGCGGCCACTGGCATAAGCCACCGCATCGCGAATACGGGCAAGCTCCTGCGCCTCCTGCTCCGAACTTTCTGCCTCGGCATAAGCACCTGTATGAATCTCGATCGTTGGAGCACCCGCACGAACGGCGGCATCAATCTGGGCTGCATCCGCATCGATGAACAGCGAGACATCAATCCCGAGACGGCCCAGACGCTGGCAGGCAGACTGCACCTTTTCAAACTGTCCCACGACATCAAGCCCACCTTCCGTGGTGAGCTCCTCGCGCTTTTCCGGCACCAGACAGACATGCGCCGGCCGGATTTCCTCGGCAAATCGCAACATCTCCTCGGTCACCGCACACTCGAAATTCATGCGCGTCTGCAGCACCTGGGCCATCAGCCGCAGATCCCGGTCCTGGATATGTCGACGGTCTTCACGCAGATGCAGCGTAATGCCATCTGCTCCCGCCTCCTCAGCCACCAGTGCAGCCTGTATCGGGTCGGGGTAGCGTGTACCACGGGCCTGCCGCAAGGTCGCCACATGGTCAATATTGACGCCCAGCAAAATCGGACGGGACATGAAGCTCTCCTAAAAAAGTCAGCGCAAGGCCAGAAAAAGTTCCCGGCTCTTCAGTGGCTTGTTTCCGAGCAGGCGGGCCAGTGCCCGCCGGTGAACCTGCTTGAGTACCTGCAAGCCCTCGGAAGACAGGGCCTCACTAGTGGCCAGCCCTAACAGCACCGCCCCGGGAAAGGCAGAAGCTCCCGGAGAGGCTCGCACAAAGCCTCGCTCCGGATGAAAATCATAATGCGATCCTTCAACGATCATGCCGTCAGTTCCGGCATCATGCGTGAAATCAATGCCATAGCCGAGAACATCAAGCAGTTGCCTTTCAAAGTAGCGCAGGCGTGACTCCACGGAGGCCCCTTCAGCCAGCTCCCCCAGAATCTGGGCATAACCGGCAAACAGCCCGTACTGAACTTCATCGCGCGGCAACAGGCGGCTCAGCAGCTCGTTAAGATAAAAACCACTGAAAAGCGCCGGGCCGGCCAGCATGAGTGCCGGGCCGGCCGGCTCGACCTGACGCAGCGTTTTCAGCTCCCCGCTGCCCTGCAGATCAACCAGCAAGGGCTGGAACAGCTGGGGAATGCTGCGTTTTGCCCGTCGCCCCCCGCGCCAGATACCACCAACACGGCCAGCCTCGGCCGTTAGCAGATCCACCAACACACTGCTCTCGCGATAAGGACGCGTGTGCAGGAAATACGCATGCAGCAATGCTGTCATGCCGGCCCGCCCCTCAATCGTCGTAACCGAGACTTTTCAGGGCACGTTCGTCATCCGACCAGCCGCCCTTCACCTTGACCCAGAGCGTCAGCATGACCTTGCCGCCAAACAGCTTCTCCATGTCCAAACGCGCATCGGTACCGATGCGCTTGAGACGCTGGCCGCCATCACCAATCACAATCGCCTTCTGCCCGTCACGCTCGACCAGTATCAGTGCACTGATCCGCTTGAGCTTGCCTTCCTGCTTGAACTCCTCGATTTCCACCGTGATTTCATAAGGGACTTCATCCCCAAGCTGGCGCATGACCTTTTCGCGAATGGTCTCGGCCGCCAGAAACCGCGGAGAACGATCAGTGATCTGGTCCTCCCTGAAGAACGGCGGTGAAAATGGCAGACGAGCCTCCACCAGTTCCTGCAGGCGATCCACGTTATGCCCCTTCAGGGCAGACAGCGGCACAACCTCGACAAAGCCATACTGCGCCACCAGCTCGTTAATGCGGGGCAGCAACACCTCTTTGTCCTCAATAGTGTCAACCTTGTTGATAAGCAGCATCACCGGCACCGATACCGCCTTGATCTTTTCCATGACGAGTTCGTCATCAGGCGTCCACTTGAGCCCGTCAACCACAAACAGTACCAGATCAACATCGCGCAATGCCGATGTCGCCGCACGGTTCATATAGCGGTTGATGGCCTTGCGCTCCTCGCCATGGATGCCAGGCGTATCAACATAAACCGTTTGGGATTTTTCCTTCGTCACGATGCCCAGAATACGATGCCGCGTCGTCTGCGGCTTGCGCGAGGTAATGCTGAGCTTCTGCCCGAGAATATGATTCAGCAGGGTCGACTTGCCGACATTGGGGCGCCCGACAATCGCCACATAGCCACAACGAAAATCGGCCGCTGTCTCGGCCGATTTTCCAAAGAAACTGTTGATGACGTTATCGTCATTACTCATCATTGATACCCAGTAATTGAAGTGCCTGAGCGGCGGCATCCTGCTCGGCATGACGCCGGGTGAGCCCGCTGCCCTCGGTGGGAGATTCCAGACCATGCACTTCGCAACAGACCTGAAAACTCTGGTTATGTGCCTCTCCCTCGACAGCCGTTACCGTATAGGCCGGGAGTGGCAAGCGCCTGGACTGCAGATATTCCTGCAGGCGGCTTTTTGAATCCTTGATGATGGCCTCCTGACCCGCATCATCCAGCCGGCTGCCAAACCATGCCTCTATGCGACCGGCACACACCGTCATGTCGCCACAATCCTGATAAATCGCACCCAGCAAGGCCTCGACCGTGTCAGCGAGAATGGAGTCGCGCCGGTAGCCGCCACTCTTGAGCTCGCCCGGCCCGAGACGAAGATAATCACCCAGCTTGAGATCCCGGGCGACCGAGGCAAGTGTATCCTGCTTGACCAGTGAGGCACGCAAGCGGGAAAGGCGCCCTTCCTTTTCCTGAGGAAAGCGCTGAAAAAGAATATCCGCAACAACAAAATTGAGAATGGCATCCCCCAGAAACTCGAGACGCTCATTATTGCGAGAGCCACTGACACTACGATGCGTCAGCGCCAGCTCCAGCCACGCAGAATCATTGAACACATAACCAAGCGTCCTGAGCAGACGCCTGTTTTCTTCATTCTTCTGCGTCGTCACTACCATACGTCTTCTGGAAGTGCGCAATCAGGTCAAGGTTACCGACCAGTTTGCTGCGGGATTCATAATCAAGCTCCACAACAAGCGAGCCCCCATCCATGCTGTAATTGAAATCATCGACTGATTTGTCACGGATGTTGTTTATCTGGAAACGGTCGGAAAGGCCACGCTTGAAATCATCAATACTCGCTGTACGGCCTTCCCGGTACAGCGCACTAATGATTTTATCAATCGTGTAATAATCGTAATAAGCAGGACCAATAGCTGCTATCAGCTTGATGGCGCCACCGATAATCATGATGATGAACATCACGCCCACATAGGACATGCCAGACTGCCTGCGACGAGTTTGCATGAAGCAGCTCCTCAAGTATGAGTTATTATTATCAATGACTCAGATGACCTTACCATTGCGACCAAACTCCGGCAAATTCCAGCCCGGCTTCTTGTGCATCCAGATGAAAAAAGCCTTGCCGACGATATAACGATCCGGCACAAAGCCCCAAAACCGGCTGTCGCGGCTATTATCCCGGTTGTCACCCAGCATGAAATAGCTCCCCGCCGGGACGTCCCACTCGCGCTCGGGGCTCATGGACTCACGACCGGCCTCATGACGGATCATGTGCGAAACCGCTCCGTCCATTTCCCGGAAATAGATTTCCCAGGACTCGGCATCGGGGAGCGCAACCTCTTCCCGGGACAGCTCCTTCCCGTTCACCCAGACGCGCCCAGCCTTGACCACGACACGGTCGCCAGGCACCCCGACCACCCGCTTGATGAAATTGATCCGTGGCTGTTCGGGATACTTGAACACCATGATGTCACCACGCTCCGGTTTGGCTATCGGCACAATCTCGGTACCGATCACTGGCAGGCGCAACCCATAACTGAACTTGTTGACCAGAATATAGTCGCCAATCTGCAGCGTGGGTAACATCGAGCCGGACGGGATGGTGAAGGGCTCAACCAGAAAGGAACGCAATGCCCACACCACAAAAAGCACGGGGAAGAACGACTTGGCATACTCGACCGCCACCGGCTCCTTTGCAGTTGCTGCCCGATGCCGCTTCAGCACCAGAATATCCAGAGCCCATACAAGACCTGCCACCAGAACAGCCACCGTCAGAATGAGTGCAAAATCCAGATCCATATAACCCTCGTAAAATTCTTGTTCGGCCAGAGCGATTTTTTATTTATCGACCTTGAGAACAGCAAGGAAGGCTTCCTGTGGAATCTCCACGCTGCCCACCTGCTTCATGCGCTTCT
>DPJB01000026.1 GCA_003543245.1 Moraxellaceae bacterium | reverse complement strand
TGATCATGCAGGTCATTCATAACTCTGAAACCAAACGCAAGGAGCCACTTGCCCCGATTCATCCGGGCGAAGTACGCATGTATGTCTGCGGCATGACGGTGTATGACTACTGTCATATTGGCCATGCCCGTGTGCTGGTCTCTTTTGATGTAGTAACGCGCTGGTTGCGTCAGTCGGGCTGGAAAGTCACCTACGTGCGCAACATTACGGACATTGATGACAAGATCATCCGACGTGCCAATGAAAATGGCGAGGACTTCAATGCCCTCACCGAGCGTTTCATTATGGCCATGAACGAGGATGCCGATGCGCTGGGCGTGATCCGCCCGGATACCGAGCCCAAGGCCACGGAATTTGTCGACCAGATCATCGCGATGGTGAAGACGTTGATTGAAAAGGGTCACGCCTATCCGGCCAGCAACGGCGACGTGTATTACGACGTGTCGTCCTTCAAGCCGTATGGTCGCTTGTCCAAGCGTAACCTTGATGATTTGCAGGCGGGTGCCCGGGTCGAGATCGACGAGATCAAGACCGACCCGCTCGATTTCGTGTTGTGGAAAGCGGCCAAACCCGGTGAGCCGTCATGGGACTCACCATGGGGCAAGGGGCGTCCGGGCTGGCATATAGAGTGTTCGGCAATGTCGACCTGCTGCCTTGGTAATCACTTTGATATTCATGGTGGCGGCGGTGATCTGCAGTTTCCGCATCATGAAAATGAAATTGCCCAGAGCGAAGGTGCTACCGGCGAGAAGTACGTCAATACCTGGATGCATGTCGGTTTTGTGCAGGTGAATGAAGAGAAAATGTCCAAGTCACTGGGCAATTTCTTTACTATCCGTGATGTGCTCAAGCACTACCAGCCCGAAGTGCTGCGTTACTTCATTATCGCCAGTCACTACCGCAGTCCGCTGAACTACTCCGAAGATGCACTCAATAATGCCAGATCATCGCTGGAACGCTTCTATGGTTCCCTCAATGGGTTGATGCTGGAAGGAGCCAGTGAACCGGAAGCTGCTGCTGAATTCCGGTCGCGTTTCGCGGCGGCGATGGATGATGATTTCAATACACCCGAAGCCCTGGCTGTATTGTTTGAAATTGCCCGTGAAGTGAATCGTCTTGGCAAGGCCGAAAAACCGCAAGAGGCTGCCCGGTACGGGATACTTCTGAAACGTCTGGGTGGCGTGCTCGGCTTGTTGCAGCAGAACCCGGATGCATTCCGTCAGGCCGGTGCCGGCGATGCAGACTTTGTGGCTGAGGTGGAGGCGGTGATTGCTGCAATCACCGAGGCCCGCAAAAACAAGGATTTTGCACAGTCAGACCTCTTGCGAGATCAGCTCAAAGCCAGTGGTGTGGTGGTCGAGTTTTCACGTGAAGGCATCAAGTGGCGCAAGGCAGACTGATGTTTTGTCTCTGAGCCCATAAAAAAGCCGTGCAATGCACGGCTTTTTTATGGGTGGTCTCACCTGCTGACATTCATGCATCGGCAGGCGAACATGCCCTTGCCCAGGCGGCTTGCTGCTCCTCCGGCGACAGGGTCAGCTTGCGCATGACGGGTTGCCCGTCCTGAAAGCAGATCAGTTCGCCACTTTCCAGCGCCGTCCATGTTTCATCATCGGTCAGTGGTTCGGTGGCAATCACGGCAACCCGGTCACCCGGCGTGGCGTATTGTGAAAAGTCTATTTCCATGTCGGTATCAACCAGGTGCGCCTTCTGGAATGGCCACTCGCGCACCACGTATTGCAGACGTGTAGTGGCAAAGGCAAACAGCGCCTGCCCGTTGGAGAGCAGGAAATTGAAGGTGCCATACCGGCTTATGGGGATCGCCAGCTCGGCCAGCGCCTCAAACAGCGCTTCCATGGATGGAGGGGTGGTGCCAAAGCGGGTTTTAAGGCCTTCCAGCAGGGCACAAAATGACAGTTCGCTGTCAGTGTTGCCCACGGGCTGATACCAGCCCTCAAGCCGCGGAGAAAAGCCTTCCAGATTGCCGTTGTGGGCAAAGATCCAGTGGCGTCCCCACAGCTCACGCATGAACGGGTGACAGTTTTCCAGGGCAATATCGCCCTGTGTTGCCTTCCGGATATGCGCAATCACATTACGAGACTTGATGGGATAGCTCTTGACCAGTTGGGCTATGGGGGAGGTGGCGGCAGACTCGTGATCAATGAACAGGCGACAGGCCTTGTCTTCAAAGAAGGCAATACCCCAGCCATCACCGTGATGATCCGTCCTGCCTCCTCGTGCCGCAAAGCCGGAAAAGGAAAAGGTTACGTCGGTCGGGGTGGCGCAGTTCATGCCGAGCAGCTGGCACATTCAGTTGTCTCTGGTATGGGTTGATTGCCCACAAGCATAACGCGACAGGCCGGACTTTTGTCAGTCCCGGCTTTTCTCCGTATCATGCGGGTTCCGACGCCCTGGCGTCCCTCAAGATGGCCGTATGGACATTCTTCTTATCCTGCTGCTGATACTGATCAACGGCTTGTTTGCGATGTCAGAAATCGCAATTGTTTCCTCCCGTCGTGTGCGGTTGCAGCAGATGGCCGAGGAGGGCGACTCCGGTGCGCGCGCAGCGCTCCTGCTGTCCGAACATCCCACCAGATTCCTCTCCACCGTCCAGATCGGCATTACCCTGATTGGCGTGCTCAGCGGTGCCTTTGGTGAGGCGGCCATCACCCAGCGTCTGATCCCGGTCTTCAGCGATATTTCCTGGCTGGCACCCTATGCCAAGCCACTGGCTACCGGCTGCATGGTGGTGGCGGTAACCTATGTTTCGCTTGTGGTGGGTGAGCTGGTGCCCAAACGTATCGGCATGCAGGCCCCGGAGCGCATTGCACGGATACTGGCGCCTGTCATGGCCGGACTGGCGCGAATTACCATGCCCCTGGTGATGTTGCTCACGCGTTCAACCGACTTTCTCCTGAATACTTTCCGTCTCAATCCTGAAAATGCCCCCTCCGTCACCCAGGAAGAAATCAAGGTGCTGGTTGCCGAAGGCATCGAGTCCGGGGTGTTCGAAAAGGCGGAGCAGGATCTGATTGAAAATGTCATGCGGCTGGATCATTACCAGCTGGGCCAGGTCATGACGGCACGCGCGGATGTGACCGGTGTCGATTTGCAGGACAGCCCCGAAGAGCAGCAGGCCGTAATGCTGGCGGCCCGCCACAGTTATCTGCCGGTATTCAATGGCGGTATTGATGATGTGGTTGGCGTGGTGGCTGTACACGACCTTTTTGCACAAAGCCTTAGGCAGCAGGAGCTGGATATCCAGGCGGCGATGCAGTTTCCGGTGTTTGTACCGGCATCCATTTCGCCGCTAACCCTGCTCGATACTTTCAGGGAGCGCAAACAGCACATAGCGCTGGTCGTTGATGAGTATGGCAGCGTACAGGGGCTGGTGACGCTCAAGGACGTCATGGATGCCCTGATGGGGGAAATGTCCACTCATGACTCGGACAGTCAGGATCCGGATGTAGTCAGGCGTGACGATGGCAGTTATCTGCTGGATGGCTCCCTGTCCATTGACCGCTTCAAGCTTCTGTTCCCTGTTGAATTGTGTGACATGGAGGAGGGTGGTCGTGACTACCAGACGCTGGCGGGGCTGGTCTTGTTTCTGCGCGGCCATGTTCCGGAAACCGGCGAGCATTTCGAGTGGTCACACCTGCATTTTGAAATCGTCGACATGGATCGTCGGCGTATCGACAAGTTGCTGGTCCGGCGACTCAATTCAGGTCTGGTTTAACGGGAGTGGCGCGTTACAGAAAGGCAGGACTGCCTGGCGTCTTTTGTGGAGCTGTGTTGCCAAATACTTTGCCCGCCACGTAAAGCGCCTGAAGGTGCTGCATGTAAAAAACCCGCATAAATGCGGGCTTTTTCTTTTAAACCGGAGCGCGATCAGCCGATCAGCTTTTCACCGGCTTCGACTGTCTGCGTGATCAGCGTGCAAATGGTCATCGGACCTACGCCACCAGGTACCGGCGTCCAGGCGCTGGCCCTGTCCTTGACGGCAGACAGTTCAATATCGCCGACACCACCCGGGTGATAGCCGGCATCTACCACGACGGCACCATCCTTGATCCACTCACCCTTGATGAACCCGGGCTTGCCGACTGCGCCGATCACGATATCCGCCTGACGGATAAAGTCCGGCAGGTTCTGTGTGCGGGAGTGGCATACCGTTACCGTACAATCTGCTGCCAGCAACATCAGTGCCATGGGCTTGCCCAGGATCGGACTGCGGCCCACGACAACGGCATGCTTGCCGGACAGGGGAATATTGTAGGAGCGCAGCAGGGTCATGATGCCGGCTGGTGTGGCGGAGCCGTAGGCAACTTCACCCATGCTCATGCGGCCAAAGCCCAGGCAGGTTACGCCATCAACATCCTTGGCCAGCTCAATGGCGTCAAAGCAGGCACGTTCATCGATCTGGTGCGGGACGGGGTGCTGCAGAAGGATGCCATGCACATCCGGATTGGCGTTCAGCCTGGCAATGGCAGCCAGAAGCTCTTCAGTGGTTGTGCTTTCCGGCAGCTCCACCTTCATGGACTCCATGCCGACGCGCTGGCAGGCATTGCCTTTCATCTTTACATAGGTGGCAGATGCCGGGTCGCCCCCCACCAGAATGGTGGCAAGAATGGGGGTGCGGCCGCTACGCGCCTTGATGGCGGCCACGCGGGTGGCCAGCTGGGTTTCGATTTGAGAAGCGAGTTGTTTGCCATCAAGCACAAGCGCAGTCATGAAAGGAAGTCTCTGGGGAGTAGAATACGGCGCGTATTCTCGCATGTGTGTGCCCGACCAACCAAACCTGGATTGTTGCCCNNATTGCTCAGCAAATCGCCAACCCCATGAAAACCCCTGAAAAAACCGCTCTTTGTGCGTTGACGGGGGTGGGGGGCATCAGTATCATGCGCCCTCGCATTGAGGCGAGCCGGAAACGGTGTTCTTGAAAGAATTCGGGGCGTAGCGCAGCCCGGTAGCGCGTCTGCTTTGGGAGCAGAATGTCGTAGGTTCAAATCCTACCGTCCCGACCACTTTCTTTGACAACGTCCTGTGTAGTGACCCCCAGGCCAGATCTGCGCCCGTAGCTCAGGTGGATAGAGCACCCGCCTTCTAAGCGGGTGGTCGCGGGTTCGAATCCTGCCGGGCGCGCCACTCTGGTGTGACCTCGGTGTGAAGCAGTGGTGGTCGTAGCTCAGTTGGTAGAGTCCCGGATTGTGATTCCGGCCGTCGTGGGTTCGAGTCCCATCGACCACCCCATNNGGGGCGTTAGCTCAGTTGGTAGAGCAGGAGACTCTTAATCTCTTGGTCGAAGGTTCAAGTCCTTCACGCCCCACCAATTCCCGGGTTGTAATAAAAAAGGCGCCTTGAAGGCGCCTTTTTTATTACCTGTACGTCATCTGGGGCCTTCATCGGCCTCGCAGGCTTTTTTTCTCCTTTTCATTCCTTATAATGCCCGTCTTTTCGCGACGCACTGAAACAGCAGAGATACTGTTTCCGCCACATAAAATAGAGGACGCCATGCAAGTTTCCGTTGAGACTACCTCCACCCTTGAACGCCGCATGACCATCACTGTGCCCGCGGCCCGTGTGGACAGCGCAGTCAACGACCGCATCAACCAGACCGCCCGTACTGTACGTATGGACGGTTTCCGTCCTGGCAAGGTGCCGCTCGCTGTGGTCAAGAAGCGTTTCGGTGCCAGCATCCGTCAGGAAGCACTGGGCGACATCATCCGTGACTGCTTCTACGAAGCTGTTACCACGCAGAAGCTCAGCCCTGCTGGCATGCCAACCATCGAGTCCATCAAGGACGAAGGCAATGCAGATGTGGCGTTTGTTGCCAGCTTTGAAGTGTTTCCGGAAGTGACCATTGGCAGCCTGGCCGGCATCAAGGTCGAGCGTCCTGTCGCTGAAGTGACTGATGCCGATGCCGAAAAGATGATCGATACCCTGCGTCGCCAGCGTGCCACGTGGGAAGTATCGACAGATGCCGCCAAAGATGGTGATCGTCTGGATGTTGACTTTGAAGGCTCTGTGGATGGCGAAGTGTTCGAGGGCGGTACCTCAAAGAATTTCGCCATCGTGCTGGGTTCCAAGCGCATGATCCCGGGTTTCGAGGATGGACTGGTTGGGGCAAAGGCTGGTGAGGAGCGTACGCTCAACGTGACCTTCCCTGAGGACTATCAGGCTGAAGCCCTCAAGGGCAAGGCTGCCGTGTTCAAGGTCAAGGTCAACACCGTGCAGACCCCGGTCCTGCCCGAGCTGAATGAAGAATTCATCAAGGCTTTTGGTGTCAGCGAAGGTGGTATCGAGAAGTTCCGTGCCGATGTTCGCAAGAACATGGAGCGTGAGCTCAAGCAGGCCATCAAGAACAACATCAAGAGCCAGGTGCTTGAAGGTCTGGTGACCTCGCAGAGCATTGATGTGCCCAAGGCCATGATTACCAACGAAATTCAGCGTCTGCGCGAAAACATGATGCGTCAGTTCGGTGGCAATGCGAAGAACATCAATCCGTCCATGCTGCCTGACGAGCTCTTTGCCGAACAGGCAAAGCGTGCCGCTGCACTGGGTCTGCTGGTGGGTGAAGTCATCAAGTCCGCCGAGCTCAAGGTGGATGCCCAGCGCGTAAAGGCGCTGATTGAAGAAATAGCCGAAAGCTATGAAAGCCCGGCTGATGTGCTGAACTGGTACTATGGCAACAAGGAGCAGCTGCAGCAGGTTGAGTCCGTTGTGCTGGAAGACCAGGTGGTTGATCACATCCTGGCCCAGGCCCGGGTCTCCGACAAGGCTTCGGCCTACGAAGACGTGTTGCGTCCCCAGCAGGGCTGATCCTGTCCCTTTCCCGGCGGCTTCGGCCGCCGGGAAACACATGTGGCCTTGACCACAGCCTCTCTCTCTCCGACACTCCCGGTAGTTACATGAACATCCTCGACTATCCTGCGGGATGTCAGGATTATTTACCGGACAGCCGTCTTCAAGGAACCAGCATGACCTACGTCATTCCTCCCCATGCAGGGATCGTACAGCCTCAGAGTCTCGGCCTTGTGCCGATGGTGGTTGAGCAGTCTGCTCGCGGTGAGCGTGCTTTTGACATCTACTCGCGCCTGCTCAAGGAGCGTGTGATTTTCATCGTCGGTCCGATCGAGGATCAGATGGCCAACCTGATTGTTGCCCAGCTGCTTTTCCTTGAGTCCGAAAATCCGGACAAGGACATTCATCTTTACATCAACTCGCCGGGTGGCTCGGTGACTGCTGGCATGTCGATCTACGACACCATGCAGTTCATCAAGCCGGATGTGTCCACCACTTGCATAGGTCAGGCTGCATCCATGGGCGCTTTCCTGTTGGCAGCCGGCCAGAAGGGCAAGCGTTTTTGCCTGCCCAATTCGCGCGTGATGATTCATCAGCCGCTTGGCGGCTTTCAGGGACAGGCGTCGGATATTGCCATCCATGCCCAGGAAATCCTGAAAATCAAGGGACGCCTCAATGACCTGCTGGCCTACCACACGGGTCAGCCGCTGGAGCGTCTTGAGAAGGACACGGATCGTGACAACTTTATGAGTGCTGTTGATGCACAGGCCTATGGCCTCATTGATACGGTACTGGAGAAGCGCCCCTGAGGTGCTCTCGCATTTGACGAGGTAATGATATGACCGATGAGCGCAAGAGCGACGGCAAGCCGCTGTTCTGCTCCTTTTGCAGCAAGACCCAGCATGAGGTGACAAAACTCATTGCAGGGCCTTCTTCGGTATATATCTGCAATGAATGTGTCGATCTTTGCAACGACATCATTCGTGAGGAAGTGCCGGCCGAAGGCCAGGAAAAGGGTGGTGACCGTCTGCCATCCCCCCATGAAATCAAGCACACGCTTGATGAGTACGTGATTGGCCAGGAAAAGGCCAAGAAAGTGCTCGCGGTGGCCGTGTATAACCACTACAAGCGCCTGCGCGCAGGCATGAAGCGTACTGCTGGCGTCAAGAGCAGCCCCGAGGTCGAGCTGTCCAAGAGCAACATCCTGCTGATCGGGCCCACCGGCTCNNTCTACATCGATGAAATCGACAAGATTTCACGCAAGTCGGACAACCCGTCCATTACCCGTGATGTGTCGGGTGAGGGTGTGCAGCAGGCGTTGCTCAAACTGATTGAAGGAACTGTTGCTTCGGTGCCGCCACAGGGTGGTCGCAAGCATCCCCAGCAGGAGTTCCTGCAGGTGGATACGTCCAACATCCTGTTCATCTGTGGCGGTGCTTTTGCCGGTCTGGACAAGATCATCCGCAATCGCTCGGAGCAGGGCGGCATCGGTTTCAATGCCACCGTGAAGAGCAAGGATGAGTCCAAGAGCCTTGGCCAGGTGTTCAAGGAGGTTGAGCCCGAGGATCTGATCAAGTTTGGTCTGATTCCCGAGTTCATTGGTCGTTTGCCCGTGATTGCGACCCTCGAGGAGTTGAGCGAGGAAGCCCTCATGGAGATCCTGACCGAGCCCAAGAATGCGCTGACCAAGCAATACCAGAAGCTGTTCACCATGGAAGGCGTCGATCTGGAGTTTCGTCCCGAGGCATTGCGTGCCGTTGCCCGCCGTGCCATGGAGCGCAAAACCGGAGCGCGTGGCCTGCGCTCCATTCTGGAAGGCGTTCTGCTTGGCACCATGTACGATCTTCCCTCGCAGGAAGGCGTGTCCAGGGTGGTGGTGGACGAGAAGACCATTGTGGGTGATGCAGAGCCTCTGCTGATCTACGAAAATGCAGAGCCAACCCCCAAGGCCATGCCGGAATAAGCGTTGTACCGGTTTGGCGAGAAAATGAGCAAGTGATGAAAAAAAGGGCCTTTTTGGCCCTTTTTTCATGCAAAAAAACGTGTTTTTACGCATGTACCCTTGTAATTGACTGATGCATCCCTCAAACAAGAGCTAGATTAACAAGTGGGTCTGCCTTGTCTCTGGCAGCTGTCGGCCCCGTCTGATGAGAGGATGACTTCACATGAATCATGAAAACCAGCTTCTGGACTTGCCCCTGCTTCCCCTGCGCGATGTGGTGATTTATCCGCACATGGTGATCCCGCTTTTTGTCGGGCGCGAGAAGTCCATTCAGGCGCTTGAAACAGCCATGGCTGCCAGCAAGCAGATTTTCCTCGTGTCCCAGAAAGACGCCGCCGACGATGATCCCCAGCAGGCCAGTCTTTATGACATAGGCACGGTCTCGACCATTCTGCAGTTGCTCAAGTTGCCCGATGGCACGGTCAAGGTGCTGGTCGAGGGCAGTTTCCGTGCCTCCATGGACAGCGTGACAGATACGGGCCATTACCTGATGGCGACCGTGCAGGAAATTGCACCGATGCACCTGCGTGATAACGAAGCCGAAGCGCTCTCACGCTCGTTGCTGGGCCAGTTCGACCAGTACGTGAAACTGTCGCGCAAGGTTGCCCCCGAGGTGCTGACATCGGTGTCGTCCATCGAGGAGCCTTCACGTCTGGCGGACACGATTGCAACCCACCTTTCACTCAAGGTTGAGGAAAAGCAGCAGCTGCTTGAGCAGAACGATATCCATGCCAGGATCGAGCAGCTCATGACCTTCATGGAGTCGGAAATCGACCTCCTCAAGGTTGAGAAGCGTATCCGTGGTCGCGTTAAAAAGCAGATGGAAAAAAGCCAGCGCGAGTACTACCTGAATGAGCAGATGAAGGCCATCCAGAAAGAGCTTGGCGACATGGGCGGCGAGGGCGAGAGCGAGCTGGCTGAAATCGAAACACGCATCACCAAGGCTGGCATGCCGGCTGAGGCCAAGAAAAAGGTTGAGGCCGAGCTCAAGAAGCTCAAGATGATGTCACCAATGTCGGCCGAGGCCACAGTGGTACGTGGCTATATCGACTGGATGCTGGGGGTTCCCTGGAAGAAACGCAGCAAGGTACGCATTGATCTCAAGCGTGCCCGCAGCATTCTGGATGCCGACCATTATGGTCTTGAGGAGGTCAAGGAACGCATCCTTGAGTATCTGGCGGTCCAGTCCCGTGTGAAAAAGCTTCAGGGTCCGATCCTGTGTCTGGTTGGCCCTCCTGGCGTGGGCAAGACTTCGCTCGGCCAGAGTGTGGCCAAGGCTACCAATCGTGAGTTCGTTCGTATGGCCCTGGGTGGTGTGCGTGACGAGGCCGAGATTCGTGGCCATCGTCGTACCTACATCGGCTCCATGCCCGGCAAGCTGATCCAGAAACTGTCCAAGGTGGGCGTGAAGAATCCGCTGTTTCTGCTTGATGAAATCGACAAGATGGGCGTCGACATGCGTGGCGATCCCGCTTCAGCCTTGCTGGAGGTGCTGGATCCGGAGCAGAACAGCACGTTCAATGATCACTATCTGGAAGTGGACTATGACCTTTCCGAGGTCATGTTCATCTGCACAGCCAACTCCATGAATATCCCGGCGCCGCTGATGGATCGCATGGAGGTCATCCGTCTGCCTGGCTATACCGAAGCCGAAAAGATCAACATTGCTCACCAGTATCTTGTACCACGTCAGATAGAAGGCGCAGGCCTCAAGGAAGGCGAAGTTGCCATCACTGACGAGGCCATACGTGATCTGGTGCGTTACTACACCCGCGAGGCTGGGGTGCGTAACCTGGAGCGCGAGATAGCCAAGGTCTGCCGCAAGGTGGTGAAGGTCGCCGTCATGGGCGGTGGCAAGACCAAGGTAGTGGTGACCCCTGAGCTCCTTGAGGAGTATTCCGGTGTCCGCAAGTTCAATTACGGCAAGGCCGAGGAAAAGGATCAGGTTGGGCAGGTGACGGGACTGGCCTGGACACAGGTTGGAGGAGAGCTGCTGACTATCGAGGCGGTCGCTGTGCCTGGCAAGGGACGTCACACCAAGACCGGTTCGCTGGGTGATGTGATGCAGGAATCCATTGCGGCAGCACTGACCGTTGTGCGTTCCCGTTCGCGGATGTTGGGCATTCCGGTCGATTTTCACGAAAATAATGACATTCATATTCATATCCCCGAGGGTGCTACCCCAAAGGATGGCCCGAGTGCCGGTATTGGCATGTGTACGGCAATTGTGTCTGTTCTGACGGGCATTCCGGTTCGTGCTGACGTGGCCATGACGGGGGAAATCACCCTGCGTGGTCAGGTCTTGCCGATTGGTGGCCTCAAGGAAAAGCTGCTGGCCGCCCATCGTGGTGGCATCAAGACCGTCATCATTCCGGAGGAAAATGTCCGTGATCTCAAGGAGATACCGGACAATATCAAACAGGACCTCAACATCCGCAGTGTGAAGTGGATTGATGAGGTGCTGGCAATTGCCCTGACGCGCATGCCTCAGCCATTACCGGAAACTCCTGCGGCTGAAGTGGTTGCAAAAAAGGACGATGCAGAGAACGAGGATCGGCCCAGCCGCCATTAAGTGGCCGGGCTTGTCCGGAAAACGGAAACCGTTCACAAAAATGGCCTGAAAAGCAGGCGTATCAACCGATGCGTCGGCTTGACCCCCCGGGGGACGGTTGTTATAAATGCTCCCTCATTTTGCGGCCTGCTATTTCTTCGCCGTGCTTTGATATAGCTTCTCTACGATAAATGGATCCGATAACAAGGGGATTGACGTGAACAAATCCGAACTCATTGATGCCATCGCTGCCAGCGCCGATATCACCAAGGCTGATGCTGGTCGTGCGCTGGACGCCACCGTTGAGGCAATTACCAATGCCCTCAAGTCTGGTGATCAGGTCACCCTGGTCGGCTTCGGTACCTTCCTGGTGAAGGATCGTGCTGAACGTACCGGTCGCAACCCGCAGACTGGCAAGGAAATCAAGATCGCTGCTTCCAAGGTCCCCGGCTTCAAGGCTGGCAAGGGTCTGAAGGACGCAGTCAACTGACTGCCGGGTGCATTCGGTCAGGCAGTCAGATGGCTGTAATGCACCAGAAGTACCAGCGCGCCCTTGCGGGCGCGCTTTTTTTTGTAGTGTTTCATGCTTCATGAGGAATCCAGATGGAAGGCTTTCGTAACCTGGTAAAGGGATGGTTGGGCAAGGTACTGCTCGTTCTTCTGATCATTCCTTTTGCCATTGTCGGTGTGGAGTCCTATTTCTCCAGCGGTGGCCGTGTTGTGGTTGCCGAGGTGAATGGTGAAAAGATCCATCAGCCGGAGCTTGATCAGCAGGTTGATCGTCAGCGTCAGCAAATGATGGCCCGGATTGCCGAGAATGGTGGTAATCCGTCAGACATTGATGTGCCAAAGCTGCGCAAGCAGGTGCTCGACGGTATGGTCAATCGACTGCTGCTGACACAGGCATCCAAGAAGTCAGGCTATCTCGTGTCGGATGAAACTGTGTTCAAGCTGATTCGTGAAGTTCCTGCATTTCAGGAGAATGGCACATTCAGCCAGTCCCGCTATGAGCAAATGTTGCGTCAGATTGGTGAGGATCCGGCATCCTATCCGGTCAAGGCCAAGCAGGAACTTGCGTATTCAATGATGATTGCCGGCTTGGGCCAGAGCGCCTTGGTTACTCGTGCCGAACTGCAGCGTCTGGCATCCTTGGAAGCACAGAAACGTGATATCCATTATGCAATTGTTCCGGCCGCCCGCTTTCTGTCTCAGGTCAGTGTGTCGGATGCAGACATAAAGAAATATTACGACTCCAACGGCAAGCGCTTTACCACGGAAGAGGCAGTCGCAATTGACTACATCACGTTGAAGCGTGATGACTTTCTTGCACAAGCCACCGTGACCGAGCAGGACTTGCAGTCGCGCTATGAAGAAAAGGTCAAGGAAGTTGCCTCAAATGAGCAGCGACAGGCTCAGCACATCCTGATCACGATAGATGACAAGACCAAAGAAGCGGATGCCCTGAAGAAAATACAGGGTGTCGAAAAGCGTGCTCGTGCAGGTGAGGATTTTGGCAAGCTGGCCAAAGAGTTTTCACAGGACACTGGTTCTGTTGCCAATGGCGGTGATCTTGGCTTTGCAGGCCGTGGCCTGTTTGATCCTGCATTCGAGCAGTCCCTGTTTGGCCTCAAGCAGGGTGAGATTTCTGCTCCTGTCAGGTCCCAGTACGGTTTTCATCTGATCAAGCTGAACAAGATACAGACAGCGGAGAAGCCGGCTTTTGCAGCTTTGCGTGCCCAGCTTGAGCAGGAAGCCAGACTGGCAAAGGCGGATGAACTCTTTGCCGAACAGGTTGAAAAGCTTGATGCAGCCGTTTATGAGTCCGCTGATCTGAAGGAGCCTGCTACTGCCTTTAATCGTCCGCTTTCGAGCACGGGGCTCTTTGTTCGTGCTGGTGGCGAGGGCATTGCCGCACAACGCAAGATCGTGGATAACGCGTTTTCGGATGACTTGCTTAAGGATGGCAAGAACTCCCAGGCGATTACGCTTGGCGATGGGTCCACTGTCTGGATCCGTGTGCGCGAGCATCAGCCGGCGAAGTTGCGTCCACTGTCTGAAATAAGTGCGGTGATCCAGAACGAGCTGACCATCGAAAAGGCTCGCGAAAAATCAAAGCTGGTTGCCGATGAAATTGCCAAGGCATTGGCCTCTGGCGCTTCACTGGCCGATGTGGCCGGAAAGCACCAGATATCCTGGACAGACCTGATTGATGCGGATCGTCGTGTCCAGGTGCCTACGCCGGATATTCTCAGGGTGGCGTTCCGTCTTTCCCGTCCTGCTGCGGGCAAGGTGTCTGCGGACAGCTTCCCGTTTGGCATGGGTTATGGCCTGGTTGTCGTCAGCAAGGTCACTGAGGGTTCTGCAGAAATGAGCCCGATGCTTAACCAGATGCGCACGATGCTGGCCGAGAACCGCAGCGAGCAGGAGTTCAAGGACTTTGTCCGCTTCCTGCGCGAGGATGGAAAGGTGAAGGTTAGCCAGAAAGATGAGGCTGCTGCCGAGTAAGCGGTTTACGCAATAAATAAAAAGGCCCGCAATTTGCGGGCCTTTTTATTGAGTGGCGAGATTGGGACGGCTTGTCTCAGATATTGTCCAGTGCAGGCATGGCCACAGTGTTAAACCCGCCATCCACGTAAAGGATCTCACCGCTGATGCCGGACGCGAGGTCTGAACACATGAAGGCAGCGGCATTACCCACTTCTTCAATCGTGACATTCCTGCGGATCGGTGTGGCTGATTCGTTGTAGCTCAGCATCTTGCGGAAGTCCTTGATGCCACTGGCGGCCAGCGTACGAATCGGGCCTGCTGAAATGCCGTTGACGCGGATGCCTATAGGACCAAGGCTGGAGGCCAGATAGCGTACATTGGCCTCAAGGGAGGCTTTGGCAAGGCCCATCACGTTGTAGTTCGGGACCACGCGCTCAGAGCCCTGATAGGTGAGGGTAAGCAATGAGCCATTACGACCTTCCATCATCGGCTTTCCGGCCTTGGCCAGCGCACCAAAGCTGAACGAGCTGATGTCATGGGCAATGCGGAAGCCTTCCCGCGTGGTGACATCCACGTAGTTGCCTTCCAGTTCGTGACCCGGGGCATAGCCGACGGAGTGCACAATTACGTCCAGGCCATCCCAGCTCTTGCCCAGCTCGGCAAATACAGCGTCAATTTCTGCATCAGAGGCCACATCACACGGAAAGGTGAGGGTGGAGCCAAAATTTTTGGCAAATTCTTCGACACGAGCCTTGAGCTTGTCGTTCTGGTAGGTGAAGGCCAGTTCAGCACCCTCGCGGTGCATGGCCTGGGCAATGCCATGAGCGATCGACAGTTTGCTGGCAAGTCCCACAATGAGGACGCGCTTGCCGGTCATGAATCCCATTTTCCTGCTCCCTTAGATATCAGTCAGACCCGAAGGTCACCAGTATAGGAATCCCGTGTGACTGCTGCGACGGAAACCACACGGGCTTTGCAACGGTTTGTATCAGTCATTGATGAATGCGGCAGCCAGCAGCGCCCTGGTGTATTCGTGCTCGGGGGTTGAAAACAGTGCATGCGCATCGCGACACTCGAGCATACGGCCATTGCGCAGCACCATGACACGGTGGGCAAGGGCCTTTACTACTTTCAGGTCATGACTGATGAACAGACAGGAAAAGCCGAACTCTTCCTGTAGCTGGCGCAGCAGCTCAACAATCTGTTTTTGTACCGTGCGGTCCAGAGCAGAGGTTGGTTCATCCAGCACAATGAGTCTGGGCCTTAATACCAGTGCACGGGCAATGGCAATGCGCTGGCGCTGTCCACCTGAGAACTCATGGGGGTAGCGGTGGCGGGTGTCCGGGTCAAGCTGTACGGCCCTCAGGGCCGCGATGACGGCTGCTTCACGCTCGGTGTTGGGTACGCCATGCACCTCGAGGCCTTCACCCACAATGTCGAGAATGCTCATGCGGGGGCTCAGGCTGCCATAGGGGTCCTGAAAGACAATCTGTAACTGGCGGCGGAGGGGACGCATTTCCTTTTGCCGAAGTGCGATCAGCTCCTGTCCGAGAAATACAGCTGTGCCTGTCGCAGGCAGCAGGCGCAGGATGGCCAGTGCCAGTGTGGTTTTACCAGAGCCGGACTCGCCGACAATGCCAAGGGTTTCACGTTCACGTAGCGTAAAACTGATGTCATCAACCGCCTTGATGTGGTCAGTGATCCTTGCCAGAAAGCCTGCGCGGCGGGGGAACCAGACCCTGAGGTTGTTTACATCCAGCAGGGTTTCCGCATTGGAGGGGACGGGCACTGGCAGCCCATCAGGTTCGGCGGACAGTAGCAACTGCGAGTATGGATGCACAGGATTGCTGAACAGGTTTTCTGTGGGCGCTGTCTCGACGATTTCACCCTGCTGCATTACGGCCACCCGCTGCGCAAAGCGTCGTACCAGTGTCAGGTCATGCGAAATCAATAGTATCGCCAGCCCCAGCGTTTCCTGCAGCTCCCGTAGCAGCATGAGGATCTGCTCCTGAAGAGTCACATCAAGCGCCGTGGTGGGCTCATCGGCAATCAGCAGCTCGGGATTGTTGGCCAGCGCCATGGCGATCATGACGCGCTGGCGCTGCCCGCCGGAAAGTTCATGTGGGTAAGACGCCAGCCGTTTTTCCGGCTCGGGAATGCCGACCAGACCCAGCAACTCAAGTGTTCTGATCCGGGCCGCGCTTTCGGAAAGTCCCTGATGCAAAAACAGGGTTTCATTGATCTGTTTTTCAACCGTATGCAGCGGGTTTAGCGATGTCATCGGCTCCTGGAAAATCATGCTGACACGATGGCCGCGCAACTCCCGCAGGCGTGTATCACTGACTCTGGTGATGTTCTCGCCCTTGAAATAAATATCACCGCTCATCTGTGCCTGTGGAGGCAACAGCCGCATGATGGAGTGCGCGGTAAGCGATTTTCCGGAGCCGGACTCGCCGACCAGGGCCAGCATTTCACCTTTGTTGATGTGCAGGCTGGCATTCCTGACCGGTGTGGTTTCGGCACCATCACGGATGAACCTGATGGCCAGCTGCCTGATTTCTAGCACGGGCTCAGTCATGTCATACCTGCTGCTTGCGAGGGTCGAAGGCATCGCGGGCGGCTTCACCGATGAACACGAGCAGGGTGAGCAAAACAGCGAGTGTCACAAAGGCTGAAATTCCAAGCCAGGGAGCCGTGAGGTTGTTTTTGCCTTGTGCCACCAGTTCACCAAGCGAGGCGGAGCCTGGCGGCAGGCCAAAGCCGAGAAAATCCAGAGAGGTCAGTATCCCGATGGCTCCCGTGAAAATGAACGGCAAATAGGTGAGGGTGGAGACCATGGCATTCGGCAGCATGTGACGGAACATGATGCGGCTGTCACTCATGCCCAGTGCACGGGCAGCACGCACATACTCAAGATTGCGTGCGCGCAGGAATTCGGCACGAACCAGCCCTGTCAGATCTGTCCAGCTGAACAACAGCATTATGCCCAGCAGCCACCAGAAGCCTGGTTCAACCACGCTGGACAGGATAATCAGCATGAACAGCATGGGCAGCCCGGACCATATCTCGATAAAACGCTGGCCAGCCAGATCCACCCAGCCACCGTAATAGCCTTGCAGGGCACCAGCAATAATGCCGATTACCGAACTGGTCAGTGTCAGTACCAGTGCAAAAACGACAGATACACGGAACCCGTAGATGATGCGTGCCAGAACATCCCGGCCCTGGTCATCCGTTCCCAGCAGGTTGTCGCTGGAGGGGGGGGCAGGCGCCGGCACCTCCAGATTGTAGTTGATGGTCTGGTAGCTGAAGCGGACTGGTGGCCACAACATCCAGCCTTCCTTGTTGATCAGCTCGGCAACAAACGGGTCTCGGTAGTTGGTGGTGGAGGCAAAGCTGCCGCCAAAAACGGTTTCCGGATAGTCCTTCATGACCGGGACATAAAGATCGCCACGAAACTGCACCAGCAAAGGCTTGTCATTGGCGAGCAGCTCGGCAAACAGGCTGAGTCCGAACAGGATCAGGAAAAACCAGAGGGACAGGTAACCACGACGGTGTGCCTTGAAGTTTTCCCAGCGACGCTGGTTGAGTGGAGACAGCGCCATGTCAGCCCCTGCTCTCGAAGTCAATGCGGGGATCAACCATCGTGTAAACCACATCGCTCAGGATTTTCAGCAGCAAGCCTACCAGGGTGAAAATCCACATGGTGCCAAAGATGACAGGGTAATCCCTGTTCAGTACCGCTTCAAAGCTGAGCAGGCCAAGGCCATCCAGATTGAAAATCACCTCGATCAGCAATGAGCCGGTAAAAAATACACCAATCAGGGTGGCAGGCAGGCCCGCAATCACGATCAACATGGCATTACGGAAGACATGGCCATACAGAACCTGGTTTTCGGTCAGACCCTTGGCGCGTGCTGTCATCACATACTGTTTGCCAATCTCGTCCAGAAAAGAGTTCTTGGTGAGAATGGTCAAGGTGGCAAAGCCGCCAATCGTCAGGCAGATGGTTGGCAGGATGATGTGGTGCGTGTAATCGAGAACCCTTCCTCCAAAGGACAGGGCATCATGGTTTTCCGAGGTCAGCCCCTGCATGGGAAACCACTGCCAGTAACTGCCGCCGGCAAACAGGATGATGAGCAGAATGGCAAACAGGAATCCCGGGATGGCGTAGCCCACGATAATGGCCGAACTGGTCCACAGGTCAAAGTGAGTACCACTGTGCAATGCTTTCCGGATGCCAAGAGGTATCGAGATCAGATAGATGATCAACGTGCTCCAAAGACCAATCGACAGGGAAACCGGCATCTTTTCCTTGATCAGTCCTATGACGGTTTCGTCCCGGAAAAAGCTTTTTCCAAAATCAAAGCTGGCATAGTTTTTCAGCATCAGCCAGAAGCGTTCGGCTGGCGGCTTGTCAAAACCGTACTGCTTTTCTATGTCGGCGATCAGTTCCTGCGGCAGGCCTTGTGCGCCTCTGTAGCCCGTTCCTGAAGAGGATTGCGATACCGAAGCAACCTCACTGCCACTGCCGCCACCCATGCGCGATGCAGCTGATCCATCAAGGCCCTGAAGGCGGGCAATCGTACGCTCGACAGGCCCTCCGGGGGCCGCCTGTATGATCATGAAGTTGATCAGCAGGATACCGAGCAGCGTGGGGATAATCAGGAGCAGGCGCCGCAGAAGATAAGCAGTCATTTAATGGCATCTCACTGGCGGCGGTTACCCTGGGATGCGCGAACACGTGCCTGTTTCTGGGGATTGATCCACCAGGTATCGAATCCCATTCCATATTTTGGTGTTGTTGCCGGACGGTCAAACAAGTCCCAGTATGCCAGCCGGTACTTATTGACATGGAATTGTGGAATTACGTAATGATTGGCCAGCAAGACACGATCCAGCGCGCGAGTGGCAGTGATCAACTCTGCTCGTGATGGTGCGGCAATGATTTTCTGGACCAGAGCATCTACCGCAGGATTCTTGATGCCGACTATATTGCGGCTGCCATTGATGTCAGCCGCTTTGCTGCTCCAGAAATCCTGTTGCTCATTGCCCGGCGACTGGGACTGGGGGAAGGTGGCAACCGTCATGTCGTAATCAAAGCGGCGAATTCTCTCGATATACTGCGAGACATCCACCATGCGGATTTTCATGTCGACACCCAGCCGGGCCAGATTCTGTCGAAAGGGTTGCACAATGCGTTCGAACTCAGGCTGGGCGAGCAGGATTTCGAACGTCAGTGTCTGGTTTTGCTTGTTCACCAGCTTGCCGTTCTGCATGGTCCAGCCGGCGCTTGCCAGAAGTTGCTGGGCTTTGAGAAGGTTGGCTCGTGCATTGCCGCTGCCATCAGTGCGAGGAGGCTGCCATGCAGGCCCGAATACCGAGGCAGGCAGTTGTGCACGATAGGGAGCCAGCAGAGCCAGTTCTGCTGGCGATGGCGTGCCTTGTGCGGCAAGTTCGGAGTTGGCAAAGAAACTGCCTGTGCGCACGTACGCCATATTGAACAGAGTGCGGTTACTCCATTCAAAGTCAAACGCGTAGCCGAGTGCTTCACGTACACGCACATCCTGAAAAAAGGGCCGGCGCAGATTGTAGGCAAAACCCTGCATGCCACTGGAGTTTTGGTGTGCCTGCTCCAGTTTCTTGACGAGGCCCTGCTTTACTGCGGGGAAGCTGTACTCTGTTGCCCAGGTCTTGGCGCGGTTCTCTGCGCGAAAGTCGTACTGGCCTGCCTTGAAACCTTCAAAGGCCACTGTTGTATCGCGATAGTAGACATAGGTGACCGTATTGAAGTTGTCACGGCCACGGTTCACCGGAAGATCCTTGCCCCAATAATTCGCGTTGCGGGTGAATACAAGGCTACGGCCGGGATCAACCTTGCTGATGACATAGCTGCCGCTGCCAATCGGAATGTCCAGTGAAGTTGTATTGAAGCTGCGCCCTGCCCAGTAGTGTTTGGGTAGAATGGGTAGCTCGCCAACAATCAGTGGCAGTTCACGGTTGTTGGCTGACTTGAATGTAAACTTCACCCGAAGGTTATCAAGGGCCTCTACTTTTGTAATGTCTGCAAAGTAGGCCTTGTAGGAGGGGTCTCCATCCTTGCGGATGGTATCAAACGTAAAAACAACATCAGCGGCAGTGACCGGCTTGCCATCGGAAAACCGGGCGGCAGGGTTCAGGTGATACGTAATCCATGAGGCATCCGAGCTGTCACGCTCAATTTTTGAGGCCAGCAAGCCATAGCGACTGAAGGGCTCATCTTGTGATGCCGTCGTCAGTGACTCATAAATGCGACTAATGTCCTCAGCAGGTACGCCCTTGTTGATGAACGGATTCAGGCTGTCGAATGTCCCAAGGCTGTAAAGGCGAACATCTCCACCCTTTGGAGCAGCAGGGTTCACATAGGAAAATGCCTTGAAGCCCGCCGGGTATCTGGGTTGCCCATGCAAGCTGATGGCATGGCTGGTTTCGATGGCTGCATGTGCTGTGGCGCAGGTCAGGCCAAAAAGAAATATGCTGAAGTGACTCAGGACGCGACGCATGAAGAGGGGTCCTTTCAGGTGATTATTATCCATGGACCGGATTGTGCAGGATTCTTGAAACGGAGGGAATAAAACCACAACGGCGTCCTGGGACGCCGTTGTGCAATCGTTACAGGCTGCCCTGGCGATTCTGTCCGCTGGAGGCTACGTAGATGACCAGATCCTGGCCGGGCCGAATATTCCTTGATGCGCTGTTCCAGTTACGGATCTGCTTGACGCTGACGTTGTAGCGCTTGCTGATGGAGAACAGGGTGTCACCCTTGCGTACCTCATAGCTGATGCGCTTGCCCTTGCCTTTGGCCTTGCCTCGGGAAGCGGTACGCGAGTTGCTTCCCGCCTTGCCGTTTACTTTCAGTACCTGACCTTGCTTCAGGTGGCTTTTGACGCGAAGGCCGTTCAGCTTGGCCAGCTGTTTGGTGGATACCCCATGCTTGCGTGCCACGGAAGAAAGGGTATCGCCACGGCGAACCTTGTAGCGGCTGACGACTTTTTTGTTGCTGGCGGTACTCAGGCTCTTGCCGAACAGTTCGGCCTGGATTCTGGCGTACTCCGCACTGCCGCTTCGAGTTTGGGCAACAACAAGCGTGCTGCCATTTTTCAGCAGGTTTGATTTCAGCTTGTTCAGGCGCTTCAGTTCGGCTGGGGTGGTGCCAAAACGCTTGGCCACCTTGAATAGTGTGTCACCCTTTTTGACCGTGTAATTCTCGACTGCCACGCGTTCAGGTGCAGGCAGCGCGGAAATCTGTTGGGCGAAGTCTATTGGTAGCGAGGCGGGTATCAGCAGGCGGTGCGGCCCCTCGGGATCAGTAGCCCAGCGGTTAAAGCCCGGATTGAGCTGATACAGTTCCTTTAACGACACACCGGCCAGGCTTGCTGCAGACTCAAGGTCAATTTGCCCGTTAGTATCGACAACCCGGAAGTAGGGCTGGTCCATGATCGGACGCAGGGACACGCCAAAGCTTTCCGGAGATTTGATCAACTGGGCCATGGCCAGAAAGCGCGGTACGTATGACATGGTCTCTGACGGCAGTCGCAAGGACCAGAAGTCAGCGGGCAGTCCCTCTGCCAGATTCCGGTTAATGGAGCGCTGGACTGCACCAGGACCAGCATTATATGCGGCCAGTGCCAGTTCCCAGCTACCGAACTTGTTATGCAGTTGGGTCAGGAAGTCATAGGCAGCACGAGTGGACTCAATCACATCCCTGCGCCCGTCAAACCACCAGTTCTGTTTGAGCCCGAAAATCTTGCCGGTGCCAGGAATGAATTGCCACATGCCGGCAGCACTGGCATGGGAGTAGGCGAAAGGGTTGTAGCTGCTTTCAATGACGGGCAATAGTGCCAGTTCGGTGGGAATGCCGCGCTGTTCTGCCTCGGAGACGGTGTAATGCAGGTAGCGGGCGGCACGGAGTGTCACACGGTCAAGGTGCGACTGATGCTGTGAGTACCAGTTGCGTTGCGCCGCAATGCGTTCATTGTCGAGTGTAAGGTCAAGCTTGAATCCGCTACGGGTGCGCTCCCACAGGTTGCCTGCCTCCGCAATGTCCTGGGCATCCAGAAGCAGGGGCTCTTCTTCCTCGATGGCTTCTTCGGTGTCTTCAGTCGGAAGGATGGTGACAATCACTTCGTCAGCATCTGCAGCGTCGGCTGCAATTTCACCTTCAATTTCGGTCAGGTTTACCGTAGCGGTTGTGGTGCTGGCTTCAACTGTGGCCACGTCCTGGATGGGCTCCTGGACAGCGGCGGCCTTTTCTTCAGCGGGCTTGCCAAGTAGCTGGCTCAGCCACCCTGCATGTGCCGGCGCCACTGGCGCCAATCCCAGACACAGGGCAAGAAGCGGCCGGGAGACGAGGCCTTGCCAGATGCGTCCGAGGGAACGAGGCGAATATTGCATGCGTAAAAATACCGTAAAAACCCATAGTCACCTTTGATTCTATGGAGGGCCAGAGGCCCGTACAAGGAATAATCCCCCTGTTTTCTGTCGATTTCGTAACAAAAGCCGGTCTTTTTGTATGTGATCAATGCAGTTGATGGTCTCGTCAGAACCGGTCTTTCCATGCTCTTAGTGCAGCAAAGGTGCTTTCTGTGGTGTCGGTCGGGGTATTCCCCTGCAGACTGGCGGCTTGAGCAACTGCCGGGATATGGCAGCGAAGGAAGGGGTTATAACCGCGCTCCAGGCCCAGTGTGACCGGCAGACTGGGCTTACCGGCTGCTCGCAAGGCCTCCACCTCGTGCTGGCGCCGGGTAACTGCCGGATTGCCGGGCTCGACGGAGGCAGCAAAGCGAAGGTTGGATGCTGTGTATTCGTGTGCGCAGCACAGGCGGGTGCTATCGGGCAGGGCGGCCAGGGACTGCAGTGAGGCGTACATCTGCGCGGCGGTCCCTTCAAACAGCCTGCCACAACCGGCGCTGAAGAGGGTGTCTCCGGCAAAAAGCAGCTCCTGCTCCGGCAGGTAGTAGGCAATATGGCCCAGGGTATGCCCCGGCACCGGCAGGACAGTGACGCTGCCAAACGCCCCCACCTTAAGTGTCTCACCACCAGACAAGACATGGGTTAGCCCCTGTATGTTCTCGTCCGGGCCGAAGACCTGTGCCTTGTGACGGTTAAGCAGGGGTAGCAGTCCGCCCGTATGGTCGGTGTGATGGTGGGTGATCAGGATGACATCCAACTGCAGTCTGTTCTGGCTTATCCAGTGATCGACCACGGCCGGGTCGCCAGGGTCGACGACCAGGGCATGGTCACCGCTACATAGCGCCCATATATAGTTGTCACTAAAAGCGGGCAGAGCGATCAATTCATGTGACATGGTGAGTGACAGCCTGAAAATAGGCTTGAATAATAGAACGAAGCGCACAGGAACTCGATGATGGAACTTCCCCGTCTGTTCAAGACCGAGCCAGCCCATGATCTCCAGCCGGACTTCCGCTTCTGGTTCGAGTCCGAGCTTGGCAGCTATCTGCTGGATGCCGAAGAGTTGTTGCTGTCGCAAATACTTCCGGACCTGTTTGGCTACCATGCTCTCCAGGTGGGGCAGGTGGTAGACAGGAACCTGCTTGAAGCCAGCCGTATCCGGCATCGTTGTGTGGCCGATGTCTTCCAGATGCCTCCGGTAACGGGTCTTTCTCCGTTACGGGCGCAGCCCGAGCAACTGCCATTTGCCAATAACAGCCTGGATCTTGTCTTCATTCACCATGGCCTTGATGGGGCAGCCAGTCCGCATGCTGTCCTGCGTGAGGCATCCCGGGTGCTTATCCCTGATGGCCATCTGCTTATTCTGGGATTCAACCCCTGGAGTCTGTGGGGGCTATGGCGGTTGTTTCGATTGCCTTGGGCCGAATTGCCGTGGCTGCGCCGTCCGCTAAGCCCGCAACGCCTTGCTGACTGGCTTGCCCTGCTGGACTTTGAGGTTATAGGGCTGGAGAGTGCCTGTTTCACTCCGCCCGTCACTCATGCCACCATACGGCGCCGGTTTTCATGGCTTGAGCCTTTGGGCCGGCGTTACTGGAGTCAGGGTGGGGCGGCTTATGCCGTGCTTGCGCGCAAGCGTGTGTCCTGTATTACCCCAATTGAAACCAGACTGAAACGGCTCTATCGGGCACCGGCACCGGCACCGGTACTGGCCACTGAGTCGCGCGCTCGTCGCGGTATTGCGGATGAAGAATGAACGAACACGTCGAGATTTACAGTGATGGTGCCTGTCGTGGCAACCCGGGGCCGGGTGGCTGGGGGGCATTGTTACGCAAGGAAGGACATGAAAAGCGCCTGTGCGGCGCAGCACCAGATACCACCAATAACCGTATGGAGCTGATGGGCGCAATTGAAGGGCTGCGGGCGCTGAAGCGCCCCTGTACGGTCACGGTGTGGACGGACTCCGAGTATGTGAAGAAAGGGATGACCGAGTGGCTGCCCGGCTGGAAGGCCCGGGGATGGAAAACCTCGGCAAGAGCCCCGGTCAAGAATGCAGATCTCTGGCAGATGCTGGAAATTGAGGCGGCGCGCCATGCGGTCGACTGGCGCTGGATCAAGGGGCATGCTGGTCATGAAGGGAATGAAATTGCCGATCAGTTGGCCAATCAGGCCATCGACTCAATGTTGGGAAAGTGATTTTTCATGAGACAGATAATTCTGGATACGGAAACTACCGGCATTGATCCCAGTCACGGCCATCGCCTGATTGAAATTGGGTGCCTGGAGCTGATCAACAGGCGGCTGACGGGCAAGAGCTTTCATCAATACTTCAATCCTGAGCGGGTGGTTGAGGATGAAGCCATTGCCGTTCATGGCCTTACCAATGCCTTTCTGGCCGACAAGCCGCTTTTCGCCAGTCATGTCGATGATTTTCTCGCCTTTGTTAAGGGGGCGGAGCTGATCATCCACAATGCCCCTTTCGACGTTGGCTTCATCAACAGTGAAATGGCTTTGCTGGATCGTGGCCTGGGTGTAATCACGGATTACTGCACTGTACTGGATACACTGGTCATGGCCCGTGCAAGGCATCCGGGGCAGAAAAACAATCTGGATGCCCTGGCCAGGCGTTACGGTGCTGACCAGCGTGATCGTACCTATCACGGTGCTTTGCTTGACTCTGAAATTCTTGCTGATGTTTATCTGGGCATGACAGGTGGGCAGGTCGGACTGGCGCTGGGCGGTGAAGAATTTGGCGATGATGGCGAGCGCAGGGCAGAGGGGCCTCGTCGGCTGTCGGCAGGCCGTATTCCCTTGCCTGTTATCCGTGCTACCCCCGAGGAGATGGCCCGCCATCAGGCCAAGCTTGCAGTGCTGGACAAGGCTGCCGGAGGATCTTCCCTCTGGCGGAATTTTGATCCGGTTTAAAGATGTGACGCCGGACACTGAATTTGTGTTTGAAAGGGTGAACTAATTCATTAATGACAATGACTTAGCGTTGAAAATTGACCATGACTCTAAGTCGTGCCACAGTTGGCCGTAGACAGGGTCCGGTGGTATCTGGCCGTGAAGTCTGGTCCATGCGGACACCATAAAAATAGCGCAGGAATGCCCCCCATGTTTTTCATCCCCAACATTTCCTCCCTGAATCTCGTCAAGGCAGAAGTCGATGCAACCCTGGCTCAAATTGAGGCGCAGGTTGGCTCTTATGTTGAAGAGCGTGAAAATACGGCAGTACTGGCGACTTGTGTGGAGGAGATGGACCAGGTTTATGGCGCACTTCGTCTGATTGAGCTGCCCGGGGCGCTGGAGCTGGCGGGAGTGATGAGCCAGCTTATGCGTCAGGTGCAGGCAAATGGTGCCGATGCGGCGGACGAGGCTTTCGCTGCGCTCGGGCAGGGCATCATGGTGCTTGGACGTTATCTTGAGTATGTGCAGATCAAGGAAGGAGCCTGGCCACAGCTGCTTCTCCCTGCCATCAATCAGGTAAGGGCTGCTTTGGGGCAGAATCCTCTGTCGGAGGGTTACTTCCTTCATGTCAGCGAATTGCCTGCCGCACCTGCAGTGACGCAACTCGATGTCACACCGGCGCAACTTAATGCACTGGTGCGTCGTCTGCGTCTGATGTATCAGACGGCCTTGATTGCGGTTCTTCGTGACCAGGCGGATGTGCCTCATTTACGCATGATGATTCGTGCGTGTGAGCGTGCCCAGCAGGTTTGCGGCCAACGCCCCCAGGCATTGTTGTGGTGGGTCGGGGCAGCGATGATCGAGGCATTGCAACACGGTGCATCAATCAGTCCGGCACGCAAGGCGCTGTTGGGGCAGCTTGATCGTCAACTCAAGGCACTGGCCGTCAACGATGGCGGAGGAAACCCCGATCCCCGGTTGCTCAGTGATTGTCTTTATGTGGTGGGGTTGGTGCTCAAAGGCGATCACGTGACACCTGTCCGCGCCGCCTTTTCCCTTGATTCCTGCTCGCTCACTGAGGAGGGCGTCACTGCCGAATATGAGTTGATGTGTGGGCCGGGCGGTTCCGTCATCAAGACGGTGGCTTCTGTCCTCAAGGATGAGCTGGCCCTGATCAAGGACACTCTGGATCTGATGTCACGTGGTGCCAAGAATGATAGCGAGAGCTATCAGACGATGGCAGATACCCTGAACAGGACCTCACAGACACTGGTCATGCTTGGCCTTCTTGATGCCAGCCAGAAAATGCGTGCGCAAGCAGATGATGTTCGTGGCTGGCAGGGTGAGCCGGCTGTTTCGGAGTTACATGCACTTGTTGATGCCTTGATGGATGTCGAGAATGCTGTCGCGGGTCTGGTCAAGCAGGTAACGCCTGGTGCTGATACTGCAGTTACCAACAGCAGGATTTCCGTGCATCAGCTTGATGAGGCGCGTGGGCTACTGGTGGCAGAGTCACGCTCCGGGCTTTCGCTGGCCAAGCGTGGTATCAGTTCGTACCTCGAATCAGAGCGTGACCTGCTTCATCTGGCAAATGTCCCTTCCACATTGCAGTCGGTTGCGGGCGGCCTCTCATTCCTGATGATAGAGCGAGGCGCAGAAGTCTTACGTTCGTGCGCCCGTTTTATTGACTCCCGTATGCTTGTTGCCGACACTCAGCCATCTATGGCCGATCTTGAAACACTGGCAGACGCCATTTCCAGTGTCGACTACTTTCTGGAAAGTCTTGAGGCGAACAAGCCGATTGGTGACAGTATTCTTGAAATTGCAGAAGACAGTGTGGCTGAGCTCGGATTTCCGGTTGGCCGCTCTCAGGCTGCGTAATGACTGCCGGCCTTTGCCGGCTTGAATGCTCATGGAGTCCCTCTGATGTCTTTCATTCCCGCCGTCGCCGCCCCCGATGATTTGAGTGGCGACCGGCTGTGGCTTGTATTTCAGGGGCATCGTGTGCTGGTCAGTGATGATCCTTCTGCGCCGTTTTTCCCCGAGCTCAAGGACGTCAGCTGGTTGGGGCTTCCTGACGTCGACCGTCATTTTATTGGACACTGGGAGGGGAAAGGCGTTTTTGCTATTGCCACATCAGATGGCATCGCTCCTCCGGATGGTTATCATTTTGATGATCTGCGTCGTGTTCTTGGCCAGATCAGTGATGAGTTGTTTGGCGTTGTCGGCAGGGCGTTGCAGATTCTGGACTGGAGTGCCAGTCACCGGTTTTGTGGTCGCTGTGGCAAGGCTACGGTCGCGCACTCCCGTGGTGAGCGAGCCAGAGTCTGCCCTTCATGCACATCCAGTTATTACCCGCGAATCAACCCCTGCATGATTGTTCTGGTGACGCGCGGAGAGGAGTTGTTGCTGGCGCGTGCCCAGCGCTTCAATCGGCCCATGTACAGCACGCTTGCCGGTTTTGTAGAGGCGGGGGAGTCGGTTGAAGAAACGCTCGTGCGTGAGGTGATGGAAGAGGTGGGAGTACAGGTAAGAAATCCCCGCTATTTTTCCAGTCAGTCCTGGCCGTTTCCCGGCAATCTCATGCTCGGGTTTCATGCGGAGTATGCAGGTGGTGATATCCTGGTTCAGGAAGAAGAAATTGCCGATGCACAGTTTTTTCACTACACGAGTTTGCCAGAGATTCCTCCCCGCGGAAGCATCGCCCATGCCCTCATTCAGGATTTTGTGTCACGGTGCCGGACGCGCTGATTTTTTACATTCTTTCTGGAGTCATCAGTGATCGATCTGTTGTTGCAGTACGGGCTTTTTCTTGCCAAGACCGCTACCGTGGTTATTGCCGCACTCATAGTGATTGTGGGTGTCAGTAATATCGGGCAGCGACGTCGTCCGTCGGATGAGGGTGATATTGAAGTTACCTATCTCAATGACCGTCTTCAGGATTATGGCGACCTCATGCGTGAGGCGGTGCTGGACAAGCATGCCTTGAAGGCATACTTCAAGAAAGAAAAGCAGGCAGACAAGAAAAAGGAAAAAGAGCTCAAGAATGCCGGTAGTGATGAATCACGAAAATCACGGGTATACGTAATCAATTTCCATGGCGATATCAGGGCATCGGCCGTTGAGTCACTGCGCCGTGAAATTACCGCTATTCTTACCCTTGCGGATGCAGGACATGACGAGATTGTTGTTAATCTTGAAAGCCCCGGCGGCATGGTGCACGGTTATGGCTTGGCGGCGTCCCAGCTAGCCCGTATACGCCAGAAAAAACTGCCTCTCACGATCTGTGTCGACAAGGTGGCTGCCAGTGGTGGCTACATGATGGCGTGTCTGGGTGATCGTATCCTTGCTGCTCCATTCGCCGTGGTTGGCTCAATCGGGGTGGTTGCCCAGATGCCCAATATTCATCGTCTGCTCAAGAAGCATGATATCGATGTCGAGTTGCACACCGCAGGAGAGTACAAGCGCACCTTGACCGTTATGGGTGAGAACACCGAGGCGGGTCGACAGAAGTTTCGTGAGGAGCTGGAGGATACTCATGAGCTTTTCAAGGAGTTTGTGCATGAGCAACGGCCATCCCTTGATATTGCCAAGGTAGCAACAGGTGAGCACTGGTATGGACAACGTGCCCTGGCGATGGGTCTTGTTGATGAGCTGAAAACCAGTGACGAGTATCTCACCGAACGTGCGCGTGATGCAGACCTCTATGTTGTTCGTTATGTACAGAGGCACAAGCTCATGACCCGGCTTGGACTGGCGGCAGAAGGTAGTGTCGATCGGCTGGCCATGCGCTGGTGGGATCGTTTGCAGCAGCGTCCCTGGTGGTGAGTGCTGGTGAATGAGTTTCGCGTAAAAAAATAGCGGCCTGGGCCGCTATTTTTCATTCCAGGATCAGGCTCCTGAAAGAGCAAATTTCACCGCAATAATGACCCCTGCGATCATGATCAGGGCGAAAATGACGCCGGCCACAATAAAGGGTGTCGGGTCGTTGCTGCTGAAGTCCCGCTTGCGGTTTTCCTCGGTCTGTACACCAAACCATGCGCGAAAGACGCTGAGGATCACGTCAAGGGTGGAGACTTGCGTTGGTTTGTTGTTATCCTGCTTTTGCTGGTCAGTCATCAGTGCCTCGCTCTGAAATCAGTTTTCCGGCTCATAGCCGAGATTGGGTGAAAGCCACTTTTCGGCGGTGCGGCGATCCCAGCCTTTGCGCTTCGCGTAATCCAGTACCTGATCCTGCTCCAGCTTTCCGACATTGAAGTAACAGCTTTCCGGATGCGAAAAATACCAGCCACTGACTGCTGCCGTGGGGTACATGGCAAAGTGTTCAGTCAGATTGATGCCGGTATTCGTGGTTGCATCCAGCAGTTTGAACAGTGTGGATTTTTCGGTGTGGTCCGGGCAGGCCGGGTAGCCGGGCGCAGGACGGATGCCGACATATCTTTCGCGAATCAGGGCGTCGTTATCGAGCACTTCATCCGGCACATAGCCCCAGAACTCACGACGCACACGCAGGTGCAGGTGTTCGGCAAACGCTTCGGCCAGGCGGTCGGCCAGCGATTTCACCAGAATGGAGTTGTAGTCGTCACCAGACGCCTCAAACTCCTTGGCAAACTCATCGCAGCCATCACCTGCAGTGACGGCAAAGCCACCAATATAATCATGCAGGCCACTTTCAACCGGGGCCACAAAGTCAGCCAGGGAGTAGTTCGGCTTGCCACTGACCTTGTCGCTTTGCTGGCGCAGGTGATGCAGTGTGGCGAGTACGTCCGTGCGGCTGTCATCGGCATAGACAGTGGTGTCATCTGCACCAGTGCGTGCAGCAGGCCACAGGCCGATCACGGCATGTGCTTTCAATCGTTTTTCGCTGACGATACGCTTCAGCATGGCCTGGGCATCCGCAAACAGGCTTCTTGCCGCCTCGCCCACAACATCATCCTTCAGGATGGCCGGATACTTTCCGGACAGTGACCAGGAGATAAAGAATGGTGTCCAGTCGATGAGGTCAATCAGCTTTTCAAGCGGATAGTCACGCAGTACGGTGATGCCGGGCTTCAGTGGCACAGGGGGCGTATAGTTTGTCCAGTCAGGCTTGAAGCCCATGTCAATCGCCTGCTCATAGCTCAGACGATCTGCCTTGGGCTTGCGGTTGGCATGGCGGATACGGACTTCTTCGTATTCCTGATGGCGTTCGGCGACAAAAGCGGCCTTCAGATCCTTGCTCAGCAGAGAGGTAGCAACACCGACGGCACGCGAGGCATCCGCCACGTACACCACGGCATCATTCTTGTACTGCGGCTCAACCTTTACCGCCGTATGTGCCTTCGATGTGGTTGCACCACCGATCAGGAGCGGAACATGAAAATCCTGTCGCTGCATTTCACGCGCCACATGCACCATTTCGTCCAGTGACGGTGTGATGAGGCCGGACAGGCCGATGATGTCGACGTTCTCTGCACGAGCGGTTTCAAGAATGCGGTCGGCCGACACCATTACACCAAGGTCGACGATATCGTAACCATTGCAACCCAATACAACGCCAACAATATTCTTGCCGATGTCATGCACGTCGCCTTTTACCGTCGCCAGCAGGATCTTGCCCTTGCTCTCAATAACGCCGTTCTTTTCGGCTTCGATATACGGAATAAGGTACGCAACCGCCTGTTTCATCACGCGGGCAGATTTCACCACTTGTGGCAGGAACATCTTGCCATCACCAAACAGGTCGCCTACCACATTCATGCCTGCCATCAGGTGGCCTTCAATTACATGGATGGGCTTTTCCGACTGCTGCCGTGCCTCCTCAGTATCTTCTTCAATGAATGTGGTAATGCCTTTTACCAATGCATATTCAATACGTTTTGCAACAGGCAGCGAGCGCCACTCCAGTGTTTCCTCGACCTTCTTTGTGCCGTCGCCCTTGTACTGGTCTGCCACTTCCAGCAATCGCTCGGTACCATCGGAACGACGATTCAGAACCACGTCTTCGACGCGCTCCTTCAGTTCTGCAGGCAGGTCATCGTATATGGCCAGTTGGCCTGCATTCACAATGCCCATGCTCAGACCATTGAGGATGGCGTGATACAGGAATACCGAGTGAATGGCTTCACGCACTGGCTCATTGCCACGGAAAGAGAATGAAACGTTGGAGACGCCGCCCGAACTAAGTGCGTGCGGCAGGTTGTCCCGGATATAGGCACAGGCATTGATGAAGTCGACAGCGTAGTTGTTGTGCTCTTCAATGCCTGTGGCCACTGCAAAAATATTGGCATCGAAGATGATGTCTTCCGCCGGGAAACCCACCTTGTTGACCAGTACGTCATAGGAGCGCTTGCAGATACCGGCTTTGCGCTCAAAGGTGTCGGCCTGACCATTTTCGTCAAAAGCCATAACCACAATGGCTGCGCCATAGCGCATGCACAGCTTTGCCCTGGCGATAAACTCTTCCTCACCTTCCTTGAGGGAGATGGAGTTCACCACAGGCTTGCCTTGAGAGCACTTCAGGCCAGCCTCAATGATTTCCCACTTGGAAGAGTCGATCATCAGCGGCACACGCGAAATGTCCGGTTCCGATGCGATCAGTTTCAGGAAGGTCTCCATGGCTGCGAGCGAGTCCAGCATGCCCTCGTCCATGTTGATGTCGATGATCTGGGCGCCACTTTCGACTTGCTGGCGTGCCACATCCAGAGCTTCGGTAAAGTTTTCTTCCTTGATGAGGCGCCGGAATTTTGCGGACCCGGTTACGTTGGTACGTTCGCCGACATTCACAAACAGGGATTCACGCGTGATGTTGAACGGCTCCAGACCCGAGAGACGGCAAGCTGGCGCAATATCCGGAATCTCGCGGCGTGGATGTTTGGCAACGGCTTCGGCGATGGCCTTGATGTGTTCAGGTGTCGTGCCACAGCAACCGCCGACAATGTTCAGAAAGCCGGAAGCAGCAAACTCGTCAATGATGACTGCCATTTCGGCAGCAGTTTCATCATATTCACCAAATGCATTCGGCAGGCCCGCATTGGGATGGGCGCTGACAAATGTGTCGGCCTTGCGTGACAGCTCTTCGACATACTGTCGAAGTTCGGTGGCACCCAGCGCACAGTTGAAGCCGATGCTGATGGGCCTGGCATGGCGCACCGAGTTCCAGAAGGCCTCTGCGGTCTGGCCGGACAGGGTGCGACCGGATGCATCCGTGATGGTGCCCGAGATCATGATCGGCAGTTCTGTACCGCTTTTCAGGAAGTATTCCTGCACGGCAAAGATGGCGGCTTTGGCATTCAGTGTATCGAACACGGTTTCGATCAGGATGATGTCGGCACCACCCTCCACAAGGCCGGCAGTGGCTTCGTAGTAGTTGGTGACCAGCTCATCAAATGTGACGTTACGGAAAGCCGGGTTGTTGACGTCGGGAGACAGCGAACAGGTTCGTGATGTAGGGCCAAGTACGCCAGCCACAAAGCGCGGGCGGTCAGGCGTTTTCGCGGTCCAGGCGTCGGCGACCTCGCGGGCAACGCGGGCGGCCTCACGGTTAAGCTCGGGAACGAGGTCCTCCATGCCATAGTCAGCCTGGGACACCCGTGTCGAGTTGAAGGAGTTGGTTTCCAGCAGATCGGCACCGGCCGCACAGTAGGCATCATGTATGCCGCGGATGATGTCGGGCTGGGTCAATACCAGAAGGTCGTTATTACCTTTTACGTCCTGATGCCAGTCCGCAAAGCGCTCTCCGCGATAAGCAGCTTCTTCCAGTTTATGGCGCTGGATCATGGTGCCCATAGCACCATCAATGATCAGGATGCGGCGGTCGAGCTGGGCACGGAGGAGGGCAGTTCGTTCGGCGTGAGTCATGGAGTTTTGGCAGGCAGCAGGGCAAAAAAAGTTGCGAAATTCTACCAGAGAATATCGGCAAGCCGTCGGGAATGAGTATAATGACACCATACCCGACTAAAACGCTAGGAATTATCCCCCCATGGCTGATAGTGCTGACCTCAAGATCACCATTACCGAAGGTGCCCAGGGTTATCTGCGTGATCTGCTCTCCAAGCAGGACTCCGATGGCATAGGCATCCGTGTTTTTGTGGAAAACCCCGGTACCCCTCGCGCCGAGTGCTGCATGGCGTACTGCACCAGGGGAGAAGAGCAGGCCGATGATGTGCGTATCGACTATGAAGGCTTTCCTGCCTACATCGAAGGCAAGAGTGTGTCCTACCTGGAAGATGCGGTCATCGACTACAACAAGGACCGCTTTGGTGGCCAGCTCACGTTCAAGGCACCGAAATCCAAGGTTCCCAGTCTGGGTGCAGATGCCAGTCTGGAGGAGCGCATCAACTTTGTCCTCTTCAACGAGGTCAATCCCGGTCTTGCTGCCCACAACGGTAATGTCAGCCTGCTCGAAGTCTACGATCACGAAGAGCATGGCCTGACGGCCGTGCTGAAGTTTGGTGGTGGTTGTCAGGGGTGTTCCGCAGTGGACATGACCCTGAAGCAGGGTGTTGAAACCACCCTCAAGGCGCAGATCCCCGAGTTGCAGCGTGTGACGGACTCTACTGACCACACCCAGCGCGAGAATGCCTACTACAAGTAATCCCGGTCCCTCGTTCCGCAGGGTTATACAGTACAGGTGGGAGCGGCTTTAGCCGCGAAAAGTGGGGAATCAAACGCCATCGGTATTCGCGGTTAAAGCCATTACCCCAATAAAAAATCCCGCTTTTCAGCGGGATTTTTTATTGGGGAGCCTGTGCTGAATTAGCGGATAACGCGCTTGCGCTTCGGCAGTACATCCTTCAGCTCGTCACGCATCTTGCGCACGGCGGTTTCGGTCGTGGCCCAGTCAATGCAGCCATCGGTAACAGACTTGCCGTATTCCAGCTGGGACAGGTCCTTCGGAATATCCTGGCGACCAAACTTCAGGTGCGACTCGATCATCATGCCGATGATGGACTCGTTGCCATCCACAATCTGCTGGCTCACGTTGGCCATCACCATCGGCTGCAGGCCGGGATCCTTGTTGGAGTTGGCGTGCGAGGCATCGACCATGATGTTCTGTGGGATTCTGGCCTTGTCCAGCTCGCGCTCGGCCAGTGTTACAGACACCGCATCGTAGTTTGGCTTGCCGTCACCGCCGCGCAGCACGACGTGACCATACGGGTTGCCGTTGGTGTTGATGATGGCAATCTTGCCGGCACCATCAATGCCCAGAAAACTGTGCGGGTTGGCCATCGAGAGCAGGGCGTTGATGGCCACTTTCATTCCACCATCCGTACCGTTCTTGAAGCCAACAGGCGATGACAGGCCCGAAGACATTTCGCGGTGAGTCTGGGACTCGGTGGTACGGGCACCAATCGCGGACCAGGCAATCAGGTCATGCAGGTACTGCGGCGACATCGGGTCCAGTGCCTCGGTGGCACAGGACAGACCCATCTCGTTCAGCTCCAGCAACAGCTTGCGTCCAATGTGCAGGCCATCCTGGATCCTGAAGGAGTCGTCCATGAAGGGGTCATTGATCAGCCCCTTCCAGCCCACGGTGGTGCGCGGCTTCTCGAAGTACACCCGCATCACGATGTAAAGCGTATCGGCCACTTCATCAGACAGTGCCTTGAGGCGTTCGGCGTACTCGTGCGCGGCTTTCACGTCATGAATGGAGCACGGGCCCAGCACCAGAAATACGCGGTGGTCCTTGCCGTCCAGGATGTTCCGGATGGTCTCGCGACCGCTCAGCACGGTGTCGCGGGCCTTGTCAGACAGTGGCATTTCAGCCTTGAGCGCTTCCGGTGTAATCAGGAGCTCGATGGAACGGATATTGACGTTCTCGATACGGGATTCAGCCATTACAGAGTCCAATAAGACGGCGAAAGATGCCGATTCTAGAGAAAATTGTGTTTTATGCCCATGTATAAAGCCCGTTTCGCATGGCTTTTCTTCAGGTATTTGCCTGAATTTTGACCGGCGGATGTGGCGAGCCCTGTATCTGTAGACTATTCTCTGACGGTAATGATTGGCTACGCTTTTATAACCAAAAAGCAGAATCGGGTCCGGAGGCAGAATGAAGCTGCAGCAACTGCGTTACATATGGGAAGTGGCCCATCACGACCTCAATGTTTCCCAGACCGCCCAGAGTCTTTTTACCTCTCAGCCGGGGATCAGCAAGCAGATCCGTCTGCTAGAGGATGAGCTTGGGGTAGAGATTTTCTCCCGCAGCGGCAAGCATCTTACGCGTGTGACGCCGGCTGGCCAGGCCATTCTGGCGATCGCCGGTGAGGTTTTGCGCAAGACCGAGAGTATCCGGCAGATTGCCCTGGAGTACACGGACCAGAAGCGCGGCCACCTGTCCATTGCTACAACCCATACCCAGGCGCGTTATCGCCTGCCAGCGGTCATCGAAAAATTCATTGCCCGTTATCCCGACGTTGCCTTGCACATGCATCAGGGCACGCCACAGCAGATTGCCCAGATGGCGGCAGATGGCACAGTGGAGTTTGCCATTGCAACCGAAGCCATGGAGCACTTTGCAGATCTGGTCATGCTGCCGTGCTATCACTGGAACCGTTCGGTAGTTGTGCCCAAGGGACACCCGCTGGCCAGTATCAAGAAGCTTACGCTTGAGGATGTCGCCCAATACCCCATCGTGACGTATGTGTTCGGTTTTACCGGGCGCTCAAAACTGGATGAGGCCTTTCAGTCCCGGGGGCTGACGCCTCAGGTTGTGTTCACGGCCACGGATGCGGATGTCATCAAGACCTATGTGCGTCTGGGTATTGGTGTCGGGATCATTGCCAGTATGGCGTTCGAGCCAGGTAAGGATAATCAGGATCTGGTGGCGCTGGATGCCAGTCACTTGTTTGAGAACAGCACCACCAGTATCGGTTTCCGTAAGGGCACTTTCCTGCGCGGCTTCATGTACGACTTCATGCGGGAGTTTGCTCCGCACCTGACCCGTGAGCGTGTCGAGGCTGCATTGCAGGCACACTCAAGGGAAGAGCTTGATGAACTGTTCCGCAATGTCGAGCTGCCCCAGTTGTGAGCAAGAGCAGTGTGAGCCAAGGAACTGTGAGCTAGAGAAAATCCAGATCAGGGTTGTTCTGCATGATTTCCGTCAGCTCGTCCTTTTCCTCAACTTTTTGTGAGAGCACCTCTTTCACAAACTGCAGATAGACCGTGTAGACCTGTTTGCTGCCATCGTCACGGGTCACCACGAAAAAGGGGGCGCGATCCACATTCAGCTCGGCGGCCAGCAACATGCCGTCAGAGCCTGGGTCGCGTTCGTCAGCAATCAGGATTTCATCCATCCGCCGGAGCTGATCTTCCTTCTCCATGCGTTCCAGTACTTCGCCACACTTCTTGCAGGGCGAGCCATCGCGAAGAATTTTTTTCACCATCGTGATTTTCATGCATGGACTCCGGCGGAAACAGGTTCAGTTATTTGCTTGGTGTGACATGCAGCCCGCATTCTTTTTTGGTTGACTCTTCCCACCACCAGCGTCCTTCCCGTTCGTGCTGGCCGGGCAGGGTGGGGCGAGTACAAGGCTCACAGCCAATGCTGACAAAGCCTTTCTCATGCAGCTCGTTATAGGGAACGTCGAAGGCCCGAATATAAGCCCAGACATCCTCTGAACTCCAGTTTGCCAACGGATTGAACTTGGCCAGCAGGCGCTCAGGCGAGGAGAAGGCCTTGTCGGCCTGGGCAACCGGTACCGCCATGCGGGTGCCGGGGCTCTGGTCCTTGCGCTGGCCAGTAACCCAGGCATCAAGCGTAGCGAGCTTTTTGCGCAGAGGGCCAACCTTGCGAATCGCACAGCATTCCTGGTGCGTATCCTGGTAAAAACTGAACAATCCCTTCTCGTTCACCATTTTTTCCACCGCCACCGGATCCGGGAAGCAGACCTCAATGCTGATGCCGTAGTGGGTGCGAACCTTCTCGATAAAGCGATAGGTTTCTGCATGCAGACGGCCGGTATCCAGCGTAAAGACGCGGAACGGATGGCCTGACTTCACGGCCATGTCGATAAGCACCACATCCTCAGCACCACTGAACGAGATGCCGATATTGCTGAAACTGGTCAGCGCATGCTTCAGGATTTCCTGAGGGGTCTTGTGGTCGAGCTCGGTAGCCCAGTCAGTCAGGGTGCTTTCTGTAATAGCCATTGCAGTGTCCGTAATGCCCAGCGACCGTCGGGCAGTCATGGGAGAAGAGGGGGAAATGCCCAGGTGTCGAGGCAGGGGCTTCAATAGGTAGACGATTGTATCAGAAGGTTTTGGCTGCCCTATAGATGAAGACGCTCCATGCATATGCTGAAAGGCATCCTCGCCATGCCCGGATTGCCACCTCTTCCCCTAAACGGTAGAGTTGCGCCGTTTTTAAAACCGTCAATTCTCAGGGGTGTGCCATGGAAATCGTCTGTCTGGATCTGGAAGGGGTGTTGGTACCGGAGATCTGGATCAACTTTGCCAAGCGCACCGGCATCAAGGAGCTGGAGGCCACCACTCGTGATATCCCTGACTATGATGTTTTGATGAAGCAGCGCCTGCGTATCCTTGACGAGCACAAGCTGGGTTTGAACGACATTCAGGCCGTCATTGCCGAGATGGGCCCACTGCCCGGTGCCCGGGAGTTTGTGGAGTGGGTGCGCGAGCATTTCCAGCTCATCATCCTTTCTGACACATTCTACGAGTTTGCCCACCCCCTGATGCGTCAGCTGGGCTGGCCTACCATCATGTGCCACAAGCTGGAGGTGAGCACCGAAGGCCGTATCACCAATTACCTCCTGCGCCAGCCTGACCAGAAGCGTATGGCGGTCAAGTCTCTGCATGCCCTCAACTACAAGGTGGTGGCGGCGGGTGATTCCTACAATGACACCGGCATGCTGTCCGAGGCCGACAAGGGGATTCTGTTCGATGCCCCGGCCAATGTGATTCGCGAGTTTCCGCAGTTTCCGGTCACGACCAGCTATGAAGAGCTCAAGAATGAAATCCGTGCCTGGACGCCTCGCCAGATTGGCTGATGCCTGCACGGCTGCTTTGTAGTTTTTTGTACCTTCCATGACATGCACGGCATGTCATGGATTTGTTAAAAAATATAATAAAAACAAATGGTTATTTTTGTGTTAGCGCCAGGCGGTTGCCAAAACCGGCTGAATGGCGGAGTGGGGTGACCTGAAAGTCGATGCCTGCACTTGTGTCTTGACCCCATTCCAGCCTATAAGGCATGAAGTGAAATGAGTGTCATCTGCCTGCAGGGGCGTAACCAGGTATGGTTACCGTGCTTTTGCAGGACAGGCAGGCCTCTCAGAAGAATAAAAAACAGCCAAAAGGGACATTAAAATCAACCCTTTGGAGTGCAAATGAAAGTCGCTACCCTGAAATCCGTTAACCTGTTGCCATCGCTTGGCAAGGCTGCCTTTCGCAATTCGCGGATCGGTGTCTTGCTGGCGTCCATGGCTATCGCATTCAGTGCTCCAGCCCTTGGTATGGAAGAGTTGGCTGAGGATGATCTGCGTGTTGCCACAGGCGAGGGTATTGCCCTTGCACTGGACAACTTCAGTTTTCGCATGGCACCCACCAGTTATATTGAAATGACGGGCTCTACGCCGTCAGGTGCCGCGGCCACTGCGGGTTGGAGGCGCGGTGACTTGCGCTGGTATGGTCTTTCCATGACGGGTGGTGATACATCATCGGGTGCTGACTGGTATGCCCCTACGGGTGGTGGCTGTACTCCGGGTACAGACGGTCTTGGGTGCGCCATGGGTACGGGTGCCATCAAGGATTTTGCGTCAGTTTACAATCCTTACCTTATTCGTGTTTTCCAGTATGCCGGTTACAACTACCAGGGTACCTGTCTGGGGACAGTGGTTTCCGGTGCCTGTTCAACGGTGACGACTGCATCGCCAACCGTGTATGAGTTCATTGGGCCCAGCAAGGGCGATGCATGGCGCTGGTCCTTCTGGGGGCAGCTGGATGTGGCTCAGGGTGGGGCTGTTGCAGATCAGGGCTACCTGCAAAGCCAGACGATCATTCGTGGTAAAAACTCCACTCTTGACGGCAAGTCGACCAAACTTCAGTTGCTGCAAACGCCAACAACTGTGGTGTCTGAGCAATCGCTGAGTCTTGTCTATCAAAGCCGTCTCTCTGGTGATTTCCGTTTCTCGCTGGGTCAGAAGGCTGTTGGTACCGAGGCGCGTAATAACGTGCCTGACTTCAATGACACAGAAGGTTTGTACTTCAAGAATGTGGATGCATTCCTGCCACTGGGGCAGCTGAATTATCAGACCATGGTGTTCAGAAGTGCGCCGGCCCTGGATGGCAACTTCATTCTGGAACTCACTGCCATTCCCAATGTGGCGGCGGTGTATAACTCGTTTTACTGCGGCACTAATACATGTGCCACGACGACCTTTCAGGGTGGCAAGGTTGGTTCTACCGGTGCAATCCTGACCTCTGATGTGGTCAATTCGGTCGCTAATCCGGAAACCCATGGTTATGTACGCTGGGGTACTACCTCTGGAGCGGCACCCGTTGAGGGCTCGGCAGATACCACCAATGGCATCTACTTCAAGGATAACGCTGGGACAGCCGTCAATATTGGTCGTGCCAAAATAGAAGGCATGATGATTCAGCAGCTAAAATTAACCAGTCTGGGGGCGGGCACATGAGCATGAATATGAGCATGAGCAAATGGCTGCTTGCCGGTCTTCTGGGTTTCTCTGTTCATGCCAGTGCACTTGAGGCATTGCAGGATGATGACTTGTCTGATGTTTCCGGGCAGCAGGGAATAGCTATTGGTCTTGAGTATGGCGTTAACACCGATGCCAATGGCGCCCCATTGGCCAGTCTGAGCAATTGTAGTGCTGCGGGTGCATCTCCCTGTCGCTTTGCCTGGAAAATTGCCCAGCGTAATGCCAGTGGCGGGGAGTGGACGGTGTTCAAGGACTCCTACATGAGCCTGAAAATTCCTGCCCTGAATATCGGTGTAAAGCCAACCATGGGAAGTGTTGCGTCCAACACAGGGTATTTCGACTTGACGCGCTTCCAGAGCGAGACGGGTGCCTGTCTCTTGCCGGTCACCTGCGATACCGCAGGCATTAACTCGCTGCCGGCCATGTGGCTGTTTTATCCTGCAGTGACAGTCGGCTACAACACGGCAACCGGCGTCAGCTCGGGCTATACCAGCGTTCAGTTCGGTATGACGATTGGTCGCATGTCGATGGAGTATGGCGCAACGGGTTACAACTCGAATGCGGCAACAGGCTCCTTCCTCTCGGCCAAGATTGCGGATAACAATAATGCGAATTTCGCGGGTATCGCATTTCAGGGCAATGCACTGATTTACGGTTTTTAGTGCTGGCTCGACTGGCTAAAGTTGTGTGCTGATATCAACACCCGATATGCAGAAAAGTGAAGAAGTCATGAAAAACAAATATTACAACAGACTCCGCTGGTTGCTGCTTCCTGCCCTGTTGGCGGCTTCCGGCTTCTTGGCCGCCGGCATGACATCGCTGGATGATGACGAGCTTTCTGATGTCAGTGGTCAGGCCCTGTTTATGGCGGCCAAGGAGACGAATGGCGCGCATAATTTTTATCGCATGGGTTTTGACGCCAGGCTGGAGCTGAACGTCAATATTGCCGAACTGAAACTGGGTGAAACCAGTACCGGCGTTGATATCTGGGCGAAGAATATGGCTCTTGGGTGTACAGCCAATGCCTCCAATGTGTGTGTCGATTCGGCCTCAGCCACTCAGTTGCGCCCCTTTACCTTGATGCGTCCGTTTATCCAGATTGCCGTCAAGAGCGACACCAATCGTGCTACCCGTGAAGTCGTTGGCTTCCGTCTGGGTGCGGAAAACGCCAGTGGCCCGATGAGTATCGGTAACTTTGAGAGCTTCAGTGGCTATTTGACGGCAACAGCCAATATTGAATTGCAGGAGCAGGGCAAGGGACGAAACCCGGATGACGTGGCGGTGACGTGTGGCCCTACCACCGGTCCATGCCCAAATTCTGGCACTGCTTGGAATGATGGTGTTAATACTTTTGGATTAAATGAGCCACTGCGTTCGCTTGGTCTTAATAATGACCAGGCCTGTTTGTTGAGTATTTGTGCACAGTTCAGGGACCTTACGGCCAGCTACGATGCAGTGGCCAGAAACAATCTGCCGGTTGTATTGAGTGGCCGTCGTCAGACTCAGGCGTTTATCCAGAATGCCCGCCTGTCAGAGGTAGTGGATTCAATCGTGGACTCCTTGGACATTTCGCGTAGTAATTCGGCGCTGTCTGCTGGCCTGATCAACGTCCTTCTGCCGATTCTGAAGGGGAGTGTGGGTGACAAGATCAAGTCACAGCTGGCTACCGGTCTGGGTACAACTGTTGGTAACTTGAATACCTACCAGATTCCTTACAACGTGCAGAACCTGCACAGTGCCGAGGTGAACTCGCCGCTCTTTGGCTTGTCCTTCCAGAAGGAAGCTGGCGTGCAATATCCGGGGTATGCAATCGGTATGCAGCAGGGCTGGAGCATGTACCTGCCCAATGCATTCACGGTGACGGTTTCGCAGCCGACCACGCAGTTTGTGAGTAACATCATGACGGGCGCAGCGGCCGCAGGTAATATCATTGGCTTGCCCACAACAGTGGGTGGCGGTGGCAGGGTGTATGATAATTGCTGGGGTACGGCGGTTTTCTGTTGAATATCGCCCTTGCAAACAGAACGCATGCAAGCTGAAAAGTAGAACGACCAGATCATCGAGCGTGGCGTATGCATAAAATAAGAATGAAAGCGTTGGCGCTGGCAATCCTGCTGTCAAGTGGAGTTGCACATCCTGTATTGGCGCTGGATGACATCACCGATGGTGAGCTTGCCGATATTTCCGGTCAGGATGGATTGTCCCTCAGCTTTACTGACCCGGCAGTTGGTGTTCAGGCCAACACAATCCAGTGGCAAACCACTGCCACCAATGGTCTTGAGCTTGGCTCTGCAGCTACCCCGGTCAATCTCAAGCGTATAGATACCTCACGCCCCCTGATCAATGCACAGCTCGATGCAGGCTCTGATGGAACCACTCCTTGGGTGTCACTGAATACGGACTGGGCCAATTCACGTCTTGATATCGGCTCGATTGGCCTGACGGGTGTCAGTGGCAGCTTTGGCCGGTATGTGATTGATGCGGCAGGCACTTTCAGCGTGCGGAACTCGGGCGGCATTCTTAACGTCAACAGTGCCACCTGGGGCGCAGGCACAACAATCAATATTGGTGGTGTGAATCCTGCCTTGTGGACGCCAGGCACGCTGGGCGCCTCGACGCCTGGCCAGATTTACTGGCGGCAGGGAACGTCCGAGTTGAGCATGGGTGACTACACCTTTTTCTTTGACATGACGGATGGGCGTATTGGTGTTGACAACAATGGTTTGCTTGTTCAGAGCAAGCCGGGCTCCAAAATCAAGTTTGCCTTGTCACTCGATTTTACCTATGACGCCACCGGTACGTCCTCCTTTGCAATTACGGGTGCGGACAAATCAATGCTGTACTGGGGCTGGCGCGGGCACCAGACCGACTTTACTCTCCGCCTGAATGGCAAGGGCCGTGTAAAAGATGATAATAGTGGCAACCTGAATGGTCTGGGTGCCTCTCTGGCGTTTAACTATGACCCCGATTTTGTCTGGATCATTGGTGAGGGTGGCACCAATCCGTTCAAGATCGAGTTTGGCAACTGGACGCTGCTGCCGGGTAATACGATGGCATATAACTTGCCATCTGTGACGCTGGATCAGCTTGATGTCGGTCAAGGGGTTGCGGGTCTGTGCTGGGGTCAAAACACGATTAGTGCAGCTGCCAATGGCACATGTACAGGAACCGGAACAGGTTCTGCCGCTAGCAACTTTGCCGCACAGCCAATCAAGGTCCGTGCAGCGGCAGATGCCAAGGCACTGGCCCTTGGTGTTCGCGACATGACGCTTTCGGCATACTCATCAACAGTCGACCTGATTGACCGTACGTCCAATGCAGCCAAGGCTCCACAGCGCTATAACTGGGCCCTGATTTATACGTTCGCCAATCTGGATGCCGACATCATCGTGACGCCGGTCGCAAGCAGTGACCGTATGCGGCTTGATCTGGCGCTGACAACCCAGACTCTGGAGACCGGTGACACCAATCGCTGGCAGAAAGGCACCAACTTCATGATTGGTGATACTGATCCAGGGGTGAATCAGGGCATAGGCTTGATAGGCGCTGATGTTCTGATGGCAGTCCGTAATGGCACGTTGGGCCAGACAGCGAGTGGTATCAAGTTTGATTCTTCCCAGGTGCGTTATCAGTTGCGCGGCATGATTGCTGGTGGTGCTATTCCCGCTATGCCTGTCATGCAGAAAATGGCCTATATCGACATGAACCTTGAGGCTGACCGCTTTGTTCTGACGCTTGCCCCTGCGGCTACGGGAAAGGCTCTGACGTATTCGGGCTTTATCAATATCATCAACAGCAATATTGCCGATTTCTCCAATCCGGTCCCCACCGCCGGAAATCATATGCATGATGACGGTACATACTTGTCATTGTCTGAGCCAAACTTCTCCAAGCTTGGTGTTGATTTCCGTTTTGCGGACATTACTGGCTCGGTTGAAGTCACTGATGGCAAAGTGGATTTGCAGGGTGAAAGCGAAGGCCAGTTCCGGTTGCTGATTTCCAACAATATCAAGGTTGGCAGCACCGCCACTCACCCCTGCGCATTTGGAGTGGCTTCATGTACTGCCGTGGCCGGTGCACCGCTGCAGGTAGGCAGGCTTGAGTTCGGGGGCAAGGATCTTGGTGCCCTTGTCATGCCTAGCGGCATCATTCGTGCCCAGGTGACAATGATGCCTCAGGTTCCGTAAATGTCCGGAACCTGACTTGGCTGCTGAAGTGATATTCCGGTTTTCGCCGGTAGTAGGGATATCTTGTTGCCATGACAAGGCGTAAAAAAAAAATAGCAGCATCAGCTGCTATTGCCCCGTCGCCTACAGCGACTGAATCATTTGCAATTCTGACTCCTTCACACCATAGGGCAATCCTGCTTCTGGCAGGGGTTGCCCTTTTCATTTTCTATGCGGTCCTGAGTTATCTGTCACGGGGCAATAATGCCTGGTGGTATATCGACTTTGTTGCTGAAGGGAATGTGCTGTGGGGCGATGATGCTTACCGCTATTTCATAGCCCGCTCGGCATGGATTAATCCTGATGTTTACTGGTTCAACTTTACATTGCCTGTGGCTGTGGTTGCGGACGGAATTCTTACAACATTGGCAAACGGACAGTTGTTGTATGCCAGATGGCTCAAGTCGGCATTAACGGTTGTCTCGGTTTTACTGGTGTACCAGACCTGCATCAGGCTTCAGGTTTCAAGGTGTGCAAGCCTGCTGAGTGCGACACTTCTTGCACTGATGCCGCTCTATTTTTTTGTATCCATCAGCTTTTTCGGGGAGTCCTGGCTGGCTGTCCTTATTAGTGCGGCGCTCTATTTTCATGTTGGGCGTAAAGAAAACATAGCTGCAGTACTGGTTTCACTTATGCCATTGGTGCGCCCGGAAGGGATATTCTTCGTGGCTGCATATTCGGTGTTTTCTGTGGCCAGAAGAAACTGGCTGACAGCGACTCTGCCATTGGTGGCGGGTGGTATTTACTTTTGTATGATCATTCTTGTTGGGCCAGGGCTTGAGGAATATTCGGGTTGGCGATTCGAGATGATGAAAATATATGATGGCGCCCAGAACTGGTATGGCGGTCCTCTGAGCCGGTTTTCCAAGGTTTTCTTTTTGCCATGGCTGGCTTTGGCGTTGTTCGGGTTGTGCTTGCGCCATGCCAGCATCATGAGACCGTTCCTGCTGGCGGGATTGGCCGTAATTGCCATGATTGTTGGCTCTGTCGTGCTAAAGACAGCAAACTTTGAGCCGCGCTATCTTGCGCCGATAATGCCGATCCTGGCTGTTGGCTTTGCTCTGGCGATGGATCGAACACGAGTGTATCTGCTGTCCCGTCGCCACGAAAAACTGGCGATTGGATTTGTCATTGTAATGTCGGTATCGACGTTGGTGGCTCAGTTCTTCTCAGTATATGTCTTTGATCATATTCGACAGTATTTTGTTGATAATGGAGAACTGCCGCGAGAAGTGGTTGCGCAACCATTAAGTATGGGAACGTACTTCAAGGGGCTGTCAGGGGCTGAAATCTACAGTTATCGTGAGTTTGCCGGTGTTGTGACGGAAATGATGCGGGTCAATCCGGGTATAAAAACACTGGTTGTCAGTAATTTTCTTGTATTCTATTTTCTTGATCCGGAAAAGATACCGTCAGATGCTCGGGTTGTATTTGCAATATTCGGCAGGGGGCGGCTTGACTCTATTGTGGGGCAAGATAAAACAGCTGGTTATTTTGCCAGTAAGCCATTTTATGGTGAGTTTGCATTAAGTCCTCCAGTTAGTGAAAAGAATCTTTTGCTGTACCTCGATCGTATTCCGGCGGGGGATTATCCCTATCACTGGCGCGTTGGCGATAATGATATTTTCTTGTTTAACGGGAAGCTGCTGCAGTCGCACTGAGCGATCGGGGTTGTAATGAATAATCAGATGCCGACCAACTATAAAGAAGTGGCCGGGTTCATGCTAAGTCACTCAGGTCCAAAGGTTGCCTTGTTGGCTTTGGTTCTTTGTCTGATTTACAGGGGAGAGCACGGTTGGTTCTGGATTGATGTTGTTATCGTATCTTCCATGTTCTTCTTGCGCGGGTTCCTTGAGTGGACGTTCCACAAATATGTCTGGCACTCTCATCCTTTGCCGCTTGTGCACTGGAAAATAAAAGGCCCGATCGCAATAATGCATGCCAATCACCATAAAAACCCCTATGCAAGCGAGGGACTTATTTTTGGTGGACCAGGTGTTCTCGCTGTCTGTGCCCTGATTACCGGTGGCGGGCTTCTGGTTTTGCAGTCTTTCTCATTGGGAGTCAGCTTTCTGACTGGTTTTCTGCTCGTTTTGATGGTTCATGAGTGGCATCATGTTCTTGCGCACTCGAATATTGATCCCATATCGCCATTGTTCAGGCGGGCCGTGATGTGTCACCGGCTTCACCATCATGAGGATGCTCGTGCTTATATGGGTGTGAGTTCGGTGCTGGCTGACAAGGTTATGGGAACGAATGGGGGCGGGCAGTGACAGGCTTTTCCGGTTGTCAGCGTAGTGGGCGAAAATACTTTCTGTGATCACGATTATTACGACAGCAAGCCCTTCCTGGGATGAAACAAGGCGATTTGTGCTTGCTGTTGCAGCCTATCAGGCATCCCGTAATTGTACTATTGAGTTGATTGTTGTTGATGATTTGAGGGTCTTGTCGGGTGTTGCGCAAGTTGGTCAATTGGCGCCGGATGTTTTGGTCAAGCTTTTTGTTCCGGAGGTAAAAGGCCAGCTTGATTCAGGTATTCGTGCATTGGCTCATGCAAAAGGCGAGCTTATTGTGACGATTGATCCTGACATGCACGAGAATCTGGCTGATATTGACCGTTTTGTTGAAAAGCAGATTTCAGGGTGCTCACTTGTCTATGGTGTAAGGGTCGCTCGTGGCGATGTGTCTCGCACCAGAGTCTGGATTTCAAGGCTTTACAATACGATTGTCCGGCGGGTTTTCTTGCTTTCGGTCCATGACATCAATACGCCGATGCTGCTTTTGTCTGCAGAAATAGTGCCTGAGATATTGGGATATGATGGGCGCTTTGGCCTGGTGAAGGTTTATTTTCCATATGTATTGGGGGCGCGCTTTGCCGAAGTAAAGATTGAGGTCTCTGGCATGTCAAAAGCGTCATCCTATTCATACCTCAGGCTTGCGGGCTTCATGTTCAGGCAGCTTCTCGGACTGTCAGCTTTTCTGGTATTCAGGTTGGGGTTGCGTCGCCATGCTGCATGATATCCATCCGGTTTGCTCGGCATTTGCAGGGGTTTCGTGCTCCGGGTTGGAGTTTTATTCAAGATTCAGGTATCACCCCGGGTTCTCGTTAGCTGATATATCAAGAATGTCTTCCATTGATTTTTCATTGTTGTTCAATGATGAAAACAGTGGTTTTTTTGTTATGTCTTCAGGTGAGGTTATTGCACTTTGCGTGGTAGTGAAAAGCGTTTGGGAGACCGGCTATTTTGATGTTCCCATGGCGCGACTTTATTGTTTTGCGGCTGTCGATTTTGATGAAAATCTGCTTTCAGAGCTTGTAGATAAATCGCTCCGTCATGCATTTGAGAAATCGGGAACTTGTCATTTTTCCATTGATGTTGATATTGATAATTACAAGGTTATTAATTCTTTATCCGGGAACGGATTTGAAATTCTTGATCTCAAGCGGACGTATTTCACAAACAAGCTGGGTACGAATCCGGAGTTTTCGAGGTCTGTTGCCAGAGTCAGGAATTATACGGATGCAGACGCTGATGTTGTTCGAGAGATAATTGCAGCTGCAAAGTTCGAGACACGGTTTACCCGTGACAGATTTCTGAGAAAGGATGCCTCTGATGCACTGTATCAACAGTGGTTCTTGAATCTGGTGAAAGACTCGGGGTCGGGCTCCCATGTTGTGGTTTTTGAACGGATGGGGCGTGTTGTCGGATGTGGCGGTATCGGGGAAATGAGTTTTTCGCGTTATGGGATTGATAGAAAGATGCGCACTGGAAGTCTTTATGCCTGCTCTTCTGAGGGGGTGGGGGGCTATGCACCGGTGCTTTACCGGTTAACCAGTGATGCAATTGCCAGTCATGGATTGGTTGAGACAACGGTATCGTTGAATAATGCGTCTGCTGTCAGGGTGGTTGAAGGGGTCAGGCCAAATCGCTCAACCACTTCATATGCAATGCGGCGATTCATTCAGTAAGTTTCTAGTCCGTTCTGTGGTCTGCGATGGCGTAGACCGAGCTATTGGCTGTTGCTTATGATTGCTGTCATGGTGTTGATGCAGGCTTCGGGAAGGTCAGGCCACAATGGGAGCCTTAATAGCCTTCCGGGAAGGGCTGTGCTGTTCGGGAGCAATGTCTTTCTTGAAAAAAGCATGCCTTCCGGGGAGAGGTGCAATGGTTCGTAGTGGCTTGTGCACTCTATGCCGGTACTTTTGCCTGCTTTTATGATGTCGTTTCTTCTCTCGTGTGATGAGAGCTGCACATAATAAATATGACTGTTATGTTGTACTGCGGCGGGAATGAAGGGCGTTGAGACCTTTCCGTTTGTTCCTTGGCTTTTTAGCATCGCATCATAGGCATTCCAGTGCATCGCTCTTTTTGCCGTGATTTCTCTTGCATCTTCTAGTTGTGCGCATAAATACGCGGCCGCCAGTTCTCCAATTGAAGATGATGTGCCAAGTCCGCTCCACGTGTACTTTTCAACTTTTCCGGCCATGAAGTCTTTGCGATTGGTTCCTTTCTCCCTGAGTATTTCGGCCATTTTAAGGAATCCGGTGTGATTCACCAGGAGGGCGCCGCCTTCGCCGCAATGGATGTTTTTTGTGGCATGAAACGAGAATGTACCAAGATGACCCATGGTTCCGGCAGACTTTCCCTTGTATGTCGAAAGAAATGCCTGTGCTGCGTCTTCGATTACATAAAGGTCATGCTTTTTTGCGATTGCCATGATTGTGTCCATTTCACAGGGTATGCCTGCGTAGTGGACTGCAATAATTGCTTTGGTCCTTGGGGTAATTGCGGCCTCTATCAAGGTCTCGTCGATGTTGAGCGTGTCATGACGGATGTCGACAAAAACGGGCCGGGCGCCACGCAAAAGAAAGGCATTGGCTGTGGACGGGAAGGTAAAGGAGGGCATGATGATCTCGTCATCAGGTCCTGTGCCGATAAGGATTGCAGCCATTTCAAGTGCGGCGGTACATGAGTTTGTCAGCAATACATTTGGTGCGCCGGTATGCTGCCGTATCAGGGTTTCGCAGCGTTCGGTAAAACGACCGCCCGCAGCTGTTTTACCGCTTTCAATCACTTCGCGGATGTAAGTCTGCTCTCTGCCTGTGACGTGGGGATTATTGAATGGAATATTGATCATGTTCCGTATGCCAGTACAGGTCAGCTTGTTGTTTCAGGTTTGTCCTTTCTGTCTGCTCAGACCAGCCGACGCTTGATTCCTGCCTGGGCCAGAATCCTTGTCGAGATTTCCTCGATCGATAAATGCGTCGTGTTGATATAGGGAATACCTTCCTTGTTGAACAGCGCTTCTGCAGCCCGGATCTCGATCTCGCATTGCTGGATTGACGCATAACGGCTATTGGCTTTGCGCTCATGACGGATGGCGCACAGTCGCTCGGGATCAATGGTCAAACCAAAGAGCTTGCGTTTGTGCTCCTTGAGCGCGCCGGGAAGTCGCAGGTCATCAAAGTCATCTTCTGTCAGCGGGTAGTTCCCGACGTGTACGCCAAACTGAAGTGCCATGTACAGCGAGGTCGGGGTTTTACCCGAGCGTGAGACGCCTGTCAGGATGATGTCGGCCTTGTCATAGTGACGTGTACGGGCACCATCATCGTTGTCCAGGGCAAAGTGCACGGCATCAATTCGAACCCCGTAGGCCTCATTGTTGATGATGGAGTGGGTTTTGCCGACCACGGTGGTGGGGGCGGCACACAGCTCGGTTTCCAGCTTGCCCAGATAGGTCTCGAATACGTCCATCATGAAGGCATTGGCGGTTGCGATGATGTCGCGGACCTGGCGGTTGACGATGGTGTCAATGATGATGGGACGGACGCCATCGTCTTCTGCCACCTTGTTGATCTGTTGAACCAGGCTTCTGGCCTTGTCTTCGGTATCCACATAGGGGATGGCCGACTCATCAAACTGGACCGTGTCAAACTGGGCCAGCAGGCTGCGGCCCAGTGTTTCGGCCGTGATGCCGGTACCGTCGGAGACAAAAAAAACGCTGCGTTTCATGTGGGCTTCCTGTCGTTACAGACCCGCCAGCAGGGCGGGTGGACAAACGGGGAACAATCCGGGCAGGCTCTACGGCCAAAGTCTTGGTTCAGAAGACAAATTCTGCCATTTTACGGCAAGCATTTTACGCCGGAGTTGAGTACAATTCTGGGCCTCGGACCGGGGTCGAACGGCAGTAAACAGGGCCTGAGGCTGCCCCCGAGTGTATGTCCAAACGCCTGGCGTGAATAGCGGTCTATATCAAAAACTGCTTTCTTATCAGGCGCTTGTGGTCGTCAACCACGGCCTTCACACAGATTTAGATACCGCTAGGGAGTCCTGCCTTGGAATCGTCAGTCATTTGGTTTGAAAAACTTGGCAAGCATGATGTCGAGACTGTGGGCGGCAAGAACGCCTCTCTCGGTGAAATGATCAGTAATCTTGCCAATGCCGGTGTTTCGGTACCCGGTGGTTTTGCTACAACCGCACAGGCCTATCGCGATTTTCTGGAGCAGTCCGGCCTTAACAAGCGTATCCATGACACGCTGGCTACCCTGAACGTAGACGACGTGATTGCGCTGGCTGCTGCCGGCAAGCAGATTCGGCAGTGGATCATTGATACCCCGCTGCTGCCATCCTTTGAAAAGGAAGTGCGCGAAGCCTTTGCCAAGATGGCCGATGGCAATGAAAACATGGCTGTGGCGGTGCGCTCTTCCGCCACTGCCGAAGACTTGCCGGATGCATCGTTTGCCGGCCAGCAGGAAACCTTCCTGAACATTCGTGGCATCGACAATGTGCTGATCGCCATTCGCGAAGTGTTTGCTTCCCTCTTTAATGACCGTGCCATTGCCTACCGTGAACACCAGGGCTTCGAGCACAAGCTGGTAGCGCTGTCCGCCGGTATCCAGCGCATGGTGCGTTCCGAGACGGGCGCATCGGGTGTGATGTTCACGCTGGATACCGAATCCGGCTTCCGTGATGCCGTGTTCATTACATCTTCTTATGGTCTGGGTGAAATGGTGGTGCAGGGTGCCGTCAACCCGGATGAATTCTATGTACACAAGGTGACGCTGGAAGCTGGTCGTCCGGCCATTCTGCGTCGCAATCTGGGCTCCAAGGCCCAGAAAATGATTTATGGCAGCGCGTTCAGTGCTGGCAAGTCGACTGTCATTGTGGATGTGGACAAGGCCGAGCGTGTGCGCTTCTCCATCACCGATGCAGAGATTACCGAGCTGTCCAAACAAGCCCTCATCATTGAAAAGCATTACGGTTCACCGATGGATATCGAGTGGGCGAAGGACGGTGATGACGGCAAGATCTACATTGTTCAGGCTCGCCCTGAAACCGTGAAGAGCCGCCAGAATGTCGGTACCATGGAGCGTTACCTGCTCAAGCAGAAGGGCAAGGTGATCTGCGAAGGTCGCTCCATCGGCCAGCGTATCGGTTCGGGTGTGGTGCGGGTGGTGCACTCCATCAAGGAAATGGACAAGGTGCAGCCGGGTGACGTGCTTGTCTCCGACATGACCGATCCGGATTGGGAACCGGTGATGAAGCGTGCCAGCGCCATTGTGACCAATCGTGGTGGCCGTACCTGTCATGCTGCCATCATCGCTCGTGAGCTGGGTGTGCCGGCCATTGTTGGTTGCGGCAATGCCACCGAAGTGCTGAAGGATGGCATGGAAGTGACAGTGTCCTGTGCCGAGGGCGACACCGGTTTCATCTACGAAAACCTGCTGGACTTCGAAATCCAGAAGAACTCTATCGACTCGATGCCGAAGCTGCCGTTCAAGATCATGATGAACGTGGGTAACCCGGATCGCGCTTTTGACTTTGCCCAGTTGCCGAACGAAGGCATTGGTCTGGCCCGCCTGGAGTTCATCATCAATCGCATGATTGGTGTGCACCCGAAGGCGCTGCTGAACTACGATAACCTGCCGCGCGACATCAAGCAGTCCGTGGATCTGCGTTGCTCGGGCTACGCTACTCCTGTCGACTTCTATGTGGAAAAGCTGGTGGAAGGCATTGCCACTCTGGCCGCTGCTTTCTATCCGAAGAAGGTCATCGTGCGCATGTCGGACTTCAAGTCCAACGAGTACGCTAACCTGATCGGTGGCAAGCTGTACGAGCCGGAAGAAGAGAACCCGATGCTGGGCTTCCGTGGCGCCAGCCGCTACATCTCCGACAACTTCCGTGACTGCTTTGATCTGGAAGTGCGTGCGCTGAAGAAGGTACGCAACGAGATGGGTCTGACCAACGTCGAAGTGATGATTCCCTTCGTGCGTACGACGGGTGAAGCCAAGCGTGTGCTGGAACTGCTGGCCGAGAAGGGTTTGAAGCGTGGTGACAATGGTCTGCGCGTCATCATGATGTGCGAGCTGCCAACCAATGCGCTGCTGGCCGAAGACTTCCTGGAACACTTCGATGGGTTCTCCATCGGCTCCAACGACCTGACACAGCTGACGCTGGGGCTGGATCGTGACTCCGGTATCGTCTCGCACCTGTTTGATGAGCGTGATCCGGCGGTGAAGTTCCTGCTCTCGCGTGCCATCCAGGCATGCAAGAAAGCGGGCAAGTACATTGGTATCTGCGGCCAGGGCCCTTCGGATCACCCGGATCTGGCCAAGTGGCTGATGGAAGAGGGTATCGACACGGTGTCGCTGAACCCTGATTCCGTGCTGGATACCTGGTTTTTCCTTGCGGAAAACCACGGCAAGTAATCTGTTTTGTGTTAATAAAAAAGGCGGCTAATCCCGCCTTTTTTATTGCCTGAAAACTGGTAAACGGTATCTCTGGAGGATCATGAGCATGGCCTTTCATGCCCTGGAAAAGCTAGTGCATTTGCACGATGGCTATCGTCAGGTATTCCGGCTTGCGGGTATCCAGCTTTTGCTGATCCAGGAGAGTGGCCAGCGTTACCTGCTGAGAAACATGTGCCCTCACAAGGGCTTTCCCTTGCATACCGGGACGATGTCAGGGACGAGGTTGCGTTGTGCATACCATGCGATGGAGTTTGACCTGGCGAGGGATGGCCGCTGTATCCAGCACCCGGCGCAGCCGGGCGTGACAATATATGAGCTTGTTTACGATGGTAATGCGGTGGGTGTGGAGTTGCCCGACTGACGGTTGATCAGCGCCGTGCAGGGGTGGCCGAGGCGATGGCGGTGCCAGCGTAAAGGTTGCGGTAGCGGCTCATGACCCGCTTTACATAGTCCTGGGTTTCAGCAAAGGGCGGAATGCCGCCATATTTCTTCACGTTGCCTTCGCCAGCGTTGTAGGCAGCCAGTGCCAGCTCCAGATTATTGTTGTAGCGATTGATCAGGTACTTGATATGACGTGTGCCGGCCCGGATGTTCTCCGCCGGATCGTAGGCATCCATGACGTCATACATGGCGGCGGTGGCAGGCATCAGTTGCATCAGGCCCTGAGCGCCGGGTTTTGACCGGGCGCGCGGGTTGAAGCCGGACTCGGTGTGAATGATGGCTTTGACAAGGCCGTGGTCAACATTCAATGCGAGGGCGGATTGCCTGATGATGTCATCAAAGGCATTGCGGTTCTTGCTGAAGCTGGGGCGTACGGCAAATTCGTTGTCACCCCAGTTGCCGTACTTGTGGACATTGGTGTCCTTGAACCAGGTGACTTTCTGGAGCTTGGTGTACTGTTTGAATCCTTCACCAGATGGTTTCTTGCGCGAGTTGACTACGTTGGTGAAGAGCACATTGCCATCAGCGTCGGTGAACTTGTAGACGTTGCCTGCCGTCACGGACGCGGGAAGCATCGTGAGCAGAAGCAGGCTTGCAAGTGCAAATGAGCGCGTCATGAAGGCCATTATGGTTATTGTATTCCGGGATTCTGCCAACTATGTAACCCTCTGCCAAGGGCAGTGAATTCGTGGCGACCAAAGCAATATTAAAGCAAATATGTTTTAAAACAACATATTAGATGCTAAATGTAATGTTCGTTGTGAAATTTATCATGACCGGTGGGGCCTGGTATGTGGCAGCCGGCACCCAGCAGGCATATCACCATAATTACTTATGGGCATAAAGGTCATGCCTGACTAGTATCCCGGCTTCTTGAAGCTGGTGCGAGCCGTGGGTGCAGGTCATGAGGGCGATGTCGGGTGATCGGGGTGATTATCAGGTATGGATAACAGGAAGATTACTCTTGCCCATACCACATGCCAGGGCCATTCGTGCGTTTGCCGAGCTGCTTGCCATTTCACATGATGACGCCCTTTCCAGGTTTTCCCGGGCACCTTGCATGGTCAGGTCAGGACTTCATCATGAGGACGCCGTAAAGTATCTTCGTGTACTCCAGCGGAAAGGCATTGGCTGTGAGGTACTCAGGCAGGGGTAGCTTGGCGGTCTTTTGCCACGTACTCCAGTCTGACGGGAAGACCGTCCTTTGGTTTGGCAATCGGGACATGCTGATAGGGCATGGTGTAGCTGGCGGGAATGCTCCAGCGATACTGCTGAAGTATCTGGTGCATGATGGCTTTTACCTGCAGGTCGGCAAAGTGCTGGCCCAGGCACATGTGGGCGCCACCGCCAAAGGGTATCCACTGGAACATGTGCTGCTTGTGCTCGTTACGTTCCGGGCTGAAGCGCAGGGGGTCGAATGTCTCGGGGCACGTCCATAGCGATGGCATGCGGTGGGTATGGATGGGGTACACACCAACCAGTGTACCTTTCTTGAGAAAGTAGCCGTTGAAGCTGCAGTCCCTGGAAACTCGCCGGGGGATTGACGTTAGCGGGGGATAGAGGCGCAAGGCCTCTTTCATTGCCCATCCCAGTGACTCCATTTTTTCCAGATCTTCATATTCCAGCCGGGGTTTGCCGAAAGACAGGCTTTCCTTGCGCAGCCGCTCCTGCCATTCCGGGTGTTTGCCCAAGGCATAGAACATGGTGGTCAGGGTGCTCGTCGTGGTGTCATGAGCCGCCATCAGCAGGAATATCATGTGATCGACCACCTGCTTGTCGGTGAAGCGGGCACCATCTTCATCGGTTGCATGACAGAACTGGCTGAAGAAATCCGGGGTTTCAGTGGCTCGTTTCTTTGGCAGGAGGCGGTAGAAATAGTCCTCCAGCACCGCACGGCTCCGCATGCCTTTCCACATGTTGAACGGGGGAACAGGCTTGCGGATATAGGCAAGCGCAGCATCAACGGTTTCGATGAATGCCTGGTTCATGCGCTCGGCATCGGGACCGATTTCTTCGCCAAGAAAGATTGATGTCGCCAGATCAAGGGTCAGTTTCTTGATGCCGGGGAATATCTTGTAGTCAGAGCGTGGTCGCCAGTGGCTCAGGCGTTCTTCAATCCGCGGATTCATGGCTGCGATATAGGCCATCAGGGCTGGCTTCTTGAAGGCCTGCTGCATGATCCGGCGCTGGAAGCGATGGTCCGGATCATCCATGGACATGATCGCCCCGGGAAATACCTGGCCAATGTAATAGTCCCAGCCACCAAAGCTGGAAAAGTTGCCTTCACGATCCTGCAGCACGAACTGGTTGGCATCCGGCCCAAGCAGGACAACCGCCTTTTGCCCCATGATCTGGGTATGGATGACGGGGCCGTTTCGACGTTCGAGCGTGGTCGCGAACACCATCGGGTCCTGCATGAACTCTTTCGCATAGCCAATGAAGGGTATGCCCATGTCGGAAGGGATGGGTCTGTAAGCAGGAGTGCGGGTGTCGGTCATGAGGCGCTCTTTGTTCTGTGTGTTGTTGGCGGCTGACTGGCTTGATTGTCCCGGGGCGTTGTCTGTGCAGGGTACTACCTGTGTTCGGCGGGAAATAAGAAAGGGGCGATGAACGCCCCTTTCCTGGTGTGTGACCGGTATCAGCCAATTCGCTGAAGGTTGACTGGCAGGCCGTCTTTCGGCTTGGCAATCGGTACCAGCTGGTAAGGCATGCGATAGTCATCCGGCACTGTCCACTTGAAGTGCTGGAGAAGCTGGTGCATCACGCAGCGTACCTGCAGGTCGGCAAAGTGCTGGCCCAGGCACATGTGGGCGCCGCCACCAAAGGGAATCCACTGGAACATGTGCTGCTTGTGCTCGTTGCGTTCCGGGCTGAAGCGCAGCGGGTCAAACATGAAGGGGTTCTTCCAGTACTCGCCCATGTAGTGGGTGTGAATCGGGTAGATGTTGACGAGCTGTCCTGCCTTGATCTTGTAGCCTTCAAACTCACCATCCTTCTTGCACATGCGGGGAATGGCCGCCAGGGGCGGGTACATGCGCAGGGCTTCTTTCATGCACCAGCTGATCTCGTCAACCTTGTCGAGGTCGTCATAGCGCAGGTTGGACAAGCCTTCGGCGGCCAGTGTCTGGCTGTGGGCCCGCAGGCGATCCTGCCATTCGGTGTTCTTGCCGAGGGCATAGATCATGGTGGTGAGGGTGCTGGTGGTGGTGTCGTGGGCGGCCAGCATCATGAAGATCATGTGGTTGATGACCTGGTCATCGGTGAAGGCTTCGCCGCTGTCACTCTTGGCGTGGCACATCTGGCTGAACAGGTCGGGGGTTTCCACTGCGCGCTTCTGCGGGATCATGTCGCGCAAGACCTTGATCATGTATTCGCGGCCCTTCATGCCCTTGTGCATCTTGGTGCCGGGAACGGAGTAGCGCACAAAGCCCAGTGAGGCTTCTGCCATGTGCAGAAAGGCATCATTCAGCTTGTCGGCTTCGGGGCCCAGTTCAATGCCCATGAATACCGGGGCGGCCAGATCGAGGGTGAGCTTCTTGATGTTCTGGAAAACCATGAACTTGCGGGAGGGCTGCCAGCGGGAGAGGCGCTCGACCATGTAAGGCGCCATCTTGTCGACATAGCTGCTCAGTGCCGGTTTTTTGAACGCCTGCTGCATGATGCGGCGCTCAATACGATGCTGCGGATCATCCATCGCCATGATGGCGCCTTCAAACAGCTTGCCGACAAAAAAGGCCCAGCCTTCGGCTGAGGAGAAGCGGTCTTCTCTATCTTGAAGGACGTACTGGGCAGCGTCAGGTCCCATCAGGGATACGGTATCCAGAAATTGCCGGGAGCGGTAAACATTGCCGTTGCGGCGCTGCAGCTTGAAGGCCAGGTCCAGCGTGTCATGCATGAAATGCAGGGTGTAGCCAATCAGGGGTAGACCACCATCGTCATAGGGAGGCTGCTTGAGGGGTTTTGGGGTGTCGAGTCTGGCGGCGGCTGTCATGCGGTGTCTCCTGGGTGCAAATGCATGGGTCGACAGTAGACGTACCGGTGCGATGTGTATTGACCAGACAGAACAAAGGGGATTGACGGGCTAGAGCAAAAACTCTAACCGGATGCGGGTTCTTGTTGTGTTCAGATCATCGTGGTGACGAGGATTATTGTGATGCGGAGGGCCGATCTTGGGAGAGCCAGGGAGTTGGCTCGTGCTTTTGGAGCGGGGCCTGATCATTATGGGGGAGGGGAGAGGGAGTTACCTGTCAGCCATGCTGTGTGACGAATGAGCAGTCACTTTTTGCAGAAAACGAAGTTAAAGGGGTTTCGCAGGTAGACTTAAGAACTTACTTTAAGTTTGTGCAGGTATTCACTCCAAGTGTGTTTTGTCTTGAGGTTATACACTTTGTCGGACAAGTTTGGTTTTGATCATGTCGATTGAGTGACAGGTCTGACAAAACCCCGTAAAAGGTCGGTGTATAAAAATTAAACTACTGATTTTATTGGCTTTTGTTTTCATGACGAAAAAATCGCCAAAGTGTTGCAGAGCCACAACTGGCGCGACTTGGCAGCGTGCCGGCCAGCTCTGTACACAAACTTATCCACAGAAAATGTGGATAGCTTTTATTCTCGAATTTACCTGAGCATGTATGAAAAACAGCCAGTCCGGGGATTGCCCCTTGAGCCGTCGTCCGTATTCCGTTTCACTTGGCGACTTCGGGGCTTTGCACCGTTTTTATGACCACTTGAGGCTTACTTTGTGAGTGCTCATTGCAGGGATGGCACATGCTGAACCGTATCTGGCTGGGATTCTTTCTGATCGCCTTTCTGGCCTGTCTCTACCAGGCGACGATCGGAGGGCAGCCGGAAGTGGTGGCGGGGGCCGTGGATGCCAGCTTCAAGGCGGCAAAGACCTCGGTCGAGATTGCTCTTGGCCTGACCGGGTTGCTGTGCTTCTGGCTGGGGCTTTTCCAGATTGCCGAGAAGGCCGGTCTGATCGAGAAGATGGCCTGGATGCTGGCCCCCTTGTTTCGTCGCCTGATGCCGGAGGTTCCTGCAGGCCATCCTGCTACTGGTTCGGTCACCATGAATCTGGCCGCCAACATGCTGGGGCTGGATAACGCGGCGACCCCGCTGGGGCTCAAGGCGATGAAGGATTTGCAAACCCTTAATCCGACGCCTGATACGGCCACCAATGCCCAGATTCTGTTTCTGGTGCTGAACACGGCGTCGGTCACACTCATTCCCGTGACGGTATTCCTCTACCGTGCCCAGTTCGGGGCAGCAAATCCTGCCAGTGTGTTCATCCCGATTCTCATTACCACGACCGTAGGCACAGTGGCTGGCTTGCTGATGGTGGCCTGGATCCAGAAGCTGAAGTTGCTGGACCGTGTGGTAATGGCCTATGCAGCCGGACTGGCGGCACTGATGGGCCTGGTGGTGGCATCGGTCATCAGTGCTCCGCCGGAGTTGCTGGGTGTGAGGTCTGCCTTTGTCGGCAACCTGCTGTTGCTGACAATCATCGTGGTGTTTCTGCTGGCGGGCTGGCGCAAGGGCATCGATGTCTATGACGCCTTCATCACAGGGGCCAAGCAGGGCTTTGAGGTTGCCATTGGCCTGATCCCGTTCCTGGTGGCGATGCTGGTTGCGGTGGCGGTCTTCCGTGCCAGTGGCGCCATGGATGTCGTGCTCAATGGTGTGGCTGCCTTGTTTGCCTGGATGGGAGCCAATACGGATTTTGTACCAGCCTTGCCGACGGCCATCATGAAGTCGCTGTCGGGTTCCGGGGCCCGCGCGATGATGATCGAGACCATCCAGACGTACGGGGTGGATTCCTTTCCCGCGCGTGTGGCAGCCATTATCCAGGGGTCATCGGAAACCACGTTGTATGTGCTGGCGGTTTACTTTGGCTCGGTGGGCATCCGCAAGGAGCGTCATGCGCTGGCGTGTGGACTGTTTGCCGATCTGGTAGCGGTGATCGTGGCCATCGTCGTGGCTTACTGGTTTTTCCACTAAGCTCCTGTTCTTGAGGCCTTGCTCTGGGCGCCTTGTTCTGGATGGTGGCGAATAATCGTTCACGCCGTCAGCGCTTGTCGTTACAATCCGCGACCAGAGCAGGGTGTTAACAAGGGAGTTACCGGATGCGTCGTGTTGTCTTCAATCAGAAGGGTGGGGTGGGCAAATCCAGCATCACCGTGAATCTGGCCGCCATCAGTGCCAGTCAGGGACTGAAGACGCTGGTCGTGGATCTCGATCCCCAATGTAATGCAACCCAGTATCTGCTGGGTGAGGCAGCCGAATTCTCCCGCGACAAGCCCGAGCTTACGCCTAATATCGGCCAGTTTTTTGCCCAGATACTCCAGTTCAAGCTAAAGGAAAAGCCGCTTTCCGAGTACGTGCACAGGACGCCTTTTGATAACCTGCATGTGATTCCTTCCAATCCGGAGCTCGGCGAAATCGAGCACATGCTGGAGAGCAAGCACAAGATCTTCAAGCTGGCCTCGGCATTGAAAGAGCTGAGTAATACCTACGACGCCATCTATATTGATACGCCGCCCGCCTTCAACTTCTATACGCTGTCAGCCCTGATTGCTGCCCAGCGTTGCCTCATTCCGTTTGACTGTGATGCATTCTCCCGGCGGGCGCTCTATACCTTGTTGGAGAATGTGGGTGAGGCCAAGGCAGATCATAATGATGATCTGGAAGTGGAGGGCATTATCGTCAATCAGTTCCAGCCGCGGGCCAGCCTGCCGGTCAAGCTGGTTGAGGAGCTTCGCGCAGAGGGCCTGCCCATGTTCCGGTCGCATCTTTCTTCGTCAGTCATCATGAAAGAGTCTCATGAAAAATCATTGCCGCTGGTGCACTTGTCGCCAAAGCACAAGTTGACGGAAGAATATACGGCACTGTTCCGTGAGCTTTACTCGGAATAAACCTGCCAGATGCATAAAAAACCGCCAATTTCAGGCGGTTTTTTATGGGAAGCATCCAGTGCTCAGGCAGTAAGTGACGGCAGATTCCTGAAGTGGGAGAGCACGCGATCCTTTACCATGCGCCGGTCTACCATTGGTTCGGGATATAAGGAGAGGAGGGATGGCTTGGGCTGGTGAATCGATTTGTCCCGGATATCCTGAAGTTCAGGCACATATTCGCGGATAAAGTTGCCTTTGGGATCAAAGCGTTCGCTTTGCAGGACGGGATTGAAAATGCGGAAGTAGGGGGCTGCATCATTGCCGGTGGATGCGGACCATTGCCAGCCGCCATTGTTGGCTGACAGGTCGCCATCTATCAGGTGTTGCATGAAAAATTTCTCGCCCCAGCGCCAGTCAATGAACAGGTCCTTTGTCAGGAACATGGCAACGACCATGCGCAGGCGGTTGTGCATCCAGCCCGTTTGCCGGAGCTGACGCATGGCTGCATCGACCAGAGGGAAGCCGGTCTGTCCGTCGCACCAACGTTGAAAGTCATTTTCATCATGGCGCCAGGGAATGTGTGCGGTCTCCAGCCTGAACGGGCGGTGCTTGCAGACGCGGGGCCAGCCCACCATCACATGCTTGTAGAAGTCACGCCAACCAATCTCACTTATCCATTGCTCAACGCCTTTGGTAGAGCCGTGCTGGTGCCGGTAATTGAACGCGGCATTCAGGCATTGCCGCGCCGAAATCGACCCTGCTGCAAGATAAGGAGAAAGACGGCTGACACCATCATTATCGGTGAGTTCCGGAAAATCCCGTTGTTCATCGTAGCGTTTCAGGCCGTGCTCGACAAAGCTGGTGAGACGTTCCAGTGCGGCTTCTTCTCCGGCGGGCCACCATGAGAGAGTGATGTCACTTGTAACATGTGAATCAAATCCCTTGATGGCGGCAGGAATATTGTCACTCTCTGCAAAGCGGTGACGCCTCCTGATCGGAATAGGGAGCAATCGTATTGCTCCAGCCTCCAGACGAGCCAGCCAGTTCCTTTTGAACGGCGTAAAGACAGAATAAAAGCGGCCGTCATTGGTCAATACCGTTCCCGGTGTTACTGCACACTGGTCATGATGGGAGTGAAAAGTAACACCTTTGCTGGCCAGTGCCTGCTTGACGGCGGCATCACGCGCGAGCTCATTCACTTCATACTGGATGTTGCAGTGTACGGCAGTTATCTGGTGCTTTTCACAGAGTCTGGACAATGCATCTGGAATTCCTGAAAAGTCATCGGTTTGGATGATCAGCAGAGGAATGGAAAGTTGATCCAGTGACTTTTCCAGTGCGCGCAAGGTCCGCAGTTCAAAGTCCACCCTGATGCCTGCAACATCATGCTGTTGCCACTGCACGGGAGTGATGGCGTAGACACAGGCAACGGCAGCATCTTTATCGGCACATGCGGCGGCCAATGCAGTATTGTCATTGATGCGAAGATCCGCCCTGAGCCATACCAGATGGCGTGCCGTATTCACTTTCCGGCTCCGTGAGTGCGTCTCCAGATGGTGACTGCCTTTTGAATGCTTTCCAGATCGTGAAAGAACTCAACTGCTTCAATACTACGGCGAGTGGTACGCAGGCAATTGCCCCCAGCCCAGATATCCACACTGAGGGGGAGGCGGAAACGAAGCTCCTCCAGGAACTCGATGGCTTTGCTGGTCGGATAAGATGCACTGAAGGAAAGAGCGACAATGTTCATCTTGTGCTTGCTTGCAGCCTGGGCAATGTCCCGGATCGGCATCTGGGCACCAAAACAGATGGCATCCACATTGTCCAGACGCATCATTGCCTCAACCATCAGGATGCCAAGGGTATGGCTTTCTTCCGGTGCGGTCGTCAGCATGATATGAGGTGGCTCTGTGGCGGCCCTCAGGTTGGTGATGGCTGTGCGGATTAGTGACTGAACCTGTTCGGTATAGAGATGCTCTTCATGCACCTCTATAATGCCTTGCATCCATGCTTCACCGATAATGAAGTTTGCATGCTGAAGAAACTCGATGATAAATGTTTGTAAACCAAGCTTTATCATCTGGTGTGAAAGGTATTCACGGATACTGTGAGGATCCTTGCTTTGCATGACCTCAATCAGTTCTTTCTCGATTTCTGGCGAGATGCTGGCCTGGGTTTTATTTTGAGAACGCAACAGGTTTTCAAGGTCCGGTATGGCCATGGTGATGATCTTGCCCGGCCTGAATCCTGCATCAATCAGTCGCCGGAGCAGGCGGAGTTTGTTCACCTGATCCAGTGAGTAAATGCGATCACCCTGGTCATCCCGGTCGGGAGTTGGAAAGTGATAGCGGCGCTCCCACATACGAAGCAGTTCCTTGGAGACACCGGTTTCACGTTCAACTGCATTGATGGGCAGTCTGACGGGCATTTCTGCAATGCCATTACCTGAGTTGCCGATAGAGGAAATATTCATGATTTACGCCCTGGCCTTTGCTTTTATCCGGCGGAGAATCCAGCCGATAACTGGAATTTTTTCATAGAGTTCTTCTGCTGCGTCCCAATAGTCGCGGTGATATTCAACGCGACCATCTTCGGCGAAGCGGAGATGGCTTCCTCCGTGGATGACCATGAGCTTGCCTCGCCAGTAAAAGATGAACTGCCAGGTGATGAATGCCATTCTGGTATCTGCTATCGTTTCATCAAAGATAAAGGATGGGTTATCCAGGGTGTCGAACATGTCCCTGAATATCCTCAGGATGACGTCTCTGGATCTGGTTTCGTTAAAAGGGTCCTTGAAGTAGGCATCTTCAGTGTAATGGCTGCCAATGGTTTCAAGGCTCTCCGGGGTGAGGGTCTCGTACCAGTCGAGAAGACCGCGTAATGAAGTCGTCATGATTTTTTTGCAACCTCGGCAAGGATACGAAACCGGATCGGGTAGGGGAGTCTGCGTATCAGGCGTAGCCACCGTGTAAAGCGCTTGGGGAAGTGGATTTCAAACTGGCCCGCTTCAATCCCTTGCATGATGGCTGATGCAGCCTCCGACGGTGTCAGCAGGGCCGGCATGGCAAAATCATTGGTCTTGGTCAGGGGCGTGTCGACGAAGCCTGGGTTGATTACGCTGACACCAATACCCTTGTCATGCAGATCAAGATAAAGCGCCTCTGCAAAATTGATCATGGCCGCTTTGGTGGGGCCATAAATGAGTGATTTTGGCAGGCCCATATATCCGGCGACACTGGCAATCATTCTTATTCCACCCTGCTTGCGCTGGAGCATGTCTGGCAGCACGGCTCCCACACCATAAATGATGCCCATCAGGTTGGTATTCACCATGTTTGCGGCTTTTCCGGTATCAAGCTCCCAGGCGCGCATGGGTTGATAATCAGCTGCACAGAAGATGAGATGGTCCAGACCTTGCCAGTGCCCGGCAATAGTCTGATAGGCAGATTGCCATTCCGCTTCGTTGGCAACATCCAGTGCCAGCACTAGTGATTGCTCAGGATACAGTGACGCCAGTTCAACCAGTGCCCCGGTCTTGCGGGCACTGGTTGCAACCATGGCACCTTTCTGTAAAAGCAATTGGGCAAGTGCGTGGCCAATTCCGCTGCTCGCACCTACCACCCAGACGCGCTGCTTCTGCCAGTCAGCAACAACGGGATTCAGGCTCATGCTGCCTCCTTGCGGAAAAACAGGGTGACATTACCCAGTCGAATACCGAATTTTGACATTACGGCCTGATTGATGAGGGTCTGTTTGTCATGCAGGTACATCCAGTCATTGAACTGCACATGGTAGGTTTTACCATCGACCGGCAATGCCAGCGTGTACTCCCACTTCAGGGCCGGGCCTGCCGCAATGCCGTTGGCTTTCCCGATTACATCGTCAGCGCGACCTGTATAGCGGCCATCAGGCAGTCTGGTCAGATACCAGATTCTGGTCTGCTTGCTGCCATCATCATAGGTGAAGTATTCCTCAAGCTTTCCTTCATCACCTTGCCACGAGCCGTTCATTTCGACGGTAAAGCGTTTGACAACCTTGCCTGACCTGTCCTGAAACTGTCCCCATGCCGTGATCTTTCCATTAAAGTAGTCACGGAGGTCAAGTGTTGGCTGCATCGCACGGTATTCCTCGATCCGGGCGCTACAGGCTGTCAGCATGAATGCAATAATGAAACCAACAAGAATCCTCATGGTTGTCCTCACTTTGATACCATTGCCTGGTACACGTCGGTACGTTTCGTCAGGAATCCTGCTTCGCAATAGCAGAAGTAAAACCGCCAGAGCCGGATGAAAGCCTCGTCAAAACCCTGTGCGCGAACATCTCCGACCACACTTTCAAAATTTTCGCGCCACAGTCGGATTGTTTTTGCATAATCAAGGCCAAAGCCATGTAAATCATTTACTTCAAGGCCGGCTGTTTTTACCTCGGATTCAAACCGTTCAGGTGACGGGAGCATGCCTCCCGGGAAAATGTATTGCTGAATAAAGTCGGTTCCCCGTTGATAGTCATCAAACCGGTTGTTGTCGATGGTTATTGTCTGGATGGCAGCACGTCCGCCGGTACGAAGGGACTCTGATACTTTCCGGAAATAGGATGGCCAGTACGACTGGCCTACCGCTTCGAACATCTCGATAGAGACAATGGCATCATACTTGCCGATCAGGTCTCGGTAATCGAGGAACTGGAAATGGGTTTTCCCTTCGGCAGGGGTGCCGATCACCCGGTTACGTGCCCATTCCAGCTGCTCCTTTGACAGTGAAATTCCGGTGACATAACAGCCGCGTGTTGTGGCGGCGTGTTCGGCCAAGGCCCCCCATCCACAGCCAATCTCAAGCAGATGATCACCTCGCTTGATGTTCAGCATGTCAAGTAGCCTTTCATATTTCTCGTATTGGGCCTCTTCAAGCGTTTCATGACCGCTAGTGAAAAGCGCTGAAGAGTATGTCATTGACGGGTCAAGCCACAGGCGATAGAAGTCGTTGCCAATGTCGTAATGCGCATGAATGTTCTTCTTGCTCCCACTTCGTGTATTACGGTTCATGAGGTGCCGAAGCCGGTAAAAAACAGTTCCCCAGAAGTTCCCATGCAGGGCTTTTTCAAGGATGTCCTGGTTTTCAAGACCAAGAAGTAGCAGCGAAAGGAGGTCTGGTGTGTCTATTTTCTGGTCGCGATACGCTTCGGCAAGACCAATATCGCCGCTTTTAAGAATGCTGCTGATGGCACTCCAGTCCCTGATCTGAATGCTGGCATGAGGCCCCGCGTTTTCTCCCTTGAAAAGCATCGTACTGCCATCAGGGCTTGTGAGCTCAAGTTGGCCTACCCGGATTTTCTCCAGCAAACCCAGGAACGTCCGCACAATGGCCGGGATTTTTTCAAGGGTCTGCGACGAGCTGATTGTTGTGGAGTTCATCTGGAAATCTCCTGGGAGGGGGGAGAGGGTTTGTGATAAAACGATATGCCTTTAAGGAAAAGCTTAAGTGCCTGCCAGTTGATCCGCAGTACAACCATCAAGGTGGCAAATCCGAATGAGAAAAATGTTTTCAGAAGCCAACGATCACTGAGGGTGGAGGCCTGTCCGGTGACAACTGTCTTGAGGACCTCGGTCTTCTCTTCAAAGTAGTCAATGCTAACGGTGCGTCGCCCGGAGGATTCAGAAAACCTGAACTGGTAGTTCCCTTTGACTTCAAGGAAAGGTGAGACATGAAAAACCTTTCTGGATTGAAGAAGGGTAGATGCATCAATGACGCTATTTTCCGGTGCTGTCAGCAAATAGCAGTGCCGCTCGCCAAAAGTATTCCTTACCTCACACAGGACTGCGCGTAGCTGACCATCACGGTCGTGGCACCACCAGAAGCTGACCGGGTTGAAAACAAAGCCTAGAATCCGTGGCATGGTCATTAACCAAACCTCGCCATCAGCATTAATGATGCCTTCCCGGGCCAATGTTTCAGCTATCCATTCAGACGGGTTTTTACCGTTGCCGTGATCTTTTTCGTTGAAACTGAACAGGTTCAGCCGGTCAAGGCTGAAAAGCCGGCTTGCCATCTCCTGTTTTCCGGACAGCGGAAAACAGATGAAAATTGCGGGGTAGCGAAAGGCGTGCCTGCGCGGCGACAGGCGTGTATGTGCCACTGTTCCATGAAACAGCCACTCTTTTTTCATGTGACGCTCTCCCACGGAACGGTCGCGCCCAGCAGTCGGGCAACCGCAATGCCAGACTTGAGTCCGTCCTCATGAAATCCATAACCGGCCCACGCACCACAAAAGAAGACCCTGTCCATGCCTTGTATGTCTGGCAGTTTTTGCTGGGCCTTGTATGCGGCCTGATCCAGCAGCGGGTGTGCATACTCCAGTCTGCGCAATACCTTGTCGGTCTGCGGATCTTCTGGTGGATTCAGTGTGACAAAAACATCAGTTTTGAATGGCAATCCCTGTAGCTTGCTGAGCCAGTACGTCACGGCGACGGGACTGGCAGCATCTGGCGTGCCTTTGCTGTAGTAGTTCCAGGCTGACCAGGTGTGGCGACGTTTTGGCATCAGGCGAGTATCTGTGTGCAACCAGGCGACATTCGGCTGATAGCGGATTGCCTCCAGGACTTCACGCTCAGCGGGATGCGCATCCTGCAGCATGGCAAGTGACTGGTCCGTGTGGCACGCCATGATGACCTGGTCAAAGTGCTCGGTTTTTTTTGCCGTCGTAATCACAACTCCGCTTGCGGTACGCCTGACGCCCAGTACCGGTGTTGACAGCCGGACATCCGGCAATGCTTTCAGCATTGCATTTACATATTCGCGTGATCCATTTTTGATGGTCTTCCACTGCGGACGATCAAGCACCTGAAGCAGGCCATGGTTCATGCAGAACTGCAGGAATGTTTCGGCCGGGAAGTCATCCATGCTTTTCAACGGGCTCGACCAGATGGCAGCCCCCATGGGGTAGAGGTACCAGTCGCGGAACTCCTTGCTGTACTGCCCGTTGTTCAGCAGTTGACCCAGTGTTACACCTGTTGTCCTGGCCTGATCCAGAAGCTGCCCGGATTCACGGTTAAACCGCAGGATATCCATCACCATACGCCAGAAGGCCGGTCTCACCAGATTCAACGGCTGTGCGAAGAGGGTGGTCAGGTCCGCGCCCGCCCATTCCAGATTGACACCTGGCAAGCTCACGCTGAAGGTCATTTCGCTTGCGGGTGTTTCAACACCCAGCATGGGAAGCAGCTTTATCAGGTTTGGATAGGTGCGGTCGTTGTGCACCAGAAAGCCGGTGTCGACAGGGTGGCTGATGCCATCCAGTGACACGTCTATCGTATTGCTGTGTCCACCGGCGTAGTCATTGGCTTCGTACAGGACAACATCATGTTGACCTGCCAGCAGCCAGGCGGCGCTCAGCCCGGCAATTCCTGACCCTACGATGGCAATACGCATTTTCTTTCCTTTATATCGTTTCCGAGGCCTGTTTGTACTATACAAGGCATTGAGTTGATATTAGCTGCTGCGGGCTAGGGGTCAATATTTGTATTATACAAAATTGTAACTTTCAGGTTGGGCACGACATTTATGGCAACGGCTCGTGCCAGCCCGGTTGGCACGGCAAGACGGGGGACTCGTGATAAACTGCTAATTTACCGACATATTTCCGGGGAGCGGGATGGCAGATCTGCATCCGTCACAGCGTTCAGCAGTAGCCCTGTTACCCATGGACAGGCCGATAGCCTTGTTGACCCGGCATTCGGTTCGTGAGCTTGGGACCGGGATTCCATCCTATGATTTGCCGCTTACACCCGAGGGCGTCGAGCTTGCCGAGCGGTGGGGGAACGAGTTGCCGCGGCCCTTGCATGGTTTGCACTCCAGTCCGGTAGGTCGTTGTCTGGATACAGCGAAAGCCATGGCTCGGGGGGCCGGAGTGTGTCTGGACGTACAGCCATCCATGACTCTGGTTGAACCTGGCTGCTTTGTTGAAAGCATTGGGGATGTCGGGCCGCTTTTCCTGCAGATCGGCCCGCTGGCCTTCGCCAACCGTCATTTTCAGGGGCCTCTTGAAGGGCTGCTGGCACCTGCAGCGGGAAGCGCCAAGCTGATTCGTCATGTCCGCGACAATCTGGGCCCCCCGGGGTCACTGACGGTACATGTGACGCACGACACCATTCTTGCCGCTTTTATTTACCATCTGATGGAGCGGGATCGCATCGAAGAGCATGACTGGCCCTGGATGATGGAAGGTGCATGGCTCTGGTTCGAGGATGATGATGCCCTGCGCTGGATCTGGCGCGGCGAACCTGGCGGTCGTGTGGTCAGGTCGTATCTTGACCCGCTATGATTTTCTTCTTTGATCCCCATTTAACTGATTCAAATATTCCGGGAAGCCCCTGATGACAGCTGCGTTGAGCATCCACAACCTGACTAAAACCTATGGTAATGGTGTACAGGCCCTGAGGGGGATCAGCCTGGATGTTGAGGCGGGCGATTTCTATGCCCTGCTGGGGCCAAACGGCGCCGGCAAATCCACCACCATTGGTGTGGTCAGTTCGCTGGTTAAAAAGAGTGCCGGTGAGGTACGAATTTTCGGGCATGACATTGATACCGATCTTTCTCTGGCCAAGCAGCGGTTGGGCGTCGTGCCGCAGGAGTTCAATTTTGGCCAGTTTGAAAATGTGATTGATATTCTTGCTACGCAGGCAGGGTATTACGGTATCGAGCGCAAGCGTGCCTACGATCAGGCCGAGAAATACCTGCACAAGCTCGGGCTGTGGGAGAAGCGTGACCAGCAGGCGCGCATGCTGTCCGGCGGCATGAAGCGGCGCCTCATGATTGCCCGGGCCATGGTGCATGAGCCCGGCCTGCTGATTCTGGATGAACCAACGGCTGGTGTGGATATCGAGCTGCGACGCTCGATGTGGGAGTTTCTGACGGAGCTGAATCGTTCAGGTACCACCATCATCCTGACTACGCACTATCTTGAGGAGGCAGAAAGCCTCTGCCGCGATATTGCCATTATTGATCATGGTGTGATTATTGAAAACACGGACATGAAATCCCTGCTGGCAAAGCTTCATGTAGAGACATTCATCCTTGATCTGCGATCACCGCTGCCGCAGGCGCCTGTGCTCAGGGATTACCCGTTGCGCCAGACAGATCCCATGACCCTTGAGGTTGATGTGGAGAAAACGCAGTCCATGAATGGCGTCTTTGTTCAGCTGGAGGCTCTGGGTGTCAGTGTTCTCAGTATGCGCAACAAGGCCAATCGTCTTGAAGAGCTGTTTGTGTCACTGGTGGAAAAAAACCTGAAGGCATCTGTGCAAGGGAGCAATGCAGCATGAATGGTGCACAGAAGTGGGTTGCCTTCACTACCATCCTTTCCAAGGAGATCCGGCGATTTACCCGTATCTGGGTTCAGACCCTGCTGCCTCCGGCAATCACGATGAGTCTGTATTTCGTGATATTCGGTAATCTGGTTGGCTCACGCATCGGGGACATGGGCGGCTTTGATTACATGCAGTACATCGTGCCTGGACTGATCATGATGGCAGTCATCACCAATGCCTATGGCAATGTCGTTTCCAGTTTTTACAGTGCAAAGTTTCAGCGGAGTATCGAAGAGCTGCTGGTGTCACCTGTGCCTAACCACATCATTCTGCTGGGTTTTGTGATGGGCGGGGTAGTGCGTGGCATTGCGGTTGGCATTATCGTCACGCTGCTTTCCCTGTTTTTCACGCATCTGTCCATACATCATGTCTTTATTGTTATTTATACCGTGGTGATGACCGCCGTGCTGTTTTCGTTGGGCGGCTTCATCAATGCCGTCTATGCAAAGTCGTTTGATGATATTTCGATAGTGCCAACCTTTGTGCTGACACCGTTGACCTATCTGGGTGGTGTTTTCTATTCGATCGATATGTTGCCTGGCTTCTGGCAGGGCGTTTCATTGCTGAATCCCATTGTCTATATGGTCAATGCATTCCGTTATGGTGTGCTGGGCGTAAGTGATGTGAATGTTTATCTCTCGTTGTTGATGATCTCGGCGGTAGCAGCCGGTCTTTATGCGTTTGCCTATCGGCTACTCAATAACGGCACCGGTATCCGCGAGTGAGTACGGCTACTTTCATGAGTACAACATTATGAGTAGAGCAGCATGAGCGCATCTGCCCCGAAAGATATCCTGCTGGGACAGCACACGGACTACCCAACGCAATACTCACCCGAAGTGCTGTGCCCGATATCCCGCACTGAGGGACGTACGGCACTGGGGCTTTCTCCCGATGCATTGCCGTTTGATGGTGTTGATGTCTGGACGCACTATGAGGTGTCCTGGCTGGATCAAAACGGTAAACCCGTTGTGGCAATGGCGGAAATCCGTGTCCCTGCCATCTCACCCTGTCTGATCGAATCGAAATCCCTGAAGCTGTATTTCAATTCGCTTAACTTCGAACGCTTTCCTTCATCAGCGGCATTTGTCTGCAGGGTAGAGGAGGATCTTTCGCGTGTCGCGGGCTCCCCGGTGGCGCTGCATCTGTTCTATCCGGATGATCCGTCGGTGCTGGGCATGGGGAGGCTTCCCGGTGTCTGTCTGGATGACTTGCCGCTGACCTGCGATGAGTTTGTGCTCAATCCGGCATTGCTGGTTGCGAATCCTGCCCGGCAGGTTAGTGAAACCCTCAATACCAACCTGTTGCGCAGCCTGTGTCCGGTCACCCATCAGCCTGACTGGGGCAGTGTCATGATCCAGTATGAGGGAGCGGCGATCGACCATGCAGCTTTGCTGGGCTATATCGTGTCGTATCGGAATCATCCGGACTTTCACGAGCATTGCGTCGAGAGCATCTTCATGGACATTCTGCGCCAATGCCAACCGGAGAGCCTGACTGTGTATGCCCGCTATACCCGCCGTGGGGGCCTGGATATCAATCCGTTCCGCAGCAATGTGGCGGCGCTGCCATCAACGGTCCGCCTGTTCCGGCAGTGACGTTGATGGATGTGACCGCATGGACATTTCATGAGGCTGAAGTTGCTTGCCAAGTGAAGGGTTGATGCGGACAATGCCCCGCTGAATTGTCTGACAGGATGCCAACATGACCACTTATTTCTCAATCAAGCTGGACGATGCCACCCAGAGCGGAATCGATGAGCTGCTCGGCAATCTGGACTCTGGCGCCAGCGCCCCACAGCATGAACTTCACACCCGCATGTCGCTGGCAACAGCAGATGCCATTCTCAAGAATGTTGTGGAGGACATGATGGAACGTTTCCAGGGGGGCGAGGGGGCCGGCATTCTCCATACCCTGCTTGGCATCCTCAAAGGAACAACCCATGTACTGATCAGGCAGCTTCTGGGCAAGCATGACAATGCCGAAGTGGCCAAAATGGCGGTTTACCTGCGTCAGCGTCGTGTTGTCATCAATAATGATGTGCGCTTTGGTTTTGAGATTCCCGCTGATATGGCCGCATCGTTCGGGACAATTTTTGCCGGCGTCCGTGCTGGCCAGGGCAAGGATTATCGCGCGGCACTGAATGACCTCATGCAGAAGTTTGCCGATCTTGCCGTGACGCATTATCTGGACGATTTCACTAGCCCCATGGATCTTGGCTTTATCAAGCGCAAGGCAGCTGAACTCGGTCGTGGCACCATCAACAAGGGCGTTCATGCGGCCCTTAACAAGCTGATTCCCTCGCTCGGTCAGAAGGATCTGGAGATCTTCGCTGACTTTTTCTCGGGCATGATCACCGAGGTCTGAGGTTTTTGGCTCAGGAGGGAAGGTTGGCCTGATTGGCCGGTGATAATGACTCGCCGGCCCTTTACAAGTCGGCCTTTACCTTTAATCATGGCGCCCTTGTTTGTAGAGGCCCTGACATGACCTGCTATTTCGCCTTTCCTTCCTCTGATGCCCTGCGTGACTCCAGTCTCACCCTGCTGGAAAACTTTGAGCGCGGTGCCCGGGAGCCCCAGAACACCCTGTTTATCCGTGTGGCACAACTGTTTGCTGACGAAGTTGTGGACATGCTGTTGCTCAATCTGGTGCGTGGCTCTGAAACTCCGCACTCCAGCGCCAGTGTGATCGAGAGCTTTGCCGGTTTGATCAAGACCACGGTGCATGGGCTTATCAAGCAGCTCCTGAGCAAGATGAGCAATGACGAGATGCGCCCCCTTTCTACTGTGATAGCCGAGCGTCGATTGACGCTTACTCAGGATGGTACCGAAAAGGACTATATCTGCTTCATCATGCCTCCTGATTTTTATGCCCGCTTCAAGAGTGTGCTTGAGCAAGGCATCAAGGGTGAAAGACACTCTGATGAGTTGCTGGCGTGCATGGAGACTTTTTCAGAAATGGCCCATGAGGCTTTTTATGAAGAATCCATAAGGCCGCTCAAGCTTGGATTCATCGGGCGCAAGCTGACGGATGTGGGTGGCGCGGCCATGCGCAAAGGCGCTACATCAGCCAATCGTCGTCTTGTTCCTGGTCTTGCCGGTCAGGAGCTCATCGATTTCTGCACCTATTTTCACGGATTCATGCTGGAAGCCTGATTCCTATCGCAGTCCAGACATGAAAAAGCGGCATCAGCCGCTTTTTCATGTCTGGAGGTCAGATCAGTCTCAGGAGGAGCAGCTGATTTCCATGTGCCGTCCCCAGTCAGGTGGCAGACTGGCGTAGTTTTCGTTTTCCGGCTGTTCGTCAAATGGACGCTGCAGCAGGCGATAGAGTTTGTCGATCTCGCTGTAATCACCGTTGTCGGCCTTGTCGATGGCGATCTGGGCAAGATAGTTGCGCAGGATGTATTTGGGATTGACGGCATTCATGCGGATGCGACGAGCCGCATCGTCACTGTTTTCGGCTTGCAGTCGTGCCTGATAGCGCAAAAGCCAGGCATCAAAGGCCTCGCGATCAACAAAATCATCCCGTAAGGCCGGCCTTTCTCCTGTGGTCTTTATGGTTGCCAGGGCGCGAAAGCTACGCGTGTAATCTGCCCCGTTTTTCATCAGTAAATCCAGAAAGCCGATGCCCAGATCGCGGTCTTCCGGACGCTCTTCCAGCAGACCCAGTTTGGCGCGCAGGCCGGCCCCATAGTGCGCCAGCAGTGTGTGTTCATAGGATTGCAGGCTGGCGACCAGTGCATCATGTTCAATAAGGCCGGAGAGGCCATGGGCGAGGGCGTTCAGGTTCCACAGGCCTACTGAGGGCTGCTGGTTCCACGCATAACGGCCATTATGGTCCGAGTGGTTGCAGATATAGCCGGGCTCATAAGCATCCAGGAATCCAAACGGACCGTAGTCGAATGTGGCTCCGGTAATGGAAAAGTTGTCGGTATTCATCACGCCATGTGCAAAGCCGACGAGTTGCCATTGCGNNCGGGCTGACTGGAGTGATGCAGCCATTCAAAGTGACCAAAGCGGATATGCGTGTCGGTTACACGTAACAGCATGGCGCCATGTTCGGTTTTTTCGCGCTGCACCGGCTCATCCGAACCGATAATGCAGAGGGCTCGCGTACTGGGGATGCCGAGATGATGCATGGCCTCGGAGCCCAGATATTCGCGGATGCTGGAGCGCAATACNNGTGTATTTCATGGCCAGCGGTTCGCTGCCGGGCAGGATTTTCTGGCCACCAAAAAATGCACAGAACTCCGGCTTTTGGGCTTCAGCAGGATCAAGGTCGAGCAAGGTCGCAACATCCGGATTAAAGGCAACCAGATGAGGGCGGGCAAAGCCGCGGGGAATGACACGGGAAAACAGCTTTTCCGGCAAGCGGGCAAAGCGGTTGTCGAAGTTCAGGGTATCAAGCGTTTTCATGCGGCAAGCATGCCTGATGCCCAAAACGGTGGCGAGTGTTCATCGATGTTTTCTGTATCTGCTAGACAATCATGGCTGATGGATACCCATAAAAAAACCCGCGCGAAAGCGCGGGTTTTTCTGAAGCCGGTTAGCGATTAGCCGCCGAACTGGTTCATAGTGTTCTTCGAAGCGTCACCGGCCTTGAGGGCGTTGTCGCCAGAGAACATTTCCTTGTGGTCNNTAGGCCAGCATGCCCTGGTCGCCGAAGTAACCCTTGGACAGCTCGTGCATGTGCAGGGCAGTCGTGTGGTAGGTCGGCAGGGTGATCAGGTGATGGAACACGCCGGCTTCACGGGCTGCATCAGCCTGGAAGGTACGGATCATTTCATCGGCCTGCTTGGCCAGTTCGGTGTTGTCGTAGTCAACGCTCATCAGCTTGGCGCGATCGTAGGCAGACACGTCCTTGCCTTCCTTCTGCATGCGGTCAAACGCCTGCTGACGGAAGTTCAGGGTCCAGTTGAACGACGGGCTGTTGTTGTAAACCAGCTTGGCGTTCGGAACGATTGCCTTCACACGGTTCACCATGTGGGCGATTTCAGCAACGTTCGGGGTCGGTGTTTCGATCCACAGCATGTCTGCGCCGTTCTGCAGCGATGTCACGCAGTCCAGCACAACGCGGTCGATCTGCGTGCCTTCACGGAACTGGTACAGGCCGGAAGCCAGACGGGACGGGCGGTGCAGCTTGCCGTCACGCTTGATCAGAACTTCGTCGTCCTGAGCTTCGGAGATGTCGATTTCCTTGGTTTCCAGGTAGCTGATGTACTGGGAAGCCAAGTCGCCCTTCTTCTTGGAAACCGGAATCTTCTGGGTCAGGTCGGCACCTTCGGAATCGGTACGGGCCACGATGACACCTTCGTCGATGCCCAGTTCCAGGAAGGCCAGACGCACGGCGTTGATCTTGGACAGGAAGTCTTCGTGCGGCACGGTAACCTTGCCAGCCTGGTGACCGCACTGCTTGGCGTCAGACACCTGGTTTTCGATCTGGATGGCGCAAGCACCNNGCCTGACGCAGGAAGGTGTAGATTTCTTCGATCAGGGCAGGCACGGAGGTCTTTTCGTGCATGGACTGGTCAGGCAGCGGGCCGAATTCGGAACGCAGGGCAGCAACCATCCAGCCGGACAGGTAGATGTAGCGCTTGGATGTGGTGCCAAAGTACTTCTTGTTGGCAATCATCTTCTGCTGGGCAACAAAACCGTGCCAGCAACCCAGGGACTGGGTGTACTTGCTGCTGTCAGCATCGTACTCGGCCATGTCCTTGCGCATGATGGAGGCGGTGTACTTGGCGATGTCCAGACCGGTGCGGAAGCGGTTCTGCACGATCATGCGGGCCGCATCTTCCGGGTGAATAGCACCCCAGGTGCCACCGAGTTTGGCCTTGACGGCGCGGACGTGTTCAATCGCAGAGGCGTACGTTGTCATAACATCTTCCTGTTGCTGGTGGTGATTGCCAAAGCACCTGCCGTTAAACCGGATGGTGGCTTCAACTTTGAGGCGCGCAGTCTAAGGTTTGTGGCATAATTTCCATAATTTATAGTTTTTATTCCCGGTATTTATTTTATGAATATTGAGCGGGTCGACCTGAACCTTCTTGTCTATCTGGATGTGCTGCTGCGAGAGAAAAATGTTACCCGGGCCGCTGAGCATCTGGGTATTACTCAGCCAGCAATGTCTAATATTCTCAAGAGGTTACGTGATGCTTTTGAGGATCCACTTTTAATACGGTCCAGTGAGGGTATGACGCCGACGGAGCGGGCGACCGACCTGCAGCCACGCATCCGTGCTGCCCTCGACGGTCTGAACCAGATATTTGAGTCACAGGAGGACTTCCGGCCACGCTCCAGTTCCCGTGTGTTCCGTATCATGGCGGCTGACTATGCCGAGGCAACCCTGATTCCGGCGCTGGCCAAGGCGATGCGTACCGAGTCACCCGGGGTGGTACTGGACTTCCTGACGCCGTCAGACGTGAGCTATCGCGACATGGAGCAGGGTAAGGTCGACATGGCCATCAACCGTTTCACGGAAATCCCGCAGTCGTTCCATCAGGTCACCGTCTGGAAGGATACGTTTTCCTGCCTGGTGCATCGCGACAGTCCACTGGCCGAGCGGTTTACCCTCAAGAACTATCTGGATGCCCAGCATATCTGGGTGTCCAAGACCGGCATGGGTGTTGGCTTTGGCATGAATCCGGAGCAGTCAGGCGGGCTGGGCTGGATTGATCAGGCGCTGGGTCGTCTGGGCAAGAAACGCAAGATCGCCATTTTTACCCGTCATTACCAGATGCCGGCGCTGCTGGCCGAGAATGCGGATCTGGTGGCAACACTGCCGACCCGCGTGGCGCGGTTGCAGGCGGAGAACCCGAAGCTGGTGGTGAGGGATCCGCCGTTCCACATTCCCGAGTTTGAGCTGAAGATGGCCTGGAGTCCCCTGCTGCATCACAATCCGGCGCATCGCTGGATGCGTCAGCTTATCCTTTTCACTGCGCGCAAGATCATTGAAGACGAGGAGCGCAGTGCCGGTTTGCCGCGCCCGGCCGTACCGAGCCTGCCCCCCCTGGACAGGGACTGACGCAGGGGGTGACGCGGCGGTTTTGTTCATGCGCTGCAAGAGAGAATCCGCTAGAATATCGGCCTTTCTTTGCAGGTGCCCCCGGCGGCACCTGTTTCTGGCAGTGCCGCACGGCAAATTGACGAGGCTAATGACATGTCTGAACGCATCAAGCATGGCGATCTGGAAATCGCCAAGGAACTCTATGATCTGGTGGCCAATGAAATCGCCCCGGGTAGCGGTGTTGAGCCGGCTGCGTTCTGGTCTGCCTTTGAAAAGGTTGCTGTCGATCTGTCTCCGAAGAACAAGGCACTGCTGGCCAAGCGTGACGACCTGCAGGCAAAGATTGATGCCTGGCATCGTGCCAATCCCGGTTTTGACAAGGCACAGTACAAGGCGTTCCTGACCGAGATTGGCTATCTGGTTCCGGAAGGCCCCGGGTTCCAGATCACCACGGAAAATGTGGATGAAGAGCTGGCCACGATTGCGGGCCCCCAGCTTGTGGTGCCTGTGCGCAATGCACGCTATGCACTGAATGCAGCCAATGCCCGCTGGGGCTCGCTGTATGACGCCTTGTATGGCACCGATGCCATTTCCGAAGAGGGCGGTGCCGAGAAGGGCAAGGGCTATAACCCTGTGCGTGGTGCAAAGGTCATCGCCTTTGCTCGCAACTTCCTGAATGAAACCTTTCCGCTGGCGTCGGGTGATCACAATGATGCCGTGAAGTACGCCGTTGAAGATGGTCAGCTGGCTGTCTCCCTGAAGGGGGGAGCCAAGGTTGGCCTGAAGAATGCTGCCCAGTTTGCCGGCTATGTGGGTGATGCGGCCGCACCAACCGGTGTGCTGCTGAAGAATAACGGCCTGCATGTCGAGGTGCAGGTGGATGCCAGCCATCACGTCGGCAAGGATGATTCTGCCCACGTAAAGGATCTGCTGGTTGAAGCTGCAGTCACCACCATTCAGGATCTTGAAGATTCCGTGGCTGCTGTGGATGCAGAAGAAAAGGTTGAGGGCTACCGCAACTGGTTCGGCCTCATGACGGGCACCCTGGAAGAAAGCTTCGAAAAGGGTGGCAAGCAGATGACGCGTCGCATGAACCCGGATCGCCTGTACAAGAATCCGCAGGGCCAGGAGTTTGCCATTCATGGCCGTTCCATGATGCTGCTGCGTAACGTGGGCCACCTGATGACCAACCCTGCCGTGCTGGTTGGCGGTGAAGAAGTGTTTGAAGGCGTGATGGATGCCCTGATTACCGCCCTTATCACAAAGCGTGTACTGAGTGACAAGGCTGCCGTGAAGCAGTGCAACTCCCGTTCCGGCTCCACCTACATCGTGAAGCCGAAAATGCATGGTCCGGAAGAAGTGGCATTCGCGGTCGAGCTTTTTGCAGCTGCTGAAAAAGCTGTTGGTCTTGAAAAGAACACTCTCAAGATCGGTATCATGGATGAGGAGCGCCGCACTTCCGTGAACTTGAAAGAGTGCATCCGTCAGGCCAGCGAACGTACCATCTTCATCAACACGGGTTTCATGGACCGTACCGGCGATGAAATCCACACGTCCATGGAAGCCGGCCCCATGGTACGCAAGGACGACGTGAAGAAGCAGGAGTGGATTGCTGCCTACGAGCGTCGTAACGTTTCGATTGGTCTTGCCTGCGGCCTGCAGGGACATGCCCAGATTGGCAAGGGCATGTGGGCCAAGCCTGATGAAATGAAGGAAATGCTGGCCACCAAACACAACCATCCGCAGGCGGGTGCGACCTGTGCCTGGGTGCCTAGCCCGACTGGCGCCACGCTGCATGCGCTGCACTACCACAAGGTGAACGTGAAGGCCCGCCAGGACGAGCTGAAGTCTGTGGCTACCGATCCGGTCGACACCATCCTCAACCCGCCACTGGCACCGAACACCAACTGGACCGATGCCGAAAAGCTGGCCGAGCTGGAAAACAATTGCCAGGGTATCCTGGGCTATGTGGTGCGCTGGGTGGATCTGGGTGTGGGCTGCTCCAAGGTGCCGGACATCAACAACGTCGGTCTGATGGAAGATCGTGCCACGCTGCGTATTTCCAGCCAGCACATTGCCAACTGGTTGCGCCATGGCGTTGTCAGCAAGGAACTGGTGATGGACGTCATGAAGCGCATGGCGGTGATCGTGGACAAGCAGAACGCCAGCGATGCCGCTTACACGGCGATGGCGCCAGGCTTCGACGGCATTGCCTTCAAGGCGGCCTGCGATCTGGTGTTTGAAGGCACGAAACAGCCATCCGGCTACACCGAACCATTGTTGCACCGCGCGCGCCTTGTGTTGAAGGCGCAGCAGGCTGGCTGATCAGCTCCGCGTATTGTCATGAAGAAGGCCGCCCTGTGCGGCCTTCTTTTTGCCTGATCCCCCTTTTTCGGTATCACCAGGGCGTCGAGAACAACGCATGTCATCTGCATCTGCACAAAAAAGCGTAGCCGTGATTGGTGGCGGTCCTGCCGGTCTGATGGCCGCTGAAGTGCTGGCTGAGGCCGGCGTTGCGGTGGATGTGTTTGATGCCATGCCGTCGGTGGGACGCAAGTTCCTGCTGGCTGGCGTGGGTGGCATGAACATCACGCATTCGGAGCCATACAAGGCATTTGTTGCACGTTATGGGGCGCGACATGCCGAGGTGCAGCAATGGCTGGATGCATTCGGCCCGGATGCCTTGCGTGAGTGGATTCAGGGTCTGGGAATCGAGACGTTTGTTGGCTCATCGGGACGAGTCTTTCCTGCCGACATGAAGGCCGCTCCCTTGTTGCGTGCCTGGCTTCATCGCTTGCGTGGGTCGGGTGTCCGCTTTCATCAGCGTCACCGTTTTATTGGCTGGGCGGATGATGGGCGTTTGCGTTTCATGACGCCGGATCAGGAGGTGCTTTTCCGGGCGGATGCCGTCGTGTTGGCGCTTGGTGGCGGCAGCTGGGCCAGGCTGGGCTCGGATGGTTCCTGGGTGCCGCTGTTGAATGAAAAAGGTGTAGGGGTTTCACTGTTGAAGCCATCCAACTGTGGTTTTGATGTGGAGGGATGGAGTCCGTTATTTTCCGGGCGTTTTGCGGGTGCGCCACTCAAATCGGTGATGGCAACTGTCCGGCTAACCGACGGTTCGTTCATCAGTCGCGAGGGTGAGTGTGTGGTGACTGCAACGGGAGTGGAGGGCAGCCTGATTTACGCATTGTCAGCAATGATCAGGGAGCGGATTGAGCAGGAAGGGGCAGCTGAGTTGAGGCTGGATCTCTTGCCTGGCAAGTCGGTGGAACAACTGCAGGCTGCACTGGAAAAGCCCAAAGGAAAAAACTCCTTTGCCAATCACCTGCGCAAGGCCACCGGGCTGGATGGCGTCAAGGCCGGATTGCTGAGAGAGTGTGCAGCAGGCAGCCTGGGTTCCCCTGCCGAGGTGGCGGTGGCAATCAAGTCCCTGCCGGTAAGGTTGGTGGCTACCCGTCCGCTGGATGAGGCGATCAGCACTGCGGGCGGTGTAAGGTTTGATGCAGTGAGTACCGATCTTATGCTGACAGCCTTGCCCGGTGTTTTTTGTGCGGGTGAAATGCTCGACTGGGAGGCGCCGACGGGAGGGTATTTGCTGACGGCGTGTTTTGCATCTGGCCGAGTTGCAGGTCAGGGTGTGCTGGAGTGGCTTGGCAAAATGCCGGTCAGGTTGTGACATAAGGACAGGATTCTCGTGTGACCTGGAAAAACTGGCGTATGAGCTGGTCAGGCGGGGTCCGATTGATATCAAGGGCAAAGGCGTGATGGAGACGTGGTGGCTCGAGGGTGAAAAGGATGGGAATGGAGTGGGAGTGGGCCAATAATGTCCGCGATCTGGTATCTCTATGTGCTTGAGTGTGAAGGTGGCAGTCTCTACACCGGTATTGCTGTTGATGTAGAAAAGCGCTTTGCCCTTCATCTTGCCGGCAAGGGCGCAAAGTACACCCGGTCGAGAAAGCCTGAGCGCATAGTTGCCGTGCAGACTTTCCCCGACCGTTCCTCTGCCTCCAGGGCAGAATATGCGCTCAAGCAGCAGACAGCTGCCAGCAAACGTGAGTTTTGTGCCCGGTATCCGTATCAATCTGCATCATGAAGCGGTCAGGGCTATTTTCATCACGACCTTTTCATTCTCTGCCGGCGAGATGACGGGCTCCAGCACAAAGACCCTTGTTTCCTCAATCTTGTGTGTTTCAACCAGTGTCTTGCGGACATTGCTGGCACGATCAAGCGCAATCTGTCGCAGATCACCTTCAAGCACGACTTCGCGTGCGATCAGTTCATTCTCCAGAGCCTTGAGATAAAGGCTTTCTGCCACTTTCAGTTCATCCTTGTTGCGAGCGGACTCTTCGGCAGGTCGCAGGCTGAGCGCACGTTGCTGGGCAAGTGCCTCCGTGCCAAGCTTTTCCTTGAACATGGCCTCAAGCGTGCGGCGGCTTCTTTCGCCGTCAGGTGAGCGCTTGCGCAGTTCGGTTTCGAATTTTGCAGTGCGGATGGCGAGTGCATCTGCCTGGGGGTCAAATGTTCCACGAATCTCGATGCCGATTGCGGGGCGCTCGGTCAGGGCTTTTGCCAGAGACTCCAGTCGTGTTACGGCCTCGGGTTCAAGTGCCGATGAGCCGGCCTTGAACGGAAGGCTGTCCATGTTTTCATCGCCACCTACCAGCCCGGCAATAAAATTGAACGGTGCAGCAGCGACTTTGGCCAGCACGTTGACAAAGGCTTTCCAGATCAGTGGTCCTACCTTGAATTGTGGGTCGTCAAGGCTGCCAGTGACAGGAAGATCAAGATCAATATTGCCGTTCTTGTCTTTCATGATCGCGAGTGCCAGTTTGACAGGCAACTTGACAGCATCCGGACTATCAACTTTTTCGCCCAGTGTGAGCTGGTTGAAAACGACCTTGTTGGTGGCTTCCAGCTGTCGCTTGTTGATCTTGTAGGCGAGATCCATCGACAACTTGCCCTTGTCGATCCGGTAGCCGGCAAACTTGGCGGAGTAGGGGGTGAGGGTGGTCAGCTCAAGATTCTGGAACTTGATGGCAATATCGGTGTACTGGTCACCCGCCAGCGGGTTGATCGAGCCAGTGATGTCGGCGCGCCCGTACTGGTCAACACGACCTTTCAGGTTGATGCTTGTATGTGTGCCGGGCGTGGTTGAAAATCCCTTGATGTCACCGTTGAGTGACTGGATGCCGGTTGCAAATTGTGGTCGCAGGCTGAGGTCGGCGAACAGCATGGCGCCATTGCGCATGCGGATCCGGTCAATACGCACAGGGTAATCAGGCTCTGCTGATGTTGATGGTGCAGCAGGGGTTTTGCCTGATGTCGGCTCTGTGTCGGTCTCCATGATGCGTACCAGATTAATGCTGCGGTCGGCATTGATCATGACGCGTGTAAATGGCTGGTCTGCAATGATGTCCCTGATGGTTAACCGACCAGGCTCCATCTGCCAGCGCAACCCTTCGACAGTCAGTGCCTGCCATGCGAGGAAGCGCTCGTCCTGATCCAGATCGTTTGCAGAAAATTTCTGTACGGCAACACGGCCGTTAAACTCGGCTTGAGCTTTGTCGGTCTGCCTGAAGCTGAACCGGCCTGTGGTATCAAGCGAGCCGCTCTCCAGGGCAAAGCGCGCAACCCGGGCTGCATAGGGGGCAAATGGCGGAAGACTCAGTTCCTTGAGGTCAAGGTCACCAGTTACGGCCAGCGGCTGTTCGGCAAAGGTTCCCTTGAAACCCAGCGTACCCCCCGTGCCAATGGTCAGCTTTCCTTCAAGTGCGTGCGCGGATTTGGCGTCCAGTTGCGGAAATATCCGCATGCCGATGTTTTCCAGGGATGTCTTTACGGCAGGAATAGGTACCCGGTCTTCCACATCCACCCGGAAGCCGTTCAGATCCAGCTCTCCCAGTGTGGCAACCCATGCCGGGCTGGTGGCGTTATCAGGCTTGGCAGGAGAGGGCGGGCTTGTGCCGGATGCCGATGTTTTTTCCAGTCGATTGACCAGACTGTCCAGACGGGTTGTCCAGTTGATGCTGCCATCTGCTTCGCGTCGAACATCGAGGTCGCCCTTGCTCAGGACAATCTGGTCAACGTGAACTGTTTGCCCTGATAGGGATGCACTCATTTTGCGTAGTGCAAGTCCGGGCAGGCTGATGAGAGGGGAGGGCTCACTGGCGTCGGTCAGGATGAAGTTGCCGAGCTCGACGGAGGCAAGTCTGACGGCATCCGTACTGTTGGCTGCCGTCGGCTGGTATGTACCCTGCTTGAGCAGGAGGTCGGCGAAGCCCGCCAGGACGGTTTTACGGTCAGCCTCGGTCAATGCGACATCATGCAGTCCCAGACTTGCAAAGGAGGCGGTTTGTGCCGGCCAGTCCATGGAGATGCCATTCAGGTCCAGTTTGCCCAGGACGAATGACAGCGGGTTGTCGGCCTTCATGTGCAGGGCAAGGCCATCCACCAGTACTTGTCCCTGACGCAGGGCAAAGGTCACTGCATTGTCGGCTGTCAGGTCATAGTTGCCACGGATGGTGATGCGACCCTCATCAACAATGACGGGCAGTTCGTCCTGCAGGTAGCGCCAAGGTGTGGTTGCCTTGAGTCCGGAAATGGTCAGCGTTCCCCTGGAGCGAACCGGCTGCATGGCCAGCGAGCCTTTCCAGTCCAGTGCTTCACCCTCACCCGTCTCGGCGTGAAGGTTGTAGTTGCCCTCTTTGTTGGGGCGTGAGCTGAGTTCGGAGAGGCTCAGGTTGAGCGGAGAGAATACGGTCGAGAAAGGGGTGGGGCGTGAGTCGTCATGGACGTCGATGCGCGCAAGATGCACGCCAAGCGTGCCAATGCGCCAGCGTGGCTCATCGGTATCTTCTTTATCGTCCGGCGGGATCAGCTGTAACAGGTTGAGGCTGCCATCCTTGCTCAACCGTGCATTCACATAGGGCTCAAGCAGGTCCAGTTCATCCAGGCTGGCACCCCGCAGCCAGATCGAGTGCCATAGCTGGGCGTTGACATAAACACTGCGGGCACTGACCAGGGTTTCACCGCCGGGTTCGGAGACCTTGAGCTCGTTGATCTTCACTGCAAGCAGAAGTGGATTGACCTCCAGCTTGCCAATGGTCAGCTCCAGTTTGAGTGCGTCGCGGACATAATCCTGGGCCAGCCTGATGACCAGGCCCGGTGCTGCCAGCAGTCCGATGGTGGTGTAGGCCAAAAAGAGTGCCAGCACAATGAGACCATAACGCTTGCGCTGCGGGGTTATGGAGTTTCTGATTGAGTCTTTCACGGAGTCGGAAAGCATGCCGGTTCCTTGCTGTCCAGTGTGTTGCCGAAAGGTGCGCATTCTATCATGCGAGAGGCATCAGATACTTGTTGCCGGGAAGTGTAGCCTGATCGGAAAGGATGGTGCCCGGGACGGGAATCGAACCCGTACAGCCTTGCGGCCGAGGGATTTTAAGTCCCTTGTGTCTACCAGTTTCACCACCCGGGCATGACACTGCATGACCATGCTTGGGATTGCAGGGGATGCTTCTGGCATCCAGTAGCCGACAGGCGCAGGGCAATCGATGTCTGGATCTGGATGATTTGGAGGCTGGGACCGGAATCGAACCGGTGTACGCGGAGTTGCAGTCCGCTGCATAACCATTTTGCTACCCAGCCGGGTACTTGCCTGCGAGAGGACGCGCATCATAGCCACGAGGCCCAAAAGCGTCAACCAGCGAAGTGGCATGTGCGTGTTCAGGATGGCCGGTTGCCTGTACGGACAGGCGCCTCGCCGCTGGCGGGCTTTCCGGGGTATATTCCGGACAAAGGCCCCGCGGCCTTAACAATAATATGCGGTTCAGGCCGTTAGAGGGGAGCCAATGACCTGGTTCAATGATCTTTCCATTCGCGTCAAGGTGCTGAGTATTTCCCTTCTCAGCCTCTTTGGGTTTCTTCTCTATCTCGGCATCAATTACTACGCTACCCGTGATGTGGCGGGTCATCTCCAGCAGCTACAGAACAGCGATGTACCGGCGCTGCAGCTGATCAATGCCCAGACTGCCCAGGTGGGTGTGGTCCGGGACAGCTATGCGCGTGCCATGTCCGGTCGTGACACGGCCATGCTGGCCAACGCCGAGAGTGCTGCGACCGCCTTGCAGGCACAGTTGTCACAGGCATTGTCGGCTGATACCCGGGCGGAGCAGTTGCGCTTGCTGGACAGTTTCCGTGAATACAATCGTTATGCCAACACACTGGCACGGGATGTCATCTCTGGCAGGCTTTCGGCGGATGAGTCAAACCAGCGCATGCAGGTGCTGGGGCAGTTGCAAAGGGACTTTGACTCACAGCAAGAGTCGTTCAAGGCGGATGTATATGAAGGCTTTTCCAAGAAGATAGGTGATGTCAGGCAGCGGAATGATGATGTCTGGATGCTGGGACTGATTCTTGGGACGGTTCTGGCTGTTGTGGTGCTGGCACTGACATGGTTGATCACCAATCGCATGATCATCAGGCCACTGACGCATGCCGTCGAGGCATCCAACAAGATTGCCGAGGGCGACTGGTCCATATCCATTGTGACGGCAGCCCGTGATGAACTGGGTAACATGCTGCACTCCATTCAGAAGATGCGTGATCGCCTGAAGTCGCGCTTTGATGAGGATCGACGTGCAGAGCGCATCAAGACCACGGTTGCCGAACTGGCCAACCAGATGCGCGGAGAGCTTTCGCTGGATCAGCTGGCTGAAAACATCCTGAATTACCTGGTGCCGGCGTTACGTGGGCAGGTTGGTCTTTTCTATCTGCCAGATGGAAAAGAGCTGGTGCTGAAAGGAACGTATGCCTTCACATGGCGCAAGAACCTGTCTAACCGGATTCCCATGGGAGAGGGACTGGTCGGGCAAGCTGCGATGGAAAAGAAGCAGATTGTACTGACAAGAGTGCCTGAAGATTACATCGTGGTCAGCTCCGGTCTTGGTGAGACGACGCCGCGTCACATTGTGGTGACGCCCATTCTGCACGAGGGCGAGCTGTGCGGCATGCTGGAGGTTGGTGCGCTGGATTCTCTCGGCCCCGAAGAGCTGGAAATACTCAAGCTCAGTGTTGAGCATATTGCGATTGCAGTGAATTCGGCGCTGTCGCGCATGAAGCTATCCGAGATGCTGCAGCAGACACAGAGGCAGGCTGATTTGTTGAAGCGTCAGCAGGATGACATGCAGGCGATCAACGATGACCTTGAGGAGCAGGCCCAGGCACTGCTGACCTCTGAAATGAAGCTGCAGGAGCAGCAGGATGAACTGCGCAAGGCCAATGAAGGCCTTGAGGAGCAGGCCCAGGCCTTGCGTGCATCCGAAGAAAGCTTGCAGGCGCAGCAGGAAGAGTTGCGTGTCATCAATGAAGAGCTGGAGGCTCAGGCAAAGCTGCTGGCGGACCAGCGTAACGAGCTTCTGGAGAAGAACGAGGCGCTGCATGCATCGCAGCAGGTACTGGAGGACAAGACAAAAGCACTTGAGATGTCTAGCAAGTACAAGTCTGAGTTTCTCTCCACCATGTCTCATGAGTTGCGTACACCGCTCAACTCCATTCTTATTCTTTCCAACTCGCTGGCAGACAACAAGCATGGGAATCTGTCTGAAAAACAGATTGAGCATGCGCGTGTCATTCATTCCGCTGGTTCTGACCTGTTAACCCTGATCAACGACATTCTGGACATTGCCAAGGTTGAAGAAGGCAAGATGCAGCTGATGATCGAGCCGCTTGACGTGAGCGATCTGGCCGAGCACCTGCGTCGTAACTTTGAGCATGTAGCCCAGCATCGCGGATTGCAGTTCCATGTGAACGTTGCGGAAGGAACACCGCCAACGCTGTTCACGGACCGTCAGCGTCTTGAGCAGGTATTGCGCAACTTCTTCTCCAATGCCTTCAAGTTTACGCATCAGGGCAGCGTCAGCCTCAACATCGGGCCCGCGCCGGAAGGGATCAAGTTCAAACGTATTCAGGCATCCCAGGGGCCCGTCATTGCACTGGCCGTGAAAGATACCGGCATTGGCGTACCGCAAGACAAACAGGACCTTATCTTTGAGGCTTTTCAACAGGCCGATGGCACGACCAGCAGGAAATACGGCGGTACCGGCCTTGGATTGACCATTTCCCGCGAGTTTTCACAATTGTTGGGCGGAGAGGTTCATATCTTCAGTGAGGGGGAGGGCACTGGTGCCACCTTCACTCTTTATCTGCCGGCAGGGTCGCCTGTGGCGGCGCAGGACGAAGCAGCGGATCGGCAGCCGGCCGAGATGGTACGCATGGCGGCGTCAACCTTTGCAGCACTGTCGGAGACGGCATCGCGCACCGGTGGACAGAAGACGTTGCTGATCATCGAGGATGATGAAAACTTTGCCGATGTGCTCGGGGAGCTTGCCAGCGAATTCGGCTTTCGTTCAGTGACGGCGCATGATGGGGAGAGCGGCATAGACATGGCCAGGGAAGCCAGGCCGGATGCCATCATTCTGGACATCGGCTTGCCTGGCATTGATGGTTGGGCCGTACTTGAGCAGTTGAAGAATGACGCTGTAACACGTGACATTCCTGTTCATTGCTTTTCCGGACACGATGAGTCGGCCAAGGCTCTGCGCATGGGGGCCATCGCCTATTACAAGAAGCCTGCCACGCTGGACCAGATCAAGGAGGCATTCGGGACGATCGAAAGCCAGACTGAACATGGCATCAGGCGTCTTCTTGTGGTTGAGGATAACTCGGTCCAGCACAGTGCAATCAATGCCCTGTTCGAGGACTCGCATGTCGATGTGACGGTTTGTACCACTGGGCAGGAGGCACTTGATGCCTTGCTGCGTGAGTCATTTGACTGCATTGTTCTGGATCTCTCATTGCCGGACATGGACGGGTTCTCCCTGCTGGAAACCATCCATGAGAATGATGCCTATCCGAATGTGCCCGTTATCATTTACACGGCAAGGGATCTGGCACGTGAAGAGGAAGCAAAACTGCGCAAGTATGCTGATCGCATTATTCTGAAGACAGACCAGTCGGCGGACAGGCTGCTCTCGGAGGCATCACTTTTCCTGCACTGGATTGAAAGCAAGGAGCCGGCAAAGTCCCGCCAGAACGATGCCAGTTCTCATCGCGATGATGTGTTTGCGGGTTGCAAGGTTTTGCTGGTGGATGATGACATGCGTAATATTTACGCCCTGTCGGCGACACTGGAGGAGTGGGGCTGTGAAGTCCAGATGGCTAACAATGGTCTGGAAAGTCTGGAAGCGCTGGATTCCAATCCAGAGATCAATATTGTGCTGATGGATATCATGATGCCGGAAATGGATGGCTATGAGGCCATGAAGCGTATTCGTGCCCAGGAGCGTTTCAAGAAGCTTCCCATTCTGGCATTGACTGCGAAGGCAATGCGCGACGACAGGGCAAAATGTATTGATGCGGGTGCCAATGACTACATCACCAAACCAGTTGATACAGAGAAACTGCAGTCACTTATGCGCGTCTGGTTGAAGAGGCCATGATGCAGGTTGAAGAGCAGGATCAGGGGCCGGAAGAAATTGAGCTGCAGTTTTTGCTGGAGGCAATTTTCCAGCGATACGGGTATGACTTTCGGGAGTACAGCCGTGCTTCGTTGCGCCGAAGGGTAAAGCAGCACCTTCTGATTGCAAGGTATGACAATATCAGTGCCGTTACGCACGACATTCTGCATAACGGAGAGGCATTTTCGGCATTGCTGTCAAACCTGACGATAAATGTGACCGAGATGTTCAGAGATCCTGATTTTTACCTGGCCTTTCGGGAAAAAGTTGTTCCGGTCTTGAAGACACACCCGTTCCTGAAGATATGGCACGCAGGTTGTGCGACGGGCGAAGAAATTTATTCAATGGCCATTCTCTTGCAGGAGGAGGGGCTGTATGAGCGTTGCCAGATATACGCAACAGACATAGATAAAGAAGTGCTTGATAAGGCAAGGCGGGGGATTTTTCCGGTAAGTGAGCTGAAACGCTATACGGAAAACTACAAGCGCTCAGGTGGGAAGCGTAGTCTGGGTGATTACTGCACGGAGAAGTATGACAATGTCATCATGGATCCGGGGTTAAAGAAAAATGTGATTTTTGCGGATCATGATCTTGCGACAGATCAGGTTTTTGGTGAGATGCAGGTTGTTTTGTGCCGGAACGTCATCATCTACTTTAATCGCGAGCTTCAGAAGCGTGTTTTCAGGCTTTTTCATGACAGTCTGGATATTGGTGGATTTCTGTGTCTTGGATCAAAAGAAAGTTTACGGTTTTCCGGGTGTAGTGATGCCTTTGATATAATTGAAGAGCAGCAACGTATTTATCGAAAGAAGATGTAAGGAATATTCAGGGATAAGGATGCCCGGTGAGGTGTAAAAGTGAGTAAAGAACAAAACATCCTTATTGTGGATGATCATCCCGAGAATCTGATTGCCCTCGAGGCAATTCTTGATGATGTTGACTGCAATCTTTTGAAGGCAAACTCAGGCAATGAGGCGCTTTCGCTTTTGCTGAAAAATGATGTTGCGCTTGTTTTGCTTGATGTCCAGATGCCGGGAATGGATGGCTTTGAAGTCGCAGAGCTCATGCGAAAAAGTAATCGCACAAAAATGGTGCCAATCATTTTTGTGACGGCTATCAGCAAAGAAGCAAAATATGTTGCCCGTGGCTATGGCGTTGGGGCAATTGACTATATGTTCAAGCCATTGAATCCGGAGATTCTCCAGCACAAGGCAAGGTTTTTCCTGGATCTCGATCTTCAGAAAAAGCGGCTTGAAGAAAAATTGCGCAAGAGTCAGGAGTCCAAGGAGGCCTTTCTCAAGGCAATGGGGGAAGCGGGCGAGAGTGATTCTGAGGGTGAGTAGCCTGTATGGCTCGGCGTAGAGTTGCTGCAGATCCTGCCTATTCGGTGCTGGCCATCGGTGCTTCATGGGGTGGGGTTGAAGCATTAAGTCGGTTTGTTGCAACCCTGCCTGCAACCTGGTCATTGCCTGTGATCATTGTCCAGCATCAACATGCCACATCGGGTACGGCGCTTGAGCGGATCCTTTCTCGCCAGACGGTTCTTGAAGTAATTGATGTGAATGACAAACAGGTGATCGAATCCGGGAAAATTTATATTGCGCCGGCGAATTACCATTTGCTTGTGGAGAATGACAAGAGTTTTTCATTAAGCACTGATGCGCCAGTTAATTTTTCACGGCCATCAATTGATGTGACTTTTGGCAGCATCGTTGATGTATATGCAGGGAAGTGTATCGGGGTGCTTCTTACCGGTGCCAATGAGGATGGTGTTGAGGGGATGAAAAGGATTCATGAGTGTGGTGGCTTTACCGTCGCACAAAATCCTGATGAGGCAGAGGTTCCCACAATGCCTGCAGCGGCTATCGCGGCGGGTGTAGTTGATAGAATTGCATGCTTGAATGAAATCGTTCCGATAATAATAAAGCAGCTGTCAGATGGAAAGGAATGATGCAGAGCATTCTTATCGTTGATGATAAAAAAGAAAATCTGATTGCGCTTGAGTCATTACTTGAGCGGCCTGATCTTGAGTTGCTTAAGGCTGATAATGGCAACGATGGTTTGCGTCTTCTGCTAAAGAGCGATGTTGCACTTGTGTTGCTTGATGTTCAGATGCCGGGCATGAATGGCTTTGAAATGGCTGAGCTCATGCGAAAAAACAGGAAAACCCAATCCATTCCCATTATTTTTGTGACGGCAAATGGCGACAAGCGCGATATATTTCGTGGCTATGAACTTGGTGCGGTTGATTTTCTTTCAAAGCCGATTCAGCGCGATGTTCTGCTGTCAAAAGTTAGTGTATTTCTTGATCTTGATCGCCAGAAACGTGATCTTGCGCTTCAGCTTCAGGAAATTCAGCGTTTGAAGAAGCAGAATGAAATGCTGCTTGATGCGGTGGGGGACGGCTTGGTTGCGGTTGATGCTCAAGGGATTATAAGTTTTGTTAATCCCGCCATGCAGCATCTTTTTCATGTTGACGCACAAAGTCTTGTTGGTAGTCATTTGAACAGTATGCTTTTTCAGAATAATGAAGGTATTCGTACCACTTGGGGAACGTGCAAAATATTCAAGGCGACCAGTCGTGGCGAAAGATTGCAACGGGTTCGGGACTATTACGTTAAAACACCGGCAGGCTATGTTGAGGCCGAGGTTGATGCTTCGCCGGTTGCATCTGCTGATCAGGAGTTTTCTGGGGTAGTAGTTACTCTCAGGGTTGCTGCTGCTGAAGAAAAGCCGGACATGACGGATGATCTGGCAAGGGCAAGCAGGCGTCATACCCGGCGTCGTATCGGTGCCGTTCTTCGGTTGTTTGATCGTACGACGGGCATGAATCTGGGCAGGTTGCTGAATGTCTCAATGGACGGCTTCAAGCTGTCGACACGAGAAAACCTCACAATTGGCCAGGTTTATGAAGTGAGCATGATTCTTCCCGAAACTCTGGCTGGATCAAATACGCTCAGCTTTGATGCAGAGCCTGTCTGGGTGCGACCCGCCGAAGATGTTCCGGGTGAGTTCCGGGTGGGCTTCCGGATTGTCAGCCTTGGCCCGAATGACTCAAAGGTGCTTGCTCACATGATCGAGAAGTACTAGAGGCTCTCGGGCATCAGGGTGTCTCTTCTTTGTCGGTTGTTGCTTTTACAGCCGTGTCCGGATTGACAAGCATGAGAGGCATCGGGGTACTACCAGATCCGGTATTCACGGATATCTGGGGGAATGGAATTTCGATGCCGGCCTCGTCAAATGCACGCTTGATGGACTCCTGTATCGAGTCTCGCATGCTCAGAAAATTCTCCTTCCGCGTCCATACGTAAAACATCAGGTCAACAGAAGATGGCCCAAAGCCCTGCACGATGATGTTCGGTGTGGGCTCGACAAGGCAAAGCGGGTTTTTCTCTGCCACCTTGAGTAGCGTTTCCCGGACCTTGCTGATGTCTTCCTTGTAGGCAATGCCAATGGGAAGGTTGAGTCTTCTGATCGGGAAGCGCGTAAAGTTGATGACTTCGGATTTGATGAGTTGCTCATTTGGTATGCGAACAAAGAGGTTGTCAGTTGTGCGCAGCTTGACTGACAGCAGATCAATCGACAGCACTTCACCTTCAGATGTACCGACCCGAATGAAGTCACCTATCGAGAAGGGTCCTTCGCCTATAAGGAAGAGACCACTGATAAGGTTTGAGGCTGAGGTTTGTGATGCAAAACCGATTGCCACCGACAGGACTCCCGCGGCACCGATAAGTACGCTCAGGTTCAGGCCCATTTCATGCAGGCCACTGAGGGTAAACAGGATCAGGAAAATATGGCTGATGGCTCGGCGCCACAGTTGCAGCTGATGTGGGGTCAGGCGGTGATGCATTGTGCGTACAAATGCACCTGACAGCATTCGTCCAATCAGCCACCCAAGAAAAATGAGTATCACGCCCGCAGCAACGGCTGTCAGTTTTTCCGGGTTCAGGAATGACTCCAGATTGAACTCCTTCATGACGTCCTCAATCTATCAGATTGTCAAAAACACGAATCAATGCATGCTCTTCGGAGCCACGCCGTGCCGGATTCAGCAGGGTGACATGCCCGGCCTCGCTGCTGATGCTGGTATCAATCCGGATCCGGGGAATCCGTTGGTGCTGCTCCATCGTCACATGCAGGGTCGGCGTCCAGAGTCGGCCGGATTCTGCTGCGTAGATTGGCAGAAATGGTACGGGCAGATTGATCCGTTCAACGGGCATGATGTCATTGCCGAGATTGCGGATCTGTACCGGTGTTACGGCACGGAACGGCCGGGGGGTAAGCTGGCTGAGTTCCAGGTGCCCATTGACCTTGGTGGTGTAGCAGATTTCGCCCTTGACCATGTTGGGTCCAAACCAGGTGTCTGCAGGACGAACCACCGGAATATCCAGGAGCGGGGAGTCCAGGTCCTTTGCATGGCAGGACACCCATACCGGGGTGCTGACATAGAAGGTGATGTCCTGGCCCGGCGGCACAAACAGCGGCATGACGGGGCGGATCACGACGGAGCGGTCTGCCATCCTGGGGAGCAACTCAAGGACTTCTGTGGTCTGGCGAAATACATAGCGTCTCAGCTCCCCCAGCGGGGTTTCGGGGAGGTGATCATCACGGCGCCAGTCGTGATTGTCTTCGCCCTGGGTCGGTGTGCGCTCGATCTGGAATTGCCATTCGCGGGCATGGCGAATGATGCTCAGGTCCATCCCAGCCAGGTGCCAGTGTCGTCCCTGGCTGGTGTCAAAGGACTGCGCCCCCCACCAGACGGGCTGACGATAGACCATTTCGCTCATGCCAGGGCTCTCCTGAATCCATAGGAGGGTGATTATGCCTTTATCCCACCATTTTTGTGCATCAATCCTGTACAGAGATGTCGTTGACCCATCGCGTCCATACAGTAGACTGGCGGGGGTTTACAGGACGTGTTGCCATGCCAGAACAACAAGACGCCATTACCGAGGCGCAGCCGCTTCGTCGATTCAATTATGCCTTTGCAAAGCGTCATGGGGTGATCTTTGATCAGTCCACAGGCGACGGTCATGCACGCCTGCTGCATCGGCCCGGTTTGCGCCTGACCGCGTTGGCGGAAGCCCGTCGCCTGCTGGGTGTGCCGCTGGTTTGTCTGGAGGTGGAGGAGGAGGCCTTTAATCACGCGCTGGCCCGTGCCTACCAGACCGGCTCCAGCGAATCCATGCTGATGGTCGAGGGTCTGGGTGACACCATGGATCTGGCCAGTCTTGCCGAGATGGTGCCCGAGACCGAGGACCTGATGGAGCAGGAGGAAGATGCTCCCATCATCCGGCTGATCAACGCATTGCTGTCAGAGGCGATTCGAGAGAATGCCTCGGATATCCATATCGAGACTTATGAAAAACGCCTGTCTGTACGCTTGCGTGTAGATGGCGTGTTGCGCGAAATCGTGCAGCCCAAGCGTGAACTGGCACCTTTGCTGGTCTCGCGTATCAAGGTGATGGCCAAGCTTGATATTGCCGAGAAGCGGATTCCGCAGGATGGTCGCATTTCCTTGCGCCTGGCAGGCCGTGAAGTGGATGTGCGTGTATCCACCATGCCGTCAAGTAATGGTGAGCGCGTTGTATTGCGTTTGCTCGACAAACAGGCCGGGCGACTGAACGTGTCGCACCTGGGCATGGCTGCCCGGGATCATGTGTTGCTGCGTGAGCTTATCCACAAGCCGCATGGCATCATCCTGGTCACCGGACCAACGGGCTCGGGCAAGACGACCACCCTGTACGCCGCTCTTACGGAGCTGAACGACAAGTCTCGCAATATCCTGACGGTGGAAGATCCCATTGAGTATCAGCTGGAAGGTGTGGGGCAGACGCAGGTCAATACCAAGGTCGACATGACGTTTGCGCGTGGTTTGCGTGCCATCCTTCGTCAGGATCCTGATGTGGTGATGGTGGGGGAAATCCGTGATCTGGAAACGGCAGAAATTGCCGTACAGGCATCGCTCACGGGGCATCTGGTGCTATCAACGCTGCATACCAACTCTGCGGTTGGTGCGGTAACACGACTGAACGACATGGGTATTGAGCCGTTCCTGCTTTCATCATCATTGCTTGGAGTGCTGGCCCAGCGTCTGGTTCGTGTGCTGTGTCAGGAATGCCGTGAGCCGTATGAGGCAGATGCAGCGACATGCGCATTGCTTGGTGTCGATGCGGCCAGCCATACAGTGATTTACAAGCCAAAGGGATGTGCCAGCTGCAACCATCTGGGCTATCGCGGTCGTACCGGTATTTATGAGCTGATCATGATTGACGAGGAGTTACGCCGCCTTGTTCACAATAATGCCGGTGAGCATGACCTGGAGGCCTATGCCCGCAAGCATGGTCCGAGTATCCGCCAGGATGGTGCGCGCAATGTTCTGTCAGGTGTGACCACACTTGAAGAAGTCTTGCGTGTGACGCGTGAGGGGTAAGGTCTGTGCCAGCATTTGAATATGTCTCTGTTGATGCAGATGGCCGCAAGCAGAAGGGCGTACTGGAGGCAGACAGTGCCCGGCAGGTGCGTCAGCAATTGCGCGACAAGGGCTGGCTGCCTGTTTCGGTAGAGCCGGCAGCCCGCGAGCACAAGCAGGAAAAATCAGGCCTGTCATTCCAGCGCAGCGGCATGAGTGCATATGAACTGGCGCTTATCACCCGCCAGTTGGCGACGTTGATCCAGGCGGGCATTCCGGTAGAGGAAACCCTGCGTGCAGTATCTCGCCAGACGGAGCGACCCGCATTGCAGAGCCTGATGCTGGCCGTCCGGGCGCGTGTGATTGAGGGCTATACCCTGGCTCAGGCCATGAGCGAGTTTCCCAAGGCATTCCCGGATTTGTACCGGGCCACAGTGTCTGCCGGAGAAAAGTCCGGGCATCTTGATCTGGTACTGAACCAGTTGGCCGACTACACCGAATCCCGTTATGACACCCAGAAAAAAATCCAGGGTGCCATGATCTATCCGATCGTCCTGACGGTACTGGCAACGCTGATTGTGGTGGGGCTGCTGACCTATGTGGTGCCGGATATCGTCAAGGTTTTTGATAATACCCGGCAGCAGTTGCCGTTGCTGACGCGTGGTCTTATTGGCGCCAGCGATTTTCTGAAAACGGTCGGACCGTATGCTCTGGTGTTGTTGATTGTCATCAGCTTCATGGCCAGACCGTGGCTTCGCAAGGAGCATAATCGCTATCGTGTGCATGCCCTGCAGTTACGAATTCCACTGATCAAGCGGCTGGTACGTGGGGCCAATGCCTCCCGCTTTGCCAGCACGCTCAGCATTCTTACGCGAAGCGGGGTTCCTCTCGTAGAGGCCCTGCGTATTGCTGCCGAGGTCAGTTCCAATCTGCTGATCAGGGACTCGATCAGGCTTGCGGCGGTCAAGGTAACCGAGGGAGGAAGCCTTAATCGTGCGCTGGAGGAGAGCGGTTATTTCCCGCCGATGATGATGCAGATGATTGCTAGCGGCGAGCAGAGCGGAGAGCTTGATGAAATGCTTTCGCGTGCTGCGACCATGCAGGAAAAAGAGCTTGGTAACCTGATCACGACGCTGGTTGGTTTGTTTGAGCCATTCATGTTGTTGTTGATGGCCGGTGTGGTCTTGCTGATCGTGCTGGCCATCATGCTTCCGATTCTTTCTATGAATAATCTTGTGGGATGATGCAAAAGTGAGCGTAATGAAAAAGCAGAGCGGTTTTACCCTGATTGAAGTCATGGTTGTGGTGGCGATTCTTGGCATTCTGGCCGCGATCGTAATGACGAACGTGGTAGGCAAGGATGATCAGGCGCGAGTTACTACGACCAGAGCCAGTCTGGCCTCGATCGCCAATGCGCTTGAAATGTACAAACTTGATAATCACAAGTACCCGACCACAGATGAGGGGCTGGAGGCGCTGGTCAACAAGCCGGCATCGGCCAAGAATTTTGCTGATGGCGGATATCTTAAAAAGCTGCCGGAAGACTCCTGGGGTAATCCTTTCCGTTATGTCGCACCTGGCGATAATGGCAGGCCCTATGAAGTCTATTCACTTGGCGGAGACAGCGTAGAGGGTGGCGAAGGTACTGACGCTGACATCTACCACGAATAAGCAGTCAGAAATGATTGCCACAATCCGGAGTGCCCGTTCCAGTGGCTTTACGCTGCTGGAGGTGCTCATGGTTGTTCTGGTGGTGGGGATTCTCAGCGCTGTTGTCCTGATCAGTCTCAATCCTGGTGGTCCCGAGCGCAAGCTGGGTGACGAGACTGAACGTTTGGCATCCCTTATCTCACTGGCAAGCAATGAAGCGGTCATGCAGAACCGTGAGTACGGTGTGCGCCTGGAGCAGGGCGGTTACGGCTTTCTGTGCCTCGATGACAAAAGCCAGAAGTGGCGTGAGTGTGTTGGCGACAGCATGCTAAAGCATCATGTACTGCCCGAAGGGCTTGAGGTCAGGGCTCTTACTGGTAGCCGCATGAGTTTGCCCCAGGGTGAGGCCGAGGAGCCGGATACGCTGAATGAGAACACGGAGAAGGAGGAGGTTGCCATACTGACCCCCGATGTCATTTTGCTGTCGAGTGGTGAGGCGAGCCCTGTCGAACTTGAGATTCGCGTGATTGAGGAGCCGTCCTTGCGCATGACGGTTATTGTTGATGATATCGGCAGGGTCAAGTGGGGCGAGCAGGCTGAAATGGATGATGATAATGCCAAATAGCACGCGTGGATTTACCTTGCTTGAGGTCATGGTGGCGCTGGCGATTTTTGCTGTTGCATCAGTGTCATTGTTGTCCGCCCAGGAAGCGCAAATTCGCACCGACAGTAAACTCGCCGATAAAACCCTGGCGCACTGGGTGGCATTGAATCGTCTGGCTGAGCTGCAGCTGCAAGGGACTTTCCCGGATATTGGTCAAGGTGACAGCCCGGCCCGCATGGGCGATCGCGACTGGGTTGTTACGACCAAGGTTGAGGGAACACCTAGCCCGGATGTACGTCGCGTCATTTTTTCTGTTGCCCTCAAGAGTGAGGACTTTGGTGGTGAGCCGTCCAGGGTGACCACGTTGACAGCTTTCATTCCACGATCCCGTGTGACGGCCAGTAATGAAAAGGCATAAGGGCTACGCAGACGGCTTTACCCTGCTTGAGCTTCTGGTTGCGGTTGCCATTCTGTCATTGATTGCTGTGGGGGCTTACAAGCTGCTCTCCGACACGGTACGGGTGCGAGAGCATGGCCAGATTCAGCAGCAGCAGTTGCGGGATCTCCAGAAAGCCATGACCCTGATTCAGCGTGACTTGCAGCAGGCAACTGCCAGAGCGGTCCGCGACGAGTTTGGTGATGTACAACCCGCTTTTTATCTGCCCAAGCAGAATGAGCTCGAGTTTACGCGTGGGGGCTGGCGGAACCCCTTGCAACAATCCCGCAGCAACCTGGTGCGAATCCGCTACCGTGTCGAGAATAACCAGCTGCTGAGAGAGCGTTGGGACGTGCTTGATCGCGCACGGCAGACCGAGCCGCAAAAAATAGTCCTGCTGGAAGACGTCAGTGATTTTACCGTGCAGGTGGTTGTCAAAGGCAGCCGCACCGACAGCTGGCCACCACTGACGCAGTCGACTGGTGGTGAGCAGCGTGTCCCGCCCTTTCCTCAGGCCGTCGAACTTGGACTCCGTTTGCCGGCATGGGGGCTGATCCAGCGCATCATTCTGTTGCCACATGGAGAAGCTAATGAAGCTCCGCAACAGAATTGAACCCCGTCAGCGGTGGCGCGAGCAGGGCGTTGCCCTCATCACTGTCATGCTGGTTATTGCATTGGCAACCATGCTGGCGGTCAGCATGATGCGTAGCCAGCACTTGTCCCTGCGTTATGCTGACGGCCTGTTCAGCCAGAATCAGGCCATGCTTTACACACAGGGTTCAGAGGCCTTTGTCCAGGATCTGCTGATTCGTGACTTTGATAATGACAAGCGTGAAAACAAGCAGGTCGATCATCCTGGCGAGTCTTGGGCCCGGCCATTTCCGCCATTTCCTGTAGAGGGGGGAATGGTAAATGCCCGCCTTTCTGACATGCAGGGGCGTTTTAACCTGAACCTGTTGTGGCATGAGAATGCTGTCAATGCGTCGGCACAGACCTATCTGAAGCAGCTCATGAAAAATCTGGATGTGCCGGAAAACCTGGATTCGGCACTGATTGACTGGATGGATGCTGATAATGAGCCAACCGGTGCTGATGGGGCCGAGGACGACTATTACAGCCGCTTGCCTGTGCCTTATCGTGCCGCCAACCAGTCACTCGCAGATGTCTCGGAGCTGTTGCTGATCAAGGGATTCACGCCGGCCATTCTGGAGCGCCTTCGTCCTTATGTCTGCGTGCTGCCATCGAACGCATTGCTTAATGTGAATACCGCCCCGCCGCAGGTTGTCAGGGCGCTGACGGACAGCATGACACTTGTTGGTGCCGAGGAGCTGGCCCAGAATCGGCCGGCAGACGGTTATCCATCAGTTGATGCCTATCTGGATGAGCCCGCGTTCAATGGTCTTGAGGCGTCTGCACGTGAAGGGATAAAGTCCTTTCTTGCCGTGCGGACCGGCCATTTCGAGCTGTCTGTGGATGCGGTCATTGGCGGGCGCCACAGTGTGCTGCATGCGGTGCTTGCCCGCGGCGATTCCGGTACACTGCGTGTGGTCACCAGGGATTACGGGCGCCAGTTTTCCTCGATAACAACTTCTGCAGCATCGCTGACGGACATGACAAAAACGGAAACTCGTTGACGCTATGGATACCCTTTTTCTCCATCCCGATAACCAGGGACAGGTTACTGCCTGGGGACGTGAGGCTGGCGCCATCCAGGTGCTGGGTAACCACTCATTTGCTGACCTTGCCGACCGTTATGCCGGTGCGCGCGTGGTCATTTTTGCCCCATCCTCCCAGTGTCTGCTGACCAAAGTCACGGTATCTGCGCGTCAGCGCAGGCAGGCCATTGATGCGCTTGGCTGGCTGATCGAGGAGCAGGTGGGCGAGGACGCCGAGAACCTCCATGTCATTGCCGGTCCGGAGCAGGCGGATGGTGATACGCCTTTGCTGGCGATGTCGCTGGAGCTTGTTGAGTACTGGCGTACTGCATGCCGGGAGGCGGGTTGGGCCCTGCATGCGCTGTTGCCTGATGTGATGCTGTTGCCCCATGCCGATGGTGCATGGAGCATGACACGCTGGGCTGACGGTACGGTTGCCTTGCGTACGGGAATGATGGCGGGTGCGGTGCTGGATTCGGTGCCGGCTGTCCTGATGCTGGATGCTGCAATGCGGGAGACACCGGATTCAGGTCGTCCCGTGTCATTGCGCGTGTCTGGCATGGCCGAGGCTGATCAGGTTGCGGTACAGGCCTGGGCGGATGCGCAGGGTCTTCCGGTCGAGTTTTCCGGCACTCATGACGAGTCGGAGCTGCTGCTGTCGGTCATGGATTGGGCCCGTCATCCTGCCAATCTTCTGCAGGGACGCTTTGCCAGTCGCCAGCAGGTTCTTGTCCCTCCGGCGCTGCGTATCGCAGCCATTTTCCTGCTGGTTGCCTTTTCGGTTCAGCTGGTGAGTGAGTGGGCGCGATATGCCTATTACAGCAATCAGGCAGAAAAATCGCAGGCAGCAGCCATCACGCTATACAAGAAGCTTTTTCCCAATGAGCGCCGGATTGTCAGCGTTCGCAAGCAGATGGAAGCCCATCTCAATGAAGGCTCCGGTGGCGACGGGGGATTGCCAGTATTGACCAGAATTGCCGAAGCGGTGCAGGGAAGTGGTCTGGTTGCACAACGTGTGGACTTTTCCAGCGGCGTGCTGACCCTGGATATCGAGGCCCGTGGCCTGACTGAAATTGATGCTCTCAAGCAGAAGTTGCAGGATGTGGGATTACAGGCAGAAATAGTGTCTGCAAATGCCCAGAATGGTGCAATCCGTGGGCGTTTGCGTGTGGAGACTGGCGCATGAAGGCATTTCTGGTTCAGGCAAGCAGTCAATGGCAGGAGTCCATTGCGCCTTTGCGCAAGCGCTGGTTGCAGCTTGATGCGCGTGAGCAGATGGTCGTACTGGCGCTGGCGATCCTGTTGGCCATTATTTTTCTGGTGTTTGCCGTGTGGATGCCCTCTCACAAAGGTGCAGAAAAAGCCCGGGCAGAGTACGAGAGCAACAGACAGACATTGTTGTGGATTCAGGCGAATGCGGATCAGGTGCGTTCTTCGTCTGCGGAATCAGGCGGCTCCGTGCTGGGTGATGTAAACAGTTCGGCGGGCAGCAATGGTCTTGTATTAAGTCGTGTCGAACCTGAGGGTGATGCGACAGTGCGTGTATGGATTGAGCAGGCCGACTTCAACAAGGTTGCCGCATGGCTGAGCCAGCTGAAGAGTCAGGGTGTCAGCATTGGCGAGGCCCAGATTGAAAAAAAGGAAACCGGCGGAGTTTCCGGACGTTTCACGCTCAGCCGTTAGGCTGAGCGCTTCTGCTTCTACTTTCCTGCAACACCCAGTGTCATGAAGGCGCCGACAGCCGGCAAGCCCTCTGCCTCAAACTGACGGTAGCTCAGTGTTTTCATGCCGGCCTGCTCAACAAGCTTGAGCGTATCCCGGTTCAGGTGACAGCCATCTGCGATCACTTTCTGTATGGGCGTGAGCCGGTGTTGCCACTTGGCAATGTTGGCGTCAGGACTGAGCCCGTGCTCCACGAAATAAAAACGCCCCTCCGGCTTCAGCACACGACGAATTTCTTTCAGTGCGCTCATGACATCCGGGATGCTGCATAGTGTCCAGGTGGAGACGACGGCGTCATAGCTGTTGTCGGGCATGGGCAGGCGCTCGCCACTGACCAGTTCAAACCTGACGGGCAGGCGGCTGTTTGAAAGCCGCTTTTCCGCAAGCCGGTGCACGCCAGGATTCACATCCACGGTGGTGAGCGAGCTGACCGCTTCGGGGTAGTAATCCAGATTGAGTCCTGTGCCGAACCCGATCTCCAGAACCTCTCCCTGAACCTCTGCCAGCAGCTCTTCCCGGGCAGCCATGAAGGCGGGCTGCGACATGATCCAGTCGAGCAGGTGGGGGAAAACATGGCGTGAATAAAGGGACATTGCAGCTACTCTCCGGATGAATTGCCAAAGCTGGATACTGCCATGAAGCGGCAATTCATGTGAAATTAACCAGGGATGAACGCAGGGCAATATCAACTGTTCGTGGCGTGGTTTGAAGCGCTGTCTCAAACACGGTCTTGCGACGCTTCGGGTCCATCATGTTATAGCCGAAGGCTGCCAGATCTTCAGGCACGGGCTCCAGCCACAGCACGCGTATGCCACGTTCCTGCAGATGACGGATTTCAGCGGTAACCCGCTCGGTCATTACCTTTCGCATCAGGCGTTCAATGCGCAGGGGAAGCGAGCGGGGCCGGTCAGTCTGGCGGGATGCCATGGGGGAGATGATGACCACTTCGTCGACGTCTTCTGCCGTCAACAGGTCTGCTGATGTAGGGGATGCAATGCCGCCATCCAGATAGCGCCGGCCCGCCATTTCAACTGGGTGGCGCCCATCCGGGGATGGCACAGGATGCGCACACGGCATCACGCATGGCCACACGTGGTGCATCCGGTGAGCCAAACGCGACACGTTCGCCTGTCTTGTCATCAACCGCGACGACCCATGTCGCCTGGTGTGGCACCCACGAATTTTCGGTGGCCAGCCCGTCAATCAGTTGTGTCAGCGGTGCAATATTCAGCCGGCCTTGCGGCAGCAGTCCGGACAGGGCGGTCATGGCCGGAACACGCCCCCGCAGGCCCTGCCAGACAAGCTGTGGTGCGCCTGGCAACAGGCTTGCGGGTAACGGGGGCAGGGCACCTCCGCTTGATACGTCATGATTCCATCGGGTGGTTTGCGAGTGGCCGGTGTGCTGGTTGTTCATCATGCGCTCAATGCTGATGCCGCCTCCCAGCAATGACACGATGACAGAGCCGGAGGATGTTCCCATGAGGATGTCTGCCTGACGCGGGTCCCAGCCGGTGGCGTTGGCAAGACTGTCGAGCATGGCGATTGTCCATGCACCACCGGCAACCCCGCCACAACCAATTACAAGTGCTCGACGTGTCATTTTGTTTTTTCCGCGATTAAAGGATTGTCAGGGCTTCTGCCTAGGGCAGTTGTCCGTGATGTGTGCATGACAAGAGTTTTCTGCCGTAACTATTTCAGTGGCTCCGGACTGAGTCGCGAGACAGCCCACTGGGATATGCCGTTGAAGTAATGCGCAACCGAAAATGATGCAGGATGAATGACGCGGGCTTGCCGCTTCAGGCATGCATCAATTATTTTTTCGGCAATTGCATCTGGCGTACCTGTCGGAATGAACCTGGAAACCAGTCCTTGCTTTACCTGGCTGCGTGCATGTGTTTCCAGTCCGGAATGAATGGGGCCTGGATAGACCGTGACGACGTTTATATTCCGTTTGGCGAGTTCATTGCGTGCAATTTCCGACGCCATGGCGAGACCGGCCTTTGCCCCGCTGTAATAGGCGCAGCCGGCAATGGGTACGCGGCCAGCCATGCTGGAAATATTGATGATGGTGCCGCCTTGCGGCATGTCCTGTACGGCCAGATCCATCAGGCGTAGCGGGCTGATCATGTTGACGGTCAGTAGCTTCCAGCCCTGGTCCCAGCCCGTTCCGCGAAACGTAATGATATCCATGATGCCGGCACAGTTGACCAGTATGTCGACGGGGCCATGCGCGTCAGTGACGCTTTTCCATGGAGTGGCCAGCGATTCGGGTTTGAACAGGTCCCATACGGCGTAACCGGCCCTGCCGGAAAGCGCGGAGGTTTTTTTCTGGAGGGCTGTTTCGTTGATATCAATGAGAGTGAGATGTGCATGAGGGTAGAGCATGGAAAACTTTTCACACAGGGCTGAACCGATTGCACCCGCAGCACCAGTGATCAGGATATGTTTGGTCATGACTGCTCCGGTTGCCAATGATTGTGACTGCCTGTTGTGTAAACAATGACGGTTTTCTGATGATGAAAAGTGACTTCAAGTCATTATTATGACTGCGAGGTCGCGTGAGTTCAGGGTCGCATCCTGCATAAAAAACGTCAACCTGCCTGGTCAGTTTCGCTGGAATGCATGCGGGAATCCGGCAAGGTATCGGGCAGAAAGCGCCCATAAAAAAACCGGCAGTTTGCCGGTTTTTTTATTGCTGCGACGAATTACATGTTGGGGTAATTCGGGCCTCCGGTGCCTTCCGGCACCACCCAGTTGAT
>DPJB01000019.1 GCA_003543245.1 Moraxellaceae bacterium | reverse complement strand
GTGCACATGATGCCGCTGGTCGAAGTGATCCGTGGCGAGAAGTCCGGCGAGGTGGCGATTGCCACCACCGTGGCTTACGCCAAGAAGATGGGCAAGACTCCGGTTGTGGTCAACGACTGCCCGGGCTTCCTGGTCAACCGCGTGCTGTTCCCGTACTTCGGTGGTTTCTCCAAACTGCTCGGTTTCGGTGTCGACTTCGTGCGCATCGACAAGGTCATGGAGAAGTTCGGCTGGCCGATGGGCCCGGCGTACCTGTCCGACGTGGTCGGTATCGATACCGGTCACCATGGCCGTGACGTGATGGCCGAAGGCTTCCCGGATCGCATGGCGGTCGAAGGTCGCACTGCTGTCGACGTGATGTACGAAGCCAATCGCCTGGGCCAGAAGAATGGCAAGGGNNTGGCTTACGAGTTGCTCAAGCCCCTCGTCACCGAGCAGCGTGAAGTGACCGATGAAGACATCATCAACTTCATGATGATCCCGCTGTGCCTGGAAACCGTGCGTTGCCTGGAAGACGGCATCGTCGAAACCGCCGCCGAGGCCGATATGGGCCTGATCTATGGCATCGGCTTCCCGCCGTTCCGCGGTGGTGCGCTGCGTTACATCGACAGCATCGGTGTCGCCGAATTCGTGGCCCTGGCCGACAAATACGCCGACCTGGGTGCGCTGTACCAGCCGACCGCAAAACTTCGCGAAATGGCCGCCAACGGCCAGAAGTTCTTCGGTTAATGCGCACAGACTAGAGCGAGAGTGAATTTATGAGCCTGAATCCTAGAGATGCAGTGATCGTCGACTTCGGTCGCACCCCGATGGGTCGTTCCAAGGGCGGCATGCATCGCAATACCCGTGCCGAGACCCTGTCGGCCAACCTGATCAGCGGCCTGCTGACGCGCAACACCAAGGTCGATCCGGCCGAAGTGGAAGACGTGATCTGGGGTTGCGTCAACCAGACCCTGGAGCAGGGCTGGAACATCGCGCGCATGGCGTCGCTGATGACCCAGATCCCGCACACCAGTGCAGCGCAAACGGTCAGCCGTCTGTGTGGTTCCTCCATGAGCGCCCTGCACACTGCCGTGCAGGCGATCCAGACCGGCAATGGCGACGTGTTCGTCATCGGCGGGGTGGAGCACATGGGCCACGTCGGCATGATGCACGGCATCGACCTGAATCCGGCTGCCTCCAAGTACTACGCCAAGGCCTCCAACATGATGGGCCTGACGGCTGAAATGCTGGGCATGATGAACGGCATTTCCCGCGAAATGCAGGACCAGTTCGGCCTGACCTCGCACAAGAAGGCCTGGGCTGCCACGCTGGCAGGCCGCTTCAAGAATGAAATCATCGGCATCGAAGGTCATGATGCCAACGGTTTCCGCGTGCTCTGCGAAATTGACGAAGTGATCCGTCAGGATGCCTCGCTGGAGCAGTTCGCTGCACTGAAGCCTGCCTTCAATCCGAAGGGCGGCACAGTCACCGCCGGTACATCGTCGGCGCTGTCTGATGGTGCCTCTGCCATGCTGATCATGAGTGCCGAGCGTGCCAAGGCTCTTGGCCTGACACCACGTGCCAAGATCCGCTCCATGGCTGTGGCCGGCTGCGAAGCTGCCATCATGGGCTGGGGTCCGGTGCCGGCAACGCAGAAGGCGCTGAAGCGTGCCGGTCTGGCCATTGACGACATCCAGACCATCGAGCTGAACGAAGCTTTTGCTGCACAGGGTCTTTCGGTGCTCAAGGGCCTCAACATCCTCGACAAGGCCGAAGAGCGTGTTAACCACAACGGTGGTGCCATCGCCCTGGGTCACCCGCTGGGCTGCTCCGGTGCCCGTATCACCACCACGCTGCTGAACGTGATGGAACAGAAGGACACCGAACTCGGTCTCGCCACGATGTGCATCGGCCTTGGCCAGGGCATCGCGACCGTTATCGAACGTCTCAAGTAATCCGCGCTTTCTCCCTATCCCGGAGAAGACGGACCAGTGAAAACCGCGGCCACAAGTCGCGGTTTTTTTGTGCCTGCAATTTCGTTACCCATTGTTTTAACGGGAGTTATTTCTGTTCTCTGATGATTGTATACACTGTGTTTGCCTTTTGCTGACGGAGTGCCTAGCATGGCATTGACCTGATGATCACTTTTGTTGCGACAACAAGAAAAAAGCGGGATACCTCCATGACAGCCGTTATCAGCAACACCGGCACTGCAAGCATTCCTGGCGAGTTTCACTACTGGAAAAACCTGCCGACGCCTCGCATCCAGCGTGCTCGCAAGGTATTCAGACGCATGTTCGGTATTGATCCCGATCTGCCGGAGCAGGTCATCAATACCTATGCGGCGTCCTATTACGAGGCTGATCCGGTGGCAGAGGCATTCGTGGATGATGCCTACATCAACGGCAATCCTGCGCATGGCAGGGCCATGCTGGATATGGCGCTGGAGAAGGGGATTGATGCGGTAGTGGATGCTCCGGAGTCCATGAAGCGGTTGTTTGCAGAGCGTGACAAGGCCCCGGCGTGGCTGGACATGGATATGGTGCGGCACGGGGCAAAAGTGTTCCGCCGCTTCGGGCCGGAGTTGTTCAATTTTTTCGGCGCCATCACGCTGGAGGGTTATACCAACAACTCTGTGGTGAAGCCGTTGATCCTGACGGGGGCCTATGCCGGTGACGGGACCAAAGGGCGCTTTCTGGAAACAGCAGCGTTCTGGGTGGATATTTCAGAGCCGGGTGGGCTGGAGCCAGCCGGTGATGGCTGGAAGACCACCATGCGCGTGCGCGTCATGCATGTGTTTGTGCGCCGTCGCCTGATGTCGCATCCGGAATGGAAAATGGATGAGTGGGGGGTGCCAATCAGTCAGGCGGATGCGCTGGTGACGTTGATGGCGGGGTGCATTGCCCCGGGGTATTTCTTGCGTGTGGCCGGGTTCAGGACGTCGCGGGATGACATTCTGGCGATGATGCATTTCTGGCGCTACGTTGGGCATCTGATGGGTGTACAGCCACCCTGGTATCCTGAAACGGTGGAAGACGGCCTGAAGTTTTCGTTCATGGCGTTTGCCAGTGGTGCCGGTAAGGCTGGCGATGATGGTGTAATGCTGTGCCGTTCGTTCAGTGAGGCATTCAGGCCCCTGGAGAGACCCGATGCCTCGCTGCTGGACCGGATACAGGCCGGGGTGGATCACCGGATTCATCAGGGCTTTGTGAATTTCTTTGTCTCGAAAACCACACGCAAGCGCTCGGGAATTCCGTCGGCAGGTTTATGGTGGTTTTATCCGCTGGCCAGTGCTCCTCTGGTGTTTGGTGCGGAAACCCTGCGCCAGCACTTTCCGAAAGTGGATGACATGCTGGATACCATGACGCGCTACCGTAGGCGTAAATGGCTGGAGCGCCACATGGAGAAGCGCAAGGCCGAATACACGGCGGTTTCGCAGTTCACCCGGTAAGGTGAGTCACTCTTGCCCTTAATGGCGTGCCCTTACAGCTTGTCCAGAATGTTGGTCTTCAGGAAGCTGTTGATCTGGCTGGATCTGACTGGCAGGGTTTCGGGATAACTGTCGGCATCGGACGTGATCAGGATGATCAGGCCCTTGTCCTTGAAAATCTGCATGAACTGCCCGGCATGGCCACGTGCGGTCAGGGCATCATCACCGTCCATCACTCCAGTCTTTGTCCACCATTGCATGCCGTAATACAGGTCAAGCGGCGCTGCCGCTGCGGGCTCGCCCATGGCGTCAAAGGTTGCATTCAGCCCGGGGCCTTGCGATGCCGTTGTCTGGGTCAGCCATTCTTTGGAAATCAGTTGCTCGGTATCCCAGCGACCGTCATAGAGCATCAGCATGCCCAGCTTGGCGAGGTCACGGCTGCGAATGTTGAGCAGTCCACCGCCATACGTGATGGGGTCCGGCAGGTTGGGCCAGTCAGTGTCAGCCGCTATGCCGAGGTGAGAGAACAGGTTGTCCGCCGCATACTGGTTGAGCGAATGACCAGTGATGCCGGAGAAGAAGGTCGAGATCAGGTAACTGTCATAGGTGCTGTAGTTCCAGACGGTGCCGGGGGTATAGGCAAGAGGCTGCTGCAGGATGGAACAAGCCAGAAAGTGACTGTCAGGAGGCGCAGGGCACGCCGGCGCCATGCCGTAATAGGCGCGCAGCAGTGGATCTTTCATTGCGCTGAAGCTCATCAGCCAGGCAGGCTCGTTCCAGGCCAGTCCGGAACGCATCTGCAGGACATTGCGCAGGGTGATGGTCTTGCGCATGTCGTCATTGGGGGGGAGGGAAGTCAGGGCAATGCCACCGGGCAGCGCCCGGTGGCTGATGGGTCACCGGGGCTGGAGAATGAGTCACAGCTGTCGGGACCTCCGCTTTTCATGCCGGTCCGTAATATGGCCCGTGCACGGGCTGCCGCGCGCATGACTCGTCTTCCTGTCAGAGATTCTCGTAGCGGTTCATGTCGAGTATGCCTGCTTCGAGAGGTTCGGTTTCCTCGATGTAGCGGGTGTAGTCGTGAAAGTATGTCCAGAAGTCAGGGTGGGTACGACGAATGCCCCAGCGCACAATCACGCCGTCCATGTCTGCGGAGGATTTCACCCTGGCAAGTGCCGCTGCAAATTTGCCAATGTCCTTTGCTGCAACATTGAAGGCGAAATTAGGGTAGCTGGCCAGAATGCCGGGGTAGATGGTCAGGGTGTCTTTTTCTGGCTGATAGCGCCAGTCCTCTCCCAGCATGAAGGCAACATTGCTGTGCGCCCTGTTGCGCATCATGGTGTAGATCTCACGTTGTCCGTCGTCACGCTGGACGCGAATGAAGCTGACCTCTGGCAGGAAGTTGATCACCGGTAATGCGCTGGCGGGTCGTGAGGTCAGTCGGCTGAGGATCTGATCTGCACTACGAATGTAGTCAGGCACATTTTCTCTGGCACAAAACTCACTACTGCAGCGATTGATCGGGTCGGGCCTGGCATTAAGGTGTGCCAGTTGTTCCAGAAGCGATGTCAGCAACTCGGTCTTGGGGTCGTCGGCACTCTGGTAGACGGTGGCGGCAGGGATTTGTGTGTCAATCTGCGGATAGGTAAGCAGTCTCTTCAGTTTGCCACTGCCCTGATACCAGTCATCCATAAGNNTGGGCAACATTGCCGAAGACATTGAAATTCACGACCAGTTCGTAATAGGTGCGTTCAAACAGCGGGTAGTCCTGCCACCAGAGTGTTTGGGGCAGTTCACCATACCAGCCCTGGCGGACAGAGGCACTGTCGAAGTGCCGGTTGATGGTCAGGAGTGCGTTCCTGTTATGGCCATCGCCTTGCCATATGTCCTGTCGTCCGGGTCCGGAGGGCCAGACAGTTGCATAGGCTTTCTCGCGAGCCTCCTTGTAATCATTACGGCGTGTGCGGTGTTTGAACCATTCCGGCCCCAGCCTTATCAGGCTGTCATTCTGGCCTGGCATGGCCAGTAATGGATCAACATGCCGCCGGTAGGCAGGATCATTCACATAGACGTCATGGTCAGGCGACTGGAAGAACATCCAGAAGTGATCACGGATGACGTCCGTGGCAATCTGGCCTCGACATACCGGGCCACGGATGAACGTGCGAGTGAAGTATTCGGCGCTGTCGAGCATGAACTGGTAGCGTGCACGCGCAGGAAGGGCCGAGAACGTGATGAACGGATTAGCCCGCTCGGACTCCGAGTAGCCTGGTAATTTTTTGACTTTCCAACGGCTACTGAAGAAAAGAGACTGGATGCGAGCAAGCCGTCCGGGACTCAGCGCAAAGGTGAGGTGGGTCTTGTGCACAATGGCACCCTGTACCGGGCGAAAGCGGTAATACACACGCCCCTTCGGGTCATCATTGGGTTGTGCCGTCGGAATCACGATGAGTGGCTGATCTGGTGCGGTGCTTGAACGGACCAGCTCAAAAAACTGGCTGCCAGACACGTTTTCGAAGTACATGTGTGCCAGGAATAAATGCTCATACAGCCAGCGCGACAGCAGCTGCTCGCGTTTGCCACCCAGATTGAGGAATTTCTCCCAGCGCTGTATTTCGATGGCCTCAGCACTGGATGCAATCTGCAAGGTGTCCTGAATGACGGCCCCTTCAGACAGCCATTGTTTTACCGTGGCATATTCAGTATCAGTCAGGCCGGTGACACCGAGTGGCATCCCCTCGCGTGGATGCTTTTTTTCATACTCCGGAAACTCTTCGGCAATCGGGCACTGGTTGTCACGATAAATGCCGATGCGGACATCATCCGGAAGCCGGGCATTGGGTGTGAGGTTGGCCTTGCGCCCTAATGCGAGCATGTTGGCGAGTAGTGTGGCTGAAGGATTTGTAGTGGTATTGGTAGTGGCGGCAGGACTGTTACCTGTAATGACAGGATGGAAGCCTTTCAGTTGCCAGGCTGCTGCATCGTGTGCATCCGTGAACAGGCGCGTGGGTGGAGCGGCTTCGGTGCGCGTGCCGTCATACACTTTTTTCTTGCTGCCGCCTCGTTGCAGGCCTGTGCCGCTACCAAGGTTCAGCTGGCAGGGCGCGTCGTAGCAGGCATGGCATGCCACGCATTTCTGATTGAAGATTGGTTGTATTTGCGTGCGCCAGGAAACCGGCTCGGTGGTCGGTTGTGCGGACAGCATGCCCGGTACAACAAGCAGGAGAAGGACGAGAAGGATGTGACCTAGACATGAGCGCATGCAATGTGCACCGGGGAGGATTCACTGCAGTCTATCAGTCTTGGCCGGTTGGGCTTGTAACAAATGGCAGGGGAGCCCCGGTGCACGAATATGTACCGGGGCGTTGGTGTAACGGATTACAGAGCGATCTGGGTGCCCAGCTCTACCACGCGGTTTGTGGGAATCTGGAAGAAGTCAGTGGCGGCCCCTGCGTTGCGCGACATGGCCACAAACAGCTTTTGCCGCCACGATGCCATGCCCGGGGCAACGCCACGAATGATGCGTTCACGGGACAGGAAGAAGCTGGTGTCCATCATGTCGAACGCCAGACCCTTCGAGTTGCACTGTGCCAGCAGGGCAGGCACATCCGGTTGCTCCTTGAAGCCGTAGTAACCGGTGATCAGGTAGAAGTTGTGTGCCACTTCCGTGACCAGAAAGCGGTCGTCTTCGGCCACAAAGGGAATGTCGCGTGTGACCAGTGTCAGCAGGACATTGCGTTCATGCAGGATCTTGTTGTGCTTCATGTTGTGCAGCATGGCATGGGGCACGTACTGGTGACTGCCTGTCATGAAAACGGCAGTACCGGGGACCGTCTGCACGGCACCTGCTGCGCCGATGGAGTTCACAAAAAGATTCAGTGGCATGGTCTCGTGTGCCAGACGCTCGAACAGCAACTGGCGGCCGCGCTTCCAGGTAAACATGAGTGTCATCATGACGACGCCGATGAGCAGAGGCACCCAGCCGCCCTGAACAATCTTGAGTGACGTGGCCCCGAAAAAGGCGAAATCAATGATCAGGAACGGGATGCCTACGAGTAGCACTGCAAACGGATGCCACTTCCAGAGTTTGTAAGCAACCACCATGGCCAGAATGGTGTCGCAGATCATCGTCATGGTGACGGCAATTCCGTAGGCCGACGCGAGGTTGCTTGAGGTACGGAAGGTGAGTACCAGCAGGATGATGGCGGCCAGCAAGCTCCAGTTGACGGAAGGAATGTAGATCTGGCCGATTTCCTTGGAGGATGTGTGCTGGATTTCAAAGCGGGGCAGATAGCCCAGTTGCACGGCTTGACGTGCCACGGAGAACACACCGGAAATAACCGATTGTGAGGCAATCACGGTGGCCAGCGTAGACAGTGCAATCAGGGGATAGAGTGCCCATTTTGGCGCGAGCAGGTAGAACGGATTCTCGACAGCAGTAGGGTCGGCCAGCAACAGCGCACCCTGGCCACAGTAGTTGAGGACGAGGGCAGGGAATACCAGAAAGAACCATGCACGGTAGATGGCAGGGCGGCCGAAGTGGCCCATGTCGGCGTAGAGGGCCTCTCCGCCGGTCACTGTCAGCACAACGGCACCCAGTGTGATGAAGGCGATTGCCTGGTGCTCCATCACGAACTGCAGGCCCCATAGCGGGTTGATCAGGTTGAGTACGTCCGGATGGCGGCTGATGTTGATGATGCCGAGCGTTGCCAGCGTGATGAACCAGATTAGCATGACAGGGCCGAAAAAGGCGCCAACGGAGCCTGTGCCATGACGCTGGATCATGAAAAGGCTGATCAGTACGCCAATGGTGATGGGCAGCACGAAGGGATCAAGCACGGGGGCGGCAATCTTGAGGCCTTCGACGGCAGACAGCACGGAAATGGCGGGGGTGATGATGCCGTCGCCAAAAAAGAGCGCGGCGCCAAACAGGCCCAGCGCGACCAGCATCATGCGTTGCTTCGGACTTTTGTGCGGGGTGCGCAGTGTCAGGGCCAGCAATGACAGGATGCCGCCTTCACCGTTATTGTCGGCGCGCATGATGAAGGCAATGTACTTGAGTGATACCACCGTGATCAGCGACCAGAAGATCAGGGACAGGATACCCACGACATTTTCAAAGGTGATGGGAATGCCGTGTCCGGCATGGAAGCATTCCTTGAGGGCATAAAGCGGGCTGGTGCCAATGTCGCCAAAGACTACGCCCAGTGCCCCCAGTGTCAGGGCGATGGCCGGGGTTCGCCCGTGCCCTTGTTGAGCCGACTGCTGCATGAAGTCGCTTTCTCCTGAGTGCCGTCCTGCAATGACAACAGTTCTCCCGTACTCCAGATGGAGGAGCTCAGCCTCTGGCAGGGGGGGAATGAAGGTATTGCGGGCGTCTTGAGCGGTTGATCAGTGCGGTTGGGCGCATCTTACACCCGGCCCTGTTCCGGCAACACCCCGGATGGTTCGACAAAAGCCCTGTTCACGGCTTTGCCTTTCTGCCGCACTCGTATATGATTGCGCGCCTCGCGACAGGCAGCTGTTGTCGGGACTGGTGAGGTGGCCGAGTGGTTGAAGGCGCACGCCTGGAAAGCGTGTGTACGTTAATAGCGTACCGAGGGTTCGAATCCCTCTCTCACCGCCAGATAAAAAACGGCCCGCATCAGCGGGCCGTTTGCTTTTGGACGGAAGGTCAGGTGCCCGGATGAGGGCTTCAGATGACGCCCTGGGCCAGCATGGCATCCGCCACCTTCACAAAGCCGGCAATGTTGGCGCCGGCCACGTAATCAATGTTCGCTCCCTTCTTGCCGTGACGCAGGCAGGACTGGTGAATGCTGGCCATGATGGTGTGCAGGCGAATGTCGACCTCGCTGGCCGTCCATTGCTGTCGTGTGGAGTTCTGGATCATCTCGAGTCCGCTGCAGGCGACTCCGCCGGCATTGGAGGCTTTGCCTGGCGCGTAGAGAATGCCTGCCTTCTGGAAGACGTGGACGGCAGCCAGGGTTGAGGGCATGTTGGCCCCTTCGGCGACACAGAAGCAGCCGTTTTCCAGGAGCTGTCGGGCATCCTCCTCATCCAGTTCATTCTGTGTGGCGCAGGGCAGGGCAATGTCGCAGGCGTGCTGCCATGGTCTTTTGCCTTCATGAAAGTCCAGCCTGAACATTTCTGCCAGTTCGCTGAGGCGCCCGCGCCGTTCGTTCTTGAGATTCATCAGGGCCTGCCATTGCTGACCGGTAAAGCCGGACGGATTGTGCAAGGTCCCGCCAGAGTCAGAGAAGGTCACCACCTTGCCGCCCAGTTCCATTGTCTTCTGTGCGGCATGTTGGGCAACGTTGCCGGCACCGGAAATTGCCACGCGCAGGCCATCAAGCTTGAGCTCCCGTGTTTTCAGCATTTCCTGCACAAAATAGACAAGCCCGTAGCCGGTAGCCTCCGGTCGCATCAGGCTGCCGCCAAAGCTGGGCCGCTTGCCGGTGAAGGTTCCTGTCACCTCGTTGGCCAGTTTGCGGTACATGCCATACATGTAGCCGACTTCGCGGCTGCCCACGCCGAGATCCCCGGCCGGCACGTCCAGATCGGGGCCGATGTGGCGGTAAAGCTCGGTCATCAATGCCTGACAGAAACGCATGACCTCGTTGTCGCTGCGGCCCTTGGGGTCAAAGTCGGAGCCACCCTTGCCGCCACCCAAGGGCAACGTGGTCAGTGCATTCTTGAAGGTTTGTTCAAAGGCGAGGAACTTGAGGACGCTCAGGTTTACCGAGGGGTGAAAGCGCATGCCGCCCTTGTAGGGGCCGATGGCGCTGTTCATCTGCACGCGGTAGCCGCGATTCACCTGTACCGTGCCGCTGTCATCCACCCAGGCAATGCGGAACTGGATGACGCGCTCCGGCTCCAGCAGACGCTCCAGCAGGCCCTGTTTCAGATACGCAGGATTTGCCTGAAGGAATGGCCACAGGCTTTCCAGCACCTCTTCCACCGCCTGATGAAACTCGGGTTGGTGGGGGTCGCGCTGGCGGATGCGATCCATCAGGGGGGTAAACGAGCTATCCATTGTTTTCTGCCTTGCATGAAAGTGGATCAGGCTGACGGAGGACGTGCAGCACATGCTGTCTGTTTAATAGCATACCAAGCAACCGGCGGCATGCCTCATCTGGCTGCATTAGGCCTTGCCACTCTGGCGGCTGCTCGGCAGACTCCGGTCATTGCGTTTGTCATGCGCTTGTAATGAGGTTGGCATGTCCACCACGGGGTCTACTGTCTTGCCGGAGATTCGCACGGTTACCGCGCAGTTTTTTCTGCCACTGCTGCATGCCGTGGAAAAGACTGCCGGAGGTCGCGCACAACTTCTGGAAATGGCGGGGCTGACAGAGGACGATGTACAGGACTCTGAGCGTCTGTTGTCGTTTGATAGCCTGGTCAAGGCCTGGCAGTTTGCGATGACGCTTTGCAAGGACTCTTTGCTGCCGTTGCGTCTGGGCGAGCGTACCCATCCGGCGGACTTTGGCATTCTGGGCACGCTGGCGCAGAGTGCGGCCACGCTGGGTGAGGCACTGGAGCTGGGCGTGCGCTATGAGCGTATCGTCAACCAGAGCTTTGTTTCCTCGCTGTTCTTGCAGGACGGGCATCTCTGCAACCGTCTGGAAATGCCGCCGCTGCCTGTTGAACAGCTGCGGCCGGTCGTCGAGTTTGATTTCTCTGCACAGGTGAGTTTCGGTCATTTCCTCATGCGCGAATCCCGTCAGGGCACGCTGGGCCCTGTACAGGTTTTTTTCCGCCACCAGGCCGCAGGGCCGGTGCGCTTTTACCAGGATTATTTTGGCTGTCCGGTGCACTTCGGGGCGGATCATAACCAGATCATCCTGCCAATGGACGTGCTCTCGCTGCGTCTGCCTTCTGCCGACCCGTCATTGTTGCAACGTCTGCGTGAGTATGTGGATGAGCGACTGGCGCGCGATCCCCGGCCGGTTTCGCCACTGGTGCAGAAAATCGAGAAGCTGGTGATCCCGCGGCTGGCCTATGGCCTGCCCGAGCTGAAAGATGTGGCGGTGCAACTGGGTGTGAGTGTCAGCACCCTGAAGCGGCGTCTGAGCGAACAGGACACCCACTATCAGGGCATCTGCGACAGCTTGCGGCATCGGCTGGCCTTGCAGTACGTCAGCGAGCCGGACCGCTCCATGGTGGATATTGCCTTTCTGCTTGGCTTCTCCGAGTTGAGCACGTTTTACCGGGCGTTCAAGCGCTGGACAGGGATTACGCCACAGCAGCACCGGCGACTGGTCACGCCATCCGTTTGACCGCTGCGGCGGTGCGCTCAGCCAGAACGCATCAGATCGCAATGATGGGCTTTGCGCCGGCGCTTTCTGCCCCTATACTGCGCGCCCACCCTGCAATCGGGTGGTCGTTGTGGCAACCCTGCCGGTTCCCCCGCAACGCTAAACGGCAAACCCCGCCAGGTCCGGAAGGAAGCAACGGTAGTCGTGATGCGTGTGCCGGGGTCGGGCTGGCAGGGGGGCCTCTCTAATCCCTTCGCTCAATCCTGACAAATCCTCTGCCACACTGTCCTCGTTACGGTGACGGCCGGTTTTCTGTACCCGGTTTTTACTCCTGTTTGCTGCGACAGATTGCCGCAGGACATTCCCTTGCCGGATGAGCCCGTTACCATAGGTAATCGCGTGCAAGACAGGTGTCGGGGTTGCTTGCCTTTTAAATGAAAATGATTATCATTTGTATGAATTAACAAGGTGTTTCCATGTCTGCATCGGCCATTTATTCACTGACATCTCACGGAGCGTTCAAAGCCGTGCGTCACAGTGTCGCCGTTGCGGTAATTGCCGTGCATGCAGTCGCGGTGACGGCCTTGTGGCAACAGGCACCGGAGCCTGCCCCGGTCATGGCAGCGCCGGTGATGGTGTCCTTTGTATCTGACCCGGTAGCGGAGCCCCTGCCGCAGCCCCCGGTGGTGGCAGCGCCGGAAACGCCTGTGAGGGTGTTGGCCACGGAGCGTGCGTCGCAGGCGTCAGTGAATGCCCCTGCCGTTATTCCTGTTATTGCCTCTGCGTCTGTCGATGTGGCTCCAGCCGACGCAGCGCCAGTCGCTGATGCGCCGGTCCGGGCAGAGGCAGTGTTGCCGCCCGTGGTGCAGACGCCGCCAGGTTTCGGTGCGGCCTATCTGAATAATCCCAAACCGGTGTACCCGATGGTGTCACGCCGGCTGGCGGAAAAAGGTGTCACCCGGTTGCGCGTGCTGGTGAGTACGGAAGGCCGGCCACAACAGGTTGATATCGAGCGCTCCAGTGGTTCGGCACGTCTCGACCGGGCGGCGCAGGCAACGGTTCGCGACTGGAAGTTTGTACCTGCCCGCGAGGGTGAAAAAGCAGTGGCAGGCTGGGTGATTGTTCCCATTAACTGGAATCTGGAAAACTGACATGAACGAAGCAACCGGCATTAGTCATTTCATTACGCAATCCGATCTGGTCGGCAAAGGGCTTTTTGTGATGCTGTTGCTGATGTCGGTAGTGTCCTGGTATTACATCATCACCAAAAGCATTACGCAGGTGCTGACCAGAAAGCGCAGTCAGCGCTTTATGGATTTTTTCTGGAATGCTACGTCGCTGGAGGCCGTACATCATGAAATCTCAACGCATGGCGCGGCAGATCCGTTTTCTCATCTGGCCAGTCATGCGCTGTTTGCACGTGACCATCATGCCCGTGTCGGTGTTGCCAAGCTGGAAGAGGCGGGCACGGTAGCCGATTTCCTGACGCGCACCATGCGCAAGGTTATTGATGAAGAAACCACACATCTTGAAAGCGGTCTGACCGTGCTGGCGTCGGTGGGTGCAACGGCACCGTTTGTGGGACTGTTCGGTACGGTGTGGGGGGTGTATCACGCACTGATTGCGATTGGTACCAGTGGCATGGCGTCGCTCGACAAGATTGCCGGTCCGGTGGGCGAAGCACTGATCATGACGGGTCTGGGCCTTGCCGTCGCGATTCCTGCCGTACTGGGATATAACGCGCTGGTGCGCAGCAATCGCGTACTGCTCGGACGCCTGGATGCATTTGCCTATGACCTGTTTGCGTTCCTGACCACCGGCCAGCAGATAATGACCACGAACAGGCCGGCCAGTGTCACGCCACTTAAACCTGTGCGTCCCGGCAATGACGTAACGGGTAACTGACATGGCTTTCGGTGGATTCAACCAGCAACAGAACCAGGCGCCTCTGGCAGAGATCAACATGGTGCCGCTCATTGATGTGATGCTGGTGCTGCTGGTGATTTTCATGGTGACCGCACCATTGCTGACGCATGCTGTAAAGGTGGACCTGCCCAGTGCTGCCTCCAGTCCGGTTACGCCTGCCGAAAAAATAGATCTTTCGATTGATGGCAGTGGCCAGCTGTTCTGGAACGCCACGCCGATGAGCAAGGCGGACATCATTGTGCGTCTTCAGGAGACGGGGCTGAATGCGCCCGATACGGAAATCCATCTGAGGGTGGACAAGAACACTCGCTATGAAGTCATTGCAGAAATCATGGCGGCTTCTGCCGGTGCAGGATTGGGCAAAATAGGGTTTGTTACCACGCCGGAAAAATAGGCTGCGGTACTCTTTGCGTGTGTATGAAAAAGCCCCGGCAAGTCCGGGGGCTTTTTCTTTTTCCTGCAGCAGGAATGCATCAGCGATGCAGTTCGCCAGCGGCTTCGGGCTGATAGGCCAGGCTGGCCACTTCCCGTGTCAATGGCTTGCCTTCCGGGCCTGGCCACTCGATTGTCTGGCCGACACGAAGCCCCAGCAATGCCATGCCGACGGGGGGCAGGGATGACATGTGCAACTCCTCACTGCAGCTGACTGCAGTGTCCTAAAAGGTGAGCCAGGGTGAAAAAGAAAAAACCCTGCAGGGCAGAGTTAGTTTTTTGAGCATAACAGGGGCAGGAGTTGAGTGGCCAGTTTCAGGTGGCGATGGTCCCGATGATCACTGCCAGCAAGGGAGCTGACGCCAGATTCATGACGAGGCCGGCACGGATCATGGTTTTCTGGGGAATACGGCCGGTGCCGTAAACGAGGGCATTCGGGGGTGTCCCCACGGGCAGCATGAAGGAGCAACTGGCGGCCAGTCCGGTCAGTACGGCCATCGTGACCGGGTTCAGTCCGGTGACAGAGGCCATCGACATCATCAGTGGCACCAGCAGTGCCGCACAGGCGGTATTGCTGACCAGCTCGGACAGGAAAATCACGAAGAGTGCGACCAGCAGGTACAACAACCATGGATTGTTGCCAGGGACCCACGCCAGCAGGCCGTTAGCCATCCAGCTACTGGCCCCGGAGTTTTGCATGAATACCGAAAGGGTGATGCCACCACCAAACAGCAGCAATACGCCCCAGTTGCTCTGCTTTTCGATGTCTTCCCAGTTGAGTACCCGGGTCAGGCCCAGCAGGGCAATGGCCAGTAGCGCTACCCAGGTATCAAAGTCACCGCGAATACCGATGTACGAGGAAATCGTGCTGCCAAACACCCAGCCTGTCACGGTGAGCAGGAAAATGGCAACGGTGAGTATGGCCTGACGTCCTGCCGGGAACGGCATAAGTGTAGTGGCGACGGCGGGCAGGTTTTGCTCGGGGCGTAAGGTCAGCCACAGCAGTACCAGCGACACCGGCATGATGACGAGATAAGCCGGCATGCCGACGCGCAGCCAGTCCTGAAACCCCCAGCCCAGTGCGGCGGCGGTGATGGCATTCGGAGGGCTGCCTACCAGAGTGGCGATACCGCCAATATTGGCACCCCATGCAAGCCCCAGCAGAACGAGAATGGCGTAGCGCGGGTACTGGTTTTTCATCGGACTCAGCAGTCCCAGTGCCACCGGCAGCATCATGACCGCTGTTGCCGTGTTACTGATCCACATGGATATCAGTGAGGTTGCCAGTATCAGCAGGAAGGCGGCCGTGAGCGCATTGCCCTGCGCCAGTGCCATCACGCGGCTGGCCAGCCAGCGGTCGATGTCGTGCTTGCGCATGGCGGCGGCCAGTGCAAAGCCACCAAGAAAAAGAAACACGGTCGGGTTGGCAAAGCCGCTCAGTGAACTTTTGACATCCCCCAGTCCCAGTGCCACGGCCACAAGTGGAATGAGCAGTGCCGTGAAGGTCAGCGGAATGGCTTCGGTCAGCCAGAGCACCCCAGCCAGCGCAAACAGTGCCATGCCCGCTTGCGTGGCAGTATTGTCGGGCCCGGAGGCAGCCAGGATGGCAACGATAATGGCCAGTGCGATTGCCCATGGTTTCATCTGGAGAATCCCGTGTTCATTTGTGGCTGGTGTTGCGGAAGGCGGCGGGCGTGTGGCCGTCCCAGCGCTGGAAAGCATGGATGAAGGAGGCGGACTCTGCGTATCCAAGCTGCAGTGCTATGGCTTCGATCGACTGTGTGCTTTCGCGGAGCAATTGCTGCGCCTTCCGGTAACGCACCTGGTCGAGCAGTTCGCGAAACGAGGTGTTCTCCTCGCTCAGGCGGCGGCGGAACGTACGTTCGGCAATATCAAAGGCCGAGGCCACTTCGGCGGCACTCGGAAAATGCCGGCTGAAGAAATCCAGGTGGGACAGTACCTTGCCCGACAGCAGCTCGGTATCCGTGCGCTGTGCGACCAGTTGCTGGTCGCACTGGGATTTGTACATGGCATGTGCGGTCGGGTCGGCGGTTGGAAAGCGGATCTGCAGGGCAGTGTTGCTGATCCAGAAGCGTATCTCCGGCCGCTTGCCAAATATCACCGGGCAGTTGAAGTGTGTCTCGTAGGCGTCGGCGTCTGCCGGACGCTCATAGGGGATCTCGATACGCAGTGCGTGCATGTCGACACCAAGAGCAAGCTGCATGTCACGTACCAGTTTGTAGGTGCCGGAGAGCTCGCCATCAACCCGGAAGCGGTAGGCTCTGGGGGGCAGGGCAACGGGCGTCAGAACCAGTGCGCTGGATTCTTCCCCTGGCTCAAAGCTCAGGTGGCCGAACAGGTAGGTGAGCTGCTGGTAACGGATACCCGTTTGCAGTGCTTCATAGGCATTGGCACAGGTCATCAACAGCATGGTGAGGGGGCCGTAGCCGGCAAATCCGAAGAAGGTGCCGGTTTTAAGGCCAGCCAGCGGGTCTTTCAGGTTTTCGGCGATCTCCACATAAATCTTGAGCTCCAGCGCCCGGTCGATCCGGGCTGTCGGGTCAACCTTTTCGAGATCAATCCCGTAACGGGACAGCACCGGGGAGATGTCTTCGCCCAGCTCGCGCAAGCCGCGCAAGGTATAGAGCATGCCAAGGATGGAGCGTGTGGACATGGCCGGGAGTCACTCCTGCTTTCTTGAGCTGGATCAAAGTTGGCCAAAAATATCAATTTCTGGTGAGAAACTACCATATCCCGCATACGGAGTAAGGGCTAGATTGCACCCATCGCGCAATGTTTTGCGCCAGAACAACAACATGAGGTTCCGCATGACCAGCAAAGCCCCGATTCATTCAAAGGTGCAGGAAGTTGATGTTGCCATTCTCGGTGCCGGTTTCGGTGGCCTTTGCATGGCGATCAAGTTGCGTGAGGCCGGAAACGACAACTTCGTGATCCTGGAAAAGGGCAGTGATGTTGGTGGTACCTGGTACTTCAACAGCTATCCCGGTGCTGCCTGTGATGTGCAGTCACACATGTACTCCTTTTCGTTTGCCGGCAAGTCCGACTGGACCAAGCGTTACGCCCCCCAGCACGAAATTCACCAGTACATTCTTGATACCACCGAGAAGTTCGGCATCCGCCCGTTCGTGCGCTTCAACCAGGAAGTGTGCGGGGCGCACTTTGATGAAACCACTGCGCGCTGGACCGTCAATACCAGGTCCGGTGATACGGTGATCTGCAAGCACTTCGTGCTGGCGTCGGGCCCGCTGCATGTGCCCTCCATCCCTAAAATCCGCGGCCTTGAAAACTTCAAGGGCAAGGTATTCCACTCTGCCGAGTGGGATCACGATTACGACCTGACCGGCAAGAATGTGGTGTCGATCGGAACCGGTGGCAGTGCCATCCAGTATGTGCCGGAAATTGCACCACAGGTGAAGCAGCTGTACGTGTTCCAGCGTACCCCGGCCTGGGTGATTCCGCGTGACGAGCGTGGCTATCTCGGCATTGAAAAGAGCCTGTTTGCAAGGTTCCCGGCGCTGCGCAAGCTGCACCGTGCCCGTCTGTACTGGACCAACGAATCACGTCTGTGGCCCATCCTGAATCCGGCGATTGCCAAGTCGCTGCAGAAGCTGGCCCAGCTGTTCATCAGGGTTCAGGTGAAGGACAAGGAGATTGCGAAGAAGCTGACACCGGATTACACCATCGGTTGCAAGCGTATCCTGATTTCCAACAAGTACTTCCCTACCTTCAACCGTCCGAACGTGGAGCTGGTGACTGACAGCATCCAGGAACTGCGCGAGCACTCCATCGTGACAAGGGATGGTGTGGAGCGTCCGGTGGACTGCATCATTCTGGGCACCGGTTTTGTGGTGGACCCGCGCGTCTACATGAAGAACTTCCCGGTGGAAGGCCGTGACGGTCACGTGCTGAATGAAGACTGGAAGAATCTTGCACAGTCCTACCTTGGCACCACTACTACCGGTTACCCGAACATGTACCAGCTGGTGGGGCCGAACGTGGGGCTGGGCCACAACTCCATCATCTTCATGATCGAAGCCCAGGTGGACTACATCATGAGCTGCCTGAAGATCCTCAAGGACAAGGGAGCCGACTACATTGACGTGAAGAAGGATGCCCAGGACCGTTTCAACGTCAAGGTGCAGGAAGGCTTCAAAAACACGGTGTGGACAACGGGCTGCTCCAGCTGGTACCAGAGCGCCGAAGGCGGCAACTTTGCCCTGTGGCCGTTCTCCACCTGGAGGTTCTGGCTGGAAACACGCAAGGTGCAAACCGGTGACTACGAGTTCGGTTTTGCCAAGGCGCCATTGTTGCCAAAGGCAAAAGCGAAGAAGGAAAAGGCAGCCGTCTGACCTGATCTGCAAGATGAAAACTGCTGAATAAAAATGGCGCGAATTTCGCGCCATTTTTTATTGGACCACTGTTTTTTAATCAGGAGTTTTCTGCCAGATACTGCAGTGTATAGGCATGGTCGGAGCGGAAGGATTTTTCAATCTGCTGGATGGCAATGGCTTCAATTTTACCACCCAGCAGGGGAATGTTGACCTTCACATCAAACTCCAGTGCCATCGTGCTGCGATTGCTGCCGGTCTGTCTGAGTGCCCCGGTTGCCCGTACATGAATCGGTAGGCCGTGCGGAATGATTTCCAGCACAAAATCGGCATGCTCGGGCGTGATGCGGTTCCAGCTGGACACATAACGCAGGGCCTGTTCGGGGTGCAGGAACCTCTGTACCAGTGCCGGTATCTTGTCGGGGGGGATGCTCAGTGTACGTGTCATGTCCAGACTGATCCGGGTGCCGCTGACATCAAACTGGTGAACCTCATAGGCACTGATACCCAGTGCCCGGTATTTCTTGTGCGGGTATTCCGGATCACCAAAGACCTGCCACAGTTTTTCCACGCTGGCGGGGTAGTCTTGCTGGAAGCTGGCTTTCATGAGGATGTCAGGTTGTCCTGTGAGTCGTTTTTTCAGGTATGCAGAATAACCCGGCTTGTTGTTGGGGCGGTTGTTTTCGACGTCTAATCAGCTGCCGTTTTCGCCAGAGCGGACGACTGTCGGGTACGTTATTCAGGTGATGTGATAGAAAACTAGAGCGCTTCGACTTTCTGCTCACCGCAACGCTCGCACTTGTACACCGTGACCAGTTTTCCCTTCTGCACGTCAAACTGCTTGTCCTGCCATATCGTCCATTTGTGAAAGCCGTGCTGGCACATGCCTTTTGGTTTGGCAGCCGGCCTTCGGAATGGCACTACATCACCCATGAGTGTCGCTCAAACAACTGCTGGAGCGGGTTGCTGGCTGGCCTGAATTTTTTTCAGGGCCTTGTCCAGATTGCCAACCGCCTGATCAATGTTCTGTAACTTGTCGAGGCCGAACAGGCCAACACGGAATGTTTTGTAGTCGACAGGTTCATCACACATCAGCGGGACGCCAGCAGCAGTTTGCAGGCCAAGCTCAATGAATTTACGGCCGTTATGCACCAGATCATCATCGGTGTAGCTTACGACGACCCCTGGGGCTTCAAAGCCTGGTGCCGCGACGCTGCGGAAACCGTTTTCGCCCAACAGCGCGCGGACGCGACGTCCCAGTTCAAACTGCCTTTCACACAGCAGGGCAAACCCGGCGGCTTCGGTTTCCTTCATTGCATCACGGAAAGCGGCGAGGGCGCCGGTTGGCAGCGTGGCATGATAGGCATGGCCGCCATTTTCATAGGCCTGCATTATCTGCAGCCATTTTTTGAGATCAGCGGCAAAGCTGCTGCTTGTCGTTGCGTTGACCTGCTCAAGTGCGGCATCGCTCAGCATGATCAATGCGCAGCAAGGGGAAGCACTCCAGCCTTTTTGCGGTGCACTGATCAGTACATCAATGCCGCATGACTTCATGTCGACCCAGATGGCGCCCGAGGCCACACAGTCGAGCACAAACAGTCCGCCAACGGCGTGCACGGCATTTGCCACGGCGCGCAGGTAATCGTCAGGCAGAATGATGCCTGATGCTGTTTCTACGTGCGGCGCAAAGACCAGTGCGGGTTTTTCGGCATGAATGGCCGCGACCACTTCGTCAATCGGTGCTGGTGCAAAAGCCGCTTGCCGGCCTGTGCTGACGGGACGAGCCTTCATGACGATTGTTTCAGAGGGAATCTGGCCTATGTCGAAAATCTGCGTCCAGCGGTAACTGAACCAGCCATTGCGCAACACCATGCACTTCCGGCCGGTGGCCAGTTGGCGTGCCACTGCCTCCATGCCGAAACTGCCGCCGCCGGGGACAATGGCAACAGCATCCGAGTTATAAACCTGCTTCAGAGTGCCGGAGATATCCCGCATTACCTGCTGGAATTCTTTCGACATGTGATTGAGTGCGCGGTCGGTAAACACAACCGAATATTCGAGCAGGCCTTCGGGATCGACAGCTGGGTATTGGGTGGACATGAGCGGGTTCCTGAAAAGACGGCATGACGCCTGCGCTGTGGCGGCTTCACTTGTTGTTTGCCTGCATCATGCCGTCACTTGGCCAGAAACATCAAGGCAGGGGGTTATGCCCGGTCGAATCCGATCCTGTGCATGAAACTGGCCATTTCCTTCAGGTATTTTCCCTGGTCCAGATGGATCAGGTGATTGCCGGGGAACCAGTGCAGGTTGGGGCGGTCCCAGTGATCCCACAGCAGGCGCGAATGCTTGGGCGGGGCAAAGCGGTCGCCGGCACCTGCCACGATCATCAGCCGTTCCTTCGGAAGGCGCGGGGCATACGTCAGTGGACAACTCGCTGCCATGACATGACGGGCCTCGCGGATATCCATACCGGCGAGGCGCAGGCCGGTCTTGATGAACTCACTGGCCGGGCTCCACTCCAGGATCAGGTCCAGAATGCTGGCCAAGGGTACATTGGGAATCGCGAAAGCCAGGCGGTCTTCGACGGCAGCCAGCAATGACGTGGTAAAGCCGCCCAGAGAGATGCCGGTGACACCGATCTGCGGTGCGCCCAGATCTTCCAGATAATCCATGTACAGGCGGAAATCATGCACGGCATGGGCAATCGTTTCATTGATGTGTGAAAAGCCGTGCGAGAAGTAGCCGTGACCGGAGAACGGTGACAGTGCTTCCTGGCGTTTGCCATGAAAGGGCAGGGTGTAGAGCAGGACGTCATAACCCTGTTCATAGAACCAGGGCATGGCCAGAAAACGGCTGTTGATCCAGTACGGATCGGCCACAAAGCCGTGGATCAGGCAGATGGTCGGTCGTGCCGGGCCGTCATGACGCCAGTGCTCGGCCCAGGCGATGCGGTTGCGTCGGTGTCGGGCATATTGCTCGCGCATGGCCGGGTTTACGGCCTGAAAGGGGCTTTCGAAAGACAGCACCTCCACCCGGCCTTCTTTCGGCTTGTGGGCCAGATGGCCTGCCGGATGATGGCGTACGCTGACCTTTTGCCGGGAGCGCGTGAAGAAGCGGGTAGTGTCATGGCTGTCGGCCATGTCCTTGTAGAAGTCGAACCGGGCGCGGTCGGCCTGGAACCGGCCGGGCCAGAGCGTGGTGGGCAAGGCCATGCCAAGGGCGAAGGCGGCGAGGGCGGTGCGCATGCCCAGATCCACTACCGCGGTGCCATCCACCATGGCCTGGGACTTCAGGTCCAGGTAGAAGTCGTCAGGAAACTTGTGAAAGGCCGGGTCCAGATTGTTCCACCATGGCTGCTCGGGCATCAGCCGGCGGGAGTGCCCGTAGGTTTCATTGGCCACGCGGGAGACATACTGGGCGATCTGTTCCATTGGGAATCTTCTGACTGATTGGTCGCAAGAAGATAAGGGGCGCCTGTGCTTGTGGGCAAGCGCTCGTCCGGTCGGTTGGCGGCTTTTTGTGCAAGTGCATCGGCTTTTGACGGTTTTGTCGGCAGGCAGCGCCCGGAATGACGATTACGCATGGATAATTGGCGACAGGTTGCCTAGCATAGACCCCCTTTGAAAAGGCTCCCTGCAGGGGAGTACCAGAGGCTGTTCCCGCAACAACGGGCAAGGATTGGTGGCATGAGTTATCAGGTTCTGGCGCGTAAATACCGTCCCAAGAGCTTTCGCGAGCTGATCGGGCAGGAGCATGTCGCGCGTGCGCTCATCAATGCGCTGGATCAGGACCGCCTGCACCATGCCTACCTGTTTACCGGCACCCGCGGTGTGGGCAAGACCACCATCGCCCGCATCCTGGCCAAGTGCCTGAATTGCGAAACCGGCGTCAGTTCCGAGCCGTGTGGTGTCTGTTCCACCTGCCGCGAGATTGATGAAGGCCGTTTCGTTGACCTGATCGAGGTTGATGCGGCCTCGCGTACCAAGGTCGAGGACACGCGCGAGCTGCTCGACAATGTGCAGTACGCACCGACACGCGGCCGCTACAAGGTTTACCTGATTGACGAAGTGCACATGCTGTCCGGGCACTCGTTCAATGCCTTGCTGAAGACACTGGAAGAGCCGCCGCCCCATGTGAAGTTCCTGCTGGCGACAACCGATCCGCAAAAGCTGCCTGTCACCATCCTGTCGCGCTGCCTGCAGTTTTCGCTCAAGGCCATGTCGCCAGAGCGCGTGGTCGAGCATCTTTCGGTTGTGCTGCAGAAAGAAATGGTGGAGTTCGAGGAGAGCGCACTCTGGGAGCTGGGGCGTGCCGCCAACGGTTCCATGCGTGACGCATTGTCACTGACCGATCAGGCGATTGCCTTTGGCAATGGCCGGCTGGGTACGGCTGATGTACGCAGCATGCTGGGTTCGATTGACCGTGATCTCGTTTTCCGTGTGCTGGACGCGGTGAATTCCGGCGATGCTGCCGTGGTGCTGGACGTGTGTGCACAACTGGCGGAGCAAAGCGTCGATTTTTCCGGCGCCCTGGCCGAGCTTGTCTCTACCCTGCACCGCATTGCGCTTGGCCAGATGCTGCCAGCAGCCGTGGATAATTCACTCGGTGATGCCGGTCGCGTGCTGGCGCTGGCGCAAGCCATGACTGCAGAAGATACGCAACTCTATTACCAGATTGCCCTGCATGGCCGTCGTGACATGCCTTGGGCGGCCGATGCCCGTTCCGGTTTTGAAATGACCCTGATGCGCATGCTGGCGTTCCGTCCCGTGCCCGTGTCGCCCGAGACAGTGCAGGGTGGTGCGCGTACCGCCATGCCCGGCCGCCCGGCGGCACCTGGCAACAGGCCAGGCGGTTCCGGTGGTGGTGTGCAGGCCATGCAGTCGGTGCCCGTGCGCGCATCTGCTGCCGTGGCCATGGCACAGCCGCAACAACAGCACCAGCCGGTGTCCCGCCCTGTGGCCAGTCCTTCCGCCGCTGTCGCCCGTGCCGAAGCGCCGGCATCCAATGTCATTCCGCTCAAGCCGGTTTCCCAGCAGGCACCTCAGCAGGTAACCCAACCGGTACCGCAGGAAGTTGCCGCTGTTACTCCGGCCGTTGCTGCGGTACCGCAAGCAAGAGAGCCGGCTTTTTCCTGCAGCGGTAATCCGCAGGATTACTGCACCCCGGAAAGCTGGGAACAGTGGGTGCTTCACAGCGGGCTTGCCGGTGGTGGGCTTAATCTGGCCCGTCATGCAGCCATGATGGTGCTGGCGGATGGTGCCTGTGAGTTCCAGCTTGCCGCCAAGCATGACATTCTGGCCAGTGGCCAGTCCTTCGGCCAGATCGAGGAGTGCTTTCGCCGGCACTTCCCTGGCGTCCAGTTGCGCATGGCCAAGAAAGACCCTGTCTACGCAACACCGATGCAGGTGATAGCTGCCCGCAAGCAGGCGCGCCTGCAAGCTGCCACGGCAACCCTGCAGGCTGATCCGTTTGTGCAGACACTCATTAATGACTTCCAGGCAGAAATCCTGCCGGATTCGATTAACCCTATTGATTGAAGAGAGATTATCGCCATGAACATGCAGCAACTGATGCAACAGGCCCAGCGCATGCAGGAACAGATGCAGAAGCAGATGGCAAAAGCGCAGGAAGAGCTGGCCAATTCCGAAATACAGGGCGAGTCCGGTGCCGGCCTTGTGAAAGTCACGATGACGGGACGTCATGACGTGAAGCGTGTCGAAATTGACGACAGCTTGCTGAAAGAAGACAAGGAAATGCTGGAAGACTTGATTGCAGCAGCGGTCAACGATGCCGTGCGCAAGGTCGAGGCCTTCAGCCAGAGCAAGATGGGTGCCGTGACTCAGGGACTCAATCTGCCAGCAGGCATGAAGCTGCCTTTCTGACAGGGTTGCCTACAGAGAATAAAAAATAATGCGGAATATTTTTCTGACGTTTGCCTTGATGTGCCTGACAGCACCAGTGCTGGCCGGCCCCTTCAGGGAAGTGGGCCGTGACGGCCGCTACGTTGAGTATCAGGGTGAGTTGACCGTGAGCGGCCGCTTCGAGCGTTTGCAGGACTCCATTACGCTGGACTGGCGTGGTGACCGTGTCTGCTTTTTTCCGGATGCCACAGGACTGAAGCAGTTGCCCCGGGCTTTTGCCACCAACAAGCCCGCCATGTTCTGTTTTGCCAATACACGTTCCAGCATTACGGCCCTTGGCCTGCCGCCACAGCCCCCTGCCGGCGCTTGCGGTATGACGGGTACGGCGACGGTAAGCATTTCGCGGTATGTCGTCGAAAGCGGCATGGGTGAAACCTATGATCTGGCGACTCTTGTCAAGGCAGAAAATGTCTCGCCCTTGACGCCGGTGGCCTGCCCCTGATGTTCCTGAGCCCTCTTGTTACCGAGCTGGTAGACGCCTTGCGCGTGTTGCCAGGCGTTGGTCCGAAATCGGCCCAGCGTATGGCCTTGCACTTGCTTGAGCGGCAGCGTGCAGGAGGTCTCAGGCTGGCCGAAGTGCTGACACGTGCCATGGAGCAGGTGCGCGAGTGTCGCGAGTGCCAGAGCCTGACCGAACAGGACGTCTGTCATCTCTGCTCCAGTAGCTCGCGTGACCGTTCCATTCTCTGCGTGGTCGAAACCCCGGTGGATGTACTGGCGGTGGAAAGCGCGGGTTCCTTCCGTGGCTTGTACTTTGTCCTCAAGGGCCATCTCTCACCGCTGGACGGCATTGGTCCCAGGGAGCTGGGTATTCCAAAGCTGCTGGAGCGTGTGCGACAGGGCGAGGTGCGCGAACTGATTCTTGCCACCAATCCCACGGTGGAAGGTGAGGCCACTGCCCATTACATTCGTGAGGCCCTGCGTGATACCGGTATTGTGGTCAGCCGTATTGCGCATGGCGTGCCCATGGGTGGTGAGCTGGAGTTTGTGGACGGCAATACGCTGGCCCATGCCCTGGCCGGGCGCAAAGCCCTGGGTTGAGTCAAACCCTCCATCGGTCAGACCGAACAAAACAGGCGGCTTTACGGGCCATTAGCAGCGGTTGTGCTCTGCGGTCTTTGACAAGTACCCCTTGAACGGATAAGAACTGTTCGGTCATCTGGAATCCCTCGGTGAGGGATTTTTTTTGGCCTTTTGGTGATGCCTGCGCTGCCGTACGTACAGCCGGGGTCACTGCAGTCGCCGGCCGTGCTGGCACCGGTTCGTGCGCGTTTCTGCACATGGGTGGACGGGTGTCGCAGGCAGGTGTTATCCGGCGTGCTGTCTCGGCTTGGTTGCCGTGAGACCGGCAGCATGTCGCTATCTCCGAGGGTATGTCATGAGTTATAGCGAGTATTTCAACGAAACCCACAGCCAGGTACGCGACAGCGTGCGAAAGATGGTGCAGGAACACATTCTGCCGCATATCGACGAGTGGGAAGAGGCGGGCACCTTTCCGCGCGAACTGTATAACGAGGCGGGCCGTACCGGCTTTTTTGGTATCGGTTATCCCGAGGCGTTGGGAGGCATTGCCGAAGGCGATGTCTTCATGAAGATTGCTGCCACCGAAGAACTGATGCGTTGTGGCTCCGGTGGTCTTGTCGCCAGCCTCGGTTCACTGGACATCGGTCTGCCACCCATTGTGAAGTGGGGCAGCGATGAGCTTAAGGAGCGCATCGTTCCCTCCGTGCTTAGCGGCGAAAAGATTGCAGCGCTGGCGATTACCGAGCCCAATGGCGGTTCGGATGTGGCCAACCTGAAAACGCGTGCCGTCAGCGATGGTGATTTCTATCGTGTGACCGGCTCCAAGACGTTCATTACCTCGGGCATTCGTGCCGATTACTACACCGTGGCCGTACGCACCGGCGGTGATGGCTATGGCGGCATCAGCCTGCTGCTGATGGAAAAGGGCATGCCCGGGTTCACCACCGGCAAGCCACTGAAGAAGCATGGCTGGTGGGCCAGTGATACCGCCGAGCTGTTCTTTGATGACGTGAAGGTGCCCAAGAGCAATCTCATTGGCAGCGAGAACGCCGGCTTCTTTGTCATCATGACCAACTTCCAGATGGAGCGTCTGAACCTGGCGGTGATGGCCAACATGACCTCACAGATGGCACTGGAAGAAGCCCTGCGTTATGCCCATGAGCGCAGTGCCTTCGGCAAGCCGCTGGCCAAGATGCAGGTGATCCGNNCACGAGGCCGTGCAGATCTTTGGCGGCATGGGCTTCATGCGTGAAACCCTGGTCGAACGCCTGTCCCGCGACAACCGCATCCTGTCCATCGGTGGCGGCACCTACGAAATCATGAACGAAGTGATTGCCAAGCAACTGGGACTGTAGCAAGGTCACGTCTGCCTGCCCGCGGGGCGGGCAGACGCTTTCCGGATCATACAGAGACCATCTTGCAGCCCGTTCATATCACTGACAACGCCGCTCTCGCAGAAGTGGCGCACGCGCTCGGCAAGCGCGACAGCATCGCCCTCGACACCGAATTCATGCGGGTGGATACCTTCTACCCCATCCTTGGCCTCATCCAGATCGGCGATGGCCAGCACGAATACCTGATTGACCCCCTCAAGGTGACGGACCTGTCGCCGCTGACGCCGATCCTGACCAGTGAATTCCCACGCAAGGTGCTGCATGCCTGTTCGGAAGACATTGAGGTGCTAAGCCGCATGGCCGGCGCCCGGCCGCAGGGCATCCTGGATACCCAGATTGCCACCGCGTTTCTCGGGCAGGGCCTGCAGGTGGGTTACCAGAAAGCGCTGCAGGAAAACCTTGGTGTGGACATTCCCAAGGACGAGTCCCGCTCTGACTGGCTGGCCCGTCCCCTCAGCCCCGGGCAGATTGCCTATGCGGCACTGGACGTCAAGTACCTGCCGCCACTCTATACCCATGTTCATGAGGGTCTGCGCTCACGCGGCATGCTGCAGTACTTCGAGAGCGATTGCCGCCTCATGCTGGATGAGCTGGATTACATTCCCGATCCGGTCCTGATGTACCGCGATGTCAGCAATGCCTGGCGCTTGCGTCCGCAGGAGTTGGCCGTACTGCAGGAGATTCTGGTCTGGCGCGAGCAGCAGGCGCGGTCACGTGATCTGCCGCGTGGCTTCCTGATCAAGAACAGCAGTCTGTTCGAGCTGGCCCGCAAGCAGCCGTCCAGCCTGCAGGCACTGTCGGTNNCTGCGCAAGGAAGGCGAATCCATTCTTGCCGTGATACATGCTGCACGTGCGCGTACCCCGGATACCTGGCCGAAGCCACTGCCTACCCCGCTGCCACGCGAGGCCCGCGACCTGTTTGAAGACCTGCGCAAGGCGGCCACGGTTGTGGCCGGCAGCACCGGCGTGCCCATCGAGGTACTGCTGCGCAAGAAGCATATCGAGGCGCTGGTGCTGGGGCGCGTCGACAAGGGGCTTGAGGCTCCGCTCCCACGGGCATTCCATGGCTGGCGTGGCGAGCAACTGTTGCCGGTACTGGAACCGGTGCTTGCGAAAGCGGAACATACGCTCATTGCCTGGGGCGCAGAGCGGCGTCGTGCTGTTGAGTCACAGTCTGGCTGAGTGTTTTTGCGCTATCGCCCCAATCCTTTCCGAGAGTGTGTTCATGTCCCTCCTGCTACTGGCTGTCTACAAGAGCAGCAAGAAAGATGAAATGTTTCTGTATGTGCCCAAGCCGGACGGGCTGAAAAAGGTGCCCGAGGCCCTGATGCAGATTTTCGGTGCCCCGGTGCATGTAATGGATATGCCATTGAAGTCGGGGCGTGATCTTGCCCGGGTGAGTGGCGACAAGTTGCGTGCAGAAATTGCCGAAAAAGGTTTTTACCTGCAGATGCCGCCACAGAAAGAGGATTACCTGCTGGATCTGTATAATCCCGATGACAGCAAATACCGGGATATTCCCGGTTGAGCGGGGCGCCGGGCAAGTAAATGGGTACTGCAATGAAACGTGAACGCTTCTGGGAGCGGTATCCGCTGGCAGAACTGAATGCGGACGAATGGGAAGCCGTGTGTGATGGCTGTGGCCGTTGCTGCCTGCACAAACTGGAATACGAAGACACCAGCGAGCTGGATTTCACGCGCATTGCCTGCAAGCTGCTCGACCTCTCGACGGCACAGTGCGGCGACTATGCCGGGCGTCGCAAGCATGTGCCTGATTGCGTGCAGCTGACACCGCAGAACATCAACGAGATCGACTGGCTGCCGGGGACTTGTGCGTACCGGCGGCTGAACGAGGGCAGGGGCTTGCCGCGCTGGCACCCGTTGCTGACGGGCAAGGCCGACTCCGTGATCAAGGCCAATATTTCGGTGATTGGTCGGGTACTGCCGGAAACGGCAGTGGACGAAGAGGATTATCAGGAACACGTGATCCGCTGGATACGGCGGAGCTGAGGAGAGCAAAATGGCCTACGCCCTTTCCTGGGTTGTCTATGTGCTGATGGCAGTACTGATCATGTTTGCTTTCGAGCGTTACGTGAGCACATGGTTTTCACGGCAGCCGCGCATTTTCATTCGAGCGCTGCTGGCAATCGTGCTGTTCACCCCGGGGTTTGTGTCCGCTGGTACGGTGTACCTGGTGCCTGCCTGCGTCGGCATTCTGTTCAATATCCTCGCCAAGTCCGGCGATGGACTGCTCAAGGCCAGCCTGCCAATGCTGCTGGTGTCATCCGTGGTATTTGGCGTGCTCTTCTTTCTGGAGAGCCGTCGTCCGGCGGATGAACTGCAAGCGGATGACGGGGTTGCCGAATAAGGGCGTGCGATGTTCCTGATGGTCCGGCAGATGCTGTGTCCGTGATCAGTCAGCCGTTCTCAGTCAGTAATGTCGCCTGCAGTCACGGGTTGTGTCAGCGCGGGCCAGCCCATGTTGAGTCCCTTCAGTTTTTCAATCAGCACCGACAGCATCACAAAGTCCCGGTACCATTTCTGGTCTGCCTGCACCACATGCCAGGGGGCGACAGACTGGTGGGTGGCCGTGATAACCCGGCTCCAGTCATTCATGTACACATCAAAGTGTTTGCGCGACTCCAGATCAGCCAGTGAGAGCTTCCAGTGCTTTTGCGGGTCCTGCAGGCGTACGAGCAGTCGTTCTTTTTGTGTTTCCCGGCTGATGTGCAGGAAAAACTTGCACACCAGTGTGCCGTTGGCGACCAGATGCCGCTCAAACTCACGGATGCTCAGGCAGCGCTCCATCTGGGTGGCCCTGTCACAAAAGCCCATTACGCGGTCTGTTACTGCCGACTCATAGTGACTGCGGTTGAAGATGCCGATCAGGCCGCGCGAGGGGACGCGGTGGTGACTGCGCCAGAGAAAGTCCTGTGCCAGCTCGGTCGTGGTAGGGGCCTTGAAGGAGTGAATGTCGAGGCCCATCGGGTTCACTTCCCGGAACACCTGCTTGATGCTGCTGTCCTTGCCGCTGGTGTCCAGGCCCTGCAGGATGACCAGCAGGGAGTGCTGGCGATTGGCATAAAGCAGTTCCTGCAGGTTGGCCAGCTGGGTCGCCATGGCCTCGGAGGCTTGCCGCGCTGCGGACTTGTCCATACCGGCCGGTGCGGCCGTGGCGAGAAGGGACAGGTCCAGATCGGCTGGAATATCAGGCGATACATAAGGCATGAAAGGTTTTCCCGGGCATTCGGCAGATGTGGCAGGCCTGTGGCACTGTGAAATGGCCACCCCTCTGAATATACTCCGACTCATTGGTTTCACCAGTAATCCCTCCGGGCGTGAGTTCCATCCGCCCCTGATCCGCGACGAGGTTCTTCATGCAGTTCCAGGGTACCGATGCCTACGTGGCAACCGATGATCTCAAGATGGCCGTGAATGCTGCGATTGCGCTGCAGAAGCCGTTGCTCATCAAGGGCGAGCCAGGCACCGGCAAGACCATGCTGGCCGAGCAGGTGGCCGCGTCACTGGGCCTCCGGCTCATCCAGTGGCACATCAAGTCCACCACCAAGGCCCAGCAGGGCCTGTACGAGTACGATGCCGTCTCGCGCCTGCGCGATTCACAGCTGGGTGATGACCGTGTGCATGACATCGGCAACTACATCAAGAAGGGCAAGCTCTGGGAGGCCTTCACGGCGGATGAGCGTGTGGTGTTGCTGATTGATGAAGTCGACAAGGCAGACATCGAGTTTCCCAACGACCTGCTCACCGAAATCGACAAGATGGAATTCTTTGTCTACGAGACGGGTGAAGTGATCAAGGCGAAGCAACGCCCCATCGTCATCATTACCTCGAACAATGAAAAGGATCTGCCCGACGCTTTTCTGCGCCGCTGCTTCTTCCACTACATCACCTTCCCGGATGCAGAGACAATGAAGCGCATTGTGGATGTGCACTACCCGGGCCTGAAGGGTTCACTGGTGACGGAAGCCATGGAGATTTTCTTTGATGTGCGCAAGGTGCCCGGCCTGAAAAAGCGTCCGTCCACATCCGAACTGATCGACTGGCTCAAGCTGCTGCTGTCGGATGACATTCCGGAGGACATCCTGCGTAACCGGGATACCCGCAAGGCCATTCCGCCGCTGCACGGGGCGTTGCTCAAGAACGAGCAGGATGTGCACTTGCTGGAACGTCTTGCCTTCATGTCGCGTCGGGACAGCTGAGTGTGTGGCGCCTGAGCACTGCAGGCGCCACACGGGACAAACCGTATGCTCGTAAATTTCTTCTTCACGCTGCGCGAATTCCGGGTTCCCACCACGATTCGCGAATTCCTCGACCTGATGCGCGGGCTGGAGCAGGGAGTTGTCTATGCCAATATTGACGACTTCTACCTGTTTGCGCGCACGGCACTGGTCAAGGACGAGCGTCACTTCGACAAGTTCGACAAGGCCTTTGCCAAATACTTTGAAGGTATCGACTCAATTGATCTGGATCTTCTCAGCAAGGCCATTCCTGAAGACTGGCTGCGCAAGGAAGTCGAAAAGCATCTGACGCCGGAAGAGATGGCCGAGCTGCAGAAGATGGGCTCGCTCGAAAAGCTGATGGAAGAATTCCAGAAACGGCTGGAAGAGCAGCACAAGCGCCATCAGGGTGGCAATCGCATGGTGGGTACTGGCGGGACCTCGCCGTTCGGTGCCTACGGCGCCAATCCGGAAGGTATCCGGCTGGCCGGGCAGTCGCGCAACAAGACGGCAGTGAAAGTCTGGGAGAAGCGCGAGTTCCGCAACCTTGATGATTCGGTCGAGCTGGGTATTCGCAATATCAAGGTGGCCCTGCGCCGTTTGCGCAAGTTTGCACGCACCGGTGTGGCGGAAGAACTGGATATCAACGATACCATCCGCTCCACGGCACACAACGCAGGCATGCTCGACATCAAGATGGTGCCCGAGCGCAAGAATCAGGTAAAAGTCCTGCTGTTTTTTGATGTTGGCGGATCAATGGACCCCCATGTCCGCATTTGCGAGGAACTGTTCTCGGCAGCCCGTTCCGAATTCAAGCACATGGAGTATTTCTACTTTCACAACTTCATTTACGAAGGGGTGTGGCAGGACAATTTCCGGCGCTGGAGCGAGCGCATGCCGGTCTGGGACATCATTCACAAGTACGGCCCCGACTACCGCGTGATTTTTGTTGGCGATGCCAGCATGAGTCCGTATGAGGTAATGGCCGTGGGCGGCTCGGTCGAGCATTTCAATGAAGAGCCTGGTGCCGTGTGGATGAAGCGTCTGACCAATCACTTCCAGAAAGTGATCTGGCTGAATCCCGAGCCGGAGCGCCTCTGGAACGGTACCCAGTCCATTGTGATGGCAAAGGATCTGGTCGAGCAGCGCATGCACCCGCTTACCCTCAAGGGGATAGAAGCAGGCATGAAATACCTCAGCAAGTAAGGGCGGCAAGTAAGGGCTGGAAAATAAAGCCTGGCAAGCAAGTGCAAGCAAGCAAGCAGGTAAAAGTGCATCCATGAAAAAGCCGGCAAATGTGCCGGCTTTTTTGTTCACGCCATTTTTAATGCAGCAGTGCTTAACCGAGATGACGCTTGAGCCAGCTGAGCATGTCGGTGACGACTTCATCGCGATTGGTTTCATGCAGGATGTCGTGCCGGGCGTCCGGGTACAGGCGCAGGGTGACATCACGCAGGCCGGCGTTTTTCATGGCCAATGCCAGCTTCTCGACGCCCTTGCCCATGTGACCGACCGGGTCCTTGTCACCGGCAAACAGGTACACCGGCAGATCGCTGCGCATGCGCTGGATGCTGGTGGGTCGATAAAGGTTCGACAGTCCCTTCAGGAAGTCGCGCCAGTAGCCGTTGCTCAGCTGGAAGCCGCACATCGGATCGGCAATGTAGCTGTCCACAAAAGACGGCTCGCGCGTGATCCAGTCAAACGCGGTACGCGGGTTGCGTATTGTCTTGTTGAAGGCGCCAAAGGAGAGGGCATGAATTAGTGGGCTGCGGCCGTTTTCACCCATGCGCCAGATTTCAAAGCCGGCCATCCAGCTGGCGGCAGTGGTAAACCACGGCGCCTCAAAGTTGCTGCCTTCCAACAGCAGGACATTAAGCTGGTCCGGATAGTGCTGGGCAAAATCCTGGGCAATGAACGAGCCCATGCTGTGGCCCAGTACAGTCAGTGGCAGGTTGGGGTAGCGGCGATGCAGGTCGGCATTGACGATGGCCATGTCATGGCACACGCCGGCCCAGTGCTGCAGGCGGCTGCTGTTGCCCAGATCGGCCAGCGATACAGATTTGCCATGGCAGCGGTGGTCATGGGCCATTACGCTCAGGCCTGCCGCATTGAGTGTCAGGGCAACATCTTCATAACAGCCACTGTGTTCGGACATGCCGTGTACGATATGCACGACGCCACGGGGTGCCTCTACCGGCCAGTGCCGGCAGGGGATGCGGTGACCATCACTGGCCACCAGCCACTCAAGTTTAGGGACAAGTGGTTCAGGTATATGGGCGTGGCTCATCGCAATATTGTTCATTATTCTTGGCCTTTCGTTCTGCTTGTCAGATTACTACTTCTCAGGGGAGCCATCCCGGCATGACCGCTGCTGTCTGTTATCGAATCGGTTCCAGCCGACCCGAATCCCACCTTTTCGAGGTTGAGCTGCATATCGTCAACCCGACACCCGACGGACAACGCCTGACGCTGCCGAACTGGATTCCCGGTAGCTACATGATCCGGGATTTCTCCCGGCATGTCGGGGCCATTGTCGGCACCGATTCGGACGGCAAGACGGTGGCCGTGCGCAAGCTGGGCAAATCGGAGTGGCAGTGTGATCCGGTGTCCGGTCCGCTCACCCTGCGCTACGAGGTCTATGCCTGGGATCTTTCCGTGCGTGGTGCCCATCTCGACCAGACCCATGGCTTCTTCAATGGCACCTCCGTGTTTCTGGCAGTGGATGGCCAGGAGGACGTACCGCATGAGGTCAGCATAGAACAACCGGCCGGTGTGGCATGGGACTGGCGGGTGGCAACCAGCCTGCCACGGCTGGGCGCGGCCCCGCTGGGTTTTGGCTCCTATCATGCTGAAAACTATGATGCCCTGATTGATCACCCGGTCGAGATGGGTACGTTTACCCATGCCGCCTTTACGGCCTGCGGTGTGGAGCACGAAGTGGTCATTACGGGCCGCCACCGGGCCGACATGCCACGCCTGCTGCGGGATCTGGAGCAGATATGCAGCACCCAGATCCGTTTTTTCGGCGAGCCGGCACCGTTTTCACGGTATGTGTTTCTGGTCACGGCGGTGGGCAGCGGCTATGGCGGTCTGGAGCACCGGGCTTCGACGGCGTTACTGTGTTCCCGCGATGACCTGCCCCAACAGGGCGAGCCTGAGGCCAATCCCGGCGAGCGCTACAAGACCTTCCTCGGACTTTGCAGTCATGAATATTTCCACAGCTGGAACGTCAAGCGGATTAAACCTGCTGTTTTCATGCCTTATGATCTGCGCGCCGAAACCCATACGTCACTGCTGTGGGCGTTCGAGGGCATCACGTCCTACTATGATGACCTGATGCTGGCGCGCGCCGGCCTGGTGTCCAGCCAGGGCTATCTGGAGTTGCTGGCCCAGCAGATCACCCGGCACTTGCGCACCCCCGGCCGGTTTCGCCAGAGCGTGAGCGAGTCCAGTCTGGATGCCTGGAGCAAGTACTACAGGCAGGACGAAAACTCGCCCAATGCCATTGTCAGTTACTACGTCAAAGGTGCACTGATTGCCCTGTGCCTGGATCTGCTCCTGCGTAGCAGGAGCGGTGACCGGGTCTCGCTGGATACCCTCATGCTGCGCCTCTGGCGTGAGCATGGACAGACGGGTATCGGGCTGCAGGACGATGATATCCCGCGCATTGCTGCAGAATTGTGCGGGGATTCGCTGGAGGATTTCTGGCAGCAGGCCCTGCACGGGACGACAGAGTTGCCCTTGCAGGAGTTGCTGGCTGCACGTGGCGTGCAGTGGACGCTGCGTGCTGCAGAAAATGCCGCAGACAGCGGAGGCAAACCGGTGGTGGAAAGTGCTGCAAAACCGTCACTGGGCATCAAGGTACAGAATGCCGATGGTGGTGCCCAGTTGCAGCTGGTGTTTGCGGGTGGTGCCGCGCAGCAGTCCGGGCTCTCTGCCGGTGATGTGATTGTGGCGCTGGATGGTTTGCGCGTGAACGGCACCACCATTGAAAAAGTGGTTGCCGCACGGCGGCCGGGCGATGTGCTGGATGTACATGCCTTCCGTCGTGATGAACTGATGCAGTTCAGGGTGACTGTGGGGCAGGCTCCGCAGGATACCTGTGTGCTGCAATTGCCTGATGACAGCGATGCCCGTCATCGGGTGGAGAGCTGGATTCTTGGGCGCTGAACCGGCGTCTGGTGTCCGTTGACAAGCGACATGCCAATAACAATGCAGGAGCAATGTAATGCAAGCTGATTTCTGGAAGGACAAGTACCCGTCTGAAGTGCCTTTCACGGTTGATGTGGAAGCCTATGACTCCGTGCTTGATGTGTTTCATGAGTCCTGCAAGAAATTTGCCGACAAGCCCGCGTTCAGCAATATGGGGCGCAGCCTGACTTATCGTGAGCTTGACCAGTACTCTGCTGCATTTGCTGCCTATCTGCAGAACAACACCGATCTCAAGCCGGGTGACCGCATTGCCGTGCAGATGCCTAACCTGCTGCAGTATCCGGTGGCCGTGTTCGGCGCAATGCGCGCTGGTCTGGTTGTCGTCAACACCAATCCGCTTTACACCGCGCGTGAAATGACACACCAGTTCAACGACTCCGGTGCCAAGGCACTGGTGGCACTGGCCAATTTCGGCAATCTGGTGCAGGAAGTGGTGCCGCATACTGGCATCAAGCACGTGATCATTACCGAAGTGGGTGACATGTTGCCCGGCTTCAAGAGCCTGCTCACCAATTTTGTGGTGCGCAAGGTCAAGAAGATGGTGCCGGCGTTCAATATTCCCGGTGCGATCCGTTTTACGGATGTGCTGTCGCGCGGCAAGCGCAGCAAGCTGGTTGAAGCGACGCCACACCGTTCCGATATCGCCGTGCTGCAATACACGGGCGGCACCACCGGTGTTGCCAAGGGTGCCATGCTTACCCACGGCAATCTGGTCGCCAATCTGCTGCAGATGAAGGCCGTGCTCACCAATTTCGAGATGGGCAAAGAGGTCATGATTGCCCCTCTGCCGCTGTACCACATCTTTGCGTTTACCGTGTGTTGTCTGGGCATGATGGAAATGGGTGGCCATGCCATTCTCATTACCAATCCGCGTGACCTGCCTGCGTTTGTGAAAGAACTGGCCAAGTGGAAGTTCACTTCGTTTGCCGGCCTGAATACGCTGTTTGTTGCCCTGATGAACAACGAGGACTTCCGCAAGCTTGATTTCTCTGCCCTCAAGACCACCGCTGCCGGCGGCATGGCCATGCAGCACCATGCGGCGGAAGAGTGGGAACGCATCACGGGCTGCCGCGTGTCCGAAGGCTTTGGCATGACCGAAACCTCGCCGGTGGTCACCATGAACCCGCCGGGTTATTCCCAGATTGGCACCATTGGCATGCCGGTGCCCAATACCACCGTGAAAACGGTCGACGACAACGGCAACGAAACGCCGATCGGCGAGCCTGGTGAATTGTGTGTGCAGGGCCCGCAAGTCATGAAGGGCTACTGGCAGCGCCCCGAGTCCACTGCCGAGACCATCGACGCTGACGGCTGGCTGAAGACCGGTGATATCGCCCTGATCCAGCCGGACGGCTATGTCCGCATTGTGGACCGCAAGAAGGACATGATCCTGGTGTCAGGCTTTAACGTATACCCGAACGAGATCGAGGAAGTGGCGGTAGGTCACGAGGGTGTGCTGGAAAGCGCTGCGGTGGGCGTGCCTGATGACAAGTCCGGCGAGGCGGTAAAGCTGTTCGTCGTCAGGAAAGACCCCGCGCTGACGGTTGAGTCACTGATGGCGCATATGCGTGCCAACCTCACTGGCTACAAGGTGCCGCGCCACATCGTGTTTCGTGACGATCTGCCCAAGACCCCGGTCGGCAAGATACTGCGGCGTGAGCTGCGCGACAAGTAAGTCGCCATCTGCAATAAATAAGCCCCGTTCCGGGGCTTATTTATTGCAGCCTCATGACCAGGGTGACGAGCAGTGCTCCGGGATCGTGGCCACGACTGTCGCTTGTGCTAGAGTCAGCAATAATGTTTCCAGGGTCAGTGATCATGCCTCTTGCTGTGTCGACCGAACTTGATCAGCGCCTGTTCTGGCGACTGATCGAAATCAGTACCGCCCTCTCTGGCGAACGCAATACGTCTCGCCTGTTCGAGCGCATTCTGGATGCGGCACAGGACATCACCCATGCCGACGGCGGCACGCTTTACCTGATCAAGGAAAAGGAAGAGGGCCGTCCCGTTCTCGAGTTCGAGATCCTGCGTACCAATTCGCTGATGCTGCGGCTGGGTGGAACCTCCGGCAACCCCATCGAGATTGCCCCCTTGCACCTCTATCACGAGGACGGCACCCCCAATCACAACAACATTGCCACGCACACGGCACTCACCCGTGAGCTGGTGAATATTGAGGATGCCTATTTTGCCGATAACCTCGACTTCTCCGGCACCAAGGCATTCGATGCCCGTTCGGGTTATCGCTCCAAGTCATTCCTGACGGTGCCGCTGTGCAATCACGCCGACGAAATCATTGGTGTGCTGCAACTGGTGAATGCGAAAAACCCGGACACCGGCGAGACCGTCGAGTTCCCGAAAAACCTGGAGCCCATCGTGGTGGCACTGGCCTCCAGTGCAGCCATTGCCCTGGATAACCAGATCCTGCTGCAGGACCACAAGGACCTGCTCGATGCCTTTATCAAGGTGATTGCCCAGGCGATTGACGCCAAGTCGGCACATACGTCTGCGCATTGCCAGCGTGTACCCGTGCTGACCGAACTGATTGCGCAGGCCGCTTGCGAGACCTATGAGGGCCCGCTGGCAGAGTTCAATCTTGATGAAAGCCAGTGGTACGAACTTCGTGTCGCGTCCTGGATGCATGACTGCGGCAAGCTGGCGACACCGGACTCCCTGCTGGACAAGGCGACCAAGCTGCACCTCATGCTGGATGGTATTGATGCCGTCAAAACCCGCTTTGCCGCAGCAATGGTGACACTGGAGCTGTCATTCCTGCGCCAGATGCAGGCGCAGCCGGAGCGTGTGGGTGCGCTCCAGGAGATACTGGAAGAAGAGCTGGCCACTCTGCGGGATGATTGCCTGTTCATTGAAAAAGCCAATGTGGGTGGCGAGTTCATGAAGCCGGAGGATCAGGCGCGGGTGAAGCGTATTGCCGGGCACAAGTGGCGTGATCATCTGGGCATGGAAAAACCCGTCCTGACGGAAGAGGAAGTGAAATTCCTCTGTATCGAGCGCGGCACGCTGTCGTTCGAGGAGCGGCAGAAAATCAATGACCACATGACGGTCACCATCCAGATGCTGGAGTCCCTGCCGTTTCCGAAAAACCTCAAGCGGGTACCGGAGTATGCCGGTGGCCATCATGAAAAAATGGATGGCACCGGGTTTCCGCGCGGTCTCAAGCGTGAACAGATGTCGTGGCCAGCACGCATGATGGCGATTGCCGATATTTTCGAGGCCCTCACCGCCAGCGAACGCCCCTACAAGGCACCGATGAAGATATCGCAGGCACTGGGTATCCTGCAGAAAATGCAGCAGCAGAATCACATTGATCCGGATCTGTTCAGGCTGTTCGTGAGTTCGCGTGTGTGGGAAAAATATGCGCGTATTTATCTGCGGCCGGATCAGCTGGATATCACGGATGCTTCGGCGTACCTGGCCTGATGCCGCTTTTCATGACGCTATCTGGCCGGCATAAAGCCCGGTGATCTTTTCACGCAGCCAGAGGTTGGCTGGATCGTTGTCACGGCTTTCATGCCAGTACAGGTACACATCCAGTGGTGGCAGTGGTACGGGCAGTTCCAGCAGCCGGTTTTCCAGTCCCGTATTCGCCAGCGTGGCATAACCTGCCGGCATGGTGAGCAGATAGTCCGACGCACCCACGACACGACACGCTGCAAAATAATGCTGGCAACGCAGCACAATCGCGCGCTCGTGCCCCAGTCGTGCCAGCTCCTGATCCTCAAAACCGGGGCCGCGCCGGCGGGATGACACCAGTATGTGTCCCGCCTGCAGGTAGGCTGCCAGATCAATCCGGCCCCTTTTCACGGAGGGGTGATCCTTGCGCGCTACTACCACCAGGCGGTCCTCGGCGAGTTTCATGCGGCGAATGTCCGGTGCCAGAGGCAGCAGTACATCCATGGCCACATCCAGTTGGCCATCAATCAGGTCGTTTTCCAGTTCGCGCCGGTCGGTACGCACGCTGGCCAGCCGTACGCCGGGTGCATCTTCGCGCAAGCGGTTGAGCAGGCCGGGCAGGGCGGTAGACTCGAAAATGTCACGCATGCCAAGACGGAACTCCTGCTGTGAGCGTGCCGCGTCAAAGCGTGCACCCTCCTGGATGCCTTCTGCAATCAGACCCAGTGCCGCGTGTAGCGGGGCAATCAGGCGCTGAGTGCGCGGCGTGGGCACCATGCGGTTGCCCTGACGCAGGAACAGGGGGTCATCCAGCGCCTCACGAAGGCGGGCAAGTGCATGGCTGAGGGCTGGCTGGCTCAGGTTCAGGCGGCGGGCCGCCCGGGTCAGGCTGCCCTCGGCATGAATGGCCTCCAGTACCACCAGCAGGTTGAGGTCCAGCCGTCGTATGTCCATCCTGTAGCATCCGTTCGCGGGCATGACGTATCATGCATTAAATGAATATGTTGCTATGCAATCTATTGATTAGACGAATTGTAGCTCAGCGACTAGGCTTGATCCACTTTCCTTCCAGTGACTCACGGAGCACGCCATGGATTTTGCCTATTCCCCCCGTTGCCAGGACTACCTGGCCCGCCTACGCCAGTTCATGACCGATGAAGTGAACCCGGCTGAAAAGGCGTGGCTGGAGGCGTTGCACAAGGCGCCGTGGGAGCAGCCGGCCGTGATGGAAGAACTCAAGGCCAAGGCGAAAGCGGCCGGCCTGTGGAACCTCTTCCTGCCCGAAAGCGAGTGGGGCCCCGGCCTCTCCAATCTGGATTACGCCCCGCTGGCTGAGGAAATGGGTCGCAACCTGTTTTCCGCCGAGGTATTCAACTGCAATGCGCCAGACACCGGTAACGCGGAAGTGCTGGTCAAGTACGGTAGCAAAGAACAGAAGGAGCAGTGGCTTAAGCCGCTGCTTAATGGTGAGATCCGTTCGGCTTTCTGCATGACCGAGCCGGACGTGGCTTCCAGCGATGCCACCAACATGGCCGCCACTGCCATCGTTGAAGGCGACGAGATTGTGCTGAATGGCCGCAAGTGGTGGAGCTCGGGCATTGGGCACCCCAACTGCAGGTTCGTGATCTTCATGGGCCTTACCAATACCGATCCGGATGCCCCCAGGCATGCACGTCATTCCATGGTGCTGGTGCCCATGGGCACGCCAGGCCTTAAGATCGAACGCATGCTGCCCGTGTACGGCAAGCTGGACGAGCCGTTTGGTCATGGCGAGGTCACGTTCACCAATGTGCGTGTGCCAGTGAAGAGTTTCATCGCCGGCCCCGGCCGTGGTTTCGAGGTGGCGCAGGGGCGTCTTGGCCCGGGCCGCATCCATCACTGCATGCGTGCCATCGGTGCGGCCGAGCGCGCGCTCGAACTGATGTGCCAGCGCTCGATCAGCCGCGTTGCCTTCGGCAAGCCACTGGCCCTGCTGGGCGGCAATGGCGATGTGATTGCCAATGCACGCATGAGTATCGAACAGGCACGGCTGCTCACGCTCAAGGCGGCGTGGATGATGGACAAGGTGGGCAACAAGGCCGCCATGAGTGAAATTTCCCAGATCAAGGTGGTGGCCCCGAGCATGGCGCTGCAGATTATTGACGATGCCATCCAGATGCACGGTGGCATGGGCGTGTCGGATGATTTGCCGTTGACCAACCTGTTCTCGTATTGTCGGTCACTGCGTCTGGCTGATGGCCCGGATGAAGTGCACCGTCGTCTTATCGCCAAGCTGGAACTCAAGCCCTACATGACCGGTGCCCGTTGATGGCAGGCAGAACCAAAAGGACCAAGGCATGACACTGATTGATGAAGCCCGCCGCGTGCGTGAAGGCGAAGAGCTTGATGTGGCGGTGGTAGATGGCTATCTCAAGGCACAATTGCCGGATCTGCAGGGCACTCCGGTGGTGCGCCAGTTTCCGGGCGGTGCATCCAACCTGACATATCTGATCGCCTACGAAAACCGGGATCTCATCCTGCGTCGCCCGCCATTTGGCAAAAAGGCCAAAGGGGCGCACGACATGGTGCGGGAAGCACGCATCATGCAGGCACTCAAGCCCGTGTATCCCTACGTGCCCGATGTGCTGGCCATGTGCCAGGACCCGGCCATCATGGATTGCGATTTCTATGTGATGCAGCGCCTGGTCGGTGTGATTCCGCGTCAGGATTTTCCGGAGGAACTTCTGCTGACGCCGGACAAGACACGCGCACTGTGCAAGAGCGTGGTCGACAAGCTGATCGAGCTGCACAAGGTGGATGTCAAGGCGGCAGGCCTGGAATCACTTGGCAAGGGCGAGGGGTATGTGGCCCGCCAGATCAGTGGTTGGTCCGAACGCTTTCGCAATGCGCGGACACCGGATGTCGGTGATTTTGAAGGCGTGATGGCCTGGCTGGAAGCAAAGAAACCGGCCGGAGAAGTTGCCATCACGCTTATTCATAACGACTACCGTTTTGACAATGTGGTGCTTGATCCGGAAACGCTGCAGGTGATCGGCGTGCTGGACTGGGAAATGGCCACGCTGGGTGATCCGCTGATGGATCTTGGCAATACACTGGCTTACTGGGTACAGGGTGATGACGATCCCGTGTTCCAGATGATGCGCCGCCAGCCCACCAATGCCGCTGGCATGATGTCGCGTGCCGAAGTGATTTCCTATTACGGCGAGAAGACCGGCTGGAAGGTTGATAACTTCGATTTCTATCTGGTGTACGGATTGTTCCGCCTGGCCGGTATCGCACAACAGATCTGGTATCGCTACTACAACAAGCAGACCACCAATCCGGCGTTCTCGCAGTTTGGCGCCATGGTGAATTATCTGGAAAAACGCTGCCAGACACTCACCGCGGCATCGACACTCTGACATGGCCAGTCTTTATCTGATTCGCCACGGCCAGGCATCGTTTGGCGCAGAGAATTACGATTCCTTGTCAGAACTTGGCAAGGACCAGTGCCGCCGTCTGGGTGTGTGGTGGCGCGAGCGAGGCCATTCCCCTGCCCGTGTACTGGTCGGGCCTATGCTGCGCCATCGCCAGAGTGCAGAGGCTTTCATGGCCGGCTACGGGCAGTCGCTGGAAATGGTGAACCTCGACGGGCTGGCCGAGTTTGATCACGAAAACGTGCTTGAAGTGTACCGCCCCGATTTTGCTGACAAGTCGGTCATGGCCAATTTTCTGGCCACGACCCCCAGTCCGCGTCAGGCCTTTCACAGGATATTCACCGAAGCCGTAAGTCGCTGGCACGATGGCCGCTTTGATGGCGAATACAGTGAGTCATGGCCGCATTTCAAGGCACGTGTGCTGGCATCGTTTGACCAGCTTCGCAGTGCGGGTGGTGATGCGCTGGTGTTTACCTCGGGAGGGGTGGTCAGCGTGATGGTGCAGAAAGTACTGTCGCTGACCGATGCAAACTCCTTTTCCATCAACGCCACCATTCATAACAGCAGTGTTACCCGCATGCTCTACCGCGCAGATGAAACCTCGCTGCATTCCTTTAACAGCACGGCGCATCTTGATGTTCATAATGACGCTCACCTGCTGACATACCGTTAAACATTCACGGAGAACACTAATGACAACGATTTTTGATCTGACCGGCAAGATTGCGCTGGTGACCGGTGCCAGCCGTGGTATTGGCGCCAGCATTGCCCGCCTGCTCGCCGGGCAGGGTGCCCATGTCATTCTCTCCAGTCGCAAGGCAGATGCCTGCGAAAGCGTGGCCACGGAAATCCGCAACGCCGGTGGAAAATCAGAAGTGATGGCCTGTCATATTGGCGAAATGGAGCAGATCGAACAGATTTTTTCCGCCATTCGAGAGAAGCATGGCCGCCTGGATATTCTGGTGAATAATGCCGCAACCAATCCGCACTTCGGTCCCATTCATGAAACCGATCTGACTGCCTTTCAGAAAACCGTGGATGTGAATATCCGTGGTTATTTCTTCATGTCGGCACGTGCCGTCAAACTGATGGGTGAAACCGGTGGCGGCAGCATTGTGAATGTGGCCTCCGTGAATGGTGTGATTCCCGGTGCCTTTCAGGGTATTTATTCCATCACGAAGGCTGCCGTGATCTCCATGACCAAGGCCTTTGCCAAGGAGGCCGCTGCAACCAATATTCGCGTGAATGCACTGCTTCCCGGCGCTACCGAAACAAAATTTGCGTCTGCGCTTACACAGAACCCGGCCATTCTTAACGAGCTGCTCAAACATGTGCCCATGAACCGTGTGGCGCAGCCGGATGAAATGGCCGGGGCCGTGCTGTTTCTTGTGTCGCCGGCCGGCAGCTACACTACCGGTGCCTGCCTCAATGTTGATGGTGGCTATCTGCTCGTCTGACGGAGAACTGCCATGCTGGTTGCGAACATTCTGGTGGCTGTTGTCGCATTGTTACACCTCTGGTTCATGGTGCTGGAGATGTTCTTCTGGACAAAGCCCCTTGGTCGCAAGACATTCGGTCTGACCGAAGTCTTTGCGCAAGAAAGCCGTTCACTGGCCGCCAATCAGGGGCTATACAACGGCTTTCTGGTGGCGGGTTTGCTGTGGGGTATGTTGCTGGGGGCGCAAGGCTTTCCGCAAAAAGTGTTTTTTCTCGGCTGCGTGATCGTGGCCGGTATTTATGGTGCGGCCACGGCCAGCAAGAAAATCCTCTGGGTACAGGCCCTGCCGGGCGCAGTCGCTCTGGCAGCAGTCTGGCTGACTCACTCCTGAATAGACGCTGATACACAAGGATCGCCTGATGAAAGCTGTTCTTTGCAAGCAACATGGTTTGCCTGAAACATTGGTCGTTGAAGAAGTGCCTGATCTGGTGCCCGGTCCCAGACAGGTTGTCATCAGTGTCAGCGCCTGTGGCGTGAATTTTCCCGACACGCTCATTATCCAGAATCTTTACCAGTTCAAGCCGGCATTGCCATTTTCTCCGGGTGGTGAGCTTTCCGGTGTGGTGAAGTCTGTGGGCGAGGGCGTCAAGCATCTGCAGCCGGGGCAGCCGGTGCTGGCCTTTACTGGCTGGGGCGGTTATGCCGAAGAAGTCTGTGCCGACGCCAAAAGCGTAATTCCGCTGCCGCCGGGGCTGGACATGAATGTGGCTTCCGCTTTCATGATGACCTACGGCACCTCGTACCATGCACTCAAGGACCGTGCGCAGTTGCAGGAGGGTGAAACCTTGCTTGTACTTGGTGCGGCCGGCGGTGTGGGTCTTGCTGCCATCGAGCTTGGCAAGAAAATGGGTGCACGTGTGATTGCTGCCGCATCAACGGCCGAAAAGCTCGATGTCTGCAAACAGCACGGCGCTGATGACGTCATTAATTACGAAACCGAAGACCTGCGTGAGCGCGTAAAAGTACTCACCGATGGCAAGGGTGCGGACGTGATCTACGATCCGGTCGGGGGCAAGTATGCCGAGCCGGCCCTGCGCAGCATTGCCTGGAAGGGTCGTTATCTGGTGGTGGGTTTTGCTGCCGGCGATATTCCGAAGGTGCCGCTTAATCTGGCCCTGCTGAAAGGATGCGCCATCATGGGCGTATTCTGGGGTGATTTTGCCGTGCGCGAACCACAAGCCAACATGGCCAATGGCATGCAGTTGTTCCAGTGGCTGATGATGGGCGAACTCAAGCCGCACATTTCGGCCACTTACCCTCTGGAAAAGGCTGCAGAGGCCTTGCGCTCACTGATGGAGCGCAAGGTTAGCGGAAAAGTGGTGCTGGTGACGGGGAAATAATCGCCGGCACTTTCAAGGGGTTCCTGTCGTTTTTATCCGGCTCTTTCCGTTAGGATTGGTCGCATTGTCTCAATGGAAATGATCCGTGAAACACACCATCATAAAAAAATCTGTCATTGTCCTCGCATTCCTGACCGGCCTTGTTTCAGCCTGGTGGTTTTCCACGCCATCCCTGAACGCCGTGGCCTGGCAGCCCGGTGCGGCACCGGCTTTCACGGGGGTGTTGTCACCCAACACCGACCTGCAAAATGCCGGATTGCTGGGCAAGGGCCTCGTCCATGGCCCCGAAGACATCGCGTTTGATGCGCAGGGACGCCTGCATGCAGGCTTGCACGATGGACGAGTCATTCGTCTGGAGGGTGACAGGGTCATTACCCTTGCCAACACCGGAGGCCGTCCCCTTGGCATGCAGTTTGATGCCAGTGGCAACCTCATTGTTTGCGATGCCTGGAAGGGGCTGCTGCAACTCTCGCCCGATGGCCAGATCACCACGCTGGTCAGCGAAGTGATGGGCGTGCCGCTCACGTTTACCGATGATCTGGATATTGCGGCCGACGGCAAAATCTACTTCACCGATGCCAGCACCAGATATCGCCAGCCCGATTACGTGCTGGACCTGCTCGAAGGTCATCCCTATGGCCGCCTCTATGTCTACGACCCGGCCACTAGAACAGCACGGCTGGTGCTTGATGGCCTCTACTTTGCCAACGGCGTTGCGCTGTCGAAAAACCAGGATGCCGTGTTTGTCGCCGAAACCTATCGCTACCGCATCCGCAAGGTGTGGATCAGCGGTGAGCGGGCAGGGCAGAACGAGATCATTGCCGACAACCTGCCGGGCCTGCCCGACAACATCAACAGTGATCGCAACGGCACCATCTGGCTGGCCATGCCGTCGCCCCGCAAGGCCATTGCCGATGTTTCCGCCCGGCATCCCTGGATGCGTGAACTCATGGTGCGATTGCCGCGCGCCTTCTGGCCAAAACCCGATCGCTACGGTCTGGCCGTGGCCATCGACGAAAACGGCAATGTCCTCAAAAGCCTGCACGATCCCACTGGCGACCACCTGCGCATGATCACGTCGGTCATGCCGTATCAGGGCAAGCTCTACTTCGGGTCGCTGGAGAACGACCGTATCGGTCGGCTATAGCTGCTTGGCTGCACCAGGCTGGTGCTGGTGCGCTTTCCGGTACTTCATTCCGGGCTCAAAATACGCTAGGGTGACCCCTCAGTCTGCGTAATGAAAATAATGAATTGAAGGATACCGAGATGAGTTCGTCTGCCTCCCATCCCACCCTTGTTCATGCCTTCCTGCACTGGGCACAAACCACGCCCGACAAGGTCTACATGACCCAGCCCAATAACGGGCAGGTTGAAGAGTTTACCTGGGCCCAGTGTGCCGATCAGGTTCGCCGTGTGGCGACCTATCTGGACAGCCTGGGCTTGCCCAAGGGCTCGTCCATCGGGCTGCTCGGCCGCAACAGTGCCCACTGGATACTGGCTGACCTGGCCATCTGGCTGTCCGGCCATGTCACTGTGCCGCTGTACCCCACGCTCAATGGCGAGACCGCTGAATACATTCTTGAGCATTCGGAGTGCCGCCTGCTCATCATCGGCAAGATGGATGGCAAGGCGGATGGCTGGCGTGATATTGCCCCCGTCATACCGGCAGACATGCCCCTGATTGGTCTGTCGATGTGCCCGCGCAAGGACATCATGCAGTGGGACGACATTGTTGCCCGTGTCGAGCCGCGCAATGATCTGCCGCTGCCCAATCCGGATTCGCTCGCCACCATCGTTTATACCTCTGGCAGTACCGGTCAGCCCAAGGGGGTGATGCACAGCTTTGGCACGATGGTGTCAGTCGCTGGCAGCCTGCGTGACACCTATCACGTGACCAACGAAGAACGCATGTTGTCCTACCTGCCGCTGGCGCATGTGGCCGAGCGTGCCGTGCTGGAAACCTCGTCACTGTATTTTGGTTTCAGCGTGTTTTTCTCCGAAGGTCTTGAGACATTCCAGAAAGACCTGCAGCGGGCACAGCCCACCATTTTCTTCTCGGTGCCGCGCTTGTGGACCAAGTTCTACCTTGGCGTGAATGAAAAACTGCCGCTTGAGAAGCAGAAGAAGCTATTCCGCATTCCCATCCTCTCCGGCATCATCAAGCGCAAGATCGTCAAGCAGCTTGGTCTCGACAAGTGCCGGCTGGCCATTACGGCTTCTGCCCCCCTGCCGCCCAACATCATCCAGTGGTACCGCGATCTTGGTCTGGACTTGCTGGATGTGTATGGCATGACCGAGAACTTCGGTTATTCACACGGTTCGCGCCCTGGTGAGGTGCGTGTGGGTTATGTCGGGCACTGTAATCCCGGTGTCATTTGCCGTATTGCAGCCAATGGTGAGGTGGAAGTAAAAAGCCCGGGCCAGATGATGGGTTACTACAAGAACCCGGAAAAAACGGCCGAAGACATGACCGAAGACGGCTACCTGAAAACCGGCGACCGTGGCGAGATTGACGAGCAGGGACGTCTCAAGATCACGGGCCGCGTGAAAGAGCTGTTCAAGACATCAAAGGGCAAGTACGTGGCGCCGGTACCCATCGAACAGAAGCTCAACCGTCATCCCCAGGTGGAAGTGATTTGCGTGACCGGTCCCAGCCAGCCGCAGCCATTTGCATTGCTCATGCTTTCGCTTGATGCAATGGCCGAGCTGGAGGATGCACGCCTTGATCGAGAGCAGCTCACCACTGAGTTCAATGATCTGCTGAAGGAAGTGAATGCCAGCCTGGAAGATCACGAACGTCTGGATTATGTCGTGGTGGTGAAGGAGCAGTGGACCATGGAAAACGGCTTCCTCACGCCAACCATGAAGATCAAGCGCAACATCATTGAAGACCGTTACCTGCCCAATGCCGATCACTGGGTGACCNNGCGCCTGCAAGGCCGCCAGTGCGCCCATGGGCAGGCTGACTGCTTGTGGGCCATTTACGTCTGGCTCGCGCGGATTGATGCGAACCAGTGGTGCATGCAGGGTCTCCCCGAAATGTCGCACGCCAGGAATTGTCGTGCCGGCACCCGGTTCAATCACGACGGATTACAGCGCCGGCCATTGCCGGTACCTGGCCAGTTGCAAATCACGCCGATGCGGCAGCCACTCCCAGTCATCAAACATCAGTATGTTAGGCCGCGCCATGCCATCACAATCCGGGCAGGCGGGCAGTGACGTCAGCCATTCACAGGCCTCGGCATCTATGTACGTGCGCAGTCCGGTAGCCGGCCGGATGTGGTCATTGCAGGGCGCCAGACACTGCAGGTGATGAATGCTGCCATGGCACTCAATCACACGACTCTCCGAAAACCCCGCTTTTTGAAAGTGACCGTCGACATTACTGGTGTACACAAATGCACCATGCAGTTTTTTATACGCCCATTTTTTGAGCAAGCCAAAGCCGGCATACGGTGACGTGTCGCGATAAAGTTGCAGGCGATGCCCGTAAAAGCCCCAGGCCAGTCGTGGCCGGATTTTGAAGGATTCGGGATTGGCAATGTCATTGAAGCGCAACTTGCGCTTGCCAAGGGCAGGGTAGCTGGCCCAGAAGCCCCCGGGACCGCGAAAGTCCGGAAGACCGGAATCCACGCCCATGCCAGCCCCTGCCGTGATGATGAGGCTGTCCGCAGCCGCAATCCATGCGGCCACTGTTGTCAGGCTGGCGTGATGATCAGACATGATCAGGCATCCTTCACGTGTATCAGGCAAGACAAGGTGCCGGACACCGGCAGGGCCCTCGAGGAGAGGTTAATGCCTGCCGGGCCGGCAAATGCAGTATGCAGTTTTTTTGCGACAAGGGGTGTCGGTTATCCAGTGTAGTCAGATGCATCGCAGCATCTGGTTCGCTGACTGGCTGCACCGGATGGACCCGGAGCGAGTTTCATGATTGTCCGGGACCGGTTTAATGTGGCGAATCCTGTCAACGAAACCCATGATACACATGTAGTGCCTTGATTCCTGCGTAATGCGGCATGTTGACATTGTTTTCTTCCCCCAAGCTCCATCCTTTGGGAGGGGTGTGCACTTTCCGGCAAATTTACTACGCTTTTCAAAGTGCCATTAAAACGACCGGTCTGTATGAAATGTGAACTGACACGGTGCAGCCATGGGCAGGATGGCAGGGGCTCTGCCAGTAATGATTCCATCATTTGCAAATGCCCGGGCAGATGCATATTCATTCATTTGTGTGAATGGCCAGTCATTTCAGGGATGCAATGCTGACGGACTGCCGCATGAAAACCGCAGGTATTTGCATGTTTGCGAATATAGTGAGCAGTGGTACACATTTTTCACGTTAATCGATTAAACACTCATCAGAATAGCGGGATGGGTGTGATACAGCTTGAGCGATATTTATGCAGTCCTGATCATTTGCTTAATTTTTTTTCATGCATATTGAACTATGGGTGGGTAGTACTGGTAGTCTCTGGTCTCGCAGAAATTATTGTGCAGCGTGATGAGCATGCAGCTGGTTTTCGGAAATGACCTGAGCCTGATGCTGGCATGAATGCAAGGCATGAAGCCGGTCTCACACGTGGAAGTGATGCTGTATCCCCTGCACGATGCAGTGGCGCCATGAATCAGGAGAAAATTGTCATCGACAATCAATCATTGAGCACGCACATGGCTAAAGACTCTGATGCAGCACGGCCCAGTTTCCGGCACGAGATCATCGGTCATGCCATTACTGCCATTGTGCTAGCCCTGTCACTGGTGCTGCTGGGTAGCGGGCTGCGTGATTTTGTGGACAAGCGTGACAAGCTTGAGCGTGAGGCAACCCTGATTGCCGACATCATCGGCGACAATGCCTCTGCCGCCGTGGCATTTGATGACGCCAGGAATGCCCGCGAGATTCTCTCCTCTGCCACACGGGCGGGTTACATCAAGGCCGCTGTCATCAGGAGCAGTAACGGCGAAGTGCTGGCACGGCTTGGTGACAGGAACTGGCAGCCTGCAGTGGTGCCAGCGACTACTGAAAAAGGTTTTCTGGGCAATACCGAGATTGTTCGGCCCATCAGGCTGGATGGCGAAAGAATAGGCGAAGTATGCCTGCGTGTCAGCTATGGCGCCGCACGTGATGCCTTTCTGGAGGATGTGCTGCTGTCTTTTCTGGCCTTGTGCCTGGCGGGTGTGATCGTGTTCGGTCTGCTCTACCGTACCTTGCGCCCGCTCACGCAGCGCCTGTCGATGATCAGCTCCACCATGGCCAGTATTACGGCCAATGATGATTACCAGCTTCGCCTGCCGGAAGCGGATACCCGCGAAGTGCAGGAGATAGCCGTGCTCTCCTCGTCACTCAACACCATGCTGGGTGAAATCCAGCGCCACAGTGCCAGCCTCAAGTCCGAGCTGGAACAGCGCCGACTTACCGAGACCGAGCTGCGCAAACTGTCCAAGGCCGTGGAAAACTCGGCAGCCGGCATTTTTGTGACCGATCCGGATGGCTGGATTGAGTATGCCAATCGCAAATACCTGCAAATGAATGGTCATGCCGACACGGAGATCACGGGCTTCCCCAGTCCCCTCATCCAGTCGGACATGATTGCCAGCAGCCCTCACGGGGATGCCTGGGAAACCCTGCGCAGCGGTCGCGAATGGCAGGGCGAGATCCGCACCAGGCATCAAAGTGGTGAAATATTCTGGGGCATGCTCTCGTTGGCAGTTATTCATGACGACCATGGCAGGATTGCGCATATTGTTGGCAATCTGGAGGATATTTCCGAGCAGAAGAAGGCCGAGGAAACCATCAATCGCCTGGCATTCTTTGACCCGCTGACCACGTTGCCCAATCGTCGAAGCTTTGCCGAGCAACTACCGGAGATCCTTGCACACGCCGGGCGCAAAGACGAAATAGTCGCCGTGTTCTACCTTGATCTTGATCACTTCAAGGAAGTGAATGATACGCTGGGACATGGCATGGGCGACAGCCTGTTGCAGACCGCTGCCAAGCGCCTGCAGAGTGTGCTGCGTGAATACGATGTGGTTGCCCGTCTGGGTGGTGATGAATTTGCGCTGGTGATTCCGCATCTGCGTGAGCATGCCGATGCCGAGGCCGTGGCGCGCAAGGTCATTGAGCACATGACGACGCCGTTCAGTCTGGACAAGCACGAGCTGTCGGTAACTGCCAGTGTAGGCATTGCCTTCTATCCCGAGCATGGTCGAGAGGCAAATGAGCTGCTCAAGAAGGCGGATATTGCGCTGTATCGGGCCAAGGCTCTTGGCCGCAACAATTTCCAGGTGTTTTCAGTGGGGCTGGAAGAGGTCGGTCTGGCACGACTGGAGCTGGAGGCTCAAATCCGTCTGGCGCTGGAGTCCCGCTCCTTCTTTCTGGAGTACCAGCCCAAGCTTTGCCTCAAGACCGGTCGNNGCACGGCAGCAGTCGGCCTGGCGTGCAGAGGGCATGGTGCCGGTACCTGTCGCGCTTAACCTGTCCACCATGCAGTTCCGTAATGACGATTTGCCGGAGTATTTTGGTGCGGCCCTGATCCGTCACTCACTGGAGGCCGGCTTGCTTGAGCTGGAGATCACCGAAAGCCTGCTCATGGATAATCCGGAGCGCATCAGCCGGCAACTGGTGGAGCTGGATGCCATGGGCTTTGGTATTGCGATTGACGATTTCGGTACCGGCTATTCATCACTCAGTTATCTGAAGACACTGCCAGTAGATGTGCTGAAAATTGATCGAAGCTTTGTGCACGATCTTGATAACGCGGATGACAAGGTGATTACGCAGGCCATTATAGCGCTGGCAAAGAGTCTTGATCTGGAAGTGGTGGCCGAGGGCGCCGAAACCCGTGAGCAGGTGAACATGTTGCGCAGTCTGGGCTGTGACGTGATCCAGGGGTATATCTACAGTCGGCCACTGCCTGCTGACGAGTTCGGACGCTTTTTGCGTGCCTCGTTGCTGGGGGCATCGGAGCTGGTGGAGCTTGTGTGACGTCATCGGGTGAGGCTGCTGTTGCATGACCCCATGACTGTTGCCAGGAAATCCATGGCTTCTGCAAATACCTCCCGCGTTATTTCCCCCCGCACAATCCCGTGATGGTGAAAGCTGACCTCGTGGTAACGCTTGTTGATGCCGCCAAGGCGGTGATAAATCTCGCGCCCGCCACGCACATCCACCTTGGGGTCACCGTCGGCATGCATCACCAGTGACGGAATCCTGATGGTCGGCAGCCCGTTGCGTATGCTGCGCATCAGCCGCTTGATCTGCACAATGCTGCTGACAGGGCAGCGCAGGTAATTGATGTGCGGATTGTCGGCGTGGTTTCTCACAAAGGTCTTCCGGTATTTGCCCAGTCCCAGCAGTTGCAGCAGCCTGTTGCTGTAATGAACCGGTTCGGCAAAGTGGGCAGTGAATGCCTTGAACCTGAGCGGGGCGCTGATACTGATGACGGCGGAAATGCTTCCGGGTGGCGGATAACGCTCTCCAGTGCGACAGCACCGCCGGTAGAGAATCCGGCAATCACGATGTGCCGGCAGCAGCACTCCAGAATGTGCCGGCCCTGCTCAACCGATGTCATCCAGTCTTCGGCGCGTCGGCTGGCCAGATCAATGGCAGAGGTGCCATGTCCTGCCATGCGAGGGGCATACACGGTATAGCCCTGTGCGTGCAGATACTCGCCCCATTCCCGCACCTCTTCCGGTGCTGCCATCAGGCCATGAACCAGCAACACGCCACATGCAGAACCGCCCGGAAGGAAAAACGGTTTACCGATGGCGGCGGGCCTGGAGTCTTCTGGCAGGAAGTATTGCTGATAATCGCGGTCAAAGCGGGATTCTTTTGCCAGCAGACGATTGATCAGTTCGGTCGTGTAAATGATCGGCATTACGCGGCAGACGCAGCGGCAAAAGCATTGTAGATCATGGCGTAATGGCAACCGGCACCAATCAGCACCATGACATGAAACAGCTCATGAAAGCTGAACACGCCAGGTAACATCAACGGCTTCCTGGCGGCATAAAACACCGCGCCCAGAGTGAATGCGGCGCCTCCACAAAAAAGCAGTGCTTGCTGCGTTACCGTCATGGCGGTCAGCACCTGCTGTATCGGCAGTACCAGCAGCCAGCCCATGGTCAGATAGATCAGGGCAAACAGGACTCGCGGTGCCCGTGGAAAGAAAACCTGTGTGAGCACGCCAAAGCCGACCAGTCCCCACTGAATGGCAATCATCGGAACACGCCATTGCTCGTTCATGAACAGGTAGCAGACGGGTGTGTACGAGCCGGCAATCATCACGAAAATCGCAAAGCGGTCCATGCGCCGCCAGAACGATACCTCGTTTTCCTGCTGCTTGAAGGCGTGGTACAGCGAACTGGCCAGAAACAGGAAGATCGTGGATAACCCGTATACCACTGCAGGAATGATCAGTGAGGTGGAGTCAGCCGCACGCATGACCAGAAAAACGGTACCCACGGCGGCGGCCGCCATGCCGGCCAGATGTGAGTAGAAGTTGAAGGCTTCCTGTGATCGCACCATGAGTTTTCCACCCCTCCGGATAATAGGGAAAGGCGGTATTGGGCGTGCATTCAGCCGGTTGTGTCCTTGATACTGGTCATGGCCAACGGCCGGATTACATTGCGCCGGCCTGAGGCCGCACTACATGGGGACATGTCCGATCAGGGCACGGCCAAGCCCCAGCAGCAGGCCGATGAATGAGCCCACCACCACACCGTTTACCCGGATCATGTGAAGATCGCCGCCCACTTCGGTTTCGATCTTGGCAATCATCTCGCTGGTGTCCCAGTCGTGAATCTGCTGGCTGACATACAGAATGATGGCATCGGCATAGTCCGTGGCAAACACCACGGCGGCGTCCTCGATTTCCTTGTTAAGGGCATCACGAACGCGCTGGTTGGTTTGCAGGTGAGCACCCAGACGCAGCAGGATTTCCTTGGCGTTGGTGGCCAGCCCCGAGTTATCGCTTTCCAGATCGCGCTTGATGGCGTCGCGCAGAATGGTGATGGTGCCGGTTACAAAGCTGACGACAGATACGCTGTCAGCCAGTGCATTCTTGGTGGCATTAAGTTTTTTTGATGCCCGCGAGTTTTTCTTGCGCAGGGATTTCATCAGTTCGTTCGCAAAATCCTCCAGTCCCACGCGCCAGGGGTGGCTGCGGTCTTCCAGCAGGTTTTCCACCTTGCTCATGAAGGTATTGATCACTTTCTGCTGTACATCAATGCCAATCCAGCTGGCACCGCGTGCCAGCCCGCCTACGCCCAGTTCTTCAAAAACCTTTCGGGCCACTTCGTAGGCTTTTTCGGGGTTTTCCTTGATCCAGCCATCTGCTGCATCGAGTGCGCGTTGCAGGGCCTCGTGATGAAAATCATTTTCCAGTACGGCACGCAGCATTTCGCTCGCCATGCGGTGCATGGACGTGCCCTTGACCCATTCCACTGCATTTTGCTGGATGAAGGCCTCGATTTCCTTGCTCTCGAAGACCTGCAGCAGACGCGGGCCAACCCGTTGCATGAAAGCAGCTATCTGCCCGGCATTCTCCTCCTGCGCCAGCCAGAGACCGATCTTCAGGCTGGCATCGGTTTCCTGAATTGACTTGCGCACAATCGGTGGCGCCAGAAAGTTTTCCTGCACAAAGCGGCCCATGGACTGGGCAATGCGCGCCTTGTTGCGCGGAATGATTTCTGTGTGTTGCTGCAGCAGGGCAGGTAATGGCAAGCGGCCAAACGGATTACGAAACAGCACTGTGACGGCATACCAGTCTGCCAGCCCACCCACTACACCGGCCTCGGCCCCCAGTGCCAGAATCTCGATCAGCCATGCGTATTCCGGCAGCAGGCGTGCCATGACCAGAAACACCACCCACAGCACGGCAGCGCTGACCAGCGCAATCATGGCAAGCCGGCGGCTGCGCTCAAGCGAGGGCGGGGGCAAATGCCCCAAAGCAGAATTATTCAACGGAAATGATACCTGGCTGGATTTTTATTGCCCGGATGGTAGCAGAGGACAGAACATTGGACCCTGCGGACTGCTGCGCAAATAGCCCACCGGCTCAATGGACACTTTCACGCCAGCATCGGCTGTGCCGCCACCACTGCCCTTGGCCATACTGGCAAGGCTGCCACCAAGACCGCTGTTGCCCCCGCCGGAACCTTCGGCACTGGCGGACAAAACAACACTGATGCGTGCAACCGGAATGATTTCCTCGCCATTAAAGACAATGGGATCCCCATAGAGGGCCTTTGCGCCACCAATGGCATCAAGGGTGCTGGCGAGCTTTTTGGTGATGGCATCGGTAATCAGGTCTTTCATGAGGGCCATTCAATGTGAACGAGTGTTCACTGAATGTAGGGCATCTGATGGCAGGGCGTCAACCGTGTCATCACACAGGCACACCGAGCGACAACTGTTGCGAGTATTGCGGGGAGTGTTCCGGTTCTGTGCAGACGCTCACGCCTGCTTCTGACTGATCTGCCACTCGCTGGGTGTGGCGCCGGTCCAGCGCTTGAAGGCATGAGTAAAGTTGGCCGGTTCCACGAAGCCCATCCATGCTGCGATGTCTGCAATGCTGCGGCTTGCGCTTGAGGGGCCTTGCGGCTCACGCCGGCACCAGATGGCCATCTGGCATGCGGGCCTATTAGCGGGGCAGGTTCGGATGCAAAGCACCCCCCGGATGGGGTGGTATGAAGCTTGCGGGTAAAGGCATTTCGTAGTTCTAAAAAGTGATTATCAATATGGCTGAATTTCAGGTGATTGCGAAATTCATGTTTTAAAATATATGTTTAAAGAAGCGGCTTGATTGGTAGCAGTTGATAGAGTCGTGCCTTGCTGCGCTTTGCCAACGAAACATACTGGTCCGGATTGTCCCTGGCCGCATTCCAGCTGTTGCCCGGTGCCATGTCTGTTTCGATGGCGTGTTCCACCGCGCGCGCCAACTTTTCGTCGTGAATGATTGCGCCAACCTCGGTATTCAGGTTCTCTGATCGTGGGTCGAAATTGAATGTCCCGATATAGACGGTTTTCGAATCAATCACCAATGTCTTGGCATGCAGGGCAAAGACCGGCGCTTTCCGGGTTGTCGCCACCGTGCGCTGCATCAGTTGGCGCTGAACGTCCGGGTCCGGTTTGTACTCGTAAATCTGCAATCCCATTTTCAGTAACCGGTCACGCTGGTTTCGATAGCCACTGAAGGCTGGAAGATTATCGGTGGAGGCGAGGGAGTTGGTATTGATACGTACCTTGATGCCGCGCGCGACGGTCTGACGAAACAGGTCAATGGCTTCATCTGACAGTACAAGATAGGGCGACTGGATGGTGATGCCCTGTTTGGCGCCCATTATCAACCGGGCAAGCTCGGCGGTCGTTTGACCGCCGCCGCCAAGGCGGACCTTGTTGTCATTTTTACCTGGGCGATCACTGATGAACTCGACCTTGCCCCAGGTCATCTGACCTGACAGGCGGGCGAAAGCGGTTGGTGTGGCCGCAATGGCTGCTCGCACCTCGGGTGCAAAGTTCTCTGGCGACTTTGCATACTTGTGCAAATCATTATAGATCTGCTGTATCTCCTGCGTACTTACGCTGACGTTACTCTGCATCAAGCCAATGCCATCGTAGAGATCCTCGACTTTAACGCTCAGTGTGCTGCGCCAGAAACTCTCGAAATTTTCCTGTATTGCCTGCACCACAGGGCCGAGCAACAGTACATCCCTGTCCCGGAAGTTGTACTCGTGGTTGTAGTCAAAATACTCGGCCGCCATGTTGCGTCCGCCAGTGATTGCGACCTTGCCGTCAACGACCACGGTCTTGTCGTGCATACGCTGATTGACGCCGCGGAAGTTGGTGAGCCCGTTCAGCACGCGCTTCTGCAGCGGAACACCCACCGAGGTCTGCGGGTTGTAAATGCGGATGTCGATGTTCGGGTGACGGGCGAGGGCGAGCAGCGACTTGTCCGGTGCGTCGATCATCAGGTCGTCCACAATCACCCGCACATGCACGCCGCGGTTTGCCGCGCGCAGCAGCGCCTCCGCCGCCAGGATGCCGATGTTGTCCGTGCTCCAGATGAAATACTGGACTTCAATGGACTTCTTTGCGTGCTCGGCCAGCCATGCCCGGGCGAGCAGGGCTTCTTCGCCGGTATCAAGTACGTAAGAACCGCTTTTACCGGGATGCGCCGCGATCTGGGTGTCGATAACGGACATGGGGGCATCAGTTGTCGCAGGTACTGCCACTGCAAAGGCCGGTCCGGTTATCAACACAAGCGATGCAGTGAGGGCAAAATCTCGTATTCTCATCGCAGGTGGTATCCCTTCTTGCGCATGCTAATTTCTGGTTGAGTGTGGCTCAATCCAGATTCCGGATTAATTATTGTCGAATACCAGCCTGCAGTCTTGCCGGGCACGGGCTGTGTTGCCCAAGTGCATGATAGGCCGGATAAATTCTTGTGCCAAAATCAGGGGCACGGAACCGGGCACAACGTTGGCACAGAGTTTCAGGCGCGGCAAAGTCAATTGAGGACTGGACGTGAAACCGTTGAATGCCAGAAAGCAAAAAGCCCAGCATTTGCCGGGCTTTTTGTTAGGTTCCAATGCATCGTGAAACTTACTTTGGAACCAGAAGATGGCTCCCCGACCTGGACTCGAACCAGGGACCTAAGGATTAACAGTCCTGCGCTCTACCAACTGAGCTATCGGGGAATTACTTGAGGCCGCGAATAATAGGGGCTTGAACGTGGGTGGTCAAGCATCTGCGGCGGCTTTTTTCGCTAAAAAAGCAAAGCCGCCATTTCGGCGGCTTTGCTTGGCTTTTCAATGACTTGGATGACTGTTTTTTGAGCAGTCACCGGGGCTGTTGATTAGCCTGCCATCAACCCTCAATGGCCTTCTTGATGCGCGCCAGCGCGTCTTCCAGCACCTTCGGCGAGGTGGCGTAGGAAATGCGCATGTGGCCGTCCAGACCGAAGGCAGAGCCCGGCACCACGGCAACGCCGACGGTGTTGAGCAGCAGCTCGGAGAACTCCAGGTCGTTCTTCAGGCCCAGCTTTTTGATGGCGCCTTCCACATTGGCGAAGGCATAGAACGCGCCATCAGCCGGGGAGCAGGACACGCCTTCGATGGTGTTCAGCGTGCTCACCACGTAATCGTGGCGTTCCTTGAAGGCCTTGATCATGGGCAGCAACACATCCTGCGGGCCGTTCAGCGCGGCTTCCGCCGCCACCTGCGAGATCGAGGTGGGGTTGGAGGTGGACTGGCTCTGCACATTCTTCATGGCATTGATCAGCTTCACCGGGCCGGCGGCATAACCGATGCGCCAGCCGGTCATGGCATAGGCCTTGGACACACCGTTCAGCACGATGGTGCGGTCATACAGGTCCGGGGCCACAGTCACGATGTTCTCGAACTTCTCGGTGGTCCAGATGATGTGTTCGTACATGTCATCGGTGGCGACCAGCACGTGCGGGTGCTTGCGCAGCACCTCGGCCAGCGCCAGCAGCTCGGCCTTGCTGTACACCATGCCGGTCGGGTTGGACGGGCTGTTCAGCACCAGCAGACGGGTCTTTGGTGTGATGGCGGCTTCCAGCTGGGCAGCAGTGATCTTGTAGCCCTGGCTCTGCGGGCACTCGATGCACACCGGAGTGGCATCGGCAATCAGCACCATGTCCGGGTAAGACACCCAGTACGGCGCAGGGATGATAACTTCATCACCCTTGTTCAGCAGGGCCAGCGAGAGGTTGAAAAAGCTCTGCTTGCCACCGCAGGAGACCAGGATCTGGTTGGCGGCGTAGTCCAGGTTCTGGTCACGCTTGAACTTGGCAATGATGGCTTTCTTCAGGCCTGCGGTGCCGTCGACGGCGGTGTACTTGGTAAAGCCGGCCTCGATGGCCTTGATGGCGGCCTGCTTGATGTGCTCAGGCGTATCGAAGTCGGGTTCACCAGCGCCCAGGCCAATAATGTCCTTGCCGGCAGCCTTGAGTTCGGCAGCCTTGTTGGTCACGGCCAGGGTGGGGGAGGGCTTGATGCTCAGTACGCGATCAGACAGGCGAATGTCCACGGCAGAACCTCGTGTTGGACGGGTGATGAGAAAGTGGGGCGGATGATACCGGAAGCCGGCCCGGGCTTGAACCGGCCGGCCGGGGTTTTTAAGGGCGGATTGATGCAGGGCAGATCAAATGAAAACCGGCACAGGACGGGTGTCATGTGCCGGTTTCGGGGCGTCTAGCCAGCTCGCAACGCCACATCAGCAGGCGCAGCAGCGTTCAACCACACTTGCTGTCGCCGCAGTTCAGGCAGGTCAGGCAGCCGTCCATGACAATCATGGCCTTGGTGTTGCACTTGACGCAGAGCTTGGAGCCTTCGGGGAACTGGCCGTTGTCAGTCGGTTCAACAGCATTGGCCTTGCCCAGCTTGCTTTCGTATTCGGCACGCTTCTCGGCAATCAGCTTCTGCTGGTGTTCGTCCAGGCCTTCATCCTTGATCATGCCGATACGCTTCAGGTGCGTCTCGATCACGTCACCAATCTCGCTCACCAGCGACGGACAGAACTTGCCGCCCTTCTTGAAGTAACCACCACGTGGGTCGAACACGCTGTGCAGCTCTTCCACCAGGAACGACACGTCACCGCCCTTGCGGAACACGGCAGAAATAATCAACGTCAGTGCCACAATCCACTGGTAGTGATCCATGTTCTTCGAGTTGATGAACATCTCGAACGGGCGACGCACTTCATGCGATGTGCCTTCGTTCAGCACCATGTCGTTGATGGTTACGTACAGGGCGTGCTCGGACAGCGGGGTCTTGATCTTGTAGGTGGATCCGACCAGCGACTCGGGACGCTTTACCTGCTCGTGCATGTGCACGATCTGCTCGGCCGGCTTGGCCTCGGCAGTGGTCGTCACAGCCTTGTTGTCTTCATCCTTGCTGGCCAGCGCATAGCTGACAATTTTCTTTTCGATTTTGATGCTCATGATGTGGTGCTCTTTATGTCCGTGTGCGAAAGGGGCCGGGGACAGTCTGATCCGTGCCAGGGTCAGAACTTGCCGTAATAGCCTTCCTTCATCGCGTCATACAGGTTGGCGGCGCTGTGGATCTCGCCGTCGTATTCGATTTCATCGTTGCCCTTGGCTTCGACCACGCTGCCGTCTTCAAGTGTGAAGCGGTAGGTGGTGTTTTCCAGATCCTTTTCCTTCACCAGCACGCCCTGGAAGGCCTCCGGGTTGAAGCGGAACGTGGTGCAGCCCTTGAGGCCCTGCTCATAGGCGTACATGTAGATATCCTTGAAGTCTTCATAAGGATAATCGGTCGGTACGTTGGCAGTCTTGGAGATGGACGAATCAATCCAGCGCTGCGAGGCAGCCTGTACGTCCACGTGTTCCTTCGGGGAAATGTCTTCGGCCGTAATGAAGTACTCCGGCAGCTTTTCTTCTTCCACCTGCGAGTACGGCATGGCCTTCGGGTTGATCAGCTCGCGATAGGCCAGCAACTCGTAGGAAAACACATCCACTTTTTCCTTGGACTTCTTGCCTTCGCGAATCACGTTGCGCGAATAGTGGTGTGCAAAGCTTGGCTCGATACCGTTGCTGGCATTGTTGGCCAGGCTCAGCGAGATGGTGCCGGTCGGGGCGATGGAGCTGTGGTGCGTGAAACGCGCACCGATCTCGGCCAGTGCTTCCACCAGCTCCGGTGCTACCCCGGCAATCTTCTGCATGTAACGGCTGTACTTCGCGTGCAGAACCTTGCCCTTCACCTTGTCGCCAACCTTGAAACCATCCACGGCCATTTCCGGGCGCTGTGCCAGCATGGCGGCCGTGACCTCGAACTCCTCGTTCATGATCGGAGCCGGGCCTTTTTCCCTGGCCAGGTCCAGCGCTGCTTCCCAGCCGACCACGGCCATTTCGCGGGTGACGCGCTCGGTGAATTCCAGCGATTCGGGTGAGCCGTATTTCATGCGCATCATGGTGATGACCGAGCCCAGACCCAGAAAGCCCATGCCGTGACGGCGCTTGTTCAGGATTTCTGCAACCTGTTGCGGCAGTGGCAGGCCGTTGATGTCGACCACGTTGTCGAGCATGCGGGTGAACACGGCAACCACTTCGCGGTATTCGTCCCAGTCAAAGCGGGCCTTGTCGGTGAACGGGTCACGCACAAAACGGGTAAGGTTCACCGAACCGAGCAGGCAGGCGCCATACGGCGGCAATGGTTGCTCGCCACAGGGGTTGGTGGCGCGGATGTTTTCGCAGAACCAGTTGTTGTTCATCTCGTTGACCTTGTCGATCAGGATGAAGCCCGGCTCGGCAAAGTCATAGGTGGAGGCCATGATCATGTCCCACAGGCGACGTGCCGGAATCGTCTTGTAGACGCGGCAGGCGGTCTTGCCTTCGGGGCTGACGTGGTAGTTGTTTGGCATGGGCCAGTCGCGCCAGATCACGCTGTGGCTGTCACGCAGATCGACGTTGTCGGTCTGGATTTCCTTGGTGGTCAGCGGGAAAGCAAGCTGCCAGTCGCCGTTGTCACGCACCGCTTCCATGAAGTCACGGGTGATCAGCAGTGACAGGTTGAACTGGCGCAGGCGGCCGGATTCGCGCTTGGCGCGGATGAACTCCATCACGTCCGGGTGGCCTACATCAAACGTTGCCATCTGGGCACCACGACGGCCACCGGCCGACGACACGGTAAAGCACATCTTGTCGTAGATATCCATGAACGACAGCGGACCCGAGGTATAGGCGCCGGCACCGCTCACATAGGCACCCTTGGGGCGCAGTGTGGAGAACTCGTAGCCAATGCCGCAGCCGGCCTTCAGGGTGAGACCCGCTTCGTGAACCTTTTCCAGAATGTCATCCATGGAGTCACGGATGGTGCCGGACACGGTGCAGTTGATGGTGGAGGTGGCGGGCTTGTGCTCCAGTGCACCGGCATTGGAGGTGATACGGCCGGCAGGAATGGCGCCATGCTGCAATGCCCACAGGAACCGCTTGTTCCACAGGGCGCGCGCCTCGGGTGTGGCTTCCACTTCGGACAGGGCCTTGGCGACACGCTCGTAGGTGCCATCCAGGGACGCATCAACGGGGCTACCGTCCTTCGCTTTCAGGCGGTACTTCTTGTCCCAGATATCGATGGAGGCGGGCTGGAAGGGAATCTCGCGATTTTCCTTGCTGGCAACAACGTGCAGTTGTACGGGTTCCATGAGCATTCTCTGTTTTTATCTGTTGAATCAATGGTGTAGCAGGGCAAAAGCAGCCGCTATCCAGCGGCTTGGGGCTGCCAAGGCTTGAAACACTACATATTGTGTTGGTGAGGCAAAGATTAGGAGCAGGGACGGCCCCTGTCAACCGTGCATGATTTATGGGGTGTCAGGATAAATCTATTAAAATCAGTAAGATAAAAAATGCAAAGTGGTTTTTATGAAAAATTTGCAGATTCCGTCGCAGTCGGGGAAGTAAAAGGTATAACACTAGATGTTGTGGTTGTTTTTGGGGTAAATCGGTGCTTTATGCCCTGTTTCTGGCTGCGCCAAGCCGGGACAACACACCGGCTTGGCGCAGCCAGACAGTCAGTTGCCGCGTCCGGGGAAGTACAGTTTTCCCATGATGGGGACCAGCAGGGGCTCGCAGCCAGCCTCACGGATTTCGCGGATCAGACTGGGCAGATCCACCGTCGGTATCAGGTCTGGCTCGGCATGCAGCGGCGTCATCATCGTGTCCCAGTGGCAGGGAATGATCCAGCGCGGCTTGAGCAGTGCGACGACATCCTTCACGTAGTCGGGCCGGTATTTGCGGCCGATGGCACACAGGCAGACGATGTCGGCCTGCTGGCCTTGCAGCTCCTCGTTGATGAAGTCGGCACTGTCGATATGCACGATGCGCAGGCTGCCGGTATCCACTACCCAGTTCAGCACCAGACCATGCTTCAGTTCGGTCATGCGTGGCGGCCAGGCGGGCGGCTTTCTGATGTCGCCAGGAAAGGGAATGCGGCCAAACACCTTGCCGTGTCGTGAGGGCAGGCCGCGAATGGACCACGGACCACTGGCGATGTCTTCACGGCCATCAGTGGCGCGCAACTGGGCCTCGGGCACCCCGGCCGCACGGCCCACCATGATGGCCGAGCGCGAACCGATCATGCGGGCACCGGTCTGCCTGCACAGGTCCGGCGCATCCAGGATGTGGTCGTAGTGGGCGTGGCCCACCAGCACGTCATCGGCCTCGGGAATGGTGTCCCGGATCAGTCCGGTATCCGGTTGCAGTGGCGAGAGCAGTGCCGTTGGTCCTGGTCGTGATACATAGGGGTCCAGCACCACCGTGCGGCCCTTGCCCTTCAGAATGAAGCCGGCCGTGCCCAGATAGGTGATCTCTAGTGCGGCATCACTGACCAGACGGGTTTCCGGTCCGGCGGTGAACCAGTCGGGATCAGGGCGTTTCAGGCCAAGCAGCGTTTTCCAGAGTGCCATCGGGGCAGTCTCATAGGTGTGGCATCCAGTTTACCTTACTATAAAAGGCATCGCGCCGTCCTGGCCTGGACGCTGCCGGCTGACAACGCGACCGATGAAATGGCAATATACCACCACTTGATGGATTACCGACTCAACCAGAGTGAGCTCCTGATGAAACTGAAGCATACCGCCGCCCTCTGCACCGCGCTGGCCTTGGCCTCTCTGTCTGTAAGCGTGGCTCACGCGAATGAAAAGAAAATTGACGTTATTGTCAGTCTCAATAGCTCGAACCAAGTGCAGCAAATGACCCCGGTCGAGTTGGCTGCCATGCTCAGAAAGCTCGGCCTAGATGAGGCTTTCATCACTAAGTCTGTAGCTGCGGCCAAGCAAGAGGGGCGGGCGACACTTCTGCTCGAGATGAACGCACCTACTGCCAAGCAGTAAGTGCGTGGTGGGTGTTAAATCCCCTCTCTGTTTTTATTGTCGCCCCCAGAGGGCCTGCAGCGATTCCATATGGAGTGACTGAATATGCGTATTAACAAGTTTTTGGCCGTCGTGTTGATGGTATTTTCTGTGGTATTCCTGCCGTTCGAGTCCGCGCTCGCCGAGGTTACGACCACGAAGGGCGGAGAGCTCCCGCTTACTGGTGACATGGTGAAAATAACCTACATAGTGCCTGGACAAGCACCCTCGACAACCACTATTAGCGCGGCTGACCTTCTTAATGCATTTGGCAACGCGTTTGCCGAGATAAAGGACGCCGTCAGGGCGGTTCAGGCGGCTATTGCGGCTGCGGAGAAAGGTGCTGTCACCACCGCCAGCACGGATGTCTGGATCAGCGCCAAGGTGAAGGTTAACATCATGAGCACAGGCATCGGTGGCGGTAGCGGTGGTGGAGGTGGCTGTGCTAATGGTGTTGCCAGCTGCAACTGAACGCATCCGCTGTACGCAAACGCCAGCCTTTGGGCTGGCGTTTTGCTTTTCGGACTACCCGTGACGGTATTCGTAAACTGCACGGCCGGAGTGTCCATGGCATGGCAGCCGCATTGTCGCCGGCTTGGGTGTAAACTGTCCGGTCCACTGCGAGGTGTGCCATGAGTGACGACATTTTCCGCCTAGAATCGAAATTCGCACCGGCCGGCGATCAGCCCGAGGCCATCCGCCTGCTGTGCGAGGGCCTGGAGGATGGCCTGTCGCATCAGACCCTGCTGGGGGTGACCGGCTCCGGCAAGACCTTCTCGATTGCCAACGTGATCATGAAGGAGCAGCGCCCGACCATTATTCTGGCGCCCAACAAAACGTTGGCGGCCCAGCTCTATGGAGAGTTCAAGGAATTCTTTCCGCACAACGCCGTTGAGTATTTTGTTTCCTACTACGACTATTACCAGCCTGAAGCCTACGTGCCGTCCTCCGATACCTTTATCGAGAAGGATTCCTCTATCAACGAGCACATCGAGCAGATGCGACTGTCGGCCACCAAGGCGCTGCTGGAGCGTCGTGACACCATTATCGTGGCCACCGTTTCCGCGATTTACGGTCTGGGTGATCCTGACGCCTACATGAAAATGCTGATGCATGTGTCGCGCGGCGACCGCATGGACCAGCGTGCATTGCTGCGTCGTCTTGCAGAAATGCAGTACACACGCAACGATGTTGAGTTCTTTCGCGGCACCTACCGCGTGCGTGGCGATGTAATTGATGTATTTCCCGCCGAGTCCGAGCGTGATGCCGTGCGCATCGAGCTGTTTGATGAAGAAGTGGAGAACATCTGCTGGTTTGATCCGCTTACGGGTGAAGTGCTGAAGAAGGTGCCCCGTGTCACGGTCTATCCGAAAAGCCATTACGTGACGCCGCAGGAACGGATTCATGCCGCCATCGAGGCGATCAAGGAAGAGTTGCCGCCACGTCTCACCTTCTTTCACGACAACGACAAGCTGATTGAGGAGCAGCGCCTGCGCGAACGTGTGCGCTTTGATATCGAAATGCTGCAGCAGCTCGGTTATTGCAGTGGCATCGAAAACTATTCCCGCCATCTTTCTGGTCGCCAACCGGGTGAGCCACCGCCCACCCTGTTTGATTACGTACCTACCGACGCCATTCTGGTGGTGGACGAATCCCATGTGACCATTCCGCAACTGGGTGCCATGTACAAGGGTGACCGCGCGCGCAAGGAAAACCTGGTGAACTACGGTTTCCGTTTGCCGAGCGCACTCGATAACCGTCCGATGATGTTCGATGAGTTCGAAAGCATCTCGCCGCAAACCATTTTTGTGTCGGCAACGCCAGGTCCGTACGAAAAGGAAAAGTCAGGCCAGATAGTCGAGCAGGTGGTGCGCCCGACGGGTCTGGTCGATCCGGAAATAGAAGTGCGTCCGGCGACGACCCAGGTGGATGACCTGCTGTCGGAAATCGGGAAGCGTGTGGCGGTTGAAGAACGTGTGTTGGTGACTACGCTCACCAAGCGCATGGCAGAAGACCTTACCGATTACCTGTCCGATCACGGCGTCAAAGTGCGTTACCTGCACTCGGATATCGATACGGTCGAGCGCGTGGAAATCATCCGTGACTTCCGCCTCGGTACATTTGATGTGCTGATAGGCATCAACCTGCTGCGTGAAGGCCTCGACATGCCGGAAGTGTCGCTGGTGGCAATTCTGGATGCGGACAAGGAGGGCTTCCTGCGCTCGGATCGTTCACTTATCCAGACCATTGGCCGTGCGGCCCGTAACCTGAACGGCAGGGCCATTCTCTATGCAGACCGCATGACCGGCTCCATGGAGCGGGCCATTGGTGAAACGGACCGTCGCCGGGCCAAGCAGGTGGCCTTCAATCTGGCCCACGGCATTACGCCCAAGGGAGTCACCAAGTCCATCACGGACATCATGGAAGGGGCCTATGGCCCGGCGTCCTCTGCCCGTGGCAAGGGCAGGAAGGTGGCAGAGAAGAAGGGGGAGTATGACCCCTCCCTGCTTGATCCGAAAGCCGTGACGGCGCGGATCAAGCAACTGGAGGCCGACATGATGGCCAAGGCCCGCAATCTGGAGTTTGAGGAGGCGGCACGGATTCGTGACGAGATTCATCAGCTTCGGGAGCGGGCGTTTGTGGCCTGAGCAATCAGAGAAATCTGGCACAAAAGTACCAGCTTGATGTTCCTGAAAAGTGCACGTGCATGATCGCTGTCAAGACTTTGCACCGCAGTTGTTCACAAAGAGTGGCTACTTACCGTGGAACGTGAGAGGAACCATCTTTAATCAGGCTGACATTTCGTTGACTTTGATAACTTGTTGAATTTTAAGCACTTATCTAATTGTTCAAATTTTGTTCAAATTGTTGAAAGCAGCCTGTCATATGGGTTTCGCTCCCAATCCTTCAACTTCTCCACTACTTTATCCACAGGTTTTGTGGATAAGAAACCATCACCATGTGCGTGGAACAGGAGCTCTGGCAAGTTGCCTGCCAGAATGCTGCATCATGCCGGTTTTGGTGTGGCAAACAGTTCGCCAGCTTCACGCAGGGCCCGTGATGGCACATCGGTTATCAGGCCGTCGATACCCAGTCGTGCCAGCTCGTGCATGCGGGCGACTTCATTGACTGTCCAGGTGGCGACCAGCAGTCCTGCCTCATGTGCCGCCTGCAGCAGGGGGAGATCACACCGGGCCTGATGCGGGCCCAGGGCAAGACACCCCAGCGCCTGGGCCGCCTCGACCGGATTGCCGGCAAATTCCTGTTCAAAGAGGAAGCCCCGGGGGATTTCTGGCGCGGCATCGCGGACAAGGTGCAGGTAACGTGGATTGAAAGAGGTGGTAAAGGCGCGCTCGCCAAAGCCGAACTCCCGCCACAGTGCCGGGAACTTTGCTGCCACGGTCTGGCAGTCCGCCTCGGTTGCGGCCTTGACCTCAAACTGGATGTGTTCAAAGTCGTGCAGCACGGCCATTACCTCACGCAAGGTGGGTATACCTTCAATCTCCGGCCAGTCCGGGAACGATTTCCGGGTGGCATTGATGCGGGCCAGGTCCGAGCTGTGGGTCAGGCATACCTCGCCGTATGCGAGGGTGGTGCGCTCCAGCGAGTTGTCGTGAATGATCACCAGTTCGCCATCTGCACTGACCTGGATATCAAGCTCGACCGCACGTATCCCCAACTGGCGCAGGTAGCGAAAGCCGCTCAAGGTGTTTTCCGGTGCCTCGCCGCGGGCTCCACGATGTCCGATCAACCGCATGTTGGCTCCTGCACTGGTCTTGCGGGCACACCGTGCCGCTTGTTGTGGCTGTTTTGCATTTCTGGGGATGGGCGGTGCAAATGATAAAGCCGGCACGGGGCCGGCTTTATCATTAAATGGTGCCCTGCTTATTTCAGGATGACGCGACCGGTTGCCGGGTCGAACGAAAAGCCGGGTGCGGCCTTCAGTGCATCTTCGGCTGTACGCTTGGGCGCTGGCGCGGCTTCTGGCGCCGGTGTTGCTGCAGCCGGTGCTGGAGCTGCCTGCGGTGTGGCAGCCTCAGGTGCCGCCTCGACGGGTTTCCGGAGAGCTTCGGCCGCATCTGCTTCTTGTGCAGCACGGGCCTTGGCGGCGTCAGCGTCGGCGCGAGCTTTGGCTGTATCACGTTCGGCCTGGCGACGAGCCTGCTCTGCACCATCTGCCTGCGCAGGGGTAGCAGGCGTTGCAGCAGGTGTGGCTGGTTTTTGTACGGGGGCAGCAGCAGGGGCTGGTGCCTTTACCGGAGCGGGCACTGGCGCACGAACCGGGGCGGCTGGACGTGGCGCTGGTTGCTGGCCGGTCACGCTCATGCTGTGGAGGACCTTGTTGCGTTCGAAAACCACGACAAAGCCATCATAGGTCCAGCGAGTTATGGGGGGCTTGCCAACCGGTCCGGTCTTGCTGAGCGGACTGCCGAAGTCCTGTTCTACCTGACTCATGCTCGCACCCTGTCCAGGCAGCGAGGCAGCATTCAGTTGAACGCTGCAGGCCAGCAGCAGTGCGCAGGTGGCTATCTTGGCGCGCATCATTCTTGCAATCCCTTCATGCTGTTGTTCGAATTTTCAATGATGCTAGTGACTTGGCTTCCAACATTCAAGAAGCCGGCCAGTAGCACCTTCCCTGTCTATATTTCGTCCGGATTCTGGAACTCCTCCACCACTTCGTTGTTCCGGGCCTTGCGCTGTACGTCACGGGCCAGGATCTGGCGGTCATGATGGCGAATGTTCACAAAGGCAACGCCGGTACGGAAGCCTTCCAGGTCCTCATCCTCGCAAAAAACCACGCGACCGATGGCGGCAATATGGTAGTTCGATGCCTGGCTACTAATGGCAAGGTGCAGATAAATGCCAGGGATTACCGGCTCTGCCGCATGAAAGGACAAGCCGCTGGTCGACAGGTTTACACCTTGTGGTACGGGTGACAGCATCCGGCCAAGACTGTCGCCGATGGCCTGGGCAATGATGTCGATCTTGAGGTTGAGTGCCTGCATCAGGCCCGCCACGCGCGGATTCTCGCGGGCGAGGGCATCCATCTGGTTGCGCTGGACACTGTCAATTTGCGTCAGCTCATCCCGCAGGGTGAAGTGCTGTGGCAGATCAAAGCGGGTGTCGTAAGGGTCGGCCTCTATTTCCCTGGGGCTGATGCGCTGGTAGATCACGGCCAGTGTCGAGTTGACCCGGGGTTCGTGGCGCCGTTCGGCAGCGCTTTTTTGCTCATTGGTCATTCAGGATCTTCTCCTGTACAAAAAATACGCAAATCGGCCCGGCTACATGTCCGGTCCATTCTCAGTGTGGTTTAATGCGCCGCATGTTCAAGCCCATACCGCTTTTTATCGGCCTTCGTTACACGCGAGCAAAGCGCCGAAACCATTTCATTTCCTTTATCTCCCTGACGTCCATTCTTGGACTGATGCTGGGAGTGGCAGTACTCATCACGGTACTGTCAGTCATGAACGGCTTTGATCGCGAGCTTAAAAGCCGCATTCTAGGCATGGTGCCACACGCCACGCTCAATTCCTATGAGCCGGTTCTCAACTGGAGGAAGGTGGCCGAAATTGCCCTCCGCAACCCGCAGGTAGAGGCGGCTGCGCCCTTCAACCAGTTGCAGGGCATGCTGACGTCCGCCGGGATGGTCAGTGGTGCGCTGGTGACCGGGGTTGATCCTGAGGCAGAGAAAAAGGTTTCCATCATCCAGAATCACCTTGAGTACGGTCGTCTTGAGGATCTGCGTGATGGTGAGTTCGGCATCATTCTCGGGGCCGGCCTTGCCGCCAATATCGGGGTAACGGTGGGCGACAAGGTTACCCTGGTCTTGCCCGAGGCGTCGTTATCGCCCGCTGGTGTCATTCCCAGGTTCAAGCGGTTCACTGTGGTCGGCATCTTCAAGGTGGGCGCCGACATCGACAGCATGATTGCCTATGTGCATCTGCATGATGCCGGACGGTTGCTCCGCATTGGCGACCGCGTGCAGGGTGTGCGGCTCAAGCTGCATGACCTGTTTGCTTCACAGGAAGTGAGTGCATCGGTGTTGCGTGACCTGCCGGGGTTTTTCTACGCGACGGACTGGACGCAGACCCACGGCAATCTCTTCAATGCCATCAAGATGGAAAAAGCGATGATGGCCATCCTGCTGCTGTTCATTGTGGCGGTGGCAGCATTCAATATTGTTTCAAGTCTGGTCATGGTGGTGACGGACAAGAAGGCTGATATTGCCATCCTGCGCACACTCGGCGCGAGTCCGGGCACCATCATGAAGATATTCATGGTGCAGGGGACCGTGGTGGGCGTGGTCGGGACGTTCAGTGGTGTGGCACTGGGTGTGCTGTTGTCCCTCACGATCAGCGACATCGCCTCTGGCATTGAGAAGTTGTTCAACCTTCACCTGTTTGATGCCTATTTCGTGAATTATTTGCCTTCACAGCTGAATCTGTCGGATGTGTTGTGGGTGAGCGCCATTGCGTTTGTGCTCAGCTTTGCCGCCACGCTCTATCCCGCCCGCAAGGCAGCCAGGGTGCAACCGGCGGAGGCACTGCGCTATGAATGAGTTGGTGCTGGAGACCCGTGCGCTCGTGAAGCGCTTTGAGGAAGGTCCGCAGGTGCTGGAAATCCTGCATGGTATCGACATGCAGGTGGCGCGCGGCGAGTTTGTCGCCATTGTCGGCAGCTCCGGCTCCGGCAAGACGACATTGCTGCATCTGCTGGGCGGCCTTGATACGCCAAGTTCCGGCGAAGTTCGCATTTGTGGTGAAGACTTCAGCAGGTGTGACGAAGTCAAACGCGGGTGGCTGCGTAACCGGCATATCGGCTTTGTGTACCAGTTTCATCACCTGCTGCCTGAATTCACTGCGCTGGAAAATGTCTGCATGCCGTTGCTGCTGCGGGATGGCAGCATAGCCGAGGCAGAAAAAGCGGCAAAAGAACTGCTCGAGCGCGTTGGTCTGGGTGCTCGCTTGCAACACAAACCATCCGAATTGTCGGGAGGTGAACGTCAGCGTGTGGCGCTGGCGCGTGCACTGGTGACCAGGCCCGCAGTGGTGCTGGCCGATGAGCCTACCGGCAATCTGGACAATGAAACGTCTCAGGACGTGCAGGGATTACTTGAGGAGCTGAATCGAGAGCTTGGCATCGGTTTTGTGATAGTAACCCATGACACCACGCTGGCTTCGCGGGCGACACGCCTGTTGCGGATGGATCGTGGCCGGCTGGCCGAAACGAACGCCTGATCAGGCGTGAGGCGTGTTGCGCTGCAACTGGCGTTTTTTCCAGGTGGACACTACGTGCCAGCGCCAGTAGATGCGCATCAGCACATAGCCGGTGCAGCCAAAAAGAAAGCCGGTAACCAGCGTTCCCAGTAGCAGCGGCTCGATATGCCTGCTGATCATCTGTTCGGCGACGGGTGCATTGCCGGAAAAAATCCCGCCCACGACCTCGCCCAAATATCCTACCAACTGGTGTATTTCGCTTCCGCTTGGCATGGGAATGCCCAGCAGCAGGCTGCCGACAAAATAAGACACATAAATCAGTGGAATCATCGTCAGGGGGTTGCTGACCCATACCAGTACGACAGTCATCGGCAAATTGACACGAAACAGGATGGCTGCCGCTGCCGCAGGCAGCATTTGCAGGGGCATTGGCAGAAAGGCACACCAAAGGCCCCAGAAGGCGGCGCCTGCAGCTGATCGCTTGTTGAGATGCCACAGGCTTGGATCTGCCAGCCGCTTGCCCAGAAAGCGCAGGCTGCGGTGATGGATGATCCTGTCCGGGTGCGGCAGGTAACGGCGAATCAGACGTTTCGGCATGCGCAGGGTGGCCTTGCGGTGGAGCCGCCATCTTTCACATTCGGCAGCCCCTGGTCAATTCTGTGTTTGTTCGGCGCTTTCGTGTAAAAGCACATACTTTCCCGATCACATGGATGTGTGTCATGGGGCCAGTTATCACGAGTGCCGTCTCCGGCCTGCTCGTTCTCCCGTTATTACCCCTGTTGCCCCCTTTCTGGTGGAGTCTTCTGCCGGCCTGTTGCTGCCTGCTGGCCCGGTGGCGCTGGCAACGCACCTGGCTGGTGTATCCGGTTCCCGGGCTGTGTTCGTTTGCTCTGGCCGTGGCGATGGCCGGGCAGATGCTGGCTGCGGAGGTGCCAACTTCACTTGAAAAGACCGTGCTGGTCGCGGAGGGCTTCATCACCGGTCTGCCCGAGCCGAACCGTTTCGGGAGTTGGCAGTTGCGTTTCCGGCCGGCCAAAGTGCAGGGCAGCGACTGGCGTCCCCAGGGGCTCTGGCAGCTGAGCCTGCGCGACGCCGGCATGCCGTTGCCCGGTTCCCTGTGCGAGTTGTCGGTCCGACTCAAGCGTCCTCACGGCAATGCCAATCCGGGTGGCTTTGATTACGAGGCATGGCTGCTATCGGAAGGTGTTACGGCAACAGGCTCGGCGAAAACCGTGCGCTGCAAGGCCGATAAGGGGTTTTCCCTGGACCGCTACCGGTTGTCACTGCGGCAGCATTTCCAGCAGAAGTTTTCCGTGCATCCGGAGGCCGGCGTCGTGCTGGCACTGATTACCGGGGACAGGGCGCTGGTCTCGCGTGACGACTGGGAGCGCTACGCCGCAACGGGCGTCATTCATCTGATGGCCATTTCGGGAATGCACATTACCTTGCTGGCCGTGGTGGCTGCCTGGCTGTCCTGGCGCGCATTGCGACTGGTGCCGGGCCTTGGCTTGCTGGTACCGCTGCACAAACCGGCGTTATTGATGGGGCTGGGTGTGGCACTGGCGTACAGTCTGGTGGCGGGATTTTCCGTGCCGACACAACGTACGTTGGTGATGCTGGCGGTTGTCGGACTGGCACAGTGGTGGCAGCGTCGTTTGCCAGCACTGCATGTTCTGGGCTTGGCCATGTTCGCCGTGTTGTTGTGGTGGCCTCTTGCCGTACATGCCGCCGGTTTCTGGTTGTCATTTGGCGCAGTGGCGTTGCTGATGCTGGTCGGGCAGGCCCAGGCGCATTTGCCGGCCTGGCATCAGGGCGTCAGGCTGCAGCTGTCACTCTCCCTTCTTCTGTTGCCCGCCACGGTCTGGTTTTTTGAGCGTGCCAGTTGGGTATCACCCTTTGCCAACCTGCTGGCGGTGCCTGTTGTCACGTTTCTGGTGGTGCCTTTTGGGTTGCTGGGGCTGCTGCTCTGGGCTGTCCTGCCGGGAGTGGCCGACATGGCATGGTTGATGGCCATACGGCTGATGTCTGTGCTGGATGCATTGCTGGACCAGTTCCAGTCATGGCCGGGGGCAAGCATCGACTGGAGTCTGCCAGGTCGCAGCGGATTCGTGTGGGCCTTGCTCGCCACCCTCTGTCTTTTCCAGCCAGTACAGTCGCGTTTGAAATGGCTGACACCGTTTTTCCTGTTGCCGGTTTTTTTCATGTACCGGCCGCCTTTCCCCGGGGCATTGCGAGTGACGGTACTGGATGTGGGGCAGGGGCTTGCCGTGCTGCTGGAGACCGGCAATTACCGCCTGCTGTATGACACGGGCGCAGCCTTTGGCGAGCTGGATGCCGGGCGAAGTGTGATACTGCCGGCGCTGCGCCAGCAAGGTGTCCGCTCCCTGAACCGCTTGCTGCTCAGTCATGACGATCTTGATCATACCGGTGGTGCAGCATCCGTACTGGCCGGTATGCCGGTCGGGGACGTGCTGGGGGCATGGCCGGAAAGTCTTGCGGGTCATCGGGGAGTTCAGCATGAGTCCTGTATTGCCGGGCAGGAGTGGCAGGCGGAAGGCTGGACTTTTGCAATCCTCTCGCCCCGCATACTGCTGGAGCACGGGGTCTCCGACAATAACCGTTCCTGTGTGCTGCGGGTGTCAAAGGGACATGCCGCTGTGCTGTTGCCGGGGGACCTGGAGATACCGGGTGAATATGCACTGTTGGACGAAAAGGCAGGGATCAAGGCCGATGTCCTCATTCTCGGGCACCACGGCGCACGTCAGGCGACGTCAGCGCTGTGGCTTGCCAGTATTTCGCCACAGATTGCCATAGCCTCGGCTGGCTATCTCAACCAGTTCGGGCACCCGGCCTCCGCCGTGCAGGAGCGCCTGGCAGAGGCCGGAATCCCTTTGCTCAATACTGCGGATGACGGGGCAGTGACACTGGATGTCCGGGCTACCGGGGAGGTGAGCTGGCAAGGATACCGGGGGCATGCTGGTCGCTATTGGTGGTGAATCTGCCGGTTGTCGCAAGGGTATGAGCTTTCAGCATTTTTTGCGAAACAGACCGCGCTTGCCGTGCTTGGCGGGGGCGGTGAATACCGGTTAAAGTAGGGTCCGATTTTATTCCGGTTTCCGATCTTTCCGGTTCAAGGAGTGCAACACCGTGTGGGAGTTGATCAAAGCGGGTGGCTTGCTGATGCTGCCGATTGTTGTGGCATCAATGCTGGCCGTTGCCATCGTCCTTGAGCGTGCCTGGACACTGCGTTCCAGTCGGGTTGTCCCTCCTGACCTGCTGGCCCGTGTCTGGCAGTGGATTCGTAATAACGAGCTTGACGCTGCAAAGCTGAAACAGTTGCGTGCCGACTCTCCCCTGGGGGAAATCCTTGCCGCCGGCCTGCTCAACAGCAAGCATGGCCGCGACATCATGAAAGAAAGCATCGAGGAGTCTGCCTCGCATGTCATTCATGACATGGAAAAGTATCTCAGCATTCTCGGCACCATTGCGGTCATTTCGCCCTTGCTGGGTTTGCTGGGTACCGTAGTGGGCATTATCGAAGCCTTCATGGCGGTAACGTCCACCGGCCTGAACGACCCCTCCATGCTGGCTGGCGGCATCTCGAAAGCGCTGATTACAACCGCTGGCGGCATCGTCGTGGCAATCCCTGCCATGGTCATGCATCGCTGGTTCACCCGTCATATCCAGGATGTCACGGTCGAGATGGAACAGCAGGCCATCAAGCTGGTGGATATCGTGCATGGTGATCGTGAAGTCGATTTCCAGGAACGTGCACCGGCGGCCAAGCCAGCCAGGGCGCCGTCCGCCAAGGGGAATGTGGCGTGAAATTCCGTCGTCCCACCGAGGACACACTGGAGCTCAATCTCACGCCACTGATTGATTGCCTGTTGTTCCTGATTGTTTTCTTTCTGCTGTCGACGACGTTTACCAAGTCCAGCAAACTGCAGATTGCCTTGCCGGAAGCAAAGGGCGAAGCGGCTGCATCAGTGCCTGTCAACAGCATTGAGGTGTCGGTAAGTGCGGGCGGTGAATATGCGGTCAATGGCCAGGTGCTTGCCAGCAAGCAGGCAACCAGTCTGCGCTCCGCCATTGAAAAAGCCAGTGAGGGCAATCACGAGTTGCCCTTCATGATTTCGGCTGACGGCACCGCACCACACCAGTCAGTGGTCACCGTCATGGACGTGGCTGGCCAGATGGGCTTCCAGAACCTCAGTATCAGTACCCGGCAGCCCGAACAGAAATAACCGGGCTCTTTCCCGGCTCGTCCTGATCGGGCTTCTCCCGGTCAGGTTGCCGGCTTTTCCGATGGTCATCCCTCATGAGTACACCGATTTCCGAAACGTCGATGACTGGTACGCAGGCCTACCGGCGTCTGCTGAAGTACACGGCCCGCTTCTGGCTTTTTTTTGTCATCGGTACACTCGGCTTCCTGTTTAATGGCCTTACCGAGGCGGCCAGCGCCAAGCTTATCCAGTACATCATTGATGCCATCACTAACCAGAACCAGAAGCACATGAACTGGTTTCCCGTGCTGGTGATTGGTGTTGTTTTCATGCGCGGCGTCGGATCGTTTATCGGTAACTATTTCCTGTCGCTGGTGTCCCGCAGCATTGTCTATGAAATGCGTCGAGAGCTTTTTGACAAGCTGCTGGTCTTGCCGGCGGTTTATTACCATCTCAATTCTCCCGGCCATATTGCGGCCAAGATCATTTTCAATGTGGAGCAGGTTACCGGTGCCGCGACGGATGCGCTCAAGACCATCGTGCGTGAAGGCTTTATCGTCATTACGCTGCTGGGCTACCTGTTCTACCTGAACTGGCGCCTATCACTCTCCCTGCTCATTATTGGTCCGATGGCCGGCCTCCTCGTGAGAGTGGCCAGCAAACGTTTCCGCAAGCTCTCCAGCAAAATCCAGAATGCCATGGGTGATGTGAATCACGTGGTCAGTGAAACCATCACGGCCTTCCAGGTGGTGAAGACCTATGGCGGTGANNATGAAGATGGTGGTGACCAGTGCCATCAGTTCGCCGCTGGTGCAGTTACTACTCGCCACTGCCATGGGCGGGGTCATATGGGTGGCCCTGCAGCCTGCACTGATGCAGGGGATTACGGCAGGCCAGTTTGTGTCCTATATCGTGGCCGTCGGCATGCTGCAAAAACCGGTGCGCGCGCTCACCGATGTCAACGAGAAAATCCAGCGTGGCATTGCCGCTTCTGCCTCAGTGTTCGAGTTGCTCGATATGCCGCCCGAGACGGATAACGGTACGGTTGAGGTAGAGCGGCTGCGGGGTGAAATCGAGTTCCGTCATGTCGGATTCTCCTATCAGGAAGGCAAGCCGGTATTGCAGGACATCAACCTGCGTGTGCTGCCCGGCCAGACCGTGGCGCTGGTTGGCCGTTCCGGTTCCGGCAAGAGCACCCTGGTCAATCTGCTGCCGCGTTTCTACGATGCGGGCCACGGCGAGGTGCTGATTGACGGGCGGCCCATTCAGGAATATCGCCTGTCCGGCCTGCGCAAGCAGATTGCCACGGTCGGCCAGAAGGTAGTGTTGTTTGATGACTCCATTGAACACAACATTGCCTATGGTGCCTTCCGCCATCGCTCGCGCAGTGAGGTCGAGAAGGCAGCGCGTACAGCCTATGCCCATGAGTTCATCGAGCAGTTGCCTGATGGCTACGACACCCGCGTCGGTCAGGATGGCGTCCAGCTTTCCGGTGGCCAGCGGCAACGTATCGCCATTGCCCGTGCCCTGGTAAAGAATGCCCCCATCCTGATTCTGGATGAGGCAACCAGCGCGCTGGACAATGAATCGGAGTACTACATTCAGGCCGCCCTCGACGAAGTCATGAAGGGCCGTACCACGCTGGTGATCGCACACCGTCTTTCCACCATCGAGAATGCAGACCTGATTGTGGTAATGGATCAGAGGACTATCGTGGAGTCTGGTACGCATGCCGAGTTGCTGGCCAAAGATGGCGTGTATGCCCAGTTGCACAGCCGCAACTTTGCAGAGGATGACGTGGTAACGCCGGGGGCGGTGTGAGCCAGCCACTGGTCACCGCCTGGTATCGTGGCCATCCCCTGCTGTGGCTATTGTGGCCATTCAGTGTCGTGTATGCGTTGGTCACGGAATTGCGCCGGTTTTTGTACCGGCACAAGTGGCTGGCATCACAGCGCTTCCGGTTGCCGGTCATTGTCGTGGGCAATATCACGGTGGGTGGCACGGGCAAGACCCCATTGACGTTGGCGTTGATCAGTTTTCTGCGCGAGCAGGGGTATCGTCCAGCAGTGGTAAGCCGGGGATATGGTGGCCATGCGGAATACCCGTACCAGTTGAATGAGCAAAGCACACCTGCAGAGTCCGGCGATGAGCCGCTGGCCATATTCAGGCGTACCGGTGTGCCGGTGGTAGTGGACCCGGTGCGGACGAGGGCAGTGTCATGGCTACAGCAGCATACGGACTGCAATGTGGTGTTGTGTGACGATGGCCTGCAGCATTATGCCCTGGAGCGGGATATCGAGATTGCCGTGATTGATGGTGGTCGTGGTTTGGGTAATCGCCTGTTGTTGCCGGCAGGTCCCCTGCGGGAGCCGGTGTCGCGGCTGGCGTCGGTGGATCTTGTCGTGGTGAACGGCGAGGGCATGCAGTGGCCGGGTGCCAGTGTCATGCAGTTGCAGCCACAACCGTGGAGGCCGTTGCACTCCGGGGCATCGGCCACTCCGGTACCCGGTGCCCGGGTGCATGCAGTCGCCGGTATAGGCAACCCGCAACGTTTTTTTGCGCAATTGCAGGCGCAGGGTTTTGATGTCGTTCCGCATGCCTTTGCTGATCATCATGCGTACAGTGCGCGTGACTTTGCATTTGCCGAGGCACTGTCGGTGGTAATGACAGAAAAGGATGCCGTGAAGTGTGCGGGTTTCGCGGCAGAAAACTGGTGGTATGTACCGGTGCAGGCAGTATTGCCTCCAGTGTTTCTGGACGGCCTGTTACAGCGCTTGCGCCAAGTGGAGAAAGATCATGCTTGACAAGAAACTGCTCGCCATTCTGGTGTGTCCCTTGTGCAAGAGCTCCTTGCGCTATGACCTGGAGCGTCAGGAGCTGATTTGCCGGGCCGATGGCCTTGCCTTTCCTGTGCGTGACGGCATTCCGGTCATGCTGGAGGAAGAGGCACGTCGCCTTACTGTCGATGAACGACTGGGCTGAAAAAGGGTTGAGGAAAGCATCATGGGATTCAAGGTAGTCATTCCTGCTCGTTTCGGTTCCAGCCGCTTGCCCGGCAAGCCCTTGCTGGATATTGCCGGGCGGCCGATGGTGGCGCACGTCGTGGAGCGGGCCTGCCAGAGCGGTGCCGAAGAAGTGCTGATTGCCACGGATGATGAACGCATTGCCGCGGCGGTGCAGGGCATGGGCGCAGAGGTTGTGATGACTTCGGCGAATCATCCGTCCGGTACGGATCGCCTGCAGGAAGTCGCACAAAAGAAGGGCTGGTCAGACGACACCATCATCGTCAATGTGCAGGGTGATGAGCCGCTTATCCCGCCGGCAGTCATCAATCAGGTCGCCCGCAACATCGAGGCGTCTTCTGCCGCCGGTATCGCCACACTGGCCGAAACACTGACCAGCATCGAGCAGTTGTTCAATCCGAATATCGTCAAGCTTGTCCGCGACGTGAATGATTTTGCGCTGTATTTCAGTCGCGCCCCCATGCCATGGGCACGTGATGCCTTTGCCAAAGACAAGACCGCATTACCGGCCCTTGATGTGTATTTTCGCCATCTGGGTATTTATGCATACCGTGTCGGATTCCTGCATGCCTATGTCGGTTGGCCACCCGCAGTGATTGAACAGGTGGAAGCACTTGAACAACTGCGCGCCTTGTATAACGGGGTAAAAATTCATGTTGGTGTGGCAGAGGTAGAAATTCCGCAGGGCGTGGATACGGCCGAGGATCTGGAACGTATTCGCGCACTTTTTGCCTGAGCCAGACCGGATATTGTCATGACTGAACCTGTTCGACTGCTTTTTGTCTGTCTTGGCAACATCTGCCGTTCGCCCACGGTAGAGGGTGTCTTTTCCTCTCAGGCCGACAAGTCGGGCTGGCGCAGCATGTTCGAGATTGATTCTGCGGGCATGGCCGGCTCGCATGTCGGTGAACCACCTGATCGGCGTGCACAGCGCCACGCCCGCGACCGGGGCTATGATATTTCCGCATTGCGCGCCCGCCAGGTCGGCCCGCAGGACTTCGAGCATTACGATCATATTCTGGCAATGGACAACATGGTGCTGGCGGCACTGCAGCGCATGCAGAAGTTCAGTCGCCAGCCAAAAGCCGAACTGGCCCTGTTCCTTGATTTTCTTGACGGTCACGAAGGGCAGGATGTTCCTGATCCCTATTACAGTGATGCTGCAGTTTTTGAAACGGTGCTCGATATGGCAGAAGCAGGCAGTCTTTCCCTCATGCGTCATCTGCTGAAAAAGCAGGGCGTATTCGGTTGTGGCTGCTGAACATGTTGCTTGTCGAGAATCATCCCCTTGATGCACTCAATACATTCGGCATTGCCGCCAGCGCCCGTTTTTATGTTGAGGCTGAAACAGAAGAGGAGTGCAGGGCGGTATTGCAGTCCGAGCTGGCCGACCGCTATCCGGTTGTCATTCTCGGGGGCGGCAGCAATGTGATTTTTGCCGGCGATCTGGATGCGCTGGTGATACGCCCCTGTCTGCGTGGCATCAGGTTGCTGGAAGAGCAGGGTGATACAGTCATCATCGAAGCCATGGTCGGCGAGGTCTGGCACGAATTTGTACGTCATTGTCTTCAGCAAGGCTGGTACGGTCTCGAAAACCTGTCGCTGATTCCGGGATCGGTCGGGGCGGCCCCCATACAGAATATTGGCGCTTATGGCGTTGAAGTCACCGATGTTTTTCACTCCCTGACGGCAATCAATATCGAAACAGGCGAAGCCTGTGAGTTTGCCCATGAAGACTGTCGTTTTGCATACCGCGACAGTGTGTTCAAGCAGGAGGCCCGTGACCGCTTCCTGATTACCCGGGTACGCTTTCGCTTGTCGCGTCAGCCATCCTTGTACATGGCCTATGGTGATATCCGGAATGAACTGGCCGCTGAGGGGATTGCCGATCCTACGCCCCTGCAGTTAAGTGATGCGATTATTGCCATCCGCCAGCGCAAACTACCCAATCCCGCTGTGCTGGGTAATGCTGGCAGCTTTTTCAAGAACCCGGTGATTCCGCACGCACAATTCGATGCATTGAAAGCGGCCTTTCCGGATGTTGTGGCGTATCCGCAGGAGCAGGGTGTCAAGCTTGCCGCTGGCTGGCTGATCGAGCAGGCAGGCTGGAAAGGTCGTGCACTGGGCCCTGTCGGGGCTTATGAAAAGCAGGCCCTGGTACTGGTTAATCTGGGCGGAGCCTGTGGGGCGGATGTACTCAAGGTGGCCCGTGCCATCCAGTCGGATGTGAATAAGCGCTTTGGTGTTGATCTTGAAATGGAGCCTCGCGTCTATGGTGACGAACCAGCTGATTAAAACAATGATTCAAACATGAGGGCTTGCTTATGCGTCAGTTGATTGCAGCATGTGCACTGGGGGCATCACTTGTTTTTTCCTTGCCTGTCACTGCTGCAGACAAGTCGGTTTTTGAAGATATTTCCCTTGGGCAGGAAGCGATTGCCGGTCTCACCCGACACGAGTCCACCGTTGACGGCACCCGTATTTTTTATCTGGATAACGACAGGAAAAATGCAAAGCGCACCATTCTCATGGTTCATGGCTTTGGTGACAGTGGCTTGAGCTGGACACAGTTTGCCCGGCTCTTTCGTGACAATGACTACCGGATTGTCATTCCTGATCTTCCCGGCTTTGGGCGTAGCGATAAAACCCCGGGCAGGGATTACAGTTATGAAGCTCAGGCAAAGCGGCTTTTTGGCTTGATGAAATCGATTGGTGCAGCAGGGTTTCATGTCGTTGGTAACTCAATGGGGGGCGGCGTTGCCGCAGAGCTTGCGGTGCAGCAACCTGCGGCCATTCAGAGTCTGACACTGATGGATGCTGCAGGTATCCATTATCGCCCCACTGAACTGGATCGTACTCTGCTGTCCGGCCGCAATATCCTCGTGATGAGAAAGCCTGCAGACTTTGATACCATGATCACGTTTGCGTCAGCGCAACGGCCGGCCATGCCCCGACCTGTACTGGACTACCTGTCTGAGCGGGCAGTGCAGGACAGTGCACTGCATGAGCGTATTTTTCTGGACGTCCTTTTTGAGGACATCAATTTCCTGTTGCCGAAACTTGATGCCATCAAGGCACCCACACTGGTTCTGTGGGGAGAAAAGGATCGGGTCCTGCATCCGGATAATGCAAAGGTTTTCAGCAAGTACATCAAGGGTAGCCAGGTAGTCATTTTGCCCGGCGTTGGTCACATTCCGATGGCGGAAGTGCCGTATGAGAGTGCTGCCGAGGTAGTGAAGTTCATTGGTGCATTGCCGTGATGCCGACAGGTCCACGGCGCTGATTGTTCGGTAGTAAAAATAAAGGCAATAAAAAGGGCGGTCATCAGACCGCCCTTTTTATTTGCAGCAACAACTGATGGATCAGCTGGCTGTGTTTTCCGGCGTGTTGCCGGATTCACTGACAACATCTGCACTAGCCACCGAGGTATCGGTAGTTTCGGCAGGGCTTGCTGTTTCAGCCGTCTGAGCCTGGACCACCTCGGGTTCTACCGGGGCAGCAACTACAGCGACTGGCGCTTCAACTGGTGTAGCAGCAACAGTCTCAGCAGCCTGTTCAGCAACAGGGGCAGTTACTTGCGTGCCTGCAGCTCGCTGGGCTGCCAGCTCACGCTCACGACGACGACGCTCGCGAGGATCATTGGCAGCGCGACCTGGTGCGCGTGGAACATGGACTTCCTGTTCCGGCAGACCACCGGGTGTGCCAGGTTCTTCTGAGCCTGTCGCAGAAAGGGAGATGGTTGCCTGTGGTGCAGATGTGGTGGCAACTGCTGCAATCACTGTTTCCTGCGGGGCAGCGGGTGTCTCTGTGATAGCGGGAGCTGCATCATCACCTGTTGCCTGAGCTTCGGTAGTAACAGCTTCAACAACTGCGACAGCCATTTCGGCAACCACAGGTACTGCAACGACCGGGGTACCCTCCGGTGTCAGCAGTCCTTCCTCAATCAGAACCTGCTGATCGCGCTCACGTGGTGGGCGCTGGCGACGATTGCTCGGGTGACGACCACGACGAGGGCGACGCTCGCCACCTTCAACGGCAGCAGTGGCCTCCGGGGTGACGGCATCAACAACTACGCCTTCAGCAGCCACAACCGGGGCGGCAGCTTCTTCGCGGCGCTGACGCGGTTCGCGTTCAGGACGCGGACCACGATCGCCACGTGGCTCTCTGGGTTCACGAGGTTCGCGGGGCTCACGTGGTGGACGTGCTTCAGCACCTTCCGGGCGNNCGACGACCTTCAATGGTGGTACGGCGGTTTTCACCACCCTGGCCACGACCTTCACCACGATTGTTCTCGCGTGGCTCTCTTGGCTCCCTCTGTTCTTTCGGTTCACGAGGCTCGCGCTCCGGACGTGGCTCGCGGGCTTCACGCGGTTCACGTGCTTCGCGAGGCTCGCGTTGTTCACGATTGCCTTCGCCACGGTTACGGCCACCCTGACGATTTCCGTCACGGCGTTCGTTGCCACGGCCATTACGCTGGCGATTGGCATTGCCTTCTGGTTTCTTCGTGGCTTCCTGAACAACTGGTTCCGGCGCCTTTTCGGTGATGCCGAACAGGTTGGACAGCCAGGCAAAGAAACCCAGCTGGCTTGGCTCGGTTGCTGCCGGCGCAGTTGCCAGAGGCTTCTGTTCCACCGCCTTTGGTGCTGGTGCCTGGGTTTGCGGCTGAATCATCTTCACCGCTGCTTCCTGACGACGCGGCTCCGGATCAACGGATTTCAGGACGTCTTCATTCGCTGGCGGCTGGATGCGTTCGACCAGCTTGTAGGTCGGCACATCTTCCTGGCCTTCCTCAATCTGGTCATCGCGCAGGCGAGTGACTTCATAGTGAGGTGTTTCCAGGTGTTCGTTCGGCAGAATGACAATGCGGACACCACTGCGGCTTTCAATTGTCGCCAGTGCTGCACGTTTTTCATTGAGAAGGAAGGTTGCCACGGAGATTGGCACCTGCGCGTTAATCTGCGCACTGCGTTCCTTCAGTACTTCTTCCTCAATGACACGCATGATGGACAGGGCCAGCGAGCGTACATCGCGGATGACGCCGGTGCCGTTACAACGCGGGCAGACGAGGCCGGTGGTTTCTTCCAGTGACGGACGCAGGCGCTGACGTGACAGTTCCAGCAGGCCGAACTTGGAGATGCGGCCGATCTGGATACGGGCACGGTCCATGCTCAGGGCATCGCGCAGGCGATCTTCCACCTGGCGTTGGTGCTTGACCGGAGTCATGTCGATAAAGTCGATGACGATCAGGCCGCCGATATCACGCAGACGCAGTTGACGACCGATTTCATCGGCAGCCTCCAGGTTGGTGTTCAGTGCAGTTTCCTCGATGTCACTGCCCTTGGTGGCGCGCGAGGAGTTGATGTCGATGGACACCAGCGCTTCGGTCGGATCAATCACGATGGAGCCACCGGACGGCAGCTTCACTTCACGCTGGTAGGCGGTCTCGATCTGGCTCTCGATCTGGTAGCGGTTGAACAACGGCACCGAATCCTTGTAGAGCTTGATCTTGGTCTGGTAGTGCGGCATCACCTGCTGCACGAAGTTCATTGCTTCGTTATAGGCAGGCTCACTGTCGATCAGGACTTCGTTGATGTCCTGACGCAGGTAGTCACGCACGGCACGGATGATGACATTGCTTTCCTGATAGATCAGGAAAGGAGCCGGACGGTCACTGGCGGTCTTGATGGACGACCACAGTGTCATCAGGTAATCCAGATCCCATTGCAGCTCTTCTGCGCTGCGGCCAAGGCCTGCAGTACGCACAATGGCACCCATGTCCTGGGGAATGTTGATCGCGTTCAGGGCATCCTTCAGTTCCTGACGCTCTTCACCTTCGATACGGCGCGAGATGCCACCGGCACGAGGATTGTTCGGCATCAGCACCAGGTAGCGACCGGCCAGCGAGATGAAGGTGGAAAGGGCTGCGCCCTTGTTGCCACGTTCTTCCTTCTCGACCTGGACGATGATTTCCTGGCCTTCCTTTATGGCGTCACGAATCGTAATGCGACCACCAGCTTCCTTCGGGGACTTGTTGAAGTATTCGCGGGAGATTTCTTTCAGCGGGAGAAAGCCGTGGCGGTCAGAACCGTAATCAACAAAGGCGGCTTCAAGGCTGGGCTCGATGCGTGTGACCTTGCCCTTGTAGATGCTGGCTTTTTTCTGTTCGCGGGCGGTGTGTTCGAGATCGAAATCGTAAAGACGTTGTCCGTCCACCATCGCAACGCGTTTTTCTTCAGCGTGCGTGGCATTGATAAGCATGCGTTTCATGGTCTACCCAATGGGTTCCGGCACTCTGGGCAGGAACGCCAACGGTAGTGGGCGACGGTGGTAACGGGACTGCGGCCTCCTGTTGGGAAGTGCTGCAGCGCGGATTCCGCTTGCCGGGCATGCCGGCATGATTCAGCAGAAACCTGCGTTCGTACACACAGTGCCAGCAATCACGGGCTTGTGGCCCGGAACGGGGCTGTTGGCCCGGCCGGCGGGGAAACACCTTGATGTCTCCCGGAATTCATTCGTTACCCGCTATCGACAGCGCTCCACTTGCCTGGTGCAAATGGTTTTAACAGGCGGATGTCCGCCACTCATGAGGTGACACCTGAACTGACCGGGCCGGCAGTGCCGGAAGGCGGGCGGGGCAAGTGGCCTCGTTGTTGCTGCGTTTGCCAGGACGGGGGAGGTGCATGGTTTGCAGCCTGGCCACGTCGATAAAAGGCGCGGGGGCTGGCGGGGTGCGGTCCCTGCCGTCATGGCTGTCACTGGCAGGCGTGGAACGGGGCCGGGCGGCTGCATTACGCCTCACGCGCATCATACCTGGGCACATGGGCCGGGGAACGATGGCGGGCAAGAATCTGCAACTGCTCGCGACACTGGTTCAGGGCTTCCTGTACAATGGAGACCCTTTTGGCTGGCGGGCAAATTGTAATATGCCCGGAAGCCTTCGACCCGATTCTGCAAGCGACCAGCTACTATAGCAGCAGCATTCGCCTGTGGCCAAGAACAATCGGGCCCAGCTCCTTGATAGATAAGTGAATTTCCATGTCTTCCCACGAAGCAGCGGCGGCCGCCGCCCGGTTCCTCACCGTTCCGGAAGATTCTGCCGGCCAGCGCATCGACAATTTCCTGATCACCCAGCTCAAGGGAGCCCCGCGAACGCTGGTTTATCGCATCCTGCGCACCGGCGAAGTCCGGGTAAACAAGGGTCGCATCAAGCCGGATTACCGGGTGGCAGCGGGCGACATCATTCGTGTGCCGCCCCTGCGCCTGGCCGAGGCAGCCGCACCGGTGCAGCCGGGTGCCGGCATCAGTCGCGACCTCAAAAGCCGCATCATTTACGAACAGGATGGCCTGCTCGTCATCAACAAACCTGCCGGACTGGCCGTGCATGGCGGCAGTGGCGTGGCTTGGGGCGTGATCGAAGCGCTGCGCGTGGTGTTGCCGGAAAAGCCTTTTCTGGAGCTGGTGCACCGCCTTGACCGGGATACTTCCGGCCTGCTCATGGTGGCCGAGAAGCGCAGTGTGCTGCGCGATCTGCATGACCAGCTGCGCGAGGGGAGGGTCCAGAAGGTGTACGTGGCTTTGTTGTCTGGTCGCCTCAAGGGGGCGGAGCATACCGTTAATGCTCCCCTGCTCAAGACCAATCTGCCCAATGGTGAGCGCATTGTCCGGGTGGCGCGAGATGGCAAGGAGGCGCTGACCGAGTTCAAGGTACTGGACAGAATTGGTAACACCACATTGGTGGAGGCCCGGCCAAAGACAGGGCGCACCCATCAGATTCGCGTGCATGCCCAGTACCTGGGCCATGCACTGGTTGGTGACGAGAAGTACGGCAACGATGACGTCAACAAGGCCATGAAGGCCTATGGGTCAACGCGCCTCTTCCTGCATGCTCGCGACCTCAATTTAAAACTGGCTGGTATGACCAAGTCATTAAGATTGACCTGCCCGCTGGAGCCAGATCTCGAGGCGGTGCTGGAGAATCTGCGTCGTGGCTAAGCTGATCATTTTTGATTGGGATGGCACGCTCATGGATTCCGAGCGCCAGATCGTGCATTGCATGCAGATGGCGGCGCATGATCTTGAATTGGTCGTACCAACCTATGAGGCTGTCCGTCACATCATTGGTCTTGGCTTGCCAGAGGCCATTGAGCGTCTTTTCCCTCGGCAGGATGCCGACACCCGTGAGGCAATTCGCCTGGGTTATGCCAGGCACTTTGTGGCAGGGTCTGCCGGCAGCAGCGATCTTTTTCCTGGTGCGACAGAGCTGCTGCACGAGCTCCGTGACAGGGGGTTCCTGCTGGCGGTAGCCACGGGGAAAAGCCGGATCGGTCTTGACAGGGTGCTTATAAAAACAGGTCTTACCACTGCGTTTGACCTCAGTCGTACGGCAGATGAAACCGTCTCCAAGCCGGATCCCCGGATGCTGTACGAAATCCTTGCGGAAACCCGTCTGCGACCCAGGGATGCCATCATGATTGGTGATACCACTTTTGATATGGAGATGGCCAAGCGCGCAGGCATGCCGCGTATCGGCATTGCACATGGAGTTCATGAGACCAAGGCTCTGCGTGCGTTTGGCCCTCTTGATATTGTTGATGACCTGTTTGCCTTGGCAGGGCACTTGCGTTCGCTATAACCTCACCAATTCTTTGCGGGCGATACTGCCTGCATCTGGAGTAGATAATGGCTGATAACCCCTGGGGAACAACTCCGCCGTCGGCAGGACCGAAAGGGCGTGAGTGGGAGCTGCTGGAAAAAGTGGTAATGGCGTCAGTGGACGAGCAGCGTCGTGCCCGTCGCTGGAGCATTTTGTTCCGGGTGCTGACATTCGCCTACCTGACTGTTCTGCTCTGGTTGCTATTCGGCGGCGACTCGGTTGAAACCGCGGCCATCGCTGGCAAGCACACGGCAGTGGTGAGTGTTCAGGGAGAGATTTCTGACGATTCCCCGGCCAATGCTGCCATGATCATTGAGGGGCTTCGGGCCGCATTCGAGTCACCGCACAGCCAGGCTGTCGTGCTCGAAATCAACAGTCCGGGTGGAAGTCCGGTGCAGTCGGCCTATGTATATGAGGAAATCCGGCGTCTCCGCAGCATTCACAAGAGCAAGAAGGTATACGCCGTCATTACCGACATGGGTGCCAGCGGCGCCTATTATATAGCTGCGGCAGCCGACCAGATTTACGTTGCACCAGGCAGTCTGGTGGGGTCCATTGGCGTGATCATGCAGGGCTTCGGTGTTGAGGGATTGATGCAGAAGCTGGGTATCGAGGACCGAACCCTGACGGCTGGCGAGAACAAGGCGCTCATGAGCCCGTTTGCACCAGTCAGGCCGGAAGACAAGGCGCATATCAAGATGATGCTGGATGCCATTCATCAGCAGTTTGTGGCTGCCGTAAAGCAGGGGCGTGGCCAGCGCCTCAAGGAAAGTCCCGATATCTTCAGTGGTCTTTTCTGGACGGGGCAGCAGGCAGTGGAGCTGGGGCTTGCCGATGGTTTTGGCTCGGTCGACTCGGTCGCCCGTACCGTGGTCGGTGCCGAAAAGCTGGTGGACTACTCGGTATCAGAAAATCCGCTGGACAGCCTGCTTGGCCGCTTTGGTGCAAGTGTTGGTACTGCTGTGGCTGCAAGGGTTGCTCCGGCACAGGGCCCACAATTGCGCTGATTGGTTCGACCAAAAAGCATTGCTGCGGCTTATATAGGCTGTACAAAAAACGGGGAGGCCAATGGCTTCCCTGTTTTTTTGTGTGGTGCTCAGGGCAGTACCACGCCCTCCGCCAGCAGGAAGTCAACCAGCGCCATCAGTGGCAGGCCGATCAGGCTGTTGGGGTCGCGTCCGTGAAAGCGCTTGAACAGCGTGATTCCCAGCGCCTCGGCCTTGAAGCTGCCGGCACAGCCATAGGGCTGGTCCGCCAGCAGGTAGCGCTCAATCTGTTCCGGATTGAGATGGCGAAAGCTGACCTCGAATGGTTCGGCCGTTACCTGATGCTGTCCGGTGCGGGTATTTAGCAGGCAGATCCCGGTGTGGAAAGTCACGGTTTGGCCGGACAGCCGCTCAAGCTGGGCCCGGGCGCGCTCGTGTGTGCCGGGTTTGCTCAGGGTTTCGTTGTCCAGGGTCAGTACCTGGTCCGAGCCGATGATCAGGCTGTCCGGATGCGTCGTCGCCAGCGCCAGTGCCTTGGCCCGGCTCAGCCGGGTCACCAGGGTTTTGGCATCCTCACCCGGAAGGGCGGCTTCGTCGATGTCCGGACTGGCGATGCCAAACGGCAGCCCCAGCTTTTCCAGCAGGGTGCGCCGAGCCGGCGAGGATGATGCCAGCAGGATGGTCGGGTGGGTCGGTGGCATGGTGATCTCGGGGGCCCCTAAACCCGGGAGAATACAATGGTTTTTCTTTTGACAGCCACAGGTCGAATCCGTATTATCGCGCGCCTATGTTAGCCGGGTCCCTGCCGCATCTCATTGATGCCCAGAAATGGGCGGACCGCGAAGGCGAGATCGATCAGGTCTTTCCGCTCGCGGCGTTCCCCCGCGTGCGGGAGGGAGTGGTCAGTGATACCGGTGAGATCAAGGTGCATTGCAAGGTCTCGCGTGATGCGCAAGGACTGATGAAACTCGACGCAGAGCTTGGCGCGACGGTTCAGTTGGCCTGCCAGCGCTGCCTTGAGCCGGTGACCTGCACAGAGCAGTCAAGTGTGTCCCTTTTTCTTCTGCGCAGCGAAGAAGATGCTGATCAGCTGTCAGACGAGGCCGATTTCCTGGTGCTCGATGAAGAAGGTCGACTGGACTTGCTGGAGGCGCTGGAAGACGAGCTGATTCTCTCGTTGCCGCTGGTGCCAGTGCACGAAAGTTGTGAAGCACTGCAGATTGAAGCGACAACAGATGATGACGTCGTGGAAGAGCCTGCTCGCGAAAACCCGTTTCAGGTGTTGGCCGGTTTGAAAGGCCACCCCGAAGAGAAATGATTTTAAACTGTTAATTTTAGTTCCGGAGTCCTGTCATGGCCGTTCAACAAAACCGCAAAAGCCGTTCCGCACGTGACATGCGTCGTGCGCACGATGCCCTGACCGGCCCGACCCTGTCGGTCGATCAGGAAACCGGTGAAACGCATCTGCGTCACCACGTGACCAAAGACGGCGTGTACCGTGGTCGTCAGCTGTTCCCGAGCAAAGACGAAGAATAATCGTCGATGACCGGCATCGCGCTNNGTGTCCGTCGTTCATACCACCGAGGTGGTCACCATGGATGACAAGGTTGCCGTGGCCCTTCGCCAGAAAAAACAGTCCTCCATGCGGCTCGCCATCAATCTGGTGCACGAGAAGTCTGTTGATGCCTGTGTCTCTGCCGGTAATACCGGCGCCCTGATGGCAATCAGTCGTTTCGTACTCAAGACACATGCCGATATTGATCGTCCTGCCATTATGGCAGCACTGCCCACCATGACCGGGCATGTGCACATGCTGGATTTGGGAGCCAATGTTGATTCCGGTCCTGCCCATCTTCTGCAGTTTGCCCAGATGGGCTCTGTCGTTGCGGAAGTGCTGGATGGTATCGAGCGTCCGCGAGTCGGGTTGCTCAACATCGGGGAAGAGGAAATCAAGGGTAACGACCTCATCAGGCAGACGGATGAGTTGCTGAAGCAGTCCGGCCTCAATTACATCGGTTATGTCGAAGGCGACGGTGTTTTCAAGGGGCACGCCGATGTGGTGGTTTGTGACGGTTTTGTCGGCAATATCGCGCTCAAGTCCTCCGAGGGCGTGGCCAAGATGATGGCCGGCATGATCAAGGCCGAGATCGGGCGCAGTTGGCTCAGCAAGCTGGTGGGAGCACTGGCCTTTCCAATCTGGAAGGGGCTCAGGCAGCAGATGGATCCGGGCCGTTACAACGGTGCCAGCCTGGTCGGGCTTACCGGTATTGTCATCAAGAGTCATGGCAGTGCCGACGAGGCATCCTTTGCACAGGCAGTGCGTGTGTCGATAAAGGAAGTCGAGAAAAACGTGCCCGGCCTGATTCATGCCCGCATGTCTGCGCCTGTGAGTGTGCCGCCAGCGGCGGTCTGATCTCCTGTCCTGTCTGAAAAGACTGCTTGCAACTTCGTACTGGCAAGCCTTTCACCAATTGGTCATTCTTCTGCGCGGCTGCCGTATCGGGCAACCACGATTTCAAACAAGGGGTTTTTGCATGTCCGGACTTGCCTTCGTCTTTCCAGGTCAGGGGTCGCAATCAGTTGGCATGCTGGCCGATCTGGCTGCGGCACATCCTGTTGTACGGTCAACGTTTGACGAAGCCTCTGCTGCATTGGGTCTGGATCTCTGGGCGCTTTCGCAGAATGGTCCCGAGGCGGATCTCAATCGCACCGAAAACACACAGCCAGTGTTGCTGACGGCTGGTGTCGCCGTGTTTCGCGCCTGGCTGGCCGCAGGTGGTCGCGCGCCGGATTATCTTGCGGGCCATTCGCTGGGCGAATACACCGCGCTGGTGGCTGGTGGTGCCATTTCCCTTGCGGATGGTGTGCGTCTGGTTGCTGAGCGTGGCCGCCTGATGCAGGTGGCAGTGCCGGCAGGTGAGGGCGCAATGGCCGCCATTCTGGGGCTGGACGATGATGTTGTACGGCAGTGTTGTGCCGATGCCTCGGCCGCCGGTGTGGTGGAAGCCGTGAACTTCAATGCGCCTGGGCAGGTCGTGATTGCCGGCAGCGCGGCTGCTGTCGCTGTTGCCATCGAAAAGCTCAAGGCAGCAGGCGCCAAGCGCGCCTTGCCTTTGCCGGTATCGGTTCCATCACACTGTGCACTCATGAAGTCCGCAGCAGAAAAGCTGGAAGGTACGCTGGCCGCCATTGCATTTAACACGCCTGCCATACCGGTCGTGCAGAATGTGTCCGCCCGCATTGAGGCTGATGTGCCGGCAATGCGTGCGGCACTGATCCAGCAGCTGTATCGCCCTGTCCTCTGGGTGCAGTGCATGGAAACGCTGGCGGGTCTGGGCGTGGTGCGTGCGCTGGAGTGCGGTCCGGGCAAGGTGCTGTGTGGCCTTAACAAACGTATCGTGAAAGAAATGGAATGCGCTGCACTGGAGTCCGCAGAAGGTTTTGCGGCGGCTCTGGCGGTTTGAGGCGTCCGGGCAGCGTGCTGCCGGATGATCCGGGTTCACAAGAAGAAGGAAAACAGGATGTCGATTACAGGAAAGATTGCCCTGGTAACGGGTGCCAGCCGCGGGATTGGCAAGGCTATCGCGCTTGAGCTGGCTCGTCGTGGTGCTGTGGTGGTCGGGACTGCCACCACCGAGGCAGGTGCCGAGGCCATCACGGCGTATCTGAAGGAGGCTGGTAACAGTGGTCGAGGTTTTGCCCTGAATGTCGCTGATCCCGCCTCTATTGAAGCGTGCATGGCGGCCGTGAGCGCTGAAGTGGGCGCCCCCGTTATTCTCGTCAACAACGCCGGCATCACGCGTGACAACCTCATGCTGCGTATGAAGGATGACGAGTGGGATAGCGTCATCAATACCAACCTCAATGCCATCTATCGCATGAGCAAGGCCTGCCTGAAAGCCATGACCAAAGAGCGTTGGGGCCGTATCATCAGCATCAGCTCGGTGGTGGGTTCCAGCGGTAATCCGGGGCAGGCCAACTATGCGGCCGCCAAGGCTGGCCTGGAGGGCTTCTCCCGGGCACTGGCCCGCGAGATTGGTTCGCGTAACATTACGGTCAATGCCGTGGCACCGGGTTTCATTGCCACAGACATGACCCATGTCCTGCCGGAAGAGCAAAAAGAGAAGCTTCTGGCCTCCATTCCGGCTGGCCGATTGGGTCAACCTGAGGAAATTGCAGCTGCCGTAGGCTTTCTTGCCTCGGCGGAAGCAAGCTACATTACTGGCGTCACGCTCCATGTGAATGGCGGTATGTATATGGAATAACAGGAGTTTTTCCTGTTTTTATGGTTGCAACAAACCCTTACCCTTTGCAGAAAAAGCCGGCTTGCCACCCTACGGGGGGTCCAATACACTAGCCTCCGTTCCTGCAAGGGATATTGTCCAACGAGGAGAAAAACGTGAGCACTATCGAAGAACGCGTCAAGAAGATTGTCGCCGAACAGCTGGGTGTGAAGCTGGAAGACGTTACCAGCGAAGCATCCTTTGTGGATGATCTGGGCGCTGATTCGCTCGACACAGTCGAGCTGGTGATGGCTCTGGAAGAGGAATTCGAACTCGAGATCCCTGACGAAGAAGCTGAGAAGATCAGCACCGTGCAGAACGCGATCGATTACATTAACAATAACAACAAGTAATTTTTGTTGGTATTGTCAAAAAGCCGCAGTACTGCATCGGTAGTCTGCGGCTTTTTTGTATCTGGCATCCGCTATTGCCGAGCACATTAATGGCTTGGTGATGGCGGGTGTGTCTGTTGGGTTTGAGGTGGTTGTTAAACCGGTGATCAGCAGGGTAACAGCCAGCAGGGCAGGAGCAGTCATGTCACGTCGTCGTGTCGTAGTCACAGGTCTGGGTATGCTGACCGGTTTGGGTAATACCGTGGAATCCACCTGGGCCGGTATTGTCGCCGGCAAGAGCGGGATTTCCCTGATTGATCATTTCGATACCACGAATTACTCCACCCGGTTTGCCGGGCTTGTGCGTGGGCTTGACGTTGAGGCCTATATGCCGGCGAAGGAAGCTCGCCGCATGGATGAGTTTATCCAGTACGGCATCATTGCGGGTGTGCAGGCCATGGCAGACTCCGGCCTGGAAGTGACACCGGAAAATGCACCGCGTATCGGTGTTTCCATCGGCTCCGGTATTGGCGGCCTGAGCTCGATCGAGCGCAGCAAGGAAACACTGATGGCCGATGGTCCCCGCAAGATTTCGCCGTTTTTTGTGCCGGGCTCCATTATCAACATGGCAGCTGGCATGCTGGCCATTCGTCTGGGGCTCAAGGGCCCCAATATTGCTGTGTCCACTGCATGTACCAGTGGTACGCACTGCATTGGTCTGGCGGCCCGCATGATTGCTTACGGTGATGCCGACATGATGCTGGCTGGCGGAGCCGAAAAGGCATCCAGCCCGCTGGGTATGGCCGGTTTTTCTGCTGCCCGTGCGCTTTCCACGCGCAATGACGATCCTCAGGCAGCCAGTCGCCCCTGGGACCGCGATCGTGATGGTTTTGTTCTGGGTGATGGTGCCGGTGTGTTGATGCTGGAAGAGTACGAGCAAGCAGTGGCGCGTGGTGCGCGCATTTATGCCGAAGTAGTTGGTTTTGGCATGAGTGATGACGCGTATCACATGACTGCGCCCAGCGAAAATGGCGAAGGTGCAGCGGCAGCCATGCGCAATGCGCTGCGTGATGCCGGCCTGGCAGCGGATGCAGTCGATTATGTAAATGCTCACGGTACCTCGACCGAAGCCGGTGATGTGGCTGAGTCGCAGGCCATACAGTCTGTGTTTGGTGAGCATGCACAAAAGCTGGCAGTGAGCTCGACCAAGTCCATGGTCGGGCATCTGCTGGGTGCTGCGGGTGCTGTGGAGGCGATCTTCTCGGTGCTGGCAATTGCCAATAATATCGCGCCGCCAACGATCAATCTTGATAACCCGGCTGAAGGCTGCACGCTGGATTATGTGCCGAACAAGGCACGCCCCATGAAGATTGACGTGGCGCTGTCCAACTCGTTCGGTTTTGGCGGGACCAATGGCTCGCTGATTTTCCGGCGGGTGTGAATGATTCGCCGTGTCTGGATTAATGGTGTCACCCTGGAGCAGGGTGACACTGCCGTACTGAGCGTGGCGGACCGGGGACTGGCCTACGGCGACGGTCTCTTCGAAACGATCCGCATTTCAGGCGGCCGCCCGCTGCTGTTTGATGCGCACATGTCACGGTTGGGCAGCAGTGCGGCGGCACTTGGCATTGTGTTTGATGCAGACGCTGCGGCAACGGCATTTGCCGGTTTTCTGGCCGGCAGTGACGAGGCGGTTGCCAAGATCATTCTGACGCGAGGTAATAGCGGCCGCGGTTATTTGCCCGACCCACATGCGCCATCCACGCTGATCTTCACCCTTCATCCTGAAATGTCCTGGCCTCCCGGGCACGCTGCGCAGGGCATTGTCGCGACAGTTTGCCAGCAGCCTCTGGGCATCAGTCCCTTGCTGGCGGGCCACAAGCACCTCAATCGTCTGGAGCAGGTGTTACTGCGCCGTGAACTCGCTACCCATGAAGGAGCCAGCGAGGCGCTGGTGCTTGATGTCGGGGGGCATGTTGTCGAGGGTGTATTCAGCAATGTGTTCTGGGTGCAGGATGGTGTGCTGCATAGCCCGCGCCTGGATCGTGCCGGCGTGCGTGGCGTGATGCGCCAGGCCTTGCAGGCTGAGGCGTTGCGAGCAGGCATCCCGTTTGAGGAAGGTGAATACCGTCTGGAGCAGGTTCTGGCGGCGGACGAGGTTTTCTTTTGCAACAGCATTTACGGTATCTGGCCGGTTCGCCAACTGGCTGCCATTGAACGGATGCCCGGCCCAATCACCCGTCGACTTCAACGCTACTGGGATGAGATGCTAGGCGCATCATGACACGCTCATCTTCGCCCCGGCGTCGCTGGCCTTGGGCCCTGGCGCTTTTTCTCCTGACCTTTCTGCCGACGCTCTGGATTTACCAGGGCCTGTTTTCGCGTCTCCCATTGCCGGTCGATGGTTATCGGCTGGAGATCGCGCGCGGCGCCTCATACTCATCGGTGATCGATACCCTGGCTAATGACGGGATACTGCCGGACCGCTGGCTGGCGCGTGCCTGGTTGCGCCTGCAGCCCGGCGACAAGACGTTGCGAGCCGGTGTCGTGCAGTTGCAGCCTCCCCAGAGCACCATATCCCTGTTGCGGTTGCTGGGTGAGGGCAAGCTGGTCATTGATTCACGGCTGACGGTGATTGAGGGAACCACCTACCGTGATTTGCGTCGCCTGCTTGCGGAGCACAAGAACATCAAATCGACAGCCATACGGGATGATGCCGCATTGCTGGCTATGCTGGGGGCGACCGAACCCAGTCCGGAGGGCCTGTTTGCCCCGGATACCTATGACATTGCCGTGGGTGATACTGATATAGGTATTCTTGAAAAGCTTTATGCGCGCCAGCAAAAAATCCTGGCCAGTGAGTGGGCGTCACGTGCGGCCGGATTGCCTTATGCAACACCCTACGAAGCGCTGATCATGGCGTCGATTGTTGAAAAGGAAACCGGCATGGCGGAAGAGCGCCCCCGTATTGCCGGGGTGTTTGTGCGCAGGCTGCAAAGGAACATGCGTCTGCAAACCGATCCGACCGTGATTTATGGCATGGGGCCCGGGTTTGATGGCAACCTGACACGTGCCAACCTGATGCGTGTGACACCCTATAATACCTATCGGGTGAGCGGCTTGCCGCCGACGCCGATTGCCTTGCCCGGGCGTGCGGCCATTCATGCCGCACTGCATCCTGCGGAGGGTGACGAGATCTATTTTGTTGCACGTGGTGACGGCTCGCACGAGTTCACGTCTACGCTGGAAGATCATAATCGTGCCGTTCAGCGCTATCAGTTGCAGCGTCAGTCAGAATATCGTTCTGCACCGGAATCCTGAGCATGAGTGTCAATCGTTTCATTACCCTGGAAGGGGGCGAGGGCGCAGGCAAGAGTACCTGCCTCGAATTTGTCCGTGATTTTTTCGTGCGCCGAGGTCTTGCGCTGGTGGTCACCCGTGAGCCCGGTGGTACTCCGCTGGCCGAAGAAATACGTGCATTGCTTCTGGCTCGTCGTGATGAAGTAATGGCTCCGGATGCCGAGCTGCTGCTCATGTTCGCGGCGCGTGCCCAGCATATGTCGCAAGTGATTCAGCCATCGCTGGCCCGGGGTGAGTTTGTTTTGTGTGACCGCTTCACGGATGCGACGTATGCCTATCAGGGATACGGGCGGCATCTTTCTCTGCAGACGATTGCTGCGCTGGAGCAACTGGTGCAAGGCACATTGCGTCCCGGTTTGACGCTTTTGCTGGACTTGCCTGTTCAGGAAGGGTTGGCGCGGGTCGAGGCGAGAGCGGAGAAGGATCGCTTTGAGTCCGAGCAGGAGTCCTTTTTCGAGCGTGTGCGTGCCGGCTATCGTGCCCGTGCACAGGCGGAGCCGCGGCGCTTTCGTGTGATTGATGCAGGTCGGCCGCTGGAGCATGTGCAGGCGAGTATTGCCCGGGCGCTGGAAGACTGGTTGCAGGAGCAGGGCCTGTGAGTGAGGCAGAGGTTCGCGCTCCTTACCCTTTCCGGGCCTATGCCTGGCAACAGTCACTCTGGCAGTCGCTGGAGGAGTTGCTGGTTCAGCAACGCTTGCCGCATGCGCTGTTGCTGAGCGGGGCAGACGGCCTGGGCAAGGAGCGCTTTGCGAAGGCATTCGCTGCCCGCCTGTTGTGTCATCAGCCCCGTGACGGCGTGGCCTGTGGCCAGTGCAAGAGTTGCAGCCTGCTCGCGGCAGGCACGCATCCCGATCTGATGTGGCTGACCACACTGACCGATGAAAAAACCGGAAAGACAGCCAAGGCCATCCGGGTGGACCAGGTTCGCGAACTGGTAGGGTTTGCGGAGAAGTCGGCACAGATGGGAGGGTGGCGTGTGGTGGTGTTATCGCCAGCGCACCTGCTCAATGTGCAAGCCGCCAATGCCCTGCTGAAAACGCTCGAGGAGCCAGGGCGGGATACGGCACTGATGCTGCTGACATCACAACCACTCAGTCTGGCACCAACATTGCGCAGTCGTTGCCAGCAACGGCCGTTGCCGATACCGGCCGAGGCAGATGCCCTGGCCTGGCTGGTGCCCCAGGTGGGCGATGAACAAAAGGCTCGCCTCTTGCTCGCCCTGTCCCGGGGGGCGCCACTGGCCGCGCTGGCATTGCGCGAGGCCGAGTGGTTTTCGCAGCGAGAGCCCTTGCTCAAGGATCTCATGCAGTTGACGCAACAGCGGCAGACAGCGCTGGTGACGGCCCAGCGCTGGCATTCACTGGGCGCCGAATCCCTGCTGGTAGCCTTACTCAGTCTGCTGGATGATCTGGTGGTTGCTGCCAGTGGTGCAGCAACAGTTGTCAAACACAGGGATCTCGCGCCTATAATCGAGCGCATGTCGGCACATTTCCAGCCGGCTGCCCTGTTGCGCTTCCGTCAGGGTCTGGCAGACAGGCAACGCCTGCTGGCAGGTAATGTGCAGGGCAATGCATTAATTGATGCCACCTTTTCCGATTGGGTAGCGCTCACCTCGCGCTGAGATCACAACAAGAACGCTTTTCAGGAAGTCTGCCTATGAACATGCCTCGTGCTGGCGGCATCATCAATCAAAACTTCAAGGACAAGCAGGCGCTGTATTCCTGCTACATGCCGTTTGTTAAAGGTGGTGGTCTTTTTCTGCCGATCACTCGTCAATGCAAGCTGGGCGAGGAAGTGTTTGTGCTGCTCACGCTGATGGATGATCCGGAGCGTATTCCGGTGACCGGCAAGGTCATCTGGATCAACCCTCGCAATCAGGGCATGCGTGCCGCTGGTGTGGGTATCCAGTTGTCGGGCGATGAGGGCGACAAGGCCCGTCGCAAGATCGAGACTTTTCTCGCCGGAGCTTTGCAGGCAGACCGCCCGACCAATACGATGTGATCTGTTTCTGTTGTTCCGAAGGCCGGCGATTGCCGGCCTTGTTATTTGACCGTAAGAAGCTTCAGGGTTTTTGCAATGTATATTGACTCGCACTGCCATCTCGACCGTCTTGATTTTGCCAAACTGAAGACTGACCTGGATGGTGCCCTGACGGCAGCCCGGGCCCGTGGAGTTGGACACTTCCTCTGCATCGGTGTTGACCTGGAGACTTTGCCGGATGTGCTGGCGGTGGCAGAGGCCTATGACGATGTGTCGGCGTCGGTGGGCGTGCATCCATTGCATCTGGACTCGCTGGAGCCGGAAATCGAGCAATTGATCCAGCTGGCGGCACACCCCAAGGTGGTCGCGATTGGGGAAACCGGTCTTGATTATCACTATGAGCAGGAAAATCCCGCCGATCAGCAGCGTCGGTTTCGCAAGCATATCGAGGCCTCTCGCCGTACCGGAAAGCCATTGGTGGTGCATACACGGGCGGCACGTGCCGACACCATCGCCATCCTCAGGGAGGAGGGCGCGACGTCGGGTGTCATGCATTGCTTCACGGAAGACTGGGAGATGGCGAAGGCAGCCATTGATCTTGGCTTCTACATTTCCTTTTCGGGCATTGTGAGCTTTGCCAATGCCGTGGAGTTGCGTGAGGTGGCACAAAAGGTGCCGCTGGATCGCATGCTCATTGAGACAGACTCGCCGTGGCTGGCCCCTGTTCCTTACCGGGGCAAGACTAACCAGCCGGCCTATGTGGTTGATGTGGCGAATGTGCTGGGCGAGCTTCGTGGAGTGGCGCCAGAGGAGATTGGCGAACGGACGACTGAAAACTTCCGACGTCTGTTCGGGGTTGGTTGAGCGCAAAAAAAGCCCGGCTTCTGGGGGGGAAACCGGGCCAAGACCAATCTCTGGCAATCACGGACTCAACCTGCCTGGCAGTGGCCGGCATGGAGTCAGTATTGGTCACTTTCAGGGATTCGCCAGTACGGCAGGCGCATTGTTCAGTCTTCTTTCACTCAAGATGCCACCAGAGACATGGTTCCGGCTCTTTTTGGGCAGGACTGACTGGTCATCGAGTTGTCCGGGTGCCTATACTGTGCGCATGTCTTGTCGAGAGACTTTGAAGTCAGGACAATGCGCGTTTTTAAAGGCTCCTTTTGAGCCAGAACGGATTTTGAGAGGGACGGCAACATGAGTGACTTGGCCAAGGCCACCCAGAAGGCACGGGAATTCCGGCAACGTGAGCAGTCGATTCTGGATTGTGCACTCCAGCTTTTCATCGAACAGGGTGAAGACAGGGTGACGGTCGAGATGATCGCGGACAAGGTCGGGATCGGCAAAGGCACGATCTACAAGCATTTCGAGACCAAGAACGAAATCTATCTCCTGCTCATGATTCGCTATGAGGAAGAACTGGCCGATCTGTTCCGCCGGGTCGATGCACTGGCCGACAAGGAAGCCCTGATGCGCGAGTATTTCCGCTTCCGCGTGCAGGATCCGGACAAATACCTGCTGTTTGACCGTCTTGAGTCCAAGCTGACGGCCGACAAGGCCGTGCCGCAGTTGCTGGACAAGTTGCATGCGATTCGCGCCTCCAACTTCGACAAGCTCACCAGCATCGTGAAGGCCCGCATCGATGAGCAGAAGCTGGCCGATGTGCCCCCGGAATACCATATCTGTGCCGCCTGGGCGCTGGCCCATGGTGCCTCGGCCCTGTGCAAGTCGGAGTTCTACCAGAAGTTCATCAAGGATCCGGATGACTTCTTTGACTTCCTGATGAGTGCGGGTGTTCGCATGGGTAACCGTACCCGGCACAAGAAATAGGCCTCCAGCCAGTCTGTGCAGCAAAGGCCGCTGCTCCGGAAGGGGTAGCGGCCTTTGTCATTGGCAGTTCTGACGACAGTGGTCCATGTCTTGCGTCACTTGACCTAGCTGGGGTCAGCCTTCAAAATGCGTGGCCTTTTCGGGTCAGGGTTCCATTTCCTGCCCACTTTACCTCCCACATTGAACAACCAAGCCGAGGATTCCATGAAGGCTCTTGTTGCTGTCAAACGCGTTGTTGATTACAACGTGAAAGTTCGCGTCAAGGCGGACAAGACCGGTGTTGAGCTTGCCAACGTCAAGATGGCCATGAACCCGTTCTGCGAAATCGCTGTTGAAGAAGCGGTGCGTCTCAAGGAAAAGGGTATCGTGACCGAAATCGTGGTTGTGACTGTTGGCCCGACGGCCGCTCAGGAACAGCTGCGTACTGCGATGGCGCTTGGCGCTGATCGCGGCATCCTCGTTGAAACCGCTGAAGAAGTGCAGCCGCTGGCCATCGCCAAGATCCTCAAGGGTATCTGCGATCAGGAACAGCCCCAGCTGATCATCCTCGGCAAGCAGGCCATTGATGGCGACAATAACCAGACTGGCCAGATGCTGGCTGCTCTTGCTGGTTACGCCCAGGGTACCTTTGCTTCTGTCGTGAAGATTGAAGGTGGCAAGGCCCAGGTTACCCGTGAAATCGACGGTGGCCTGCAGACTGTCGAACTGAGCCTGCCAGCCGTGGTCACCACTGACCTGCGCCTGAACGAGCCGCGTTACGTCTCCCTGCCAAACATCATGAAGGCCAAGAAGAAGCCACTGGACACCAAGTCCCCGGCTGACTATGGCGTGAATGCTGCTCCTACCGTGAAGACCCTGAAGGTTGAGCCGCCTGCTGATCGCAAGGCCGGTATCAAGGTCAAGACCGTGGAAGAGCTGGTTGACAAGCTGAAGAATGAAGCGAAGGTGATCTGAACATGAGCATTCTCGTATACGCCGAACACGACAACGCCTCCATCAAGGGCGCCACGCTCAATACCGTTACCGCAGCCAAGGCTATCGGTGGCGACATCCATGTGCTGGTTGCCGGTCAGGGTTGCCAGGCTGCTGCTGACGCTGCTGCCAAGATTGATGGTGTGGCCAAGGTGCTGGTTGCCGACAACGCTGCCTACGGTCATCAGCTGGCTGAAAACATCAGCGCGCTGGTTGCCGAACTGGGCAAGGGCTACAGCCACATCCTGGCGCCTGCCACTACCAACGGCAAGAACTTCCTGCCGCGTGTGGCTGCCTTGCTGGACGTGAACCAGATCTCCGAAATCTCTAGGGTAGTCTCTGCCGACACCTTCGAACGTCCGATCTACGCTGGCAACGCCATCGCTACCGTGCAGTCTACGGATGCGATCAAGGTGCTGACAGTGCGCCCGACCGGTTTTGACGCTGCTGCTGCCACTGGTGGCTCGGCTGCTGTTGAGGCGGTGTCTGTGGTTGCCGACGCTGGCAAGTCGACGTTTGTGGGCGAAGAGCTGGCCAAGTCTGACCGTCCGGAACTCGCTGGTGCCAAGATTGTGGTATCCGGTGGCCGCGGCATGGGCAATGGTGAAAACTTCAGCATCCTGTACAGCCTGGCAGACAAGCTGGGTGCCGCAGTCGGTGCATCCCGTGCTGCTGTGGACGCAGGCTTTGTGCCGAACGACATGCAGGTCGGTCAGACCGGTAAGGTCGTTGCACCGCAGTTGTACGTGGCTGTCGGTATCTCCGGTGCCATCCAGCATCTGGCAGGCATGAAGAAAGCGGATTTCATCATTGCCATCAACAAGGACAAGGATGCCCCGATCGGTGAGATAGCCGACGTGCTGGTGGTGGCCGACGTGATGCAGTTCGTGCCGGCGATGACGGCCAGGTGCGCCAGATGACACTGACCGAAGGAAAGGTTCAGGTCTATACCGGCAACGGCAAGG
>DPJB01000032.1:39892-42019 GCA_003543245.1 Moraxellaceae bacterium | reverse complement strand
CCACGATGGCAAATACCGAGGTCAGCGCATCCGCCAGCACATGCACATAGGCAGCGCGCAGGTTGATGTCGTGCCGGGGCCCGTGGTCGTGGTCGTGGTCGTGGTCGTGGTCGTGGTCGTGGTCGTGAGCATGGGAATGGTCATGACCGGCGTCATGCAACCACTTGGCCGACAGCAGGTTGACCACCAATCCGACAATGGCCACCAGCAAGGCCTCGCCATAGTGCACGTCCCCCGGGGAGGCCAACCGCGCCAGCGACTCCACAATCATGGCCACCGCTACCGCTCCCAGTGCCAGGGCACTGACAAAGCCGCCCAGCACGGCGATCTTGCCGGTGCCGAAGGAAAAACGCAGGTCATCCTTGTGCCGTCGCATCAGGGCATAGGCCAGCGCCGCAATCAGGAACGCCGCCAGATGCGTACCCATGTGCCAGCCATCGGCCAGCAGCGCCATGGAGCCAGTCACCGTGCCCGCCACAACCTCGACCACCATCATGATGCCAGTCAGCCACAACACACGCCGGGTACTGGCCTCCGCCGCCTCCAGATTGGCATGGAAGTCATGGCTTTTTTGCCAGGAAGAAAGATCAGGGGTCATGTCAGGCCAAGGCTCATTACACCGCAAAGAGGCAGTCTAACCGAGGAACCCGGCAACGGTAACGCCAGGCCTGATGGACAATTCCACCATACTCACCTAGATTGCGCGCGTTCCCACCCCCGGAGTAGCACCCATGTTTGAATGGATCGCCGACCCGCAGGCATGGATGGCACTGGCCACCCTGACCCTGCTCGAAATCGTTCTCGGCATCGACAACATCATTTTCCTGACCATCCTGGTCAACCGCATGCCGCCGGAGCAGCGCCATCGCACCCGCCTGTTTGGCCTCGGCTTTGCCATGATCACCCGCATCATGCTGCTGCTGTCACTGGCCTGGGTCATGAGCCTGACCAAGCCGTTCCTTGAAGTAATGGGGATGTCCGTGAGTGGTCGCGCCATGATCCTGATTGGTGGTGGCCTGTTCCTGTTGTGGAAGAGCGCCATGGAAATCTTCGACAGTCTGGAAGGCTCCGGTGAAGACGGCCAGCCCTCCCCTAATGCCGGTTCCGCCGCATTCTTCAGCATCGTGCTGCAGATTGCCCTGATCGACATCGTGTTCTCGCTGGACTCGGTCATTACTGCCGTGGGCCTGGCCAAGGATGTACCGGTGATGGTCATTGCCATCATGATCTCCGTAGGTGTCATGATGTTTGCCGCCAAGGCCATTGGTGATTTTGTTGATGCACACCCGTCCATCAAGATTCTGGCATTGTCCTTCCTGATGCTGGTCGGCACGCTGCTGGTGGCCGAAGGCTTTGGCCAGCACATCTCCAGAGGCTATGTGTACTTCGCGATGGCGTTCTCGCTGGGCGTGGAAATGCTGAACATCCGCATGCGCAAGAAAACACGCGAGCCGGTCAAGCTGCACAAGCCGGAGGGCGCCGAGTAACACGCGCCCGCCGACAAAAAGCCCGGATACCTGAGCAAGGTATCCGGGCTTTTTTATGCATGTCTTCAACAGGCTGGCCGTTCAGCCTTGCAGGGCCTGCACCAGTTTGCGGTGAATGCCGCCAAAGCCGCCATTGCTCATGATCAGCACCTGATCACCCGGCTGCGCCTCCCGCACGATTTTTTCAATGATGCCCTCAATCGAATCCAGCACGACTGACGGCACGGCACTGGCAGCAATGACCGGAGACAGATCCCAGTCCAGGCCGGCAGGCTGGTACCAGATTACCTGGTCAGCCGCCGTCACCGACGGCGCCAGACTGTCCTTGTGCGCGCCAAGCCGCATCGTGTTGGAGCGCGGCTCAATCACGGCAATGATGCGCGCACTGCCCACTTTCTTGCGCAAGCCTTGCAGCGTGGTGGCGATGGCCGTCGGGTGATGGGCAAAATCGTCATAGACGGTGATGCCCATCACTTCTCCCACCACTTCCATGCGGCGCTTTACGCCAGGAAACGTCGACAGGGCCGCGCAGGCATCGGCAACACTCACGCCACAATGCTCTGCCGCCATGATGGCGACCATGCCGTTGTTGACGCTGTGACGCCCGGTCATGGTCCAGTGCACCTCGCCGTGCTTCACG
>DPJB01000032.1:0-39858 GCA_003543245.1 Moraxellaceae bacterium | reverse complement strand
GTAGTGAATGAACTTGGAGCGCTTGTCGAAAAAAGCCGAATCGTATTCATCGGCCTCCACCACAAAATACTTGCCGCCCCCCAGACGCGCACTGGCGGCAAACCCGTTGGGCACACCACCGATGAGAAAGCCGGGATTGAGGCCGGCCTGCTCCAGCACCCACGCCACCATGGTGGTAGTGGTGGTCTTGCCGTGGGTGCCAGCCACCCCGATGACATGCCGGCCCTGCAGCACATGCTGCGCCAGCCAGGCGGGGCCGGAGGTATAGGGAATACCTTCGTTCAATACATGCTCGACACAGGGGTTGCCACGCGACATCGCATTCCCGACCACGACCAGATCGGGGCGCGGGNNGGATAGACATTGGCATCGGAGCCGGTGACGCGATAGCCCAGTTCCTTGGCAAGCACGGCCAGCGAGCCCATGAAGGTGCCGCAAATGCCGAGAATGTGAATATGCATGAAAACCCCTGATCATCCCTTGACGGGCACCAGCTCCGGAAACAGCTGGACACTGATGAAAATATTGAGCATGAACAACGCCAGCGACAGCATGTTGCCCTGCAGAAGCCCGATATTGAGCGCCCGGTGAAATACAAAACCACGCAGGCCGATGTTCCAGCCCACCAGCAACATCTGCGCGACCACCACCAGACCGATCATGACCGACTTTGGCTCGACAACGTGGCTGAGCAGGGTCAGTGGCAACGCCACCAGCCCCAGCAACAGATCAATACCGAAGATCGTGGTCAGCCCCTGCACCCAGCGCGCCTGCAGCCGCTTGAACCACAACAGCCCCCAAAACACTGCCGCATCCATGACCACTGCCAGCAGCGTCAGGGAAACGGCAATACGCAGACGATCGGGGGACGCCAGCAACTGGCCGCCAATCCCCTGGGCAACATCCAGCACAGCGAGCAAGACCAGCAACTGCACAGAGTACGGCACATCTTCCGGGCCCCGGCGCAACTGGCATATCTGCCAGAACAGGGTCCACAGGGCTTTCATCACATCTGCTCCTCACGCCGTCATCAACAGCACATACCGGTGCCACACACCTCGCCCGGCAAAGCCGGTATTGTGGCAAGCAAGCACGGCAAAGCGCCAGCAGCAATTGTCTGCTTGATCACGCGGTCACACCCCGCGACAATCCCGACCATACGTCACCGGGGAATCCCATCGTGAATGCGCTGCCCGTACCGTTGCAGACGATTGCACTGCTGCTGGTCTCGAATGTTTTCATGACCTTTGCCTGGTACTCCCACCTCAAGCACATGAATCATCGCCCGCTCATCTATGCGGTCCTGTTCAGCTGGGGCATCGCTTTTTTTGAATACCTGCTCATGGTGCCGGCCAACCGTATCGGTCACACCAGCATGAGCATCGGCCAGCTGAAAATCCTGCAGGAAGTCATCACCCTGTCAGTGTTTGTGCCCTTTGTGGTGTTTTACATGAAGGAGCCGTTCAAGCTGGATTATGTCTGGGCCGCCCTGTGCATGGTCGGCGCCGTCTATTTCATGTTCAGGAGTTGAGTCCCATGCCCGACCTGCCACGCGAACCAATGCCAGAAAGCTGGAAACCGGTCTGGCGCTTCATTGCATTTCTGGTCGGCGTCACTGCGGCCATCGGCATGGCGGCCGCCATCATCGACATCCTGATCCGGCAGCAGGCCTAATACGGTGCCGGGATCAGGCTTTTCACGACGGTCCCCGTGCCGATCAGTCGCTCTCCGTCCGGCCCAGGCACAAACGCCTCCACCCGCATATTGGCAAGGGTACGGCCCACACGATCCACCCACCCCCGCACGTGCACCGTATCGCCCTTTTTCGCGGCACGCAGCACACTGACCTGTATGTCGGCCGTCACCCCGTGCAATCCATCGGGAATCACCGACAGCAATGCCATGAACGCCGCCACATCGACCATGGCATAGAGAATGCCGCCGTGCAGGGTATCAATGACATTGGCCGTAAAATCGTTCACCGCAAAGGTGATCTCGCTACGGCCGCCAGTCGAACTCACGATGGCCAGGCTGCTGGCGGCATGCAGGGGATGGGCAAGGATTCGCCCGGAGGCGATGGCGCGGCGATCGGGGCTGGCGGCTGACATGAAGCACTCCGTGACGAATCAGTCACGCGGCACCCTACCCGAGCCCCGGTCACCCGTAAAGGGGCCGGATCGCCCGGGGAGCATGACCAAGAGACGGCCGGGTTTGACAGCAGGCGCGAGAGCCGGACAATAGCGCGTTTTTCCCGACGGTCATCCGGGATCACTCAAGCGAGATCAATCATGAGCGCACTTGTCGGCATCATCATGGGCTCCCAGTCCGACTGGGCCACGATGCAGCACGCCGCAGATACCCTTACCGCCCTTGGTGTGCCCTTTGAAGCCGAGGTGGTTTCTGCGCATCGCACCCCGGACAAGCTGTTCAGCTATGCCGAGAGTGCCCGTGCCCGTGGCATCGAAGTGATCATTGCCGGCGCTGGCGGTGCAGCCCATCTGCCGGGCATGTGTGCCGCCAAGACATCTCTGCCGGTACTGGGTGTGCCGGTACAGTCGCAGGCACTGAACGGCCTCGACTCGCTGCTCTCCATCGTGCAGATGCCGGGTGGCGTACCCGTTGGCACCCTGGCCATCGGCAAGGCAGGCGCCATCAATGCCGCCCTGCTGGCCACCCAGATACTCGTGGGCAAACACCCCGAGTTCCTGTCGGTGATCGAACAGTTCCGTGAAGCGCAAACCGAAAAGGTGCTGGCCAATCCCGTGCCCGGAGTGACAGCGTGAGTCGTCTGCGCATCGGCATTCTTGGTGGAGGCCAGCTTGGTCGCATGATGGCACTGGCCGGCTACCCGCTGGATCTGGCGTTTTCGTTTTTCGACAGCAATCCTGATTGCCCGTCGGCAGCACTCGGCCCCCGTTTTGGCGATGCAGACAACTCCGAGGCAAGCCTCGATGCCTTCATCGCCAGCGCCGATGTCTTCACCTACGAATTCGAAAACATTCCGGTGTCATGGGTTGAACGTATTGCCGCACAGAAGCCCGTATATCCCGGCGTAAAATCGCTCGCGGTTTCACAGAACCGGATCAACGAGAAAAAACTTTTTTCCAGCCTGAAAATACCGTCAGCACGCTTTGCCGAGATTCGCAGCGAATCCGACCTGCAACAGGCTGCCGCCACGCTGGGCCTTCCGCTCGTCATCAAGACCGTTACCATGGGCTATGACGGCAAGGGCCAGTTCCTGCTGAAAACCGAAGGGCAGGTCAGCGAAGCGTGGGCACAGCTTGGCGCGCAGGCGCCGCTGATTGCCGAAGAATTCATTCACTTCAAACGCGAACTCTCCATCATTGCCGTACGTGGTCGTGATGGCAAAACCGTGTGTTACCCGCTAACGGAAAACACACATCATCGCGGCATTCTCTCGCACTCGATTGCACCGGCACAGTTTGTCGACAGCGACACCCAGCTCACCGCAGAACGCTATATTTCTGCCATCCTGCACGAACTGGATCACGTCGGTGCCATCACACTGGAAACATTCGAAACCCGCAACGGCCTGTTTGCCAACGAGACCGCACCACGCGTGCACAACTCCGGGCACTGGACCATTGAAGGCTCACGCTGCTCACAGTTTGAAAATCATGTTCGTGCGGTTGCCGGACTGCCGCTGGGCGCCACAACCTGCGATCGCCCCACGGCCATGATCAACATCATAGGTCAGCACCCGGCAACAGAAGACATCCTGCAATTACCCGATGCGCACCTGCACCTGTACGGCAAAAGCGAGCGCGAAGGCCGCAAGCTGGGCCACATCACACTGACCGCCAACAATCACCACGATCTGGCCACAGGCATCACACAGGTGGCCGACATGCTACCAAACCCGATGGCCCTGTTTCCCGGAAAGTGATTATCGCCACCAAGAAAAAGCCCGCAACTGCGGGCTTTTTCTTGTGTCATGGCATTAACTGCCAGAGCAGGGTCAACCCCAGCTCACGACGCACGGACTTCGGCTGAAAAAGTCCGATGCCCGTCGGCACACCATTCTGTGTCAGTGGCACCATATCGCTTTGCTTCAGCGTTTGCTGCTGGAAATACGGCTCCAGTGACAACCGTGGCAGACTGCGGCTTTTCAGGGGGACAGCCAATCGCCAGTAAAGCCCATTGCCTGGCTCCAGCGCCACATCATCATAACCGCCACCCAGATAAACCTTTTCCGTGCTGTCAAACGGCATGCCAATCCGGGCAGACAGGGAACAGGTCCATCCTTGCGTTTCCGCAACCTGCCCCCCCAGACCCCACACCAGCAAGCGCCAGCGATAACGCTCCTCTGCCGATGACACACCGGATGCCCCCTCGATGAAGCGGCGCCAGTCCCGCTGCAATACCCCTACCGACAATTCCACGTTCCCCTCGACCCAGGCCACGCGCCAGTCAGTATCAACCGCCTGTTCGGTTGCATCGGCTGCATAGGGTTCGCCAGTTTGCAGCTGTCCGTCATATTGCGCCGTACCACCACCCAACTGCGACTCGACACTGGCTCGCCAGTGCCCCGAGGTGACGCCGAGGCGAGCGACACCAGACAACTGCGGCCCCGTCTCGGACAACAGTTGCTCACCCTCCTGGTACTCGCGCCAGTCAAACCAGCGCACATCACCACCCGCTGCCGCCGAAAAAACCGGCGCCGCCATCAAGGGGCATGACCACATCATCAACAACACAACCAGATAACGGACTCTGCAAATCAACAAGAAAAACCTCATCTTCTACGACCAACACTTTCTTTCAGGTCATCCGCCACTGGCACCACGGATATAAGCAACAACAAGCCCGCCAGCGGCACCGACGCCAGAAAACCGACATGCTTGTAGCCCAATGCACCCAACACTCCGCCAACAAAGAACAGCAATACCAATGACACATGCAGCTCCAGCCGACGGCGCAGCGCCTTCAGCTCTTCAGACGGATGCTCGGAAGGCATCTGCCATGCATGCACCAGGCGCCCAAGCCCTATGCCGATATCGGTCACCAGACCTGTCACATGGGTTGTACGGATTTCGGCACGCGAAATCTTGGTGATGATGGCGTTTTGCAATCCCATCATGAAGCAGAGCAGAAGAACAGTGACAGGCACAAAAAAAGTCATCTGCGCCTCGATGCTCGCCCCCAGCAAACCGAACACCAGCAGCAGGATTGCTTCAACCATCAGCGGCAACGCATAAATGCCATGCAGATGATAGGCACGTGCCCAGTTGACCAGATACGCAGACAGCGCCGCACCCGCCACAAACACCAGCAGAGCCGTCACGCCTGCCAGCGCCATCATGAAATTCCCCAGCGCAATATTGTCGGCCATCTCCGAGACAATACCCGTCATGTGCGAGGTGTACTCCTGTACGGCCAGAAAGCCGCCCGCATTTGATGAGCCCGCAACAAATACCAGCAAGCGTCCCAGATGCCGATTGGCGTGCGGCGTACGTTCTGCCGACGTCAATGCACGCAAATACGAAATTATTCGAACCACGGGTGCTCCTTGATCCGCTCACTGACAAAATCGAGAAATGCGCGCAACACGGATGGCATGTGCTCGCGACTGGGATACATTGCATACAGCCCGCCGTGACACACCAGATGATCCGGCAGCACCGGCAACAACTGCCCTGCCGCCACCGCCTCGGCGCTCAGGAAGCCAGGCATCAAGGCAATCCCGATACCCGTCACTGCCGCATCGCAGGCCATGCTGATGTTATTGACGGTCAGGCGCCCATGCAGCGTCAACTTGCAGGCGGCAGTCTGCTCCCCACCCTTGCCCCGGTGAAACAGTTGCACGGTGTTTTCTTTCGCCTGCATGAACAGGATGACGTCATGCGTCATCAGGTCCTCCGGCTTTTTCGGTGTGCCAAACCGTCCCAGATACGCCGGACTCGCATAAAACCGCCCATTGAGATTACCCAGACGACGCGCCACCAGCGAAGAGTCACGGAATTCGCCAATACGGAAAGCCAGATCAAACCCCTCGGCCACCATATCAACCACACGCCCGGATAACTCGGTCTCGATCGTCACGGCCGGGTACCGTTGCATGAACTCTGCCACCACCCGCCCCATGAAGCGCATACCGAACTCTACCGGCATGGTGATACGCAGATTACCGCGCGGGCTTTCCTGCAATTGCGTCACGGCCAGCTCGGCATCGCGCAACTCCGCCAGCACACGGCGGGCACGGTCAAAGAATACCTGGCCCGCCTCCGTCAGGTGCAGCTTGCGGGTGGTCCGGTGCAGCAGGCGCACACCCAGATCCCCCTCCAGTCTCGCCAGCGAACGGCTGACCGATGACTTGGGCTGACCCAGCCTTGCGGCGGCGGCGGTCAAACTGCCCTCCGTCACTACCCGTTCGAACACCACTACATCATTGAGATCCATGGCCACCCCATTGCCCCCGAACATTGTCCCTCAAAGAAGAACAGTCATTCCATAAACAACAGACTAATCATCAAGAGCGAACAATACTACTCTTCACCACATCGAGATGGCCATATCAGGCCCGAACCAGGAGATGCCCCATGATCACCATCCGCAAAAGCGAGGATCGCGGCCACGCCCGCTTTGGCTGGCTGGACTCCCGGCATACCTTTTCCTTTTCGTCCTACCACGACCCACGGTTCATGGGCGTCTCTGCACTGCGCGTGATCAACCAGGACATTGTTGCACCACACACCGGCTTCCCGGCCCATCCGCATGACAACATGGAAATCCTGACCTATGTCCTGCGCGGCGCCGTCAGCCACCGCGACAGCATGGGCAACGAGCAGCGGTTGCCTGCAGGCGAGTTCCAGTTGATGAGCGCCGGCACCGGGGTCACCCACAGCGAGTACAACCGTGACAACCAGCCACTGGAGCTGCTGCAGATATGGCTGTACCCGGATGCACAGAACAGCGAGCCCGGCTATCAGCAAAAACGCTTTGCCGAGACCGATGGCCTGCAACTGGTGGTGTCGCCGGACGGTGAAAACGGATCGCTGGTGATCCGTCAGGATGCCCGCATCTGGCATGGCAGTTTGTCAGCCACTGCCACTGCACACCACACGTTCACCGGCGGCAACGGCTGGGTACAAGTGATCGGCGGCCAGCTCCACGCAAATGGCAACTTGTTGCAAAGCGGTGATGGTGCAGCCATCCGTCAGGAAGCCTCCCTGACATTCACCGCCCTGAGCAACGCCGAATTCCTGCTGTTTGATTTGCCCTGAAAACCTTACCCATCCCGGTAACCGAACGAAGAAACCTTGACGGAGACACCCATGAATACCCCCCTGAATGATGACACCCTCAAGCAACTTTTTACTGACGCGCGCACACACAATGGCTGGCTCGACAAGCCGGTTTCTCCGGAGCAGATCCGCCAGCTCCACGAACTCACCGTGATGGGTCCGACCGCAGCCAACTCCCAGCCCGTACGACTTGTTTTTGTACAAAGCCCGGAAGCAAAGGCACGACTGAAGCCGTTTCTGGCACCAGGCAACGTGGACAAAACCATGTCGGCACCCGTCACCGTCATTGTCGGGGCGGACCATGCCTTCTACGAGCAACTCCCGACATTTTTCCCGCATGCGGATGCCCGCTCATGGTTTGTCGGCAATGATGAACTGATCAAGACCACCGCGATGCGCAACAGCTCACTGCAGGGCGCCTACCTGATCATGGCAGCCCGTGCACTCGGCCTTGATACCGGCGCCATGTCAGGGTTTGACGCACCGGGGGTAGATGCGGAGTTTTTTGCCGGCACCGCCATCAAGTCAAACTTTCTCGTGAACATTGGCTACGGCGATGCCAGCAAGCTGTTCCCGCGCAGCCCCCGTCCCGGCTTTGATGATTTTGCCCGGGTCATCTGAACAACTACCACATCAAACCTGATCAATACCCAGGAGAAACTCATGGAATTCTTTCGCAACATCAATCGTCACGTCATCGGCATCGTTGCCACCCCGGCACTCAATGCGACACTGATCATCGTGGCACGCGTCCTGATGGCCTGGATATTCATCGGAGCCGGGCTGAGCAAGCTTGGCGCCGGCTATGCCGGCACACAAGGTTACATGGCCTCCGTCGGGCTTCCCGGGGAACTGCTGCCCTTGGTCATCCTGCTGGAAATCGGTGGCGGCATTGCACTCGTGCTTGGCTTTCAGGCTCGCCTGGCAGCTCTGGCCCTTGCCATCTTCAGCATCGTGTCAGCCTTCATGTTTCACGGTGCCACCGACCAGATGCAGCAGATCATGTTCATGAAGAATCTGGCCATGGCTGGCGGCCTGCTTGCCTTCACCGTCTTCGGCGCCGGCCGCATCAGCATGGACGGTGAGCAGCGCTAATCCGGGCAACCAGACACTACTGTCATCCTGCCCGGCAACTGCCGGGCTTTTTTATTCGCACGCACCAGACATAACCAAATATCATAACGCCATCAGCGCATTGCACCTCCGGTCCTGCAGGGCTTGCCCTGCATGGGCAACAGGTTGAAACTCAAGGGATGAGCTGCCCGCCATGGCAGCACAAGACAGAGACAACCATGTCCAGCGATAACAAGAAATTCGGCGCCACCACCCCCGGCAAACGCTTCATGAAACTGGCAGGCATGTCCGCCTCCATCGCCGGCAATTTTGCCAGGAACCGCGTCAAGGGAATGATCGGCACACTTACGGAAGAAGAGCGCACACGCGAGCGCGAACAACTATTCATGCAAGTGGGGGAGCAGATAGCCAACACCCTGGGCGAGATGAAGGGCGCCGTAATGAAGGTTGGCCAGATTGCGTCACAATTCAAGGATGTCTTTCCAAAAGAAATTGCTGATGCCCTGGTCAAGCTGCAACAGGAATCACCACCGATGCCATTCGGGGTTATCGAGCAGCAAATCATGCGCGAACTCGGCAAAAAACCATCAGAAATCTTTGCCGAGATAGATAGCAAACCGTTCGCCGCCGCCTCGATTGGCCAGGTACACAGGGCACGCACGCTTGAAGGCGATGACGTCGTGGTGAAGGTGCAATATCCTGGCGTTGATGCCTGCGTCGAATCCGACCTCAAGCATTTGCGCATGGCACTCAAGCTGGCCGGCGTTCTGCGCGTCGACAAGGCAATGCTGGATGAAGTCTTTGGCGAGATACGGCGCAGCCTGCATGACGAACTGGACTACGTCCAGGAAGCAGAAAATGTCCGTGTGTTTGCCGCATTTCATGCCAGCGACCCAAAAATAATCGTGCCCCGCGTCTTCGACAATTACACAAGCAAGCGTGTACTGACCATGGCGTACGAGCCTGGCGACCACATCAGCAAGGTAACTGCCCCTCTGTATTCTCAGGAAAAAATAAACGAACTTGGTCACCGACTGTTCAACGCGATTGGCGCCCAGATATTTGAACTGAATGCAGTTCACTGTGATCCACACCCGGGAAACTTTGCATTCCGCCCCGATGGATCAATGATCATTTACGACTATGGCTGCATCAAGAAAATAAAACCGGAAATTGTCGAGTCATTCCGCAAGACAACCAATGCCAGTCTGGCAGGCGACTATCACGCGCTGGAGAAAGCACTTGTCGAGATGGGCGTGCGCAACACGGAAAATGCACCCTATATTGATGCTGACTTTTATGCGCCATGGACCAGCATCATCCTCAAGGCATTCTCGGAGCAGCCCTATGACTTTGGCGGCTCAAGGATGCATGAGGAAATAGTGGCGAGGGCGCGCAAGAACCTTAAATACTGGGATGCATTCCAGCCTTCAGCCGACACCATGCTGGTCAATCGCGCAATTGGCGGGCACTACTGGACCATGAAGGAACTGGGCGTGAATACGGCGTTCAGGGAGTCACTGCTCCGCACACTGCGTACCGGCGTAGCCCCCTGACCCACACAAAAGCACAGCAATAAAAAAGGAGCCATGCCGGCTCCTTTTTTATTGCACTGAGAGTCAGGTCAGAATGAAGAACATGGCCAGCGCTGCCAGCAACACCAGCACCACCAGCACCAATGGACCCAACCCGGGGCCGCCACTGGAGGCTGGCGCCGAGGGCGCCGCCGCAGGAGCAGCAGGCCTTGGTGCTGCAGGCTTGGCGACGACAGGCTTTGCCGGCTCCACCTTTGCCACAGGTACCGGCGCAACCGGTGCTGCAGGCTTGGCCACGGGTGCCGGAGCAGATACTGGCGCTGCCGGCCTGGACGCAATGGCCGGCCGGAACTGGGTCATGTCCGCCTCATCAACAGAGTCCACAGGCTCTGATGGCCCGACCACCTTGAAAATCACTGCATCAAACTTGACCTCATCTCCATGCTTGAGCATCGACTCCTCGGAGCGCTTCCCGTTCAGGAACGAACCGTTCGACGAACCAAGATCCTTCATCCACAACTGTCCGCTGCGAATTGAAATCTCTGCATGCCGACGCGACACATGAGGCCCCGTGATGATGATGTCACAACCAGGGTCACGCCCAAGCACAGTTGTCCCGTCAATCAGAAACATCTTTCCGGAAATGGCACCGCTCATTGCCTTTAACTGCCACTGCGGCAATGCCGGTTTTCCCACATCACGCTTCACCACTGGCAATACCGGTGCCGGACCTTTGGAGGGATCGGTAATCAGGATCTCGACCAGATGAAACCGGATTACATCACCGGCCTTTACCTCCGCTTTCTGCGCAACCTTCTCCCCATTGAGAAAAGTCCCGTTGACACTCCCGGAGTCCCAGACAAACAACTTGCCATCATCCTGCCTCAACTCGGCGTGAAATACGCTCAGCCCCTCATCATCAATAACCAGGCCGTTGCTTTTGTCACGACCAATGGTCAGGCGCTGATCAACCAGCCACATGGCCGGCTGCCGGTTATCCACGAATTGAAGCTTGAACATAATGGGGACCTTCCGTTTGTCTTTACTGGGTCACAGGCTGGGCAGCCGGCGCTGGTTGCACGTCAGTCTTGCGTGGCTTGTAACCCTGATACACCGCCTCGATATTTTCCGGGAGACGGGAAATCTTTCCATTGGACGTCACATTAAGTTGCAGCGTACGAATATTGTCATAGTGACGCTGGCTCAACTCCGCCGCAGCGGCTGAGTCCTTCAACAGTGTCGGCCGCAAAAACACCAGCAAATTACGCTTGGTCTTGGAATTACTGGTGGCCCTGAACAGATAGCCGATAACTGGTATGTCGCCGAGCAGGGGCACCTTGCTTTCCGTACGGACTACATCATCCTGAATCAGACCACCAAGCACAATGGTTTGCGCATCATCGGCAAGAATCGTCGTCTTGATCGAGCGCTTGTTGGTAATGAGGTCGGCAGACTTGATGCCTTCAGCACTCGGCACCACCGATGACACCTCCTGCTCCACTTCCAGACGCACCGTTCCACCCTCACCAATATGAGGGATGACCTTCAGCGTGATACCAACGTCCTGACGCTCAATCGTTGTAAACGGATTTGACGTGCCTGCCCCTGTACTTGTACTGGAGCCCGTAATGAACGGCACGTTCTGGCCAACAACAATCTTCGCTTCCTGATTGTCCAGCGTCATGATGCTTGGAGTGGACAACAGATTGGCATTGCTCACTGTCGAGAGCGCCTGGATCAGTGCACCATAGAAAGACCGGTCGCCATTGGCATTTATTTTTTCCTTGCCGATTCCAACCGTAGCACCATTACTGATCGTGGCCAGTGACGGATCATCTGCCGCTACCGCTGTCGCAAGGCTGGCAATACTGGCTCCGGCATTGGAGAAATTGATGAGGCCGACACCCTTGGTAGGATCACCCGCCGCCCACTGCACCCCAAGCTGCGCAGCATCGTCCCCCGATACTTCCACAATGGCGGCCTGGATCAGGACCTGCGAACGCCGCTGGTCCAGCTGATCGATAACACGGGCAACCTCTTTCATCAGGGCCGGATCAGTACGCACAACCAGAGCATTAAGCGAGTCATCGGCAATCAGGTTGATGCCGCCAGCAGATACCGCTGAAACAGCCGACTTTGCATCCGTTGCCGCCGCAGAGCGGGCGCCATCAGTAGTCGCTATCAGCCCCTTCAGCACTTCAGCCACCTGCTTGGCCACTGCATGCTTCAGACGAAAAACCTGCACGCCACTCAGGCGCTCGGCACCCGCCGTGTCCAGCGTTGCAATCAGCTCACGTAGGCGCTTGCGCGAACGCTCATCGCCCTTGAGCATTAGACGATTGGAACGTGGATCCGCCACCACACGAACACGGCTGATCATCTTTGCATCCTTGCCACCGCCTGCACCTGCAACACTAACCAGACTCTCAAGCATGGTCAGCACATCATCAACCCGTGCTTCCTTGAGAGGAATCGCCTCCACCTCGTCACCATCCGTCGCATCCAGCTGCCGGATAACCGAGCTCAGCACCTCAATGTTGTTGGCACGATCCGAAATCACCAGCGCATTGGCCCCCTGAATCGCGGCCAGATGTGCAAACTGCGGCATCATTGGACGCAAAACCGGCACCAGCTCAACTGCACTGCTGTTATCGAGCATGATGACGCGCGTTACCAGCTCTTCGCCATGCACAGCATTCTTTTCATCGACCTGTACGGCAAACTGCTTGGCATTGGCATCGGGCACCAGCTTGATGGTATTGCCGTTCTGCACTGCCGCAAAGCCGTTCACGCCGAGCACGCCCAGAAAAAGCTCATACACTTCCGGCGCTGTCAGTGCCTTGCTGGAAATAACGGTAATGGTGCCTTTCACGCGAGGATCGACGACAAAATTCTTGCCGGTAATTTCTGCCACTTCCGTCACCAGCGCAGTGATGTCGGCATCCTTGAGATTGACCTTCCAGGTTCTGGCAGCATGCACTGGCGCACTCATCGCCAGTAATAAACTCGCAACCGCGAGAGGTTTAAGAACAGCGCGCTTCATATTTTATTATCTTCTTCAGAACTTCCGTTCTACTGTGACGATCTGGCCACCGCGCTGGATTTCCACGCGCGCTGTTCCCCCGCTTTTCAGTTCATCCAGCAAGGCGCGATCTGCTTCTGCATCCCCAAGCTGGCGTCCATTAACACTAAGCAACCGGTCTCCTGGTTTCAGACCGACAGTATTCCTCAGATTCTCTGGCGCGTCCGCGCTCACCTCGTAGCCACGACCATTTCGCCGCAACCCCATTTCCCGCAAAAACTCCACAGGCGAGTCGGTCATTGCAGTCGCCGCATCCGCCAGCATCTGGCGCACATCAGGGGCAACTGCACCTCCCACACCAGGGCCCGACCCTTGCGTTGTACCGGATGACAAACTACCGGGGCGCACTACCGGCTTTCCATCCAGCAACGAGGTCTTCTCAAAGCGCAGAATCTCGGAGCCCGTCGTGCGCCGGAGCAGAATGCGATCCTCAAACACCGACTCCAGCGTTGCCCCTCCGGGCAAGGTCTCCTCTACCCGGTAAAGCTTGCCGGCCTGTCCGCTGCTATCCGCCACGATGGCGCTGGAGCGCATCGGGTCAACACTGACAAACACGCCGGTCAGCCGCAATTGCAGACTTGTATCCGGCGCGTTTTCTGCTGCCCCGGTCGCCGGCACCAGTGCTGACTGGCCAAACAGGTTGTATGAGGCCAGCAGACTGATGTCGGCTGCCGGCACAATCACCCGGCGCGACTCTGCGGGCGGCATACGCAATGTGGATGAGTCATGGCCACTCATCAACCAGGCAAGCCCCGCCACTACCCACGCCATCCAGACCACCGCCAGCAGGCACAGCAACGCCCCGCCGGCTTTCTGCCAGCGCTCGGCTCCACCCTCTGATTCCATCAAGATCAACACCAGTCCCCGTTGGCCCGCGGATGCTCAGGCACCCGTTCTTTATTTGCTGCGTCCAGCAACACCATTACCAACCCGCGATAATGCCACAGCCTGCCGTCCGGCAGATGACATTTGAGACACAGATCAGGTCTCCACACTCAGGAAGCCGACCGCGAGGTGGCCACCACCGCGTCCGGATCAGCACCACCACTCCGGTAGGAGGGGTTGTACCGCAATAAACGCTCACGCACCTGGGTTTCCGCCTGCCCCTGGGGGTTGATCTGCACCTGTGCCAGTGCAAACCCGCTGGCGGCTTCGGCAAGCGCCAGCACAAGCGAATCCCCTTCCAGCCGCAGCGTAAGCCTGAGCGGAGGCAAGGTCGCCTGCTGTGGCTGCCCGTTCAGGCTGAACTGCATGCTCCCGCCCGCCCAGTCGAGATGACCTGTTGCCGCAGTCCAGGCACCAGACGTCAAACCGGCACGAGCCAGATCAAGCCCTTCGGCACGCAACACCCCTGGCAAGGACCAGCCCTCAGGCAGCACCGGCTGCAACATTGCCACCGGCACCTCGCCCTGGATCTGCTCCAGCACCATGCGATGCAGGCCCAGTTCAACCCTTCCCGTCAGTGGCACGCTGCCCTGAGCCGTGACATCGGCACTGGCGCGTCCACGCAGAAGAGACAACGGCCTCAGCCGCCATGCCAGTAATCCGCTGGCATCTGACTGGGCCCAGGCCATCTGGCCACTCCACACTGTGCCCCCCCAGCCAGATACGGCCAGGCCCGATGCTGCAGGGACCGCACGCTGCAACAGGCTGGCCGGTGCACGCACCAGCAGGAACACCACCAACAGACCCATGCCCAGCAACATGAAAGACGTCAGCCCCGGGTAATTGTTTCCGCCATGACGGGGCTCAGACATGAACAACCGCTCCTGAGAAAATGACCACTCGCCCGTCACCTCGCAACGATGGGCGCATCCTGTTACGCAATACCACCGTCAGGTGGCAAAGGGTTCTTTATAATGCCCCCGTTATCAAAAGGCGAGCGTGACTCGCTACCATTATCCGGGAGACCACATGACCGCCTCAATTTTCCGTCCTGCCCTCGCCCTCGCCCTGGCATTCCCCCTTTCCGCCATCGCCTTCGAAAGCATTGAGAGCGACCAGATCAACGCCCCCGCTGCCGGCGGCAGTGGCGGACTCAGCGCCGCCATTGATGGCCGTAGCGGCAATACCGAGCGCGGCGACTATACAGTGGGTGGCCGCCTGCACTACCAGGCACGGGACACCGGCATGTTTATCGTGGCCGAGCACAGCCGCAGCAAAGCGGAAGACACCGAAATTGAAGACAACACATGGGTGCATGCGCATTACCGTGACGAATTCCAGCGCGGGCTGGCAGCGGAAGCATTTGTTGACCACCTGATCGACAACTTCCGTGCACTGGACAGTCGCACCCAACTGGGCGCGGGCGTCCGTTTCACGCTGGCGCAGACTGAAAACGAGCGCGCCGTACACGCTGGCATCGGCATCCTGCACGAGTGGGAAGACCAGGCCGGCACCGATGACGACTACTGGCGCCTGAACACTTACGTGAGCTACAAGCGGCAGCTCAACCAGCAGTCACGCGTGATATTCAACCTGCTGTATCAGCCCAGCCTGAATGACAGCTCGGATCATCTGGTCTCTGCCGAGCCTGCCGTCGTGGTCGCACTGGCCCAGCACCTTGACTTCAAGATCGGCGTCAAGTTTGAGCATGATTCCGGGACGCCAAGTGGCATCGAGTCAGACGACACCCGCTACATGACCTCGCTCAGCTACCGCTTCTGAGCAGGAAGGCACCCATAAAAAAGCCGCGATCATTCGCGGCTTTTTTATGGGTGCGGCATTACTTGATCAGAAAGTTTTCCAGACGGCCGCCATTATTCAGGATTTCCTGCAACCAGCGCGGGCTCTTGCCCCGACCGGACCATGTCTGGGTGTGATCCTTCGGGTTGCGGTACTTCACCGGCACCGGCTTCTTGTCCTTGGGCACCTTTCTGGCGGCCTTGCCGGCCTGCAGCCCCAATAACTCCTCGACACTCATGCCCACATCAGCCGCAATCTTCTCGATTTCCGCCTTGGCCGTGACAACAGCATCCTTCTGCTTGCGATCAATCAGCTCACGAGCCTGCTCAATCAGTCCCTCAAGCTCTGCAATGGTCAGGGCCTCAAGATCAATCTTCATGGTATTTTCCCACCAGTGACTCATGCACAAACGCGCGCATGACAATGCGGCCCGCACTCTAAGTCAGCCAGCCGGGCCAGGCAATCCGTAAAAAGCTTCATTTCAAACAGTCCGACGGGCAAAGTATCGCCATGCAAGCCAAACACGACCTCCCAGGCCTGGCCGATGAGCTCCTCATTGATGCCGAGCCGCAGGAGCCCCCTGCCCCAGGCCGGGGGCGCGAAGCACTGTGGCTGCTGCTTGCACTGGTGCTGGTCGCCATCAACCTGCGGCCGGCGCTGTCCAGCCTGGCTCCGGTCCTGCGCCAGGTACAGGCATCACTTGAGCTGAGCAGCACCAGTGCCGGCCTGCTGACCACCCTGCCCGTACTCTGCCTGGGCCTGTTCGCACCGCTGGCACCTCGCCTCGCCCAGCGCTTTGGCACGGAGCGGGTGATCCTGTGGGTGCTGTTGTTGCTGGGCGGCGGCGTGGTACTGCGCGCACTGTCCGGCCAGACCGGCATGTTTGCCGGAACACTGCTCAGCGGCGCCTGCATCGGCATTATTGGCGTTCTGCTGCCAGGCATCGTCAAGCGCGAGTTCCCGGACAAGGCTGACATCATGACCGGTGTCTACACCATGGCCCTGTGCTTCGGTGCCGCCCTTGCGGCTGGCGCAACGGTGCCACTGATGCAGCTTGCCGGCAGCTGGAACCTTGCACTGGCCTTCTGGTCCCTGCCAGCCCTTGTCGCCGCCATTGCATGGCGCCCCCAGTTGCGCCGCTCGCATGTACATGGCAGCCCCACCACAAAGGGGCTGCCCCTATGGCGCGACCGACTGGCATGGCAGGTCACCCTGTACATGGGCCTACAGTCATCGCTTGCCTACTGCGTTTTCGGCTGGCTTGCCGTCATTCTCCAGGACCGGGGGGTGAGTGCCGTTACCTCCGGCCTGATCGTGTCCACCTCGATCATGGTGCAGTTACTGACCGCGCTCGGCGCGCCATGGCTGGCCACGCACCAGCGCGACCAGCGCCCCATGATCACGATCGTGCTCGCACTCACACTGGCGGGACTGCTTGGTTGTCTGTACGCCAGTACAGAATCGCTCATGTTCTGGGCTGTCATTCTGGGACTGGGACAGGGCGGCACCTTCAGCATGGCACTCAGCCTGATCGTGCTGCGCTCTGCGAACGCCGCCACAGCGGCGCGGCTGTCGGGCATGGCACAGGGCATCGGTTACTCCGTGGCCTCGCTCGGCCCCTTGCTGCTGGGCCTCGTTCACGAACTCACCCACAGCTGGGATGCAGCAGGCGTGTTGTTTGCAGGCATCGTCCTGCTGGCCCTGCTGGCCGGCCTTGGCGCAGGCCGCCAGGGGGTTGTGCTTCAGGGCAGGCAACCCTAGGGCCCCAGCATGTCATCCGGACGCACCCATGCAGCGAAGTCCGACTCACTGACATAGCCCAGCGCAAGCGCCGCCGCTTTCAGGCTGCAGCCATCACGATGAGCCCTGATCGCAATTTCAGCAGACTTTTCATATCCGATATGCGGATTAAGCGCCGTTACCAGCATAAGGGAATTATCCAGATGCTCACGAATGCGCTCGTTAGCCGGCGCAATCCCTCGTGCGCAGTGTTCATCAAACGCACGACAGGCATCACTCAGCAAGCGGATTGACTCAAGCACGTTATGCAGCATAACCGGCTTGTACACATTAAGCTGGAAATTTCCCTGCGAACCGGCAAACGCCACTGCATGGTCATTTCCGAACACCTGCACCGCCACCATGCTGAGCGCCTCACACTGGGTCGGGTTTATTTTCCCCGGCATGATGGAAGAGCCTGGCTCGTTTTCTGGAATGGTGATCTCGCCAATGCCGGCGCGCGGCCCACTCGCATACCAGCGCACATCATTGGCAATCTTCATCAATGCGCCCGCCAGCGTGCGTAACGCCGCACTCACATTCACCATACCATCATGCGCCGACAGTGCCGCAAACTTGTTGGGTGCCGATACAAAAAGGTGGCCCGTGCAGTGCGACACCTGCGCAGCAATTTTTTCACCAAACTGCGGATGGGCATTAAGCCCCGTCCCCACAGCAGTACCCCCTGTGGCAAGTTCACACACATCCGGCAATACGCGATGAATACCCGACAGACACAAATCCAGCTGCGCCACCCAGCCTGACATGACCTGACCCAGCGTCACCGGCGTGGCATCCTGCAAATGCGTACGCCCCACCATCACTACAGCAGAATACTCACGGGATTTTCCCGCCAGCGTATCGCGCAGGCCTCGTACCGACGGAATCAGTGCATCCGTCACCATCGATGCCGTCGCCACATGCATGACGGCAGGAAAAACATCATTCGATGACTGGCAATGGTTCACATCATCATTCGGGTGTACCGGATTTTTTGAGCCTGGTTCTCCGCCTGCCAGCTGAATCGCACGATTGGCAATGACCTCGTTCGCATTCATATTGCTCTGTGTACCAGAGCCGGTCTGAAACACCACGAGAGGAAACTCGTCATCCCAGCGTCCATCAATCACTTCCTGTGCTGCCGCCACAATCAGCCGCACCTTTTCCGCTGACAGCTCATTCAGCTCGCCATTCGCCAGCGCCGCACATTTTTTTACAATCCCGAATGCACGAATCACCGGCCGCTCCCAGCGAAAGCGGCTCACCCCGATAGGAAAAAAATGCAGGGAGCGTTGCGTCTGCGCACCCCAGAGACGATCTGCCGGAACCTCAACAGCCCCCAGGGAGTCTTTCTCGATACGTACCGGTATTGTTGCTGTCATCACGTGATCACCGCCAGCCTGCCATTACCATCAGCTTGGACCATCCAGATACAATTGCCAGCTAATCCTCGCTTCTGTGCAACAATCGCCTCACAGCTGCACCACTGCAATAACGCGGAATCAACATGACCACCCAACGCCATATGCCTGGCTGGATCATCCTCATGGGCGCCCTGACTGCTGTCGGCCCGCTGTCCATTGACATGTACCTGCCGGCCTTCCCGGCGATTGCCACCGAGTTCAGGGCCACTGGACGCGTCGAGCTCACGCTGGCCAGCTTCTTTACCGGTCTTGCGCTGGGCCAGCTGTTCTACGGCCCGGTCAGTGACCGATTCGGCCGCAAGCCTCCACTTTACTTCGGCCTCACCCTGTTCGTGATTGCCTCCATTGGCGCCGCACTCAGCACCGACATCTCCGCACTGACCGGCTGGCGCTTTGTACAGGGCCTCGGCGGCTGCGCCGGGATGGTGATTTCACGGGCAGTGGTGCGTGACCGCTGCACGCCACAAGAAGCCGCCCGAGCCTTTTCGCTCCTCATACTGGTCATGGGGCTTGCCCCCATCCTGGCCCCGCTGATCGGGGGCATCATTGTCAGCCATGCAGGGTGGCAGACCATCTTTGTCGTACTGGCCGCCTTTGCCACGCTGTGTCTGCTTGCTGTCTGGCACCTGCTGCGGGAAAGCCATGCCGTACAGCACGTACACTCCATTGCGCTAGGCAAGGTTCTGCAGGATTACGCCCACGTTTTTCGTGACAGGGCCTTCATGCGCTACACGCTCACCAGCAGCCTCGCCTTCACAGGCATGTTTGCCTACATCGCCGGTTCGCCCCATGTCCTGATGCAGCTGCACCACATTCCGCCACAGCACTACGGATGGATTTTCGGCAGCAACGCCTTCGGCCTGATTGCCGCCTCACAGATCAACGCACGCCTGCTGCGTCGTGTCGACATGATGGTGCTGTTGCGCATGGGCGTAAGCACGGTGGCACTCGCAGGCATCAGTCTTGCCATACTGGCGTCCTTCAGCATGCTGACCCTGCCCCTGCTGCTGACTGGCCTGTTCGTGTTCATCAGCAGCCTCGGTTTCATTTCACCCAATGCCAGTGCCGCCGCATTGGCCAATCAGGGCCGCAAGGCGGGCACCGCCTCTGCACTCATGGGCGCACTGCAGTTTGTGCTGGCCACTGCCGCCGGGGCCAGCATGAGCCTGTGGCATGACGGCAGTGCACTGCCACTGGCCGTCGTAATGGGGGTCTGCGGCGCAGGGGCATGGCTAACGCTGTACCAGGGGCGGACCGCTGGCGACTGAGCAGAAAAAAGCCCGGCAATGCCGGGCTTTTTTATCCGCACGAGCACTCAGGCTCAGAACGGAATGTCGTCATCAAAGTCTTCTGCAGCACGCGCAGGCGCCGCCTGTGGTGCAGCTTGCGGGCGTTGCTGCGGAGCACGGGATGCCGCGGATGCCGCACCCTGATCAAAGTCCTCATAGGACGGGAAGCTGCCGCCACCGGCAAAATCATTGCCAGCATCAAAGCCGCCACCCTGCTGACCACCACCAAAGCCACCGCCCTGCTGACCACCGCCCTGACGGCTGTCCAGCATCTGCATGGTATTGGCCTTGATCTCGGTCGAGTACTTGTCCTGACCGGTCTGCTTGTCCTGCCACTTGCGGGTATGCAGGGAGCCTTCCACATACACCTTTGAGCCCTTCTTCAGGTACTCACCGGCAATTTCTGCGAGCTTGCCGTAGAACACCACACGGTGCCATTCCGTCTGCTCCTGCATCTGTCCGGATGTCTTGTCGCGCCAGGCCTCGCTGGTCGCAATGGTCACATTGGCCACTGCACCACCCGACGGCAGATAACGCACTTCCGGATCCTTGCCAAGATTTCCCACCAGAATGACCTTGTTTACTCCACGCATGATGTTCTCAACCTCTCGTTACGTATGTTGTTGCCATCGCCGCTGGGGCGGTGGCGAATAGGAGCCCGAAACTTTACCCGATGCCGCAGCCATCCGCCACCGGGCAGACCGCCCCAGCGCGTGTAGGATATTTGCCAGGGTCACGTCGCCACAGTGACAGGCAGCCCGGACAGGCTGACGGGATCAAACACCGCCGGATCAACCCGCAGGTAGGCCACTGCATCGGCCGGCAGCACCACGACTTCCGTCACCCCGGCCACCCCACGCAGGCTGGCCGCCAGCTCATCAAGTTTCAGTGGCGTCATCGCCCCAAAGCGCAGCATCACACTTGCCAGCGCCAGCGGCTCTGCCATCCATACCGCCAGCATCCACCACAGCACCACCAGCAACGCCAGCACAGCAAACAGTACGGTCACACCATAATAGGCCTGCAGAAACCCGCCCATTACGCCACCGACAAACGCACCCAGAAACTGGCTGCTGGAGTAAATCCCCATCGCCGTCCCCTTGCCCCCGGGAGGGCACAGCTTGCTGACCAGTGACGGCAACAATGCCTCCAGCAGATTGAAGCCGACAAAAAACACCAGCAGCCCGGTGACCAGACTCCACAGCCCGCCATGAAACCCGGACAGCAAGGCCAGACCAGCAGCCAGCACCGCAATTGCCAGCAAAAAAACCTGACGCATTTTGCGCTTGCGCTCTGCCATGATGATGGCCGGCACGATGGCAATGAAGGAGCCAAACAGCACCGGCAAATAGACCCAGCCATGATGCGCAGCAGGCAATCCGCCATTCTGCAGCAGCAGGACAGGCAATACGGTAAAGCATGCCGTCATCACCGCGTGCAGCGTGAATATCCCTGCATTCAGGCGCAGCAACTCGCCATGCGCAAGTGACTCGCGCAATTGCTGCCCATAACTGGCAGGGGTATGCGCGACATGATTCAGGGGGCGAGGAACCAGCCACATGCATACCGCCATTCCGGCCAGCCCCAGCAACACCGTCGACCAGAACAGGCCATGCAGTCCAAACAGGCCAGCCACCCACGGCCCCAGCACAAACGCCAGACCAAAGGACACGCCGATACTGGCGCCAATGGCTGCCATCGCCTTCGTCCGCTGTTCCTCACGCGTCAGGTCCGCCAGCAATGCCATGACCACACCCGAGATCGCGCCAGCGCCCTGTACCGCGCGACCCAGAATCACGCCATAGATATGATCCGATACCGCCGCAATCACCCCGCCCGCGGCAAACAGCACCAGGCCAATCAGGATTAGCCGCTTGCGGTCCATGCGGTCCGCCAGCAGTCCAAGCGGAATCTGCAGAAGCGCCTGCGCCAGGCCGTAAACACCAATGGCCAGGCCGATCAGCACCGGCGTCGCGCCCGCCAGCTCACGGCCATACAAGGCAAACACCGGCATGATCATGAACAGGCCGATCATGCGCAGGGAAAAAAGGCTGGCAAGGGTAAAGACGGCACGGCGTTCGCCGGCGTTCATGCTACTCATCAGGAACCCGCTATAAGGCGGCAGCTGCCGCATCAGGAAGGCGGCGATTGTAGCAGCCTCTTGCAGCATCCGGGATGGCACAGGCCGTCCAAACCCCCTTCTTGTCGACTGCGAAGCCCCCCTCCTTTCACGTATACTCGTCTGTTCGATTTCCCCGGCAAGTCACTCCCCATGGACAAGATCCAGATTCGCGGCGCCCGCACCCACAACCTCAAGAACATTGACCTTGATCTCCCACGCGACAAGTTCGTGGTGATTACCGGCCTGTCAGGCTCCGGCAAATCATCGCTGGCCTTCGACACGCTGTACGCCGAAGGCCAGCGTCGCTACGTGGAGTCCCTGTCGGCCTACGCCCGTCAGTTCCTGTCGCTGATGGAAAAGCCCGATGTCGACCATATTGAAGGCCTGTCGCCAGCCATCTCGATCGAGCAGAAATCAACATCGCATAACCCGCGCTCCACCGTTGGCACCATCACGGAAATCTACGACTACCTGCGCCTGCTGTATGCCCGCGCCGGCATCCCGCGCTGCCCCGATCATCATGTCGCCCTGGAGGCACAAACCGTCTCGCAGATGGTCGACCAGGTCATGGCAATGCCCGAGGGTACCGCCCTCATGCTGCTTGCCCCCGTCATTCAGGAGCGCAAGGGTGAGCACCTCCATGTATTCGAGCAACTCAAGGCAGACGGCTTTGTGCGCGCCCGCATCGACGGCATCGTGGTTGATCTCGATGAAGCCCCCACGCTCGACAAACTGAAAAAACACACCATCGAAGTTGTGGTCGATCGCATCAAGGTGCGCCCTGATATTGCCCTGCGCCTGGCCGAATCCTTCGAGACTGCCTTGCGCCACGCCAACGGCATTGCCCTCGTCGCCTTCATGGAAGCTGATGCCAAGGGCAAGCCCCGCCCCGACCAGATTTTCTCGGCGCGCTATGCCTGCACGGTCTGCGGCTACTCCCTGACCGAGCTTGAGCCACGCCTGTTTTCCTTCAACAATCCCGCTGGCGCCTGCCCAACGTGCGACGGACTTGGCGTCAAACAGTATTTTGATGCCGACCGGCTGATCAGCGACAAGGACCTTTCGTTATCCGAGGGAGCCATTCGCGGCTGGGACAAACGGAATATTTATTATTTCAGCCTGCTCGAAGCACTGGCCGCCCATTACCTGTTCGATGTTGATACCCCCTGGAAAAAGCTGCCCAAGAAAGTCCAGAACGCCATTCTGAATGGCTCCGGCAAGGAAGAAATCGCCTTTTATTATTATAACGATCGCGGCAAACGTGTTGTCCGCGAGCACACGTTTGAAGGCGTGCTCCCCAACATGGAACGCCGTTACCGCGAAACCGAATCTGCAAACGTCCGCGAAGACCTGGCGAACTACCTGAATCACACTGTCTGTGCTGATTGCAATGGCTCCCGCCTCAAGCGGGAGGCCCGCAACGTCTTCATCGAAGACAAGGCTCTGCCAGACATCGTGAAGCTGCCCATCCAGAAATCCTGTGACTATTTCGGCACACTGAATCTTCCGGGCAAGCGCGGCGAAATTGCTGACAAGATACTCAAGGAAATCCGCGAACGGCTGCAGTTCCTCGTCAATGTCGGCCTCGACTACCTTTCACTGGATCGCTCAGCCGAAACACTGTCAGGTGGAGAGGCCCAGCGTATCCGGCTGGCATCACAGATCGGCGCCGGCCTCGTCGGCGTAATGTATGTTCTTGACGAACCCAGTATCGGCCTGCACCAGCGTGACAACGAACGCCTTTTGTCCACCCTCGTACGTCTGCGTGATCTCGGCAATACCGTACTTGTCGTCGAGCATGATGAGGATGCCATCCGCGCCGCCGACTATGTCGTAGACATAGGCCCAGGCGCAGGCGTGCATGGCGGCCGGATTGTGGCTCGCGGAACATTCAACGACATTATTGAAAATGAAAATTCGCTGACAGGCGATTACCTGTCCGGCCGAAAAAGAATTGAGATCCCGAAAAAACGGACTCCAGTAAACCGGAAAAAACTGCTCACCATAAAGGGCGCACGTGGTAACAACCTTAAAAATGTCACTGCCGAATTTCCGCTGGGCCTCATGACTTGCGTCACAGGCGTTTCAGGCTCAGGAAAATCCACCCTCGTTAACGGCACGCTCTATCCCGTCACCGCCAAGACATTGAATGGTGCCACCACACTTGATGAGGAAGAGCACGACAGCATTGACGGACTTGAGCATCTGGACAAGGTTGTCGATATCGACCAAAGCCCGATTGGCCGCACCCCTCGCTCCAACCCGGCCACCTATACCGGCATCTTCACGCCGATACGCGAACTGTTTGCCGGCACCCAGGAGGCCCGTTCCCGCGGCTATGGCCCTGGCCGTTTCTCCTTCAATGTGAAAGGCGGACGTTGCGAATCCTGCCAGGGTGACGGCGTCATCAAGGTTGAAATGCACTTCCTTCCCGACATCTACGTTCCCTGCGATGTCTGCAAGGGCAAGCGTTACAACCGGGAAACCCTCGACATCCGCTACAAGGGAAAAAACATCACGGAAGTACTGGGCATGACTGTTGAGGATGCACGTCAGTATTTTGATGCCATCCCGGCACTCGCACGCAAGCTGCAGACGCTGATTGATGTTGGCCTGTCCTACATCACGCTTGGACAGGCCGCCACCACCCTGTCTGGCGGCGAGGCACAGCGCGTCAAACTTGCACGCGAGCTATCCAAGCGCGACACAGGCCAGACACTTTATATTCTTGATGAACCAACCACCGGCCTTCACTTCCACGACATCCAGCAGCTCCTCACGGTACTGCACAGACTCCGTGATCACGGCAATACCGTCGTAGTCATCGAGCATAATCTCGATGTCATCAAAACTGCCGACTGGCTGATCGACATGGGCCCGGAAGGTGGCGACGGTGGAGGCGAGATAATTGCAACCGGGACACCCGAAGAGGTCGCAGCAAACAAGTCCTCCCATACCGGACGCTTTCTCAAGCCATTGCTGGTGCGCGGCTACTGATCATGGAAATCATCCGCTCCCGTCAGAATCCCCTGATAAAGCTGCTGATCAAGCTCGCCGACAGCCGTCGTGACCGACTGAAAAACCAGCAGACCATCCTGATCGGCACACACCTGATCAAGGCGGCTATTGATGCGGGACTTTCCCTCGAGAAGCTTCTCGTTTGCGAGAACCATGAAGCGAAGCCAGAGATCGCTGCACTGCTGACAACAGAAGGCACAACCACAATCATGCTCGATGCTGAGCTGTTTCAGGTGATTGAGCAGTCCCCCAGCAGCAGCGGCCTGATGGCCCTGATGAACATTCCAGAGGTAACAGCACCTGCAACGAATGGCCTTTGCCTGCTACTGGAAAACATCCAGGATCCCGGCAACGTCGGCACCATCCTGCGCAGCGCCGCCGCTGCCGGCGCAAACCAGATCTGGCTGACCCCAGGCTGCGCCGATATCTGGTCTCCCAAGGTGCTCAGGGCAGCCATGGGTGCTCACTTTCACCTGACGCTGATTGAGCGTATTGATCCGGCACAGGTACTTGAGCACTTCGACGGCAAGCTTTGCATCACAACACTTGATCAGGCCACGTCGCTTTATGCGACCGACCTGCGCGGCAATCTTGTTCTTGCACTGGGAACGGAAGGGAAGGGAATTTCAGCCGGACTGGATGCACAGGCAGACATGCGCATTCACATTCCTATGGCAGATGGAATTGAGTCATTGAACGTGGCCGCAGCAGCAACCATATGCCTGTTCGAACGCCACCGACAGCTACTCATGCAATGAGTTGCCTCTGTCAGTGAAAAGGTAAAACAAAAAGCCGGGCATAGCCCGGCTTTTTGCAGACAGCACTTACGCAGCAATTACTCTGCTGCGGCAGCCTTGGCGCCAATTTCGCGATCAACCAGTTCAACATACGCCATCGGCGCAGCATCACCAGGACGGAAGCCAGCCTTCAGGATGCGCAGGTAACCACCCTGACGCTCCTTGTAACGCGGACCAAGAACCGTGAACAACTTGCCCACGATTGCCGGGTTACGTGTACGGGCAAATGCCAGACGACGATTGGCGACAGAATCCACCTTGGCCAGCGTAATCAGAGGCTCCGCCACGCGGCGAAGCTCCTTTGCCTTTGGCAGGGTGGTACGGATGAGTTCGTGCTCGAGCAGCGAAATAGCCATATTCTGGAACATGGCCTTACGATGGCTGCTGTTGCGGCCCAGTTTCACACCACTATTACGATGACGCATGGCTCAACTTCCTAAAAATCGGCAACCGGATTAACGGCTGCGGTAATTCAGACGATCGTCGTTGCGCAGGCTGGCTGGTGGCCAGTTCTCCAGACGCATACCGAGCGACAGGCCACGAGAGGCCAGCACATCCTTGATCTCGGTGAGCGACTTCTTGCCCAGGTTCGGCGTCTTCAACAGCTCTACTTCCGTACGCTGTACCAGATCACCGATGTAGTAAATATTTTCAGCCTTCAGGCAGTTGGCAGAACGAACTGTCAGTTCCAGATCATCCACCGGACGAAGGAGCAGCGGATCAACCACTGCGCCATCAGCCTCAGGAGCCTTCACACCAGTGTCCGGCTTCTGCAAGTCCACAAACACCGCGATCTGCTGCTGGAGAATTGTCGCGGAGCGGCGAATCGCCTCTTCCGGGTCAATTGTACCATTCGTTTCCAGATCAATCACAAGCTTGTCGAGATTGGTGCGCTGCTCAACACGGGCAGCCTCAACAACATAAGCAACCTTGCGCACCGGGCTGAACGAAGCATCAAGCTGCAGACGGCCAATTGGACGGGTGTCTTCGTCCGCATAACGCGAGTCGGCAGGCTCATAGCCACGACCGGAGGCCACCTTCAGCTTCATCTTCAGATGCCCGTTGGCACCAAGATTGGCAATCACATGACCCTTGTTGACAATATCAACATTGTGCGGCAGGCCCAGATCAGCTGCAGTCACCGCACAAGGACCCTTCTTGTCGAGGCTCAGAAACGCCTCGTGCTGCTCATGAAGGCGAATAGCAAGGCCCTTGAGGTTAAGAAGGATTTCGATAACGTCTTCCTGAACACCTTCAATGGCACTGTATTCGTGTTCGACGCCGTCAATTTCAACTTCAACAACAGCGGCACCAGGCATGGACGACAGCAGGATGCGACGCAGTGCATTACCCAGAGTGTGACCAAAACCGCGCTCGAGCGGCTCCAGCGTCACCTTGGCGTGAGTAGTACTGATAGCCTGTACCGCAATCTTGCTCGGCGTCAGAAAATCGTTGACAGCTTGTGACATGGAGTGACCTCAGGCGGTTCCTTACTTGGAGTACAACTCGACGATCAGATTTTCATTGATCTCGGAAGACAGATCAGAACGTTCTGGCGAAGCCTTGAACGTACCTTCCATCTTGCTGGCATCCACTTCAAGCCATGACGGAACGCCACGCTGAGCAGACAGCTCGAGAGCACTCTTCACACGCAACTGGTTGCGGGACTTCTCATGAACAGTCACCACGTCACCAGCAGAAACCTGCATGGACGGGATGTTAACACGCTTGCCGTTCAGCAGGATGGCGCGATGGCTCACCAGCTGACGAGCTTCGGAGCGAGTAGCACCAAAACCCATACGATAAACGACGTTATCCAGACGACCTTCCAGCAGCTGCAGCAGGTTTTCACCTGTTGCGCCCTTCAGGCGCGCAGCTTCCTTGTAATAGTTGCTGAACTGACGTTCCAGCACGCCATACATACGACGCACTTTCATTTTTTCACGCAGCTGAGTGCCATAGTCAGACAGGCGGCCCTTACGGGAGGCGCCATGCTGGCCAGGAGGGGTATCAGCTTTGCACTTGCTGTCGAGAGCACGAACACCGCTCTTCAGGAACAGGTCAGTACCTTCGCGACGTGCAAGCTTGCACTTGGGACCAATGTAACGTGCCATTATTCAGGTTCCTCTTACACGCGACGCTTCTTGGACGGACGGCAGCCGTTATGCGGAATCGGCGTGATATCGGTAATGCTGTTGATCTTGTAGCCGACTGCATTCAGGGCGCGCACAGCAGACTCACGACCAGGACCTGGACCCTTGACAAGAACATCAAGATTCTTCAGACCATAGTCCTGAGCAGCCTTGCCTGCCACTTCTGCGGCAACCTGGGCGGCGAACGGAGTGGACTTACGCGAACCGCGGAAGCCCTGACCGCCAGACGTCGCCCACGACAGGGCATTGCCCTGACGGTCGGTGATCGTCACGATCGTGTTATTGAAGGAAGCATGAATGTGCGCAATCCCTTCGGAGACCTGACGGGTCACCTTTTTGCGGGCGCGTGTCGTATCTTTAGCCATGTCTCAGCGTCCGAGTCCGTTATTTCTTGATGGCCTTGCGCGGACCCTTACGGGTACGAGCATTGGTCTTGGTGCGCTGTCCGTGAACCGGCAGGCCGCGACGGTGGCGGAGGCCACGGTAGCAACCAAGGTCCATCAGGCGCTTGATATTCATTGATACTTCGCGGCGCAGGTCACCCTCAGTAGGGAGCTTTGCCACTTCTGCACGAACCTGATCCAGCTGGGCATCACTCAGATCCTTGATCTTGGTTGTCGGAGCAACACCGACAGCCGTCAGGATCTGCGCAGATTTAGTCCGGCCGATACCATAAATGTAGGTCAGCGAGATCACCGCGTGCTTGTTATCAGGGATGTTAACGCCGGCTATACGAGCCATTCACCTTCACTCCACTTGTAAACCTTTGCGAGGCGCTGCAAATCTGTCCGCGAAAGGCGCGAGAGTCTACTCGCAGGACAGACTAATTGCAACACCAGCCAGGAATCAGCCCTGGCGCTGCTTGTGACGGGGTTCCGCACTGCAGATCACACGGATGCTGCCATTGCGACGAACAATCTTGCAGTTAGCACAGATCTTCTTGACGGAAGCCTGAACTTTCATGTTTCACCACCCTTTTCGATAAACCGGCCTCAGCGGATAAGACCGCCAGGACCATAACCTTTCAGATTGGCCTTCTTCATGAGGGCCTCATACTGGTGAGACATCAGATGCGATTGCACCTGGGCCATGAAATCCATGACCACGACCACCACAATGAGCAGCGAAGTGCCACCCAGATAAAACGGTACATGGAATGCCACCTGGAGGATCATGGGTAGCAAGCACACAGCCGTCATGTACAAGGCACCAATCAGGGTCAGCCGCCCCATCACGGTATCCAGGTAACGTGCCGTCTGATCACCAGGGCGAATGCCCGGAATGAAAGCAGACGACTTCTTCAGGTTCTCTGCCATATCCTTGGGACTGAACATCAGCGCCGTATAGAAGTAGCAGAAGAAAATAATCAATACCGCAAACAGCGCCATGTACAGCGGCTGCCCCGGGGAAAGCGTCAACGATATATCCTGCAAAACACGCTGCATCATGTTCGGGTTTGCTGACTGACCGAACCACTGTCCCAGCGATGCCGGAAACAGGAGCAACGAGCTCGCGAAGATCGCCGGGATTACGCCCGCCATATTAATCTTCAGCGGCAGATGACTCTGCTGTGCTGCATAGAGGCGGCGCCCCTGCTGACGCTGGGCATAATTAACCGTAATTCGACGCTGACCGCGCTCCATGAACACGACCGCTGCAACCACGGCAATAGCCAGACCAAGCAACACAATCAACGCCAGCGCACTGATCTCACCCTGACGGGCAGACTCCAGCGACACACCAATAGCACTTGGCATCCCGGCAACGATGCCTGCAAAAATAAGCATCGAGATACCATTACCAACACCACGCTCGGTAATCTGTTCACCAAGCCACATCAGGAACATGGTGCCAGCAACCAGACTGGTCACAGCAGGCACAAAGAAGGAAACCCCTGCTCCCAGTGTGATCCCCTGGCTAACCAGGCCGACGCACATGCCAACAGCCTGGACAAAGCCAAGCACAACAGTAGCGTAACGGGTGTACTGGTTGATCTTGCGACGACCAGCCTCGCCCTCCTTCTTCAGCGCTTCAAGCGGCGGATAAACCGTCGCCATCAACTGCATGATGATGGAGGCCGAAATATACGGCATGATGCCAAGCGCCAGAATCGACATGCGCTCCAGCGCGCCGCCCGAGAACATGTTGAACAAGCTAAGGATCGTGTCCTTGTTCTGTTCGAACAGTTGTGCAAGACGCTCCGGGTTAATGCCCGGCACCGGAATATGCGCACCAAGGCGAAACACCACCAACGCCATGATCAGAAAGCCGATCCGGCGCCAGAGCTCGGTGAGACCCTGCTGCATGCCCGGAGACTGCATCATCTCACGAGCCTGTTGGCTACGGGGAGGGTTCGCCATGAGCGATTATTCCTCGACCTTGCCGCCGGCAGCTTCAATGGCAGCACGGGCACCCTTGGTGACCTTGAGACCCTTCACGGTCAGTGCGCGCGACACGTCGCCCGACAGAATGACGCGAGCAGAGGTCATGTCCTTACGCACCACGTTTGCCGCTTTCAGCGACTCGAGGCTGACAACGTCACCCTCAACATAGGCAATCTCGGACAGGCGTACTTCGGCAACCTTCAGCGCTGCAAGATTGGTAAAGCCAAACTTCGGCAGACGGCGATACAGCGGCATCTGGCCGCCTTCAAAGCCTGGGCGTACCTTACCCTTGCCACGCGAAGACTGACCCTTCACACCGGAACCACCTGTCTTGCCGAGGCCAGAGCCGATACCACGACCGTGACGACGAGCTTCCTTCTTTGAGCCAGGAGCCGGGCTGAGTTCGTTAAGATGCATGATTAACCCTCCACCTTCACGAGGTAGTAAACCTTGTTGATCATGCCGCGNNGAGCGCACCTGGGTAACCTTGATGGTCTTGCTCATTTGCTTACCCCAGAATCTCTTCAACCGTCTTGCCACGCTTGGCCGCCACATGCTCAGCAGAGGTCATGTTAGCCAGCCCCTTGAAAGTAGCATGTACGACGTTATTGGCATTGGTGGAGCCATAGCACTTGGCGAGCACATTATGCACACCAGCCACTTCCAGCACAGCGCGCATGGCGCCGCCAGCAATAACGCCGGTACCTTCGGAAGCAGGCTGCATGTAAACGCGCGAAGCGCCATGCTGGCCAGTCACCGGATGCTGCAGAGTGGTGCCATTAAGGTCCACCTGGATCATGTTGCGACGTGCTGCTTCAAGTGCCTTCTGGATGGCAGCAGGCACTTCACGCGCCTTGCCACGACCAAAACCGACACGACCCTTGCCGTCACCAACCACGGTCAGCGCGGTGAAGGAGAAAATACGACCACCCTTCACAACCTTTGCGACGCGGTTAACCTGAACCAGCTTCTCCACGAAGCCTTCATTCTGCTGCTGCTCAAGCTTTGCCATGATACTAACCCTTAGAATTCCAGACCGGCTTCGCGTGCCGCGTCAGCCAGAGCCTTGATACGGCCGTGATACTTGAAGCCGGAGCGATCGAAGGCAACAGCCGTTACACCAGCAGCCTTTGCACGCTCAGCCACCAGAGCACCAACCTTCTTGGCAGCATCAACATTACCTGTTGCGCCTTCGCGAAGGGCCGCATCAAGTGTCGAAGCCTGAGCCAGCACAGTAGCGCCGTCGGCAGCAATCACCTGGGCGTAAATGTGGCGTGGCGTACGGTTGACACACAGACGAACAGCGCCAAGCTGACGGATTTTGAGGCGCGTGCTGCGCGAACGGCGCAGGCGGGCTTCTTTCTTTTCGTTCATGATATCAACCCTTATTTCTTCTTGGCTTCCTTACGCAGGACAGTCTCATCCGCGTAACGAACACCCTTGCCCTTGTACGGTTCCGGCGGACGGTAACCACGTACATTGGCGGCGACCTGACCCAGCAACTGCTTGTTGCTGGACTTCAGGATGATTTCAGTCGGCGTCGGCGTCTCCGCAGTAACACCTTCCGGCAGTGCGTACTCAATCGGGTGCGAGTAGCCAAGCGCCAGACTGAGGACCTTGCCCTTTGCCTGCGCCTTGTAGCCCACACCGATCAGCTGCAGCTTGCGCTCAAAACCAGCCGACACACCGATTACCAGATTATTGACCACTGCACGTGCAGTACCAGTCTGCATCCAGCCAGCCTGCGAGGTTTCACGCGGGCTGAAAGAAAGCACACCGTTGTCATTCTTGACATCAACCAGCCCATTCAAAGTGTGACCCAATGAGCCCTTGGCACCCTTCACTTCGATCTGCTGGCCATTAATCGTCACTTCCACGCCCTTTGGCAGGGTGACTGGAGCCTTAGCAACACGAGACATCGTTATTCTCCCTTACGCCACAAGCGCGATGACTTCACCGCCCAAACCCGCAGAGCGAGCGGCGCGATCAGTCATGATGCCCTTGCTGGTGGAGACAATCAGGATACCCAGACCCTGCTTGACGCGAGGCAGATCATCCTTGCCCTTGTAAATACGCAGACCAGGGCGGCTGACGCGGCGAATCTCTTCGATTACCGGCTTGCCCTCATAATACTTCAGGCTGATGCTGAGAGTCGGCTTCTTCTCGCCATCTACGTCAGCAGACGCAATGTAGCCTTCATCCATCAGCAGCTTGGCAATTGCCAGCTTGAGCTTGGATGCGGGCATGGAAACCGCAGACTTGTTCGCCCGTTGCGCATTACGAATACGCGTCAACATGTCGGCGACAGTATCTTGCATGCTCATTAAAACTTACTCCTGATTACCAGCTGGCCTTGACGACGCCTGGCACATCGCCACGCATCACGGCTTCACGCAACTTAATACGACTCAGACCAAACTTGCGGAAAAAGCCGTGAGGACGACCAGTCAGGCCGCAGCGATTACGCTGACGAACCGGACTTGCATCACGCGGCAGAGACTGCAGCTTCAGGGTGGCCGCCCAGCGATCTTCATCACTGGCGTTCGGGTTCTTGATGATCGCCTTCAGCTCAGCGCGAACCTTGGCATACTTGGCCACGGTCTTGGTGCGCTTTTCTTCGCGATTGATCATGCTCTGCTTGGCCATGGGTCACGCTCTCACTTGAAAGGGAAGCCAAAGGCACGCAGCAGTGCGCGACCCTGGTCATCATCCGCTGCGGTGGTGGTGATGGTGATATCCATGCCACGCAGCTTGTCAATCTTGTCATACTCGATTTCAGGGAACACGATCTGTTCCTTGAGACCCATCGAGTAGTTTCCACGGCCATCAAAAGCCTTGGCACTGAAGCCGCGGAAATCACGAATACGAGGAATCGTGATGGCAATCAGACGATCCAGGAATTCGTACATCATGTCACCGCGCAGGGTGACCTTGCAGCCAATCGGCCAGCCTTCGCGAATCTTGAAGCCGGCAATAGACTTGCGTGCAAGCGTAATAATGGGTTTCTGGCCAGAAATCAGCTGCATATCGGCCACGGCACCATCGATAAGCTTCTTATCCTGGCTGGCGCCGCCCACTCCCATATTCAGAGTAATCTTCGTGATGCGGGGAACCTGCATCACATTCTCGAGACCGAGCTCTTCTTTCAGCTTGGCTGCGATCTCGTTCTTGTAAACACTTCTCAGTCTGGCCATCTCAACCAACCTTCTTATTTCACGTCTACTACTTCGCTACTGGACTTGTAGACGCGCACTTTCTTGCCGTCTTCCAGGAGCTTGTAGCCGATGCGATCCGCCTTCTGCGTTGCCGCATTGAAGAGGGCCACATTAGAGATATGCAGCGAGGCTTCCTGCTCCACGATACCACCCTGGGTACCACGAGCCGGATTGGCCTTGACATGCTTCTTGACCATATTGATACCAGCAACGACGACACGCTCGTCCAGCATGCGCACGATCTTGCCGCGCTTGCCCTTATCCTTGCCAGTAATCACGATGACTTCGTCATCACGCTTCAGTTTTGCCATGACATCGTACCTTAGAGCACTTCAGGCGCCAGCGAGATGATCTTCATGAACTGCTCAGTACGCAGTTCACGCGTCACCGGCCCGAAAATACGGGTGCCGATCGGAGCCTTCTGGTTGTTGAGAATCACGGCGGCGTTGTCATCAAAACGGATGAGTGAACCGTCAGGACGGCGAATACCCTTGCGCGTACGCACAACAACGGCATTCATCACGTCGCCTTTCTTTACCTTGCCGCGGGGAATTGCTTCCTTCACGGCGACCTTGATGATGTCACCGACTGTCGCGTAACGACGATGGGAGCCGCCCAGCACCTTGATACACTGGACGCGGCGTGCACCGCTGTTATCTGCAACATCGAGCATCGTTTCGGTCTGAATCATTGCTCTTCTCCAAACCCATGGGCGCCCAGAAAAAGGGCGCAAATTCTAACGTAAGAGTGATCCCACCGCAACCAGCAATCAGCTGGCGGCGGTTTCCACTACCTCAACCACAGCCCACGCCTTGGTCTTGGAGATCGGACGGCACTCCGCGATCGTTACTACATCGCCTTCCTTGCACACGTTATTCTCGTCGTGGGCATGGAGCTTGGTCGACCGCGTGATGTACTTGCCGTACACCGGGTGCTTGACACGGCGCTCAATCAGCACAGTGATGGACTTGTCCATCTTGTTGCTGACTACCTTGCCGGTCAGCGTGCGCTTCAGCTTCTGTTCGGTCATGATCAGTTACCCTGCTTCTCGGTCAGTAGAGTCTTGATGCGGGCGATGTCCTTGCGGACCACATCCACCTGGTGATTCTTGGCCAGCTGACCGGTAGCCTTGGCCATCCGCAGGGTGAACTGCTGACGCTGCAGCGCATCGAGCTCTTTGCCGAGCTCTTCTACACTTTTCTGACGTAATTCAGTCGCTTTCATCACATCACCGTACGAGTCACGATGGTCGTCTTGACCGGGAGCTTGGCAGCAGCGAGAGCAAATGCCTCACGCGCCATCTCTTCGGACACGCCTTCAATTTCATAGAGAATCTTGCCCGGCTGGATTTCGGCCACCCAGTACTCGACATTACCCTTACCCTTACCCATACGCACTTCGAGAGGCTTCTGAGTAATGGGCTTATCCGGAAACACACGAATCCAGATTTTTCCACCGCGCTTTACACGACGTGTAATGGCACGACGGGCTGCTTCAATCTGACGGGCTGTCAAACGGCCACGCTCAACTGACTTCAGACCAATGCTACCGAAGTCAACGGTGCTGCCGCGCAGCGCCAGACCACGGTTGCGGCCCTTGTGAACCTTGCGGAACTTGGTGCGCTTAGGCTGTAACATCTCTTAACCCCTCGCTTCCTGGCTCTTGCCACCGCGCTTGCGCGCCGGACGTGCCACGGCTTCTTCCACCGGAGCTGGCTGATTAGCCTGTTCCATGCCGCCCAGAATCTCACCTTTGAAAATCCAGACCTTCACGCCGATGCAACCATAAGTTGTTTCAGCACGCATGATGGAGTAATCAATATCGGCGCGCAGGGTATGCAGAGGCACACGACCTTCGCGATACCACTCTGTGCGGGCAATTTCAGCGCCACCCAGACGACCCGACACTTCCACCTTGATACCCTTGGCACCGGCACGCATGGTGTTCTGTACGGCGCGCTTCATGGCACGACGGAACATCACACGACGCTCGAGCTGGGAGGCAATACCCTCAGCAACCAGACGTGCATCGAGGTCCGGCTTCCGGATTTCATCGATGTTGATCTGAACCGGCGTCTTCATCAGACGGGCGATTTCACGGCGCAGACGCTCGACGTCCTCACCCTTCTTGCCAATCACGATACCAGGACGAGCCGTGGAAATCGTGATACGGGCGTTCTCGGAAGGACGCTCGATCAGAATGCGGCTTACCGATGCATTCTTCAGCTTGCTATAAAGATGATCACGAACCTTGAGGTCTGTAATCAGGAAATCAGCATAATTCTTAGGGCTGGCGTACCAGTTGGAGTTATGCTTTTTTACGATACCGAGGCGGATGCCGACCGGATGAACTTTCTGACCCATTTAATTTGGCCTCACTTCTTTTCCGATACTTTCACGGTGATGTGGCAAGTACGCTTGGTGATGCGATCAGCGCGGCCTTTGGCACGCGGCATGATGCGCTTCAGCGACATACCTTCATCGACGCAGATCGTGGAGACCTTGAGCTCATCCACGTCAGCACCTTCGTTATGCTCGGCGTTGGCAATTGCCGACTCGAGCACTTTCTTTACGAAGGATGCTGCCTTTTTGTTACTAAACGCGAGCGTGTTCAGCGCCTTGTCAACCGGCAGGCCACGAACCTGGTCAGCGACCAGTCGGACCTTTTGGGCCGAGATCGGCGCGCCGCGGAGTTTTGCGATAGCTTCCATCTCTTACCCCTTACCGTTTGGCTTTCTTGTCAACGCCATGACCGCGATACGTGCGGGTCGGCGCGAACTCGCCAAGCTTGTGTCCAACCATGTGTTCAGAAACGAACACTGGCACATGCTGCTTGCCGTTATGCACAGCGATGGTGAGACCCACCATCTCCGGCAGAATCATTGAACGGCGCGACCAGGTCTTGATCGGCTTCTTCGAGTTGGCAGAGACCGCCGCTTCCACCTTGACCCACAGGTGGTTATCTACGAACGGGCCTTTTTTCAGAGAACGAGGCACTTTTAATCTCCCTCAACCGATTACTTGCGGCGATCGCGCACAATCATGTTGGTAGTCCGCTTGTTGCTGCGGGTCTTGTAGCCCTTGGACGGCGTGCCCCATGGCGATACCGGGTGCATGCCCTTGTTACGGCCTTCACCACCACCATGCGGGTGATCAACAGGGTTCATTGCCATACCACGAACGGTCGGGCGAACACCACGCCAGCGCTGAGCACCGGCTTTGCCGAGGCTACGCAGGTTGTTTTCGCTGTTTGACACTTCACCGAAGGTCGCGCGGCAATCAACATGAATCTTGCGCATCTCGCCCGAACGCAGGCGAACAATGGCATATGCACCATCACGACCAAGCAACTGCGCAGAGGCACCGGCAGAGCGAGCAACCTGAGCCCCCTTGCCAGCCTTCAGTTCGAGGCAGCAGAGAGTGGCACCAAGAGGCATGTTGCGCAGTGGCAGCACATTGCCGTTCTTGATCGGCGCATCATCACCAGACTGCACGGTATCGCCAACACTCATGTTCTTGAGAGCAATCACATAACGGCGTTCGCCATCAGCGTACTTCAGAAGAGCAATATGGGCGGTACGGTTAGGATCGTACTCAATACGCTCAACAACAGCAGGAATGCCATCCTTGTTGCGCTTGAAGTCAATCACGCGATACAGCTGCTTGTGACCACCACCAATGTGACGCATGGTGATGTGGCCATTATTGTTACGACCACCGGTCTTTTTCTTGGATTCCACCAGCGAAGCCAGCGGACGACCCTTGAACAGATGCGGATGGACAACCTTTTCGACAAAACGGCGACCAGGCGAGGTCGGTTTGCACTTCACAATAGGCATGACTTGTCTCCCAGCCTTACTCAGCCGCGCCAGTGAAATCGAGGTCGAAACCGTCCTTCAGGGCCACATAGGCCTTTTTGAAGTCGGAACGACGACCGAGGCTACGACCAAAGCGCTTGTTCTTGCCCTTCACCACCGTGGTATTCACGAAAGCAACCTGGACATTGAACAGCTTTTCTACGGCCTTCTTGATCTCGAGCTTGTTGGCATCGAGACGGACCTTGAACACGAACTGACGATTCGCTTCAGCTACCAGAGTAGCCTTTTCCGAAACGTGGGGCCCGAGCAGGACCTGATAAATGCGTTCCTGGTTCATCCCAATTCCACCTCAAGCTTCTTGGCAGCTGGCACAGACATCACAACCTTGTCAAAGCCGATCAGGCTGACAGGATCGAGAGCTGCCGTGTCCATAACTTCGACATGCGGCAAGTTGCGAGCAGCCAGGTACAGATTTTCATCGACCGCATCGGTCACGATAAGGGCATTGGTCAGCCCCATATCACTCAATTTGGCGAGCAATTCTTTGGTGCGCGGGGCAGAAACCGAAATCTCCTCAACCAGCACCAAACGGTCCTGACGAATAAGTTCGGACAGGATGCAACGAAGGGCGCCGCGGTACATCTTGCGGTTAACCTTCTGATCCCAGTTCTGCGGCACAGCTGCGTGAGCCTTGCCGCCGCCACGCCAGATGGGGCTACGAATCGAGCCGGCACGGGCACGACCCGTACCCTTCTGGCGCCAAGGCTTCTTGCCACCGCCACTCACTTCACCACGAGACTTCTGGGCTCTGGTACCCTGACGAGCACCGGCCAGGTAGGCATTAACCACCTGATGCACCAGCGCTTCGTTGAATTCCTTGCCGAAGGCAACTTCGGAGAGCTCGACAGCTGCTCCGGAAACAGTCTTCAGATTCACTGATTATCCCCCTCAGGCCTTCACGGTCGGACGCACAATGACGTCATTGCCTGTGGCACCCGGTACCGCGCCCTTAACCAGCAGCACGCCACGCTCGGCATCCACAGAGACCACTTCCAGCCCCTGCACGGTAACGCGCTCGTCACCCATGTGGCCGGCCATTTTCTTGCCCTTGAACACTTTTCCAGGGCTCTGGTTCTGACCCGTGGAGCCATGCACACGATGCGACACAGAGTTGCCATGCGTAGCATCCTGGGTGCGGAAATTCCAGCGCTTCACGCCACCCTGGAAGCCCTTGCCCTTGGAGGTACCAGTAACATCAACAACCTGGCCTGCAGCAAACACGTCAACACCAATCGTGCCGCCCACAGCCAGTGCCGCAGCCTCTTCACCGGCAACACGGAATTCCCACACGCCACGACCCGCAGCCACATTTGCCTTGGCGAAGTGACCGGCCTGAGCCTTGGTCACGCGCGAGGCCCGGCGCTCACCCGTGGTGATCTGCACAGCCTGGTAGCCATCAGTATCCACAGACTTGATCTGGGTAATGCGGTTCGGATCGACCTCAATAACGGTCACCGGAACGGAAACACCCGCCGCAGTGAACACTCGGGTCATGCCGCACTTGCGACCGACTAATCCAATAGCCATCTTCAAACCTCTTTGCTCAAATTCTTAAGAGGAAACCTGTCAGATGCAGATCAGCCCAAGCTGATCTGGACATCCACACCAGCTGCGAGATCCAGCTTCATCAGCGCATCCACGGTCTTATCCGTCGGCTGCACAATATCAACCAGACGCTTGTGGGTACGAATTTCGTATTGATCACGCGCATCCTTGTTTACGTGCGGCGAAGTCAGCACGTCAAAACGCTCAATGCGGGTCGGCATCGGGATCGGACCACACACCTGGGCGCCTGTGCGCTTGGCAGTCTCGACGATCTCGACAGCAGACTGATCGATCAGACGATGATCGAACGCCTTCAGGCGAATGCGGATTCTCTGGTTAGCCATGCCGGCAACTCCAAAAATAAGTGAAGCAAAACCCTCCACACCCCAATGCATCATTAAGGCGGAAGGTTTCAGAAACCGGTCCGGGAACGTTGCCCCGGCTGTATCACTCTCCTGAAAAGCACATATGCCTTCAGAAGGGCGCGAACTATACCGTGCTTTATAGCGCCCGGCAAGTGAAAACCACCCCCAAACTACATTTGGGGATGGTTTTTTTCATCAAGCGATGATTTTGGCTACCACGCCGGCGCCGACGGTACGACCGCCTTCACG
>DPJB01000035.1 GCA_003543245.1 Moraxellaceae bacterium | reverse complement strand
AGGAAGTGGCCTGGTGCTGGCGACGCCTGCCGGTTCCGGTGATTGCCGTCATTCATGGCTACTGTTACGGCGGTGGTGTGCAGATTGCGCTGGGTGCAGACTTTCGCTACACCACAGCAGAGTGCGAGTTCTCCATTCTGGAGGCCAAGTGGGGACTGGTGCCAGACATGACCGGCACGGTCACCCTGCGTGAATTGCTGCCCATGGATCAGGCCAAGCTTCTCACCATGACCGGGCGCATGTTCAGTGGAGCCGAGGCGCGAGACCTTCATCTGGTGACTGGCGTCAGTGCTGACCCGCTGGCGGAAGCCGAAAAACTGGTGGCGGAGATCAAGACCCGTTCGCCCGATGCCGTTGCCGCAACCAAGCAGCTGTTTCACGAAACCTGGGTGGCCGGGGTGCGTCGTGCCTTCTCGAAGGAGTCGCGTATTCAGCTGGGACTGCTGATGGGCAAGAACCAGAAGATTGCAGTGCAGTCGAACTTCAGGAAGGAGACGCCGAGTTTCCTGCCCCGCAAGTAACCGGGGAGCATCACGCTTTTTTCAGATGATGGGCCAGAAACCGGTCCAGCGAGTTCGCAAATGCCATACGGTCCTGCTGACTGAAGGTCGGTGGCCCCCCCACCTGAACGCCACTCGAGCGCAGTTCCTCCATCAGGTTGCGCATGGTCAGGCGCTGCCGGATATTGTCTTCTGTATAAAAGGTGCCGCGCGGGTTCAGTGCGAAGGCGCCTTTTTCCACAACTTTTGCTGCCAGCGGAATGTCGGCGGTAATGGCCAGATCGCCGGGCTGGATCAGCTCCACAATCCGGTCATCCGCCACATCAAAACCGGCAGGGACCTGAATGGATTTCAGCCAGTCCACACGGGGAACGGGAATGAACTGGTTGGCCACCAGGGTGCAGACAACGCCTCGCCGTTCGGCTGCCCGGAACAGGATGTCCTTGATGACATTCGGGCAGGCATCCGCGTCCACCCAAAGTTGTAGCTGGCGCACTTTCTGTGTGTCGGCTTTTGTCATGCCGGTCGCGGCTCCATATTCAGGGGGGGGCGGATTCAGACATTGAAATGATCAGGCAAAAAAATCCCCGGCGCCCCGGGGAATGAGAGAGAAATCATTGAGAGTTCAGCGCGTGATATCCCGTTCGTTCTGGTTCCAGGCCACACGGGTATCGCTGCTGAGACTGGTGGCCAGCTGCAGGGTGTCGTAGTAGCGGCGCACCTGTTGCACATAAACCAGCGCCTGGCCGACGGGGATGCGGCGTCCCTGCTCACGGGCCTTCGTTGCCATCTGGCGCAGTTCACGGCTCACGGTCAGCCACTTGTCTGCATCTTCGCCACTGGCTTCGGCATTCTTGCGGGCCCGATCAATATGGGCAGGGCCCATGTTATAGGCTGCCAGTGCCATCCAGGTGCGATCCGGCTCACGAACCGAGGCCGGCAGGCGTTCCAGAATCTGGCGATAGTAGCCGGCCCCGCCTTCGATGCTCTGCCGTGGATTGTTGCGGTCTGCCACTCCCATGTGTGCCGCCGTGCCTTGGGTCAGCATCATCATGCCCTTCACGCCGGTAGGCGAGATGGCATTGGGCTGCCAGCGGGATTCCTGATAGGCTATGGCCGCCAGCAGGCGCCAGTCCATGCCGTTGGCATCGGCATTTGCCTGGAACAGTGTCTGGTAGCGGGGTAGCTTCTGTGTGATGTCGCGCTGAAAGCTTCTGACGGAGTAAGGATCAAAGGTGTCGCCCTGGCTATAGAAGGCGACCAGACGATCCAGGGTGCCATCGGCCTGCTTGCGTGCCAGAAAGGCCTGGGCGGCCTTGAACAGGCTCTGGTCACGGGTCTTGACCAGCGCCCAGGCCAGCTCACTGTTGTCCTGCAGATTGAGAGAGACCCCCAGATTGGGAAACAGTGCACGGCGTGCATCAAATTCACTGGAATTCAGGGCGACATAGTCAAGGTCACCGGTTTCGACCTGGTCAAGCAGCAGCAGCGGGTCGGTATCCTCAAACTCAATAACGGTCAGATCCGAGCGCCAGCGGGTCAGGGCCTTCAGACGGACCGACTCGGTGGATCCGGCCAGCACGCCGATGCGGGCATTCTCAAGGTCATCAAACTGGGTCGGAATGGGGCGGTTCAGGCGCTGGATCAGTTGCTCGCTGACGGCCATATAAGGCTCGGCAACGCGCAGGCGCTTGAGGCGGGGATCATCGGTGGCCAGCCCCGTAATCGCGATATCAGCATGGTTACGGCGAATGGCATTCAGCACACTGCCGGTATCCGGAGTGTCCTCCAGAACCAGATTTACGCCCAGTTCTTCGGCAAACAGCTGGGCCAGCTCGTACTGGAAGCCGCGAGCACCATCGGCGGTGTTCTGGAAAGTGGTCGGGCCGCTAGTGCCGGCCAGAATCAGCGCGCCACGCTGCTGTACATGCTGAAGCGCCGTCGTTGCCGGCTTCAGATGAAAAATGGTGAAGAGAATGGCACTGAAAAAGACGCCACGCGCAATCACCTTGAGTGCGATGAGAGGGTGGGGCAGTTGCGTTCGTAGCGCCTGGAAGCCGCTCGACATCCTGAGTACCTCGTTCGGTTTACCGTTAATGCCAGTTGCATGCACACACTGCATTGCATCCGTCGTCGCGTTTACCCTAGGGGGTGTTTCGGTAGCCAGTGGGCTCACCAAAGCGCGTTGCCGAACCTGCCAACAGCAGGGTCTCAACGCGAGGTCGGGCGAAATCTATCGACCACTTCACGTTATGTCTAGACCTTGACAGCACAATCTGCCTTGGATTGTCCGACAATTTTTTTGGGATCTGACCGGTTGCCCACCCTGCCGGGTGTCCTGAAACCCCCGATTCCAGTATGATTGCGGCCTGCTCCAAGCCGCTTTTACCGTTTGTCGTCTGACCCACCATTCAGCGGCCAACGAGAGAGACAACCCCTATTTCGCCGTTTTCCGAGAGACCGACATGCTCATCCTGCCTGGTTCCCTGGCGCTTTCCGCTTTCCGACAGAACCGACTGCTGCGCGACCTGAAGGCCTTGTTGCCCCGGGTGACTTCCGTTCACGCCCGGTTCATGCACCTCGTGGATGGCCAGCCGGATGCCGAGGGGCATCGTCGACTGGAAGAGCTGCTGCATTACGGTGAGGGTTTTGCCGCACAGGATGCGGGTGAGCTTTTTCTGGTAGTGCCGCGTCCCGGTACCATTTCGCCCTGGTCATCAAAGGCGACTGATATTGCACGCAATTGCGGTGTTGGCGGCGTGCACCGTATTGAGCGTGCAACAGCCTTCTATATAGAAGGAGGTCCTTTCTCGCCGGAGGAGCGTACCCTGCTGTCAGCAAGGCTGCATGACCGCATGACACAGGCCGTGCTGGCCGGTCTTGATGAAGCTGCCGTGCTGTTTCGTGCAGAAGAGCCCCGTCCACTGTCGTTCGTGGATATCCTCGCGGGTGGTCGTGCTGCCCTCGAAGCGGCCAATCGGGAAAAGGGCTTTGCGCTGTCCGATGACGAGATTGATTACCTCGTCGAGAACTTCATTGCACTCAAGCGCAATCCTACTGATGTCGAGCTGATGATGTTCGCGCAGGCGAACTCCGAACACTGCCGGCACAAGATTTTCAATGCAGACTGGACCATTGACGGCGAGAAGCAGGATCGCTCGCTTTTCCAGATGATCAAGAACACCTATGCCTGTGCGCCGGACAACATCCTGTCTGCGTACAAGGACAATGCCGCGGTCATCACCGGGCATCATGCGGCCCGCTTCTATCCTGACGCGGGTTCGCACCAGTACCGCTTCAGTGATGAAGACGTGCATATCCTGATGAAGGTGGAAACGCACAATCATCCGACAGCGATCTCGCCTTTTCCTGGCGCGTCTACCGGCTCTGGTGGCGAAATCCGTGATGAGGGGGCAACCGGACGCGGTGGCAAGCCCAAGGCCGGCCTGACTGGCTTCTCTGTTTCCAACCTGAAGATTCCCGGCTTTGTACAGCCGTGGGAGCAGGATTACGGCAAACCCAACCGTATCGTGACCGCCCTCGACATCATGATCGAAGGACCGCTCGGTGGTGCCGCCTTCAATAACGAGTTCGGCCGCCCGGCGCTCTGTGGTTATTTCCGCAGCTTTGAAATGAGCGTGAACGGCCTGAGTGGCCCGGAAGTGCGCGGCTATCACAAGCCGATCATGATTGCCGGCGGTTACGGCAATATTCGCGGCGACCATGTACAGAAAAACCCGATCCAGCCAGGTGACCAGCTGATTGTGCTGGGTGGTCCGGCCCTGCTGATCGGTCTGGGTGGTGGTGCAGCATCCTCCGTGGCCAGTGGTGCCAGTGCAGAAAGCCTGGATTTTGCCTCCGTACAGCGTGACAACCCTGAAATGGAGCGCCGGTGCCAGGAGGTTCTCGATGTGTGCTGGGCCATGGGCGCCAACAATCCCATCGTTTCCGTGCATGACGTTGGCGCGGGCGGCCTCTCCAATGCCATGCCGGAGCTGGTGCACGAGCATGATCTCGGTGCTTCGCTGAACCTGCGCGCCATTCCCAATCTCGAGCCGGGCCTGCGCCCGGTGGAAATCTGGTGTAACGAAGCACAGGAGCGTTATGTGCTGGCGGTATCGCCAGTGCGCCTTGCCGAGTTTGAAGCCATTTGCGCGCGTGAGCGTTGCCCGTTTGCGGTACTGGGCGAAGCGACGGCTGTGCAGCAGCTGACTGTGGCCGATCCACATTTCGGTAATCATCCGGTCGATATGCCGATGCAGGTCTTGCTGGGCAAGGCGCCCCGCATGCTGCGCAGTGTTGAACGCAAGACGCTGGAGCAGCCGGCGCTTGACCTGTCCGGTATTGATATAAAGGAGGCGGCACTCCGGGTGCTGCGCTTGCCGTCGGTGGCCAGCAAGTCGTTCCTTATCACGATTGGTGACCGTTCCATTACCGGGCTTGTTGCACGGGAGCAGATGGTAGGCCCGTGGCAGGTGCCGGTGGCGGATTGTGCGGTGACGGCGACCGGCTTCAATACCTATACCGGCGAGTCGATGTCCATGGGTGAACGAACCCCGTTGGCACTGATTGATGCAGCCGCCAGCGCACGCATGGCGGTGGGTGAGGCACTGACCAATATCGCTGCATCGCAAATCAGCAGGATTGCGGACATCAAACTGTCGGCCAACTGGATGGCCGCTGCCGGTCATGGCAAGGAAGACGAGAACCTGTTTGATGCAGTAAAGGCTGTCGGCATGGAAATCTGCCCTCAGCTGGGTATCGCCATTCCGGTGGGCAAGGACTCCCTGTCCATGCGTACCGTGTGGGATGACGGTGCAGAAAAGAAGGCAGTAACGGCACCGCTGTCACTGGTTATCACGGCATTTGCGCCGGTAACCGATGTGCGCAAGACCTTGACGCCCCAGTTGCGTACCGACAAGGGTGACACGGTTCTGCTGCTGGTCGATCTGGGGGCAGGCCGTAACCGTCTCGGTGGCTCGGCACTGGCACAGGTTTACAGCCAGATCGGCAATCAGGCACCGGATGTGGATGATGCAGATCTGCTCAAGGCGTTCTTTGTGACGGTGCAGACCCTCAATGCCAATGGTCGTCTGCTCGCCTATCATGATCGCAGTGACGGCGGTCTTTTTGCAGCAGTGACGGAAATGGCATTTGCCGGTCGCACCGGGGTGTCGCTGGATATCGCTGGTGATTTGCTGCCTGCCCTGTTCAATGAAGAGCTGGGGGCGGTTCTGCAAGTCACTGCTGTCGATGCCGCGATTGTGCTGGAAACATTCTCTGTTGCGGGAGTGCAGGCAAAGAAGATTGGCACGCTGAACACCAGTGATGCAGTACAGATCCGTCATGATGGCGCCATGGTTTTTGATGCCGCCCGTGCCGGGTTGCAGCGCATATGGACGGAGACCAGCTATCGCATTCAGGCAATGCGTGACAATGCGGATTGTGCACAGCAGGAGTTTGACCGTCTGCTGGAGACTGGTGATGCCGGCCTGCAGGTTGCACTCACGTACGATGTAAATGAAAACATTGCCGCTCCCTTTATCAGTACTGGCGTACGTCCGAAAATCGCTGTCCTGCGTGAACAGGGTGTCAATGGCCAGATCGAAATGGCAGCAGCGTTTGATCGTGCCGGCTTCAATTCCATGGATGTGCACATGAGTGACATCATCAGCGGTCGTGTCAGCCTGAAGGATTTCAAGGGGCTGGTTGCCTGTGGCGGTTTTTCCTACGGGGATGTACTCGGTGCTGGTGGTGGCTGGGCGCGTTCGGCGCTTTTCAATCCGCGCGCAAGAGACGAGTTTTCGGCGTTCTTCACGCGACTTGATACCTTCTCGCTTGGTGTCTGCAACGGCTGCCAGATGCTGTCGCAGCTGAAGGATCTTATTCCCGGTGCTGATGCCTGGCCGCGTTTTGTGCGCAATACCAGCGAGCAGTTCGAGGCTCGTACCGTAATGGTGGAAGTGAAGGACTCTCCTTCCGTATTGCTGGCCGGAATGGCCGGGTCACGCATGCCCATTGCCGTTGCTCATGGAGAAGGTCGTATCAGTGATGCCGCTGAACGCATGGCGGCATTGGCTGGCAGCGGGCTGGTGGCGGTGGGATATGTGGATAATCAGGGTCGCCCGACAGAAACATACCCGCTTAATCCGAATGGCTCGCTCCTTGGTATTACCGGTGTGACCAGTACAGATGGTCGTGCCACCATCATGATGCCGCATCCTGAGCGTGTGTTCCGCGCCGTGCAGCACAGCTGGTATCCGGAGGAGTGGAAGGAGGACGGCTCCTGGATGAGGCTGTTCCGGAATGCCCGTGTTTTTGTCGGCTGACGTCTTTGTGGGCAAGCGTTATTGAACGGGGGCGCATATGTACAAGATCACATTCTATGTTCCCGAAACGCATCTTGAGGTCGTGAAGGCTGCGCTGTTTGCGGTAGGGGCGGGGCGTGTCGGTGCTTACGACAGCTGCGCCTGGCAAGTGAAGGGGCAGGGACAGTTCCGCCCGCTCGCTGGCAGTAATCCCTTTGTCGGGCAGCTGGGTGTGGTCGAGCAGGTTGATGAATACAGGGTTGAGCTGGTCTGTGATGAGGCGTGTGTGCAGGATGCGCTTGCCGCGCTCAGGCAGACTCATCCATATGAAGAACCTGCTTATGATGTCGTGCGCCTGCTTGATTTGTGACATCGGCATTCTATTGCGGTATCGTGACGCCGGAAATGCTGTACGGCTTGATGGGATGTAAGGGATGGCTGAACGTACCGATGCGCACATAATGCTGCGCCTGATTTATCAGGCAATGCTTAATGCCGGCCTTCCGGCCGAGGCGGTGCTGGCAAAGGCTGGCGTCGCCCTGCAGCGTTTGGATGACCCTTCCGCGCGCACACCCAATGCGGCGCAGGCCCTGTTCTGGCAGTCCGCCGAAGATGTTTCCCGTGATCCACATGTAGGGCTGCATCTGGGTGCGCATCTCCCGCTTTATCGCGGACAGGTCCTTGAGTATCTCTTTACGTCCAGTCCCAGCTTTGGTGATGGCCTCAAGCGCGCCATGGCCTTTCATCGATTGTTGAGTGATGTGGTCGCGGGTCAGCTAGTGGTGGATGACCGGCATTGCTACCTTGTCGGCATGGCAGGCCCCAGGGCCAACCGGCATTTTGCCGAGTGTCTGGCTGCCGGGATGATCCAGTTTTTCCGTTTTGTCACGGATAACCAGTTTCAGCCACAGGGTGTGCACTTCGAGCATTCGGAAGGAGCCCCCAAGGAAGAGTACGAGCGTATTTACGGTTGCCCGGCGACGCTTGGGTGTGCGGAGTACCGCCTTTACTTCAATCGGGAAGTGCTTGAGCATCGCATCTGGCAGGCTGAACCGCGTCTGTTGCGCCTGCATGAGCAACTCGCCAACGAGCAACTGGCCGAGCTTGAGCGGCATGATCTGGTGGCGGAGGTGAAGCGCGCCATTGGTGAAATGCTGGAGAGTGGCGATACCAGTCTTGAAGCCGTTGCCAGACGCCTGGGTCTGCCGCCCCGCCGTCTGCGCAGCCAGCTGGCCGAGGCCAATACCAGTTTTAACCAGATTCTGGCGGATTACCGTTCGCGCCTGTCGCGTCGCCTGCTGGCAAAAACCGATGAGCCTATCGAGCAGATTGTCTATCTCACCGGCTTTTCCGAACCCAGTACGTTCTACCGTGCCTTCAAGCGCTGGACCAACGAAACACCGGTCGAGTACAGAAAGCGCAAGCGTGAGCAGGCAGCCAGGCGCTGATCAGTGCCCACCCGGGTCGCCAGTAACCTCCGTCCCGTTCCGGGGTGGCCAGAAAAAACTCCCAGGCTTTTGCATGAATCGTCTCGCGATCATCCCGGCCAGCGGCCACCACTGGGTATAGCGTACCCGTCGCGATTTTAATGCGACCATCATTGCCAGCGAAAAACTCACCACCAGATTTGTCATGCCGATGGCGGCTACGCCAAGCAGGCTGATGGCTATCGTGTATAGCGGCAGCTGGTGGTCTGATCCGACCAGTGCAAATGAGAAATAAGCTGACGAGAACGTGATGTGCCGGATATCCAGCGGGAGTCCGAGAATGAAGCCTATCGTTCCCATGCTGCCTAGCATCAGGCCAAAATAGAAGTTGCCGGCCAGCGCCCCAAGATTAATGCCAATGTAAGCGCTAAAGCGGTCAAGACGTTCCTGTCCCAGTATTCGTTGCAGGAACCTGTGCTGTTGAAGTCGCTCGGGAATGCGGTTATACAAACACTTGTTGTCGTAGTAGCCGGAAATCAGCCCGGACAGGAACAGGCATACGCCCGCAATGGCGGCATGAAAAATCGCCAGGCTTGCGACCGGATTGAGCTCATGAATCAGGTGCGCGGATTTTTCTGCATTGGCCATGTGCTCTCCGGTGGCAAACCACCATAGCCATGCAATGACGTAGGCAGTGGGAATGGAGAGTGCCACATTGCCAAGGATGGCAATGAACTGTGTGCGGAATACATTCACGCAAAGATCGGCAAGGCCGTCGAGCTTCTGCTCTTTTTGTGCCTCACTGATGCTGGCGGCAATGCGCGAGGCGGTCATCGCAGGTTGCTTGGTGGCGATGGTGAAGTGCAGCGCATGAACCAGCATGAAACCAAGTGAGTAGTTCATGCTGTAAATGAAGGCAGCACCCAGTGGGGCAAGCGCAAGCTTGCCGGCCAATACCTTGATCATGGCCATGAAGCCGACAATCAGGCCTGCTCCCATGCCCGAGCGCAGCATGCTGAAGTAGCCCGGGCGACTGGTCGTGACATAGTGCTCGCCCGTGTTGCCGGCATGCTCTGTTATCTGCAGCGCAAGCAACTCCGTGTGGGTTGAAAAAAGGTCACGCAGGCTGAACTTCCTGTTGTCTGCCGTGACGAGTTCCTTGAACAGTTGCACGATGATGAGGTTGCGAGACTCGCCGGAGCTTTCCAGAAGACACAGCAGTCTTTCTGTGCGTGTCAGCATCTGGCTGATGCGTACCAGCAGCTGGGTGAGGCTGATGCTTATACCGGTGCCGCGAGCATGCTTCCGGACTTTTTGCAGGATGTCGCGGCATTGTGCGATCAGCACCATTGCCTGTTTGTCATCACTGCGTTCACTGCGCTGACCAGTCAGGAATTCGTGATATTCATTTACATAATCACTTATTTCGTCATTCAGGCCAAGAAACGGTGAGCCATACTGTTCAATGGCAGGATGGATGCGTGTCAGCTGGTTTTCCAGCCCAAGGCCTGTCAGACGGTGCGACAGTGTGGTAAGCGCCTCGAGGATTTCGAGTACGGGCTTTTGCACTATCGTGTTGTCGTACAGTTCATCAAAGTGAAGCGCAGAGAGCAGTCGGGTCCATGGCTGGTCGTCCAGGCCGGCAATCCATTCCCAGTCATCCCGGCGATGAAAGAGCAGGCTGAATATGTCCTTGAGATAGGTGTCATTAATGGCGGGCGGCAGCATTTTCCATGCAAGCCGCTGTTTGACCTCGGTCATGAAGTCGGTGCCGGGGAAAATGCCGGTATCGGCATAAAGGTGTGACTGTTTGCGTGCGGCAATGATGCGAAGCAGATAGCTGCGCAGCCCTGCGCGCAGGGGCTGGTGTTGCTCCAGCAGATAGCACAATGCCAGCAGGTTATTGCTGGCCTGCTCCAGATCCTCGCTTTGTGCAGGACGGATTTCTTCAACCAGTGATGCCAGCAGGGTGACATCAGCATCATCACTGGCAGCGATGCGTGCAAGCAGGGCTTCCATTGGTGATTTCCTTGAGTCGGGATGTGCGTGAGTATTACCCGGCAAGCATTGCAGCTTCCATGATAATAACGTGACAGCATGTGTTCGCGGGCAGAGGACTGTCGTGTGTGATGCGTTGCGTGAGGGGGTAAGTGGTGTTTGAAACAGACTTGAACTGGTCGGGGTGAGAGGATTCGAACCTCCGGCCTCTACGTCCCGAACGTAGCGCTCCACCAGGCTGAGCTACACCCCGATACCGACTCGCGCCGTTGCGGCGGCGAGGCGCGCATTGTATATAAGCCAGTGCTTCCTGAAAAGCACCGGCCGCACAAAACTCCTTCAGCTGTTGCGCACCAGTGCCAGACGCGTCAGGTCTTCCAGCGCCTTGCGATAGGGCGATGCAGGAACATCGGTCAGTGCAGCGAGGGCCAGATCAGACTCTTCTTTTGCGCGGGTCATGGTGTAGTCCAGCGCACCGGAGCTGCGGACCAGTTCGAGAATCTGTTCAAGGTGTTCCAGCCCGCCGGTACGGATGGCCTCGCGTATCAGTTCTGCGTCAGCCGGCGCAGCCAGCTTCATGGCCTGGATCAGGGGCAGGGTGGGTTTCCCCTCGGCCAGGTCATCGCCCACATTCTTGCCCATGACATCGGCAGAGCTGGTGTAGTCGAGTACATCATCAATGATCTGGAAGGCGGCCCCCAGATGGCGGGCATAGGCAGCAAAGGCGGGTTGCAGTGCCGGGTTGCCAAGACTGGCGCCGGACTCGGCGGCACATTCAAACAGCTTGGCTGTCTTGCCGTAGATGACTTCCATGTAGCGTGCTTCAGTCGTGGCCGGGTCGCGCTGGTTGATCAGCTGCAGGACTTCGCCCTCCGCAATGACGCAGGTGCCGTGGGCCATGATGTCCATGACCGTGATGTTGCGCAGGGAAACAACCAGCTGAAAGGCTTTGGAAATCAGGTAGTCGCCCACAAGAACGGCGGTCGGGTTGTCCCACCGGGCATTGGCTGTGGCGCGGCCACGACGAAGTCCGGAGTCATCCACGACATCGTCATGCAATAGTGTGGCGGTGTGCAGTAGCTCGATGATGCCGGCAACCCGGATATGGTCGTTGCCATCGCGATGGCCGCAGGCACGGGCGGCCAGCAGGCACACCAGCGGGCGCAAGCGCTTGCCGCCACCCTGCACAATATACTGGCCGACCTCGTTAACCAGGGGAACCTGTGAGCGCAGGCTGTCTGCGATAAAGGTATCTACGTCTGCGAAATCCTCGCCGACAACGGCGACTATGCTCTTGAAATCCATGCAGTTCACAGGCTCTGGCCTGCCGTGGGCAGGCAATGGTTCGGGTGGTGGGTCCCTCTGTCGGCAGACCGGCACCGAATGGCGGCGAATGCTAGCAGTCTCGGGGCTTTGGGGCCACTGGCAGCGTGTTGTAAGGCACAAGATATCCCCCTCGCCCTTGATAAGGAAATCCGGCTTGCGGCCAAGAGGGGTTTTCCGTACAATTGCGCGCCTTGCGAATTCCTTTTCCGGGTCGGCTTTCAACTGGGCTGTCTGCCTCTGGCAACAGACCGGCCGTATCTGGCACAAATCCTGATGGAGTTGTTTATGTACGCGGTTATCAAGAGCGGTGGCAAGCAGCATCGCGTGATTCAGGGCGAGACACTTAAGGTCGAGCTGCTGAAGCATGAAGTGGGTCAGACGATTACGTTTGATGACGTCCTGATGGTTGTTGATGGCGAGACCATCAAGATCGGCGCACCGATTGTTGAAGGTGCCAAGGTGCTGGCTGAAGTGATCAGCCATGGCCGTCATGACAAGATCCGTATCGTCAAGTTCCGTCGTCGTAAGCATTATCGCAAGCAGGCCGGTCACCGCCAGTATTACACTGAGCTGAAGATCACCGGTATCAGCCTCTAATTCGCAGGAGTAATCGAACATGGCACATAAAAAGGCTGGTGGTTCCACCCGCAACGGTCGTGANNGTCGGCATGGGCCGCGATCACACCCTGTTTGCCAAGGCAGACGGCGTGGTGCGGTTTGTAAAGAAGGGCCCGTTTGCTCGCCAGTACGTTGTGGTTGATACCGCGGCGTAAGTGTAGTGAATGCAAAAAGCCCCGCTTGGTCGGGGCTTTTTTGTTTTCAGGCTATTCTGATATTTATTAAACAGGCCCGCTGGCACATGCCACGGGAGTGAGGCGGAAACCAACATGCGTTTTGTCGATGAAGCCCTGATCAAGATCGAGGCGGGAGCCGGCGGCAATGGCTGCATGAGTTTCCGTCGTGAGAAATTCATTCCCTTTGGCGGCCCGGACGGTGGTGACGGCGGCCATGGCGGCAGCATCTGGATCGAGGCTGATCCCAATGCCAATACCCTGGTTGACTATCGCTATACCCGCCAGTTCAAGGCCCAGCGTGGCCAGTACGGCATGGGCTCCAACTGCACGGGCAAAAGTGGCGAAGATGTGGTGCTGCGCGTGCCGGTGGGCACCACCATTCTTGATGAAAATACAGATGAAGTGCTGGCGGATCTGGTCGAGCCCTATGAGCGTGTGATGGTGGCCCGTGGTGGTCGCGGCGGCATGGGCAACATCAACTTCAAGAGCTCCACCAATCGCTCGCCACGCAAGACCACTGCGGGTCAGGAAGGCGAGGTGCGCCAGTTGCGTCTGGAGTTGAAGGTGCTGGCTGATGTCGGTCTGCTGGGCTTGCCCAATGCCGGCAAGTCCACCTTCATTCGTGCCGTGTCTGCGGCCAAGCCGAAAGTGGCCGATTACCCCTTCACCACACTGGTGCCCAATCTCGGTGTGGTCGATGTTGATCGTCACCGTTCCTTTGTCATGGCGGATATTCCAGGCCTGATCGAAGGTGCATCGGAGGGTGCTGGTCTGGGCATCCGCTTCCTCAAGCATCTGGCGCGTACCCGCTTCCTGCTGCATCTGGTCGATGTGGCGCCGTATGACAATACGGATCCGGTCGAGAGTGTGAAGGCCATTGCCGGCGAGCTGGAGAAGTACTCGCCCACGCTGGCATCGTTGCCGCGCTGGCTGGTGCTGAACAAGATTGATCTGGTGCCGGCTGATCTGGTGGATGACCTGTGCAATGACATCGTCAAACGTCTGGGCTGGACCGGGCCGGTGTTCCGCACCTCCGGCCTCACCGGGGAGAATGCCAAGACAGTCTGCTACCGCCTGATGGAAGCGATTGAAGAGCAGCGCGAACTGGAAGCTGAAAATCCCGAGCTGGCCGAGAAAGAGGCGCAGAAGCGTCGTCGGCTGGAGGACGAGGGACGTCGCAAGATTCTTGAGCTGGCCGAAAAGCGCAAGGCAGCACGTCGTGCAGCACAGGAAGCCGGGCAGGAGCTGGATGATGATGACTGGAATGAAGACGATTACGACGTCGAGTACGAATACCGCCCTTGAGTATTGCTGACAGGGCCGGTACTTGTGCAGCAGCAACGGCTTTTGTTGCTGCTGCCGTCTTTCCGCTGGTTTATGTTCTCGCCTACACTCGCACTCTCAATTTCCTGATGTGATTTCTCCATGAGCAACCATCGCCATCGCCTTGCCCAGGGTCAACGCTGGGTCGTGAAAATCGGTTCGGCCTTGCTGACTGCTGATGGTCAGGGTCTGGATCAGGTGGCCATGAAGGCATGGGTGCAACAGATGGTCGAGTTGCAGCGTGCCGGTGTGGATCTGGTGCTGGTGTCGTCCGGGGCAGTGGCGGAGGGCATGGTGCGCATGGGGCTCAAGTCACGTCCCGACTCCGTGCATGAACTGCAGGCTTGTGCAGCCATTGGCCAGATGGGTCTGGTGCAGGCATATGAGTGGTTCTTTCGAGAGCATGGTGTAAAGACGGCGCAGGTTTTGCTGACCCATGACGATCTGGCGGATCGCCAGCGCTATCTCAATGCCAGCAGCACATTACGCACACTGATCGAGTGGCAGGTACTGCCCGTCATCAATGAGAACGACACCGTTGCCACGGATGAAATCCGTTTCGGCGACAACGATACGCTGGGTGCTCTGGTGGCCAATCTGGTCGAGGCCGACATGCTGATCATCCTGACTGATCAGGAAGGCATGTTTGATCGCGATCCGCGTCATGATCCCGATGCCGTGTTGTTGCCGGAAGTGCAGGCCATGGACGAGCGCCTGCTGGCCATGGCTGGCGGTGGCGGCACCCTTGGGCGTGGCGGCATGCTGACCAAGGTGCGTGCGGCCCGCCTGGCGGCACGTTCGGGCTGTGCTACCGTGATTGCCAGCGGCCGTGGTGAGAACATTCTGGTGCGTCTGCGGGCCGGAGAGGTGCTCGGGACCTTGCTGTTGCCGGAGCAGGATACGCTGGCGGCACGCAAGCAATGGCTGGCAGCTCATCTGCAGCATGCCGGTCGCCTGGTGATTGATGCCGGTGCCATTCGTGCCCTGCGTGAGGGTGGCAAGAGTCTGTTGCCGGTGGGTGTGAAAAAAGTGGAGGGCAACTTCACGCGTGGTGAGGTGGTGGCCTGCGTGGATGCGGATGGCGTGCAGGTTGCCGTCGGCGTCGTCAACTACAGTGCTGCCGAAGCGCAGCGCATCGCGGGCCAGTCATCGGACAAGATCGAGAAATTGCTGGGCTATGTGGATGCGGCCGAGCTGATGCATCGCGATAATCTGGTCGTTCTCTGAGTCATTCTTTCTGTTTCAGGCCGGGGCTTGCATGAAACGTATACTGCCCCCGGCGGTTCTGACGGCGTTGATTGCGCTCTACCTGATCTGGGGCTCCACCTATCTGGCCATGCGGCTGGTTGTCGAGGGCATGCCGCCCCTGCTCTCGGCCGGTATCCGTTACAGCATTGCCGGCACTCTCTTTTTTGTTTTCCTGAGGCTCCGTGGTGCTGCCTGGCCCAGTCTGCGGCAATGGCGTGACGCCGGCATGGTGGGGGTGCTGCTGTTGCTCGGGGGGAATGGTGCTGTGGCGCTGGCTCTGGAGCAAGGCATCAGCTCGGGCATGGCGGCGCTGGTGGTGGCACTTGCCCCGTTGTTCGCCCTGATTTTCGCCACCATGTGGGGGCAGGCGGTGCAGGGGCGCGACTGGCTGGGTATCGCTCTGGGGGTGGTGGGAATCATGCTGCTCAATGCCGGCAGTGTGCTCTCGGCCAGCCCGGCTGGGACGGTGTTGCTGGTGATGGCGGCGCTGATCTGGGCCTTTGGCTCCATGTGGGGTAAGCGGTTGCAGCAGCCCCCGGCGTTCATGGCAAGCGCGGTGCAGATGCTGGTTGGCGGCGCGGTGCTGATGCTGGTGGGAGCCGTGCGGGGGGAGGCCATCACGACCATGCCGTCGACCCAGTCGCTCTGGGCGCTGGCCTACCTGATCTTCTTTGGCTCGATCCTTGGTTTTTCCTCGTATGTCTATCTGCTGGCCACGGTGCGGCCGGCATTGGCGACCAGTTATGCCTATGTCAATCCGGTGGTGGCGGTGGCGCTGGGAGTGTGGCTGGGTGGCGAGCAGGTGGACGCCATGGAGCTGGCAGGCATGACCGTCATTCTGGCGGGCGTGGTCATGGTGTGCTGGCCTTCAGAAAAGGCGCCGGTCGCCTGAGTTACGGTAGAAAACGAGCAGGCATAAAAAAACCGGCCAGAAGGCCGGTTTTTTCAGGAATGCAGTGGATCAGGCAAGGGCCTTGATCTGGGCATTCAGGCGGCTCTTGTGGCGAGCGGCCTTGTTCTTGTGGATGATGCCCTTGTCGGCCATGCGATCAATAACCGGCACGGCAGTCGTGTAGGCGGTCTGTGCATTGGTCTTGTCGCCGGCAGCAATGGCATTCACGACTTTCTTGATGTAAGTGCGAACCATCGAGCGCAGGCTGGCGTTGTGGGCGCGTGCCTTGTCGTTCTGGCGAGCACGCTTCTTGGCTTGTGCAGAGTTGGCCACGTTGGCTCTCCTGAAGTAAAAGGCTGTCGAAACAGTCGAAAAATGTCTTCCGGAAATTATCCGAAATAAGGCGCGCAATTCTGCCGATGGGGGGCGGGGAAGTCAACCCGCGAATGAGGTGAGGAAAGGTCTTTGTTTGGCTCGCAGGCATTTAGCCAGCAAGGACTAGCTGCCGGGCACCCGGCCAACGGCGATTTCCGCGGAGGTCAGGGGGCGCCATTCGCCCGGTGACAGCGCCGGATCCAGCTCTATGCCGGCCACTGCCTCGCGATGCAGTCGCTCTACATGGTTGCCAATCGCCGCAAACATGCGTTTTACCTGGTGATAACGGCCTTCCTGCAGCCAGACCAGGGCCTCGCAGGGTCCCAGCCTTTGCAGGCACGCCGGCAGGGTGGGCTGGTCTTCCTCGCCGCGCAGGCACAGGCCGGTGGCAAACCGGGTCTCGGCATCGTCGGCGATCGGGCGTGCGGTCTGCACGCGGTAACGCTTTTCATGGCGGCCGGGAGCCTTCACCCGATGTGACCACTGGCCATCGTCCGTGATCAGCACCAGGCCGGTGGTGTCGATATCCAGGCGACCGGCAATGTGCAGGCCCTCGGGGTTTTCGCCTCGCAGAAGGTCGAGTACGGTGCGGTGCTCGCCATCTTCGGTGGCGGAGACCACGCCAGCCGGCTTGTTGAGCATGAAGTAGCGCGGCCCACGCAGTGTCAGCAAGGTGCCATCCAGCGCGACAGTATCAGTGGGTCCGAGCGCCAGTCCGGCATCCTTCACCGGCTGGCCGTTCACCCGCAGCCGGCCCGCCCGCAGCAGGAGGCGAACTTCACTGCGGGAGTGTGGTGTGGTGTGGGCTACAAACTTGTCTAGACGCATGGTGCGCATTGTACTGTCTGTGTATGCCTGAGGGGTAAATACTGCACGAATGGCAGCAGAGGCAGTTCCGCAGGGGCGGTGCCTTCGCTACCATCGCGCCCTTGATGGTTCANNGGCCTCTGGCGCTCCACGCTGGTGGTGAGTGCCATGACCATGCTCTCGCGCATTGCCGGGCTGGTACGGGACATGGTGTTCCTGAATGCCTTTGGTGCCGACAAGCTGATGGATGCCTTTCTGGTGGCATTCAAGATTCCCAATTTCATGCGCCGCCTGTTTGCCGAGGGGGCCTTTGCACAGGCATTCGTGCCGGTGCTCACTGAATACAAGACCACGAAGGAGCAGGCCGACGTCAAGGCACTGGTGGACCGGGTGGCGGGCTCATTGACCGTCATTCTGGGCGGCCTGAGCTTCTTTGCAGTGATTGCTTCGCCCGCCATCATCTTTGTGTTTGCTCCAGGCTTTCGCACGGATGCCTTCAAGTTTGATCTGGCGGCCGACATGTTGCGGCTGACGTTTCCGTATCTGTTGCTGATCTCGCTCACGGCATTTGCCGGCGGCATTCTAAATACCTATGGCCGCTTTGCGGTGTCGTCCTTTACCCCGGTGCTGCTCAATATCACCCTGATTGCTTGCGCCCTGTTTCTGGCGCCGCTGCTGGAGCAGCCCATCATGGCGCTGGCCTGGGGCGTGATGTTTGCAGGCCTGCTGCAGCTGGCGTTCCAGATTCCCGCCCTGATGAACCTGCACCTGTTGCCGCAGCCAAAAGTGGACTTCAGGGATGAGGGCGTGAAGAGGGTGCTTGGGCTGATGCTGCCGGCCCTGTTCGGTGTGTCCGTCAGCCAGATCAATCTTCTGCTCGACACGATCCTGGCCTCCTTCCTGATTGAAGGCTCTGTGTCGTGGCTGTATACCGCCGAACGCCTGACCGAGCTGCCACTGGGGCTGATCGGGATTGCGGTGGCGACAGTGATCCTGCCATCCCTGTCTGCCAAACATGCGGCGAAAGCCGATGATGAGTTTCGTGCCATGGTGGACTGGGCGTTGCGCGTCATCGTGCTGGTGGGTCTGCCTGCATCACTGGCGATGGGGGTGCTGGCCGAGCCGCTCATTGCCGCGCTGTTCCATCATGGCAAGTTCGATGCGCAGGACGTGGCGATGTCGGCAGGCGCTCTCAAGGCGCTGTCCGGAGGCATTCTGGCCTTCATGATGATCAAGGTGTTCGCACCGGGCTATTACTCGCGTCAGGACACCCGTACCCCCGTGAAGATCGGCATCATCGCGATGGTGGCCAACATGGTCTTCAATCTTATTCTTGTCTGGGATCTCAAGCATGTGGGCCTGTCGCTGGCCAGCACCTTGTCGGCCTTCCTTAATGCCGGTCTGCTGTACTGGGGGCTGCACAAGCGGGGTGTTTACCGGCTGGAGGCGCACTGGTGGAAGCTGGGTGCCCGTTATGTGGCGGCCAATGTTGTCATGGTGGGGGTGCTGGTGGCGCTGACGCCGGCAACATCGTGGTGGCTGACCCATGGCAGTCTGATCAAGGCCGAGGCCATTCTGGGGATCTGTGCGGCGGGTGCCGGGGCGTATTTTGTCGCCCTGTATGCCTTTGGCTTCCGCATACGGGAAATCCGCCATCACTGACGCCGGCCCGGTCTTTCTTTATACTGCCGGGCTGTCCTGAACCAGCTTGAACCCCATGGAACTCATTCGCGGCCTGCATAACCTTCGTCCCCGCCACCGTAACTCTGTGGTGACGATAGGCAATTTTGACGGGGTGCACCGTGGGCATCAGGTCATCCTGTCCCAGTTGCAGGCAGCGGGACAGGCGCTCGGTGTACCAGACACAGTGATGATGTTCGAGCCGCAGCCACAGGAGTTCTTTCAGGGCGCGCAGGCGCCGGCCCGACTGATGCACTGGCGCGACAAGATTGATGCTCTTGCTGGATGTGGTGTGGCGCGTGTGTTGTGTGTGCGGTTTGATGAAAAATTCCGTGCCCTGACGGCTCGCGCTTTTGTGCAAAAGCTGCTGGTGGACGGGTTGGGGTGCCGGCATCTGGTGATTGGTGACGACTTCCGCTTTGGTTGTGACCGCTCGGGTGATTTTTCAGTGTTGCAGGCCGCTGGCAACGAATTCGGATTTGCCGTTAGCAGTACGTCCACGATCATGGTCGAGGACGACCGTGTCAGCAGTACCAGGGTGCGCGCGGCAGTCAGGGCGGGGGATTTCCGGCTTGCCCGGATATTGCTGGGTTTTCCATACAGCGTGAGCGGCCGGGTATCGCATGGCGACAAGATAGGTCGCACACTGGGTGTGCCCACCGCCAATATTCCGTCACGCCGTCTGGTATCACCGCTGAGCGGGATTTATGCCGTAACGGTTGAGGGGGCTGCTCCCGGGCCGGTGTTTGGTGTGGCCAGTGTGGGGCGGCGGCCAACAGTGCACGGTCAGGATGAGCGCATTGAAACGCACCTGCTCGATTTTGATGGTGATATTTACGGGCGCCGCATCAAGGTGGTTTTTCACCGGAAACTGCGAGAGGAATTGAAGTTCAACTCGCTTGATGAATTGAAGACTGCAATGGCGAAAGACATTGCCGACAGTCGCGAATTTTTTGGAATTTGACCTCGTGCTTTCTCTCCGGAGAGGGCCAACCCAGAAGCAATGACATGACAACAGACTACAAGCCGACGCTGAATCTTCCTGAAACCGGTTTTGCCATGAAGGCAAGCCTGTCCACGCGCGAGCCGGCCATGGTGGCAGCGTGGCAGGAGAAGAAGCTTTACGAGAAAATTCGCGAAGCGCGTCGCGGTGCGCCAAAGTTCATCCTGCATGACGGCCCTCCTTATGCCAATGGTGACATTCACATCGGTCATGCCGTCAACAAGATCCTGAAGGACATCATCGTCAAGTCAAAGACGCTGTCCGGCTTTGATGCTCCCTTCGTGCCGGGCTGGGACTGTCATGGCCTGCCCATTGAACTGAATGTCGAGAAAAAAGTCGGCAAGCCGGGTGAAAAGGTGTCGGCGAAAGAGTTTCGCCAGCATTGCCGCGACTATGCGCAATCACAGGTGGAAAAGCAGCGTACCGATTTCATGCGCCTCGGCGTATTGGGCGACTGGTTCAATCCCTACCTCACCATGAACTACACGCAGGAGGCCGACATCATTCGCGTGCTTGGCCAGATTGCGAAAAACGGCCATCTGCACAAGGGCCTGAAGCCGGTGCACTGGTGCATGGATTGCGGGTCGGCGCTGGCCGAAGCCGAGGTTGAGTATTACGACAAGACATCGCATGCGGTGGATGTCGGTTTTCCGGTCAAGGATCTGGCGGATCTGGCAAGGCGTGCCGGTCTGGCCTCGATTGATCTGCCGGTGGATGTGGTGATCTGGACTACAACGCCGTGGACGCTGCCGGCCAACCAGGCGGTAAGTCTGCACCCAGAATTCGAGTACGCCATTGTTGCCATCACGGTTGCCGGCGAGCGTCGTGCAGTAATTGTTGCCGACGCACTGGTGGAAAGTGCAGTGGCGCGTTATGAAGCAGAAAATGCCGAGACGCTGGCCAAGGTAACGGGAGCTGCACTGGAACATCTGCTGCTGCAACACCCCTTCTTCGAGCGAGAAGTGCCCGTGATTGTTGGCGAGCATGTCACGGCAGACTCGGGTACGGGTGCTGTGCACACGGCGCCGGGGCATGGTCAGGACGACTTCGTGATTGGTCGTAAATATAATCTGCTCGTGGATAACCCGGTCGACAGTCAGGGCGTGTTCCTGCCGTCCACGCCGATGTTTGCGGGCATGCACGTGAACAAGGCGAACGAGCCGATCATCGAGGCGCTGAAAGAAACGTCACGCGCGAATCGCTCACTGCTGCTGGCTCACAAGAAAATCCAGCACAGCTATCCACATTGCTGGCGCCACAAGACACCGATCATTTTCCGGGCCACGCCGCAGTGGTTCATCAGCATGGTGCAGGGTGGTCTGCGTGATATGGCCATGCAGGCCATTCCGGCGGTGCAATGGGTGCCGGACTGGGGGCAGGCCCGTATCGAGGGCATGATTGCCGGTCGCCCGGACTGGTGTGTGTCGCGCCAGCGCACCTGGGGCGTGCCCATCACGCTGTTGGTGCACAAGCAAACCGGGGAGCTGCATCCGCAGACTGCCGAGCTGATTGAGCAGGTGGCGCTCAAGGTGGAACAGGCCGGGATTGATGCCTGGTTTGATCTGCCTGCCGAGGCCTTGCTCGGCGACGAAGCGAAAAACTACGACAAGGTTACCGATACACTGGATGTCTGGTTTGATTCCGGCGTGACGCACACGGCTGTGTTGAAGCGTTTTGAGGGACTGCAGTTTCCTGCGGATCTTTATCTGGAGGGCTCCGATCAGCACCGTGGCTGGTTCCAGTCGTCGTTGCTGGCTTCGCTGGCGGCCAATGGTGCCGCACCCTACAAGGCTGTGCTGACGCATGGCTTTACCGTGGATGGACAGGGACGCAAGATGTCCAAGTCGGTGGGCAATGTGGTGGCGCCGCAGAAGGTGATGCAGACCCTGGGTGCCGACATCATCCGTCTCTGGGTGGCCGCGACGGACTACCGTGGCGAAATGTCGGTGAGCGATGAAATCCTCAATCGCATGTCGGATACCTATCGCCGTATCCGCAACACCCTGCGCTTCCTGCTTTCCAATCTCAACGGCTTTGACCCGGCGCAGCATCTGGTGAAGACCGAAGACATGCTGGCGCTGGATCGTTGGGTAGTGGATCGTGCCGCCCTGCTGCAGGATGAAATCAGAACGTCCTACGATAATTTCCAGTTCCATCAGATCTATCATCGCCTGCACAATTTCTGCGTGGCTGAGCTGGGCGGTTTCTATCTCGACATCATCAAGGATCGCCAGTACACGACGCAGCCGGATTCGTTGGCACGGCGCTCGGCACAGACGGCCCTGTTCCATATTGCCGAAGCTTTCACGCGCTGGATGTCGCCGGTACTGAGCTTTACTGCCGAAGAAATATGGGCGGTGTTGCCTGGGCAGCGTTCCGAGTCCGTGTTTCTCGAGTCCTGGTATGAAGGACTGGCCCAGCTTCCGGAAAACAGCAATGACGTCACGCTCACCCGTGGTTACTGGGATGACGTGATGGCAGTGAAGTCGGCCGTGAACAAGGAGATCGAGGAGGCCCGTAACCGCAAGGAAGTGGGCGCGGGGCTCTCTGCAGAGGTGGACCTGTATGTGTCGCCCGAGCGTCAGCAGGCGCTGGCCGCCATGGGTGACGAGCTGCGTTTTGTGCTGATTACCTCAGCCGTGCGCCTGCAACCACTCTCTGAACAGGGCGTGCTGACCGAGCTTGAAGGTCTGCGTGTGAAGATCTCGGCATCGACACATCAGAAGTGCGCGCGCTGCTGGCATTACCGTGCGGATGTGGGTGGCAATGCGGCGCATCCGGATATTTGTGTGCGCTGTGCGGACAACTTGCCGGATGGCAAGGGTGAAGTGCGGCGCTTTGCCTAAGCAAACTGAAGTGAGTCTCTCGTGAACGAACAGGCACGCAAGAACTTTTCCTGGCTGTGGCTGGCGGTACTGGTCATCGTGCTGGACCAGATCACCAAGCTGTATTTTTCCTCCACCATGCAGCTGGGGGAATCCATTCCTTTGCTGCCTGTATTCAACTGGACGCTGGCCCACAATTACGGCGCCGCCTTCAGTTTTCTGCATGATGCCGGCGGCTGGCAGCGCTGGTTTTTTGCCGGCATTGCCCTGGTGGTGAGCGGGGGCATCCTGTTCTGGCTGAAAAACCTGCCGGCCAATGCCCGCTTTCTGGCGTGTGCGCTGGTGCTGGTGCTGGGCGGTGCGCTGGGCAACCTGTATGACCGCATGATGCTGGGGTATGTGGTGGACTTCATTCATGTGCACTACGGCACCTGGCATTTCCCCGCATTCAATATTGCCGACTGCGGTATCAGTGTCGGCGCGGCCATGCTGATTTTTGACTCCCTTTTTCTTGAAAAGAAACGTGAGGCCGCCAATGGCTGAGATGATTGGTCCCGGCAAGAAAGTCACCCTGCACTTCTCGATTGCCCTGGCTGATGGCCAGCAGATCGACTCTACGCGCGAGCGCCCGGAGCCTGCCGAGTTCACGGTCGGCGATGGCAGTCTGTTGCCTGGTTTTGAAAGTGCCATTTTTGGTTTGCGTGCCGGCGATCGTCGCTCCGTGTTCATTGATGCCGGTCGGGGCTTTGGCGACTGGAATCCGGATAACCAGCAGGTGTTCACTCGTGTCCAGTTCAGTCACCTGACACTGGAGGAGGGCATGATTATCTCCTTCGCCGACAAGTCAGGTGAGTTGCCGGGGGTGGTCAAGGCCTTTGACGACGATACGGTCACCGTGGACTTCAATCATCCGCTGTCCGGGCGTGACCTGGTATTCGAAGTGGATATCATTCGTGTCATGGATGCCGATGCCAGCCCGGTCAGCCTTGGGCAGCGCGCGTAGCTAGAGGGCCTCACCATGCAGATCAAACTTGCCAATCCCCGTGGCTTCTGTGCCGGGGTCGACCGCGCCATCGAGATTGTAAACCGGGCGCTGGAGGTCTTTGGTCCCCCTATCTATGTCCGTCACGAAGTCGTCCACAACAAGTTCGTGGTGGATGACTTGCGCAACCGCGGCGCGGTGTTCGTCGAAGAGCTGCATCAGGTGCCGGATGATGGCGTGGTGATCTTTTCGGCCCATGGCGTCTCGAAGGCGGTGCAGGATGAGGCGGCCCGCCGCGGCCTCAAGGTGTTCGATGCCACCTGCCCACTGGTCACCAAGGTCCACATGGAGGTCCTGCGATATGCCCGCTCCGGCACCGAGGCCATCCTGATCGGGCACGAGGGACATCCCGAGGTCGAGGGCACCATGGGGCAGTATGACCACCGCCAGGGCGGGGATATCTATCTGGTAGAAGACGAGGCGGATGTGGCGGCGCTACAGGTACGCAACCCGGAAAAGCTGGCTTTTGTCACCCAGACCACGCTCTCGGTGGATGACACTTCCCGCGTGATCGACGCCCTGCGTGCGAAGTTCCCGGCTATCCAGGGGCCGCGCAAGGATGATATCTGCTATGCCACCCAGAATCGTCAGGATGCCGTGAAGCAACTGGCGGCGGAGGCAAAGGTGGTGCTGGTGGTAGGCTCTCCCAACTCGTCAAACTCCAATCGCCTGCGCGAACTGGCCGAGCGTATGGGCTCGCGCGCGTATCTTGTTGATAATGCTGGTCAAATGCAGCGGGAGTGGTTTGACGGTGTTACAGTAGTGGGCTTGACGGCGGGCGCCTCCGCCCCTGAAATCCTCATCCAGCAAGTGGTGGACCGTCTACGCGAGTGGGGAGGGATGGTGCCTGAGGAACTGGTCGGGCGGCCGGAGCATGTCGTGTTCTCCATGCCGAAGGAGCTGCGGATACCCGTTCAACCCGTGTGATCTCTTTTGACTGAAGAGTCGGGTCGGCAAGCTCAATAATAATGATAAAAGGTGGGTCTTTAAGGCTCGCTGGCGATTGGAAAACGTCCATCGGCAAGGAGCGCCGTTTGTCCTCAAACAACGCTAAGTCTCTGAAATATGAACCGGTTCACGCTTGGTGAACAGGCGTTTCCGTCTGTTCCCTGTATTCAGCCGGCCATCTTTTGGCGGTTGAGAGTGGACGGGCGTATCACTAAGGTTCACCCATCAGAGAAGGGTTTCACTTTGGTCACTTTTGGACAGGATATGTCAGTGCACAGAAACAAGGGCTTCACGCTGATCGAATCATTGATGGTGATTCTTGTGATGGCGATCGTGGCGGCATTGGCTGTGCCGGGACTCCAGCAGGCCCAGGCCAATGCCCGTGCCCGTGCAGCAGCAGGGGATCTTGTGACAGCCTTGCTGGAGGCCAGGAACCAGGCGGCTGGCAAACAGCGCCCTGTAAGTCTCACCTCCCTTGGGGGCTGGCAGAACGGATGGGTCATGGCATTCGAGATGCCTTTGCCGGGGGTGCCCAATCTGGCGGCCCATCGCGGCGTGGCGGGCTCGGTAACGATTGTGGATGATCCGGCAGTGGCTGGTTTTGTGTTTCAGCCAAACGGACTGGTAGGGACTACTGCGGGGGTGCCCATTAATACTGTCGAGTTTGTGGTCTGTGATGACGGCGTGACTACCGAGAGGGGAGTTACCGTCTGGCTATCACGAACAGGACGTACCGGGTTGACTCGCCATGCAGACGCCAGCGTCTGCAACCCATGAGGATGGATATGATGGGAAGTAAACAGCTTCAGCAAGGTGCCGGTCTGACGGAGGTCATGGTGGCGCTGCTACTGTTGTCGATTGGCGTAATGGGTTTTGTCGGGCTACAGGTGCGAGCATCGACGACGGGTGGGGATGCGTTTGCCCGAACCCAGGCCATGGCAATTGCGCAGGATCTCGCGGAGCGTGTTCGCCTCAACTCCAAGCAGATGGCTTTCTACACAACGGCAGCCAACTGGCGTGATGGTGGCGACATTTCTGCTTGTGAAACAGCCGATTGCACGCCTGCACAGGTGGCTCAGTATGACATGGATAATGTAGTCAACTCGGCAGCCACCCTTCTGTCCAATGGCCAGGTCCGCATGCAGCAGTGCACTGGCAGCCTGGCGAACTGTATCTATGTCAGCTGGGACGATACCACTCCTACGGTTGGCGGCGGTGACAATGATTGTGTTACCAACGACGGTGTTTACCGCAATAGTGCTGCGTGCGTGATGATGGAGGCCTATCAATGAAACGCTTCAGTCATAGCCGCGGCTTCACCATGATCGAGTTGATGATTTCTCTTGTGTTGGGGCTTCTGGTTGCGGCCGCCGCCACCCAATTGCTGCTGACCAATGCCACAAGCTTTAGCCAGCAGCGCGGTATCAGTGATGTGCAGGACAATGGGCGCTTCGCGCTTGACTTCATCAGTCGTGATGTTCGTTCGGCTGGAATTCGCCCGGATGGCGCTTTTATTAATCCCTTTCTTGCAGTCGTGGTGGATGCGGCCGAAATGCCAGGTGCATCAGCCGACTGGTTGACCGCCAATGGCGTGTCGACAACAGGATTGGGTAGTAGCGATCAGCTGCTTATCCAGCGTCTGACACTGGAGGACACGGTTGATTGCGAGGGTAATGCAGTGACGGCCGGAAACTATGTTGTTTCCCGTTATTTCCTGAGGGCAGATGCGGGCACCAACGCAGAATCGGCCCTGGCGTGTGATGGTGGCTGGCACGATCAATCTGCGCTTAGCAATGTTGGTGATGCGGGTGTGGTGCTGCTGGGCTCGGTTGAAAACATGCAGGTGCTGCTCGGGACTGGTCGCGCGGGCTATCCCATGCGTTACCTCCGGCCGGACGAGTATGCCCTCATCGCTCCGCCACGTCCTCCGGTGCTGGTGGTCAGACTGGGTGCGATGGTTTCTTCGGTGGATCGCTCCGGACCGCAGATGGGAGATGCACCAGATCTTAATGTTCTGGATCAACTGGTGGATGATGTTCCGGGTGATGGACGTATCCGCCGGGTATTTGTGACCTCGATTGCCTTGCGCAACGAGCTATGAGGAATGTCGGCGTGAAGATGAGAAAACAGCGAGGTGCAGCCATCCTGGTTGTGATGCTGATCCTTCTGGTGATCACGGTACTTGGCATCACTGCCGTAAGGATGGGCCTTACCAGTCTGACCATTGCAACAAACAGTCAGGTCAGTGCGGTGGTTTTCCAGTCAGCTGATGCAGGTCTGGTTTCTTTTGAGCAACGAGTCAGTGCGGGCCTCTATGAAGCGGGCCAGGCGACAGGTGTTATCGGCCCAGCTCTTAATGCACCTGGCTCCGAGGTGATCTATTGCGTCACCAAGGGAGACCGTCTTCGTCTTGGTGGTTGCCAGGCAGATGTGGCTGCTGATTTTACCAGTGCCCGTGATGTTGCCATCAACCAGATTGCAGTCGAGGTACCGGCCAATGCAGATGGTGAGCCGATGAAGGCGCTGGTGCTAGGGACTGACGCGGATCGAGCCGGTATCCCTACCTATCGGTTGAGGGTGCACTCGACGGCTGTTATTCCTGTGTATGGATCGGCGGATTCAGATGACCTTAACACATGTCTGGCCATGCCGAATGATGATAGTGCTGAAACTGTAACTGACTGCCTGACTGACGCCGGTGCTGTATTCACGACGATGGTTCAGGAATACAACTATGGCTTTAACGAATGAACCGGCCCTATCGGGCTTGCATGAGGAAAAGATCATGAAGCGTCTGATCAAAAGCGTTCGCCAGTCAGCCCTTGCTCGCAAGGTGGTGGTAGGTGCGGCGACATCGTTATATCTGGGGCTGGCCATCGTACCGGCCGCACAGGCAAGTGATACAGAAGTGTATGCGCGCAAGGTGGCTGTTGATACCGATCTGGCGCCCACGCTGATGATGATGCTGGATACTTCCGGCTCCATGGATTTTTGCCTGGATGGTGCACACAGCGGCTGTACAGCCGCTAATCCGATGCGCCTGACGGCAATGCGCAACGCCCTGCAGAAAATCCTGTTCGGTAGTGCTGCCGATAACGTCAAGGCAGTGCCAGGATTTGTCCGCATGGGGTACTCGCGCTACAACACTGATGCAAATTTTGGTGGCTGGGTAAAGTATCCGGCACGCCCGCTGGATGCATTTGTGGATATCAATCCGGACGGCGAGGTAGGCAGTGCGGTAACAGCCAGTGCGGCTGACGCGGAGCAGGTTTCCGGCTCACTCACGCTGGTCAGTCCCGAGCTTGATCTGGGGCTGGGCTCTGTCGGTATGCACTTCTCAAGGCTGAATGTGCCGAAGGGTGCCACCATCAACGAGGCCTACATCGAGTTTACGGCCAACCGTGATTCTTCTGCATCACCGGCACTCTGGGAAATCAGGGCTCAGGATATTGATACGGCACCAATGTTTGCTGTGGGAGCCAATGATATTGACTCTCGTACTTTCTCTGCTGTGGCTTCCTCAGAGTCCATCAGTGACAAGTGGGTACAGGACCAGGTTTACCAGGTGAATGTAGCGGAGGCGGTCAAGTATCTGGTCAACAAGTCTGACTGGTGTGGCGGGAATGATGCTGTGTTGCGGCTGATGCGAGTAACCGGCTCGGCCGAGGATCGTTACGCGTATTCCTATGATGCCAATCCGGCCAAGGCACCGCGACTGGTGGTGAACTACACCATTGATCCGAAGACAACAGATAGCTGCATTGTTGCGCCGTTTCTTGCAACGGCCCAGATTACCGATGGCAGGAATGACATCGAGTGGGCCGAGGGGGACACCGGCAACAAGGCGGTACGTAACAGTGCGGCCCTTGAGTTTGCCTTTGTCTCCGCCAGCAAGCGTAACCATGTTGCCATGCGCTTTACGGGCTTCACGGGGAACAGCATTAACAAAAATGCCATTATCGACGAGGCAACCATTACGGCAACCGGCTATCAGAACAGGACGGGTGTCCCGGTTTTGCAGGTGGCGGCCTTTGATTCGGCAAATCTGCCTGCATTCAGCTGTCCGACCGCCACCACGTGCGCGGTACCCACGACCGGTTATGCGGGTAACCAGACATGGTCTCTGCCCGGCAACAGGGTGTATGCGGGTGCTGCACACTCGGTGCCGGTGACAAGCCAGGTGCAGTATCTGGTCAATCTGGCAGGTTGGGCGCCAGGCAATGCCATGGGCTTCATGATGCGGTCGAATGTGACTGCCAGCTCCAACAATGGCGCCTTCCTTTCCTTTGAGGGCGCATCCACGTCGTCAAGGCCGTACCTGACGGTCAAGGGACGTCAGAGGTTTACGGATCTGAGCAAGCTCAAGACGGTGCGTGATGAAATCTGGGAGGAGCTGGCTGCGCTTAACGTGGAGGGCGGTACACCACTGGGCGCTGCCTATGTGGAAACCATGCGCTACATGCTGGGTCAGCCGGTGTATGCCCCACTTGTGGATCCGCGCGTGACCACGGATACGTCGATGACAACCTACAAGTCGCCGGTCAAGGCCAGCAGCCAGTGTGCCGGCAACTACGTGTTTGCCCTGACGGACGGTGAGCCCAACAACCTGGCACAGGTGGGTACCAATACCAAGGGAATCACCGGCGCGGTCTGTCCTTCAAGTTACGGAACTTATGTCTATGGCAGCTCCATGCAGGAAAACTGGCGTTGCATGCTGGCTGCGGCCGAGTGGGGGCTGAAGCCGACCAACCAGATTAATACGCGTGTCCGCACCAACACGGTGCTGTTTGGTGATGATGATCCCAACACGGTCGGTAACATGCGTCAGGTCGCCAAGTTCGGCGGCGGTACTTTCTACAAGGCGGGTGATGAAAAGGCACTTGTGGATGCACTGACGGATACCATCAACTCGCTGCTGGATGTCAGCGGTACGATTACTGCTCCCGGTGTGGCTGTGAACCAGTTGAACCGTCTCAATAATCTCGACCAGTTGTTCTATGCGGTGTTCGATCCGGATGTCCAGAAGGCTTTCTGGCCGGGTAACGTTAAGCGGTATCGTCTGGATATTGCGGCCGAGGATGTGTTTGACGTGAATGGCGCTCAGGCCGTGGATTCTGCCACCAGCTTCTTCAAGAGCACGGCACAGAGCTGGTGGAGCCCCGGGGTTGATGGTGACAAGGCCCGACTGGGTGGCGCCGCCAGCGTGCTGCCGGATCCGGCAACCCGCAAGATGTTTACCTACACAGGCAGCGTGCCATCGACCGGTGCCGCGCTGACGGCGGTGGATCTTGGTAATACAGGGTTTGTTTCTGCAGGCAAGGCACTTACGGGGATAACGGATAACGCCATTTTTGCCAACCTCATCAACTGGTACAAGGGCTATCAAATCCCCAGCCTTACGGATGGTCTGGTGGCAGTCGACTCTACTTCCCTGCGTCGTCAGGAAATCGGGGGAGCGCTGCACTCACGTCCTGTGCTGGTGAACTACGGGTTTAGCGGTACTCCCGAAGCGGCTGCCCTTGATCCGGACCTGCAGGATAACGTGCTTATCTTCAGTACTCTCGAAGGTACCCTGCATGCGGTGGATGCCAAGACGGGCGACGAGCACTTCTCCTTCATTCCCGGAGAGAAGCTGGCCCTGTTGCCCAAGCTGTTTGCCAATCCGGCGCAGGAAAATCCGGAATTTGGGATGGATCTGACCTGGTCTGTATTGCGCAAGGATGCCAATAACGATGGCACGCCAGAGAAAATCTATGTCTATGGCGGCATGCGCATGGGTGGTAACAATTATTACGCCTTGGATGTGACCAATCGTAATGCCCCTTCGTTGCTGTTTGCGATTGAAGGTGGTTCGGGCGATTTCAGTAACCTTGGGCAGACATGGTCGCAGCCGGTCGTGGCAGCCATGCGCATCAGCGGGGTTGTGAAGCGTGTGCTGGTGTTCGGTGGTGGCTATGATCCGCAGCACGAGACCGAAAACACAGTCTTCTCCAGCGATGGCATGGGTAGTTCGATTTACATCGTCGATGCTGAAACCGGTAAGCTCATACAGTCGGTGGACTCATCGGATAATGGTGACATGAAGTTCGCCATTCCAAGTCAGCCCAAGACACTGGATGTGAACAGTGATGGTCTTGTCGATCATATCTATGCTGGTGATATGGCCGGCCAGGTGTTCCGTATCGATCTTGATAACCGGTTAAGTGCTTCTTCTCTTGTTGTTCGAGTGAAGACCGTGGCCAGGGTTGGGCAGACCGATTCTGGTGGTGGTAGCGTGAGCTCGCAGCGGCGTTTCTTTGAGCCGCCTACCGTGGCGTTGTTCAAGGATTCGACCAACAAGATATTTGCTGCAGTGGCTATGGGGTCTGGTTATCGCAGCCATCCCCTGAATGAGGCAACCACCGATCACTTCTTTACGTTCTTTGACTATGATGTGCCCCGTCCGGATATTCTGACGAGCACCAGTCTGCAGGCAACCATCGGAATGTCGGATCTTGCCGAGGTCATGCCTGACACAACAGTTACCGTGGATATTGCGGGCAAGAAGGGCTGGTATATTGCCTTCCCGGATACGGGTGAAAAAGTGATTACCAGTGGCCTGATTTTCCAGAACACACTGGTTTTCTCCAGCTATGTTCCAAGCGTTGAAGGCGGGGATGTCTGCTCTCCCGTGATCGGACGTACCAAGCTGTATCGTGCATCGCTGGCGGATGGTCTGCCTACTGGCTTCACGGTCAAGGACAACTCCGTGTTTGGTCTTGGTGGTGATCCGCAGTTGGTGATTCTTGAAGGTGATAAGAATCTCACGTGTGACAAGAACGGTGATGGCGACTGCAGCGACCCTGGCGAGGATGAAGATTGTGACAAGAATGGTGATGGTGTATGTGATGAGAAGGATAATATTGATCCGAATGAAGATGAAGGAAAGTGTTCGGATATAGCGATCGTCACCGGTACGGATGTGGAAGAGTTTGACGGGTGTGTGCGTGCATCACTGAAGCGCACACGATGGACTGAAAAACTCAAGCAGAAATAAGTGATGAGCGGGAAAAACGGCACACAAGCGTGTCGTTTTTCTCTGTCGGTCTACTGAGTGGAGATGGTTAATGTCGGATGGCGCGCGTAAGCAAAAAGGCTTTACACTGGTTGAGCTGATGGTAGTGATTGCAATCATTGCCACCCTGGCTGCGATTGCAATACCCAGCTACCGGGATTACGTGGTGCGCAGTAATCGCGCGGATCTGCAGGCGAGACTGTTGCAGCTGGCCAGTGATCTGGAGCGATACAAGTCCCAGCAAATCAGTTACCGGGGCGTTACCCTGGCAATGATCAATGGCAGTGCCAACTATCCGGCAAGCGGTACGGTGCAGTACACCCTTGTACTTAATCTTTTGCCCTCGGCTGCTGTCGCAACAGGCTGGACGCTGGTGGCAACGCCGGCAGCCGGTGGTGTGCAGGTGGGTGATGGCGCACTGTCTATTGATAATCAGGGCCGTCGATGCTGGAACCCGGCTAATGATGCAAGCTGTGATCTTGATGATCCGTTGCAAAACTGGCGAACAACTGCCAATTGAAAAAACGCCGCGTATGCGGCGTTTTTTATTATCCGGGGCAACGCAGTGTATTGCCGCTGGAGTCTTCATGCATGCCGTCGCCATCACGATCAGCTGAAAACCGGACGCGTCCGCCGCGATTGATTATCACTTGTCGGGCATAGTGGATATCCTTGTTGCCAGGGCAGTAGATAAAGCCGCCGTTGCTGGCTGATGTACGCCCCATCCGGTCAAAGCGGACGTGGGTTTTTGAGCCGAAACCACGCCACTCAATCACTGAAGTAGGTGATGCCGTCGGATAAAACCCGAGTATATTTTTAGTGGCCGATGGTGAGTCATTGCCACTCACATCCGAAAATACCAGTACGCCACTCTGCCATTGGCCATCACACACAGTGGCATTCCTGCTGCCACATACCGTGACGGGAATCTGCGTGGAAATTGCGGTATTTCGTGCCAGATACAGGCTGTTGGCCAGCATGGCAATAACGGATCGTGCTTCCATGCGTAATTGCAGGCTTGACCACATGCCTGCCGCCATGAAGGAGAGCAGGCAGGTAATCAGGATTACAAACAGGAGCTCAATCAGCGTGAAGCCGAGGTTTTTTTTCATGAGACCTTCCCTGGTGATCATGAGTGATATAAGGCGGGCGACAGATATAGCGCCATTCCTTGATGATCGACAAGAGGGGATTTTCTGTTGTTGATGTAGGATATTTGCCTGTGGCTTTGGGGGAGGAGTTGGTCTTGTCGGATGTAGTGATTGTTGGTGCGGGCGTTATTGGACTGATGACAGCGCGAATGCTGGCCTTGTCCGGTTGTCGCGTCATGGTGCTGGAGCGAGGCGAGCCGGGGCGCGAGGCGTCATGGGCGGGCGGTGGGATCGTGTCGCCGCTGTATCCGTGGCGATATCCGGCTGCCGTTACAGCCCTGTCTCAGCAGGCAAGGCAGGCCTACCCGGTGCTTGTGCAGGAACTGCTGGATGAAACCGGCATTGATGCAGAGCTGGTTGCCTGCGGCATGTTGATGCTGGATGCGGAAGATGCTCGTGATGCGCTGGCCTGGGCGGACGTACAGAAGGAGTCGGTGTTGCGTCATGACGGTAACAGCTTGCGGCAGAGGATGCCGTGGCTGTCCACACACTGGCATGAAGGGTTGCTGATGCCAGGCATTGCCCATGTGCGAAACCCCCGGTTGCTGCAGGCATTGCAGGCATCCTTGCGCCGGCTGAAGGTCGATGTGATTGCCCAGGCAGAGGTTGTCAGTGCATCAGGAACAGGATCGAAACTGGAAAGCCTGAAAACGTCGGATGGCCGCGAGTTTTCTGCCGATCACTTTGTGGTGTGTGGTGGCGCCTGGAGCAGGGGGCTGCTGGGGTTGCTGGAGATGGCCTCACCGCCATCAGTACGTCCCGTACGCGGGCAGATGTTGTTATACCGCCTGCCACCAGGTACGTTGCCGTGCATGGTGATGGCTGACGGGCGCTATGTCATCCAGCGCCGTGACGGGCATGTGTTGTGTGGGTCGACGCTTGAAGAAACAGGCTTTGACAAGGGCATTACCGATGCGGCCAAGGAAAGCCTGATGGCTTCAGCTGCCCGCTTGCTGCCGGCTCTGGCCAACGAGCAGCCAGTGGCACAATGGGCGGGGTTGCGCCCGGGTAGCCCGAATGGCATTCCCTTCATCGGGCGGGCGGAAAAGGATAACCTGTGGGTAAACGCCGGGCATTTCAGGAATGGTCTGGTACTGGCTCCCGCATCTGCCCGTCTGCTGGCAAACCTGCTGCAGGGAGAAAAGCCTTCACTTGATCCGCTGCCGTATCAGTGTTTGTAAACAGATACGCTGTATTGGCAGGTGGCGGTGAATGACGGGGAGGTTTTATTCCTCGTCATCGTCATCCAGTCCCATTTTTTTCAGGCGATAACGCAGCGAGCGGAATGTCATGCCGAGCTTGCGGGCCGCCGCAGTACGGTTCCAGCGCGTATCTTCCAGTGCCTTGAGAATGGCTGTTTTCTCGATTTCGAACAGATAGTCTTCCAGTGATCCACCATGACCGTCAGTGGAGGCTGTCTTCACCGGTGCGGCGGTGCCGCTGACGGTAGCTGTGGCCGACTGCGTGTTATGTGCCGGCAGTTGCAAGTGCTCCGGCAGAATGACATTGCCATCACAGAGCGTCAGTGCCCGTTCCAGAATGTTCTGCAATTCGCGTACGTTGCCTGGAAAGGCGTAGTGGCGAAGAGCCTCTCGCGTTGCATCTCCCAGTGCGGGTTCTGCAACACCCCAGTCCTTGCTCAGTTTCTTGAGGAAGTTCTGGGCCAGATACAGAATGTCATCGCCTCGCTCGCGCAGTGGCGGCACTTTCACCTGAATCACGTTGATGCGGTAAAAAAGATCCTGCCGGAACCGTCCGGCATCGACCTCGGTGGCCAGGTCCTTGTGGGTGGCACTCACGATACGCACGTTGACGGGCATTTCTTTGGAATGGCCAACCGGACGAATGGATTTTTCCTGGATGGCGCGCAGCAACTTGACCTGCATGGCCAGCGGAAGGTCTGCAACTTCATCCAGAAAAAGTGTGCCTTCATGCGCGGCCTGAAAAAGGCCTTGTTTGTCTTCTGATGCCCCGGTGAAGCTGCCCTTCTTGTGCCCGAAAAATTCGCTTTCCATCAGCTCCGAGGGAATGGCGCCGCAGTTGACGGGAACAAAAGGATTGTCTGCGCGCGGTCCAAGCTCGTGTATGAGGCGTGCGACAAGCTCCTTGCCTGTACCGGACTCTCCACTGATGTAGACCGGCGCCTGGCTGCGCGAAAGCTTGTGGATTTTTTCGCGCAGCTCTTGCATGGCGGCCGAGCGGCCAAGCAACCGGCTGTCTTCAGGGTGAATGATTTCGTCCGGGCGCAGCTTGAGTGCGGTATTGACCATGTCACGCAAGCGGGCCAGCTCAACAGGCTTGGAAACAAAATCAAATGCCCCTGCCTTGAGCGATGCCACTGCTGCTTCCATGCTGCCATAGGCCGTAATTACCGCAACCGGCAGGTTCGGGTAATCGCGCTGGATGGTCTGGACCAGCGTGATGCCGCTGCCATCAGGCAGGTTCATGTCGGTCAGGCAGAGTTGGAACTTTTCCTTGCGCAGCAGTGCTTTTGCCGACTCGAGGGAATCAGCGGTACGTGCATCGATGTTCATGCGGGAAAGGGTGATTTCCAGCAGCTCACGAATATCGGGTTCATCATCAACGATCAGTGCCAGCGGATTGCTCATGGTCGACTCGGTTCAGCTCAATCGGTCAGGGTGGGCGAATGTAATGCGGAAGCAGGCACCGGGGTTTCCCGGAATGTAATCAAGACGCGCCTGATTGGCTTCACAAATTTCGCGAGACAGGTAAAGCCCCAGTCCGGTGCCCGTTGGCTCGGTGGTATAGAAGGGCTCGAAGAGATGCTCAAGATGGGTGGCTGAAACGCCAGGGCCATCATCAATAATGTCCAGATAAGGCTGGTCGTTTATTTCCTGGTGACCGGCAAAGATCCTGACATGCGCTACATCATCCTGGCGGGTGCTGTAGCGAAGCCCGTTCATGACCAGATTGCTGACCACCTGATACAGCTGTTGCGGATCAAAGCGGACTTCTATGTCGGTATCAGGCAGTTCGATGTCGATACGCACCTGGTCTGCTGTGCTCTCAAGATATTCAGTGCGGAACCGATGGAGCCACTCCGGCAATCCCAGTGTTTCAGGGTAGGACTGCTGCCGGCGGGAAACGCTCAGGACATTCTCCACGATGGCGTTCATGCGGCGGCAGTGTTGTTCGATGATTTCCAGCAGGCGCTTGTCACCACCGTCAATATGCTCCGACTCGGCAAGCAGCTGTGTGGCATGGCTGATGGCACCCAGCGGGTTGCGGACCTCATGGGCAATACTGGCGGTAAGCCGGCCCAGCGAGGCGAGTTTGAGTTGCTGGGCACGCTGGGTGATCTGTGTGGTGTCTTCGATGAAGATCAGCACGATGCCGCTTTGAGGATCTTCCGGATTCAGTCGGGCAAAGCGGGCGCTGATTTCGGTACTTTCCTGTGTGTTCCTGAATGGCAGGGCGCGCAGTAAAGGGTTGCGCCGCCAGGCATGGTAGTTGGCCTCGAGGGTAATGGAGACATCGGTCAGCACCGTGCCAGGGTTGATGGGCTCCGTGAGGCCGAGCAGTTCACGGGTGGCATCGTTGCTGAGCAGGATGTGGCGATGACGGTTGACCACAATGATACCGGTGCGCATGCGGCGAATGATCTGGTCATTGAGCCGCTGCAGTGCCTGGATATCGTCGGCGCGCTGTGCGGCAAGGGCTTCTCCCTGCCGGGTACGGTGGGCGATCAGTTGGCTGAACAACGCTACGGCGAAAAAGCTCAGGCCGAGGATCGACGTTTGTGCCAGTGCATCGGCGGCCAGTCCATTGCTCTGGCTGAGGGCAAAATAGAATTGCTCGTAAAGAATAGCGATGGCTGCAACAGCGGCAATAAAGGTGCCCATACGACCGCTCAGCAGGATGTTGCCAGCGGCGACAGCCACCATGAACAGCAGGGTGAGCTGGGTATTGATGCCGCCGCTGCCATGCACCATGAGCGACAGCGCCACAATGTCCACCAGCAACAGCATCAGGGACTGGGTGGGGATCTGGTTGCGCTGCCAGCGCAGGAAAATCACGGTCGAGGTGGCCGCAGCCAGATAGCCGATGGCGGTGATCAGGAACAGGGTGGGGTTGTTTGCCCCGAGTATGGGCGCCGCAGGATTGAGCGTGAAAAGCCCCAGCAGCAGTACGGCCAGAAACAGGCGGTAATAGCCGTATACCCGCAGCAGGCGCCAGTCAGCTCTCTGAGGATCAGAGGGTCTCATGCTTTAGCGGTGCTCACGAAAGAAGGCGTCACGGTGTGCTTCGCAGCAGAAGTACTCGCCCTTTGACTGCGTGCTCTCGCCTTCGGGGACATGCATCTTGCAATGCGCACAGCGCCGCATGGCCTGTTCTGGTGGAGTGGCAGCTGAAGCGGAGGGCGTCTCGCTGTTGCCCGCCTTGCTGACCAGAAGCTTCTGAATGAACCGGTAGACGAACCAGATCACCAGACCAATGAAGACAAGTCGCAGAATGCCACCCATGATGCGTTCCCTGTAGGAAGGATGAAGGCTAGTCTAGGGAAGGTGTGCGCACTTGGCCATGGGTAATACATGGGTAACTGCATGGCTAAGTGCGTGCATGGGTATGGCCCAACGGTGCCGCTCTTGCCTATCATTCACCTGCCTTGTCGTTGTTCCCGCCTTCCGGAGTTTCTGCATGCCAGCCCTGCCTTTACGTATTGCCCTTGCCCAGTCCGATTTTCTGGTAGGAGATATTCCCGGCAATATCGCTCGTGTGAAGGCATTGGCGCTCCAGGCAAGGGATGAGCAACACGCTGACCTGGTGGTGTTTCCGGAGCTTTGCCTGATCGGCTATCCGCCCGAGGATTTGCTGCTACGTGACAGCGTGAGCTTGCGGGTAGACGCGGCGCTGGCGCAGCTGGCCGAGGTCACGGGGATTGATGTGGTGGTGGGCTACCCGCGCAAGCGGGATGGCAGGCTGTACAACATGGCGGGTGTATTCCGGGATGGCATCTGCATTGCCGAGTACGCCAAGCACGAGCTGCCTAACTATCAGGTGTTTGACGAGAAGCGCTATTTCTCAACCGGCAGCGATGCCTGTGTATTTGACTGCAAGGGACATCGCATCGGTTTGTCGATTTGTGAGGACATCTGGCACCCGGCGCCTTCGCTGGCAGCCAGGGATGCAGGTGCCGAACTGTTGCTCAACCTCAATGCATCCCCCTTTCACCGTGGCAAACAGGCAGAGCGCGAGGCTGCCGTACGCGAACGCGTGAGCGAAACCGGTCTGCCCGTGATTTACCTGAATACTGTGGGTGGTCAGGACGAGCTGGTATTCGACGGCGGCTCTTTTTTGATGGATGCGCAGGGCTCGGTGGTGTCTTCGTTGCCCCGGTTTGCGGATGCCCTGCACACGGTCAGCTGGGATGGTGCGGTATTCGGTGACGTCACGGCTAAAACAGCAGAGCTTTCACTGGAGGCAGAGGTATACCAGGCACTGGTGCTGGGGGTTCGGGATTACGTGCAGAAAAGCGGCTTTCGCGGTGTGGTGCTTGGTCTGTCTGGCGGGATTGATTCGGCACTGACGCTGGCAATTGCGGTCGATGCCATTGGTGCCGACAGGGTGCAGGCAGTGATGATGCCGTATCGCTATACCGCACAGATGAGCCTGGATGATGCCGAGGCAGAAGCCAGTACTCTGGGTGTGACCTATTCGGTATTGCCTATCGAGCCGATGGTGGCCGCCTTTTCTGCTTCGCTGAACGGCGAGTTTGCCGGTTGGCCGAAGGACAAGACCGAGGAAAACCTGCAGGCCCGTTCGCGTGGTGTGCTGCTGATGGCCATTTCCAACAAGAAGGGTTTGCTGGTGCTGACCACCGGCAACAAGTCGGAAGTGGCGGTGGGTTATTGCACCCTCTACGGTGACATGGCCGGTGGTTTTGATGTGCTGAAGGATGTTCCGAAGACGCTGGTGTTCAGGCTGAGCGAGTATCGCAATGCGCTGACGCCGGAGCATCCGCCGATTCCGCAGCGGGTGATTGACCGGCCGCCATCGGCTGAGCTGGCGCCGGACCAGAAGGACGAGGATTCCCTGCCGCCTTATCCGGTGCTGGATGAAGTCTTGCGCCGTTACGTCGAGGAGGACGAAAGTGCCGACATCATCATTCAGGCAGGGTTTGAGCGTGAAATGGTGCTGCGGGTCATCCGGCTGGTGGACCTGAATGAGTACAAGCGGCGCCAGGCAGCCATTGGCCCGCGCATCACGCGGCGAGGGTTTGGCAAGGATCGCCGCTACCCGATCGTTAACGGCTGGAAGGCAGGGAACTGAGGCTTTTCCGATAGACGGCGAGGACACTGCTTGTCTGACAATTTCTTCGCCTGTGCACCTTTTATGCAGGTTTCAAGGCTGAAATTGTCTGACAATTCGTTGTGAATCCTGAGTAAATACTCTAACTATTTGATTTTAAAGGGTTTTTGTGACTGTATGGCCGCTCGGCGCGGTGGAGATAATGCTTCTATGCTGATTACACTGTATCTGTCTGCAGGTCGGAGCCCTCTTGGGGAGGGTGGCCGTGGAGTACTGCAGGTACAGGACCATCAGGGAGTGTGTCATGCATTATTTTCTTACCGGTGCGACCGGTTTCATTGGCAAGTTTCTCACTGAGCGTCTGCTTAACCGGGGGGGCCATGTTCATGTACTGGTGCGCCCTGGTAGCGAGCTCAAGTTCACTGCACTGAAAAGCCGTTTCCCGCATCAGGCAGACCGCCTGCATGCAGTTACTGGCGATCTCTCCATGGTGGGTCTGGGGCTGGACGAGGCCTTTGTCGCGAAAATGGCCGGTAACATCGACCACTTTTTCCACCTCGCCGCCATTTACGACATTGATGCGCCGGAAGCCGATCAGGTGAAGGCGAATGTCGAAGGTACCCGCCATGCCTTGCAGGCTGCCGAGCAGCTCAAGGCCGGTTGCTTCAACTACGCCAGCTCGATTGCGGTGGCCGGTCTGTTCAACGGCATTTTCCGTGAAGACATGTTCGAGGAAGCAGAAAAGCTGGTGAATCCGTATCTGCGTACCAAGCATGATGCGGAAAAAGTGGTGCGTAACGAGGCCAGGGTTCCCTATCGTATCTATCGTCCGGGTATGGTCGTGGGTCACTCGAAGACCGGCGAGATCGACAAGATTGATGGTCCGTATTTCTTCTTTCGCCTGATCAAGACATTGCGTGACGCATTGCCGCGCTGGATGCCGATGCTGGGTGTTGAAGGTGGGCGCCTGAATATTGTGCCGGTGGATTATGTGGCCGGTGCGATGGATGTGCTGGCGCACAAGCCTGGCCTGGACGGTCGCTGCTTCCATCTCACCGACCCAAAGCCGCACAAGGTTGGCGAGGTGATGAATATCTTTGCCCGGGCGGCATCCGCCCCCGAATTTGCGATGCGCATTGATGCACGCATGCTGGGTTTCATTCCGTCTGCCATCACTGGCGGTATTGGCAAGTTGCCACCCGTACAGCGCATCAAGAAGCAGTTCCTGAATGATTTCCAGATTCCGGAAGCGGCGGTGGGGTTCATCAACTACCCGACAAAATTCGATTGCCGTGAAACCCTGAAGGAGCTGCAGGGCACGGGTGTGTCATGTCCGCGGCTTGATCAGTATGCGGGTGCGGTCTGGGATTACTGGGCACGCAATCTGGACTCGGATCTGTTCATTGACCGCACGCTGGCAGGCAATGTGAAGGGCAAGGTGATCCTGATCACCGGTGCGTCCAGTGGTATCGGCAAGGCGACTGCATTGCGTCTGGCGGACACGGAAGCAACCATTTTGCTGGTGGCCCGTACCCGTGAAAAGCTGGAAGAAACCCTGGTTGAGGTTGAGGCCAAGGGAGCACGTGCGTTCATTCATACCTGTGATGTGTCAAACCTTGAGGATTGCGACCGTCTGGTGAAGGAAGTGCTGGAGCAGCATGGCCGCGTGGATGTGCTGGTCAACAATGCCGGCCGTTCGATTCGTCGCGGGGTTGCTTCGGCGTATGACCGCTTCCATGACTATGAGCGCACCATGCAGCTCAATTATTTCGGCGCACTGCGGCTGATCATGGGGCTGTTGCCCTCGATGACCGCCAACCGTCGCGGCCTGATCATCAATATTTCCTCGATCGGTGTGCTGACGAATGCGCCGCGCTTCTCGGCCTATGTTGCGTCAAAGTCTGCGCTGGATGCGTTCTCTCGCTGCGCGGCCGCAGAGTTCTCGGACCAGAATGTGCGCTTTACCACGATCAACATGCCACTGGTGCGTACACCGATGATTGCACCGACCAAGATGTACGATTACGCACCAGCCATCCAGCCGGAGGAAGCGGCCGACATGATCTGTGATGCGATGATCCGTCGTCCGAAGCGGATTGCGACTCGCCTGGGTATTTTTGCGCAGATTCTCTACGATCTTGCGCCGAAGACCACCGAGATCATCATGAATACCGGGTTCAAGATGTTCCCGGAATCGGATGCGGCCAAGGGCAAGAGTGCCGAGGCAGCTCCGGCACCTGCACCATCATCCGAGCAGGTGGCCTTCCAGTACATCATGCGGGGGATTTACTGGTAAGCGGGTAGAGCGAAACGGGTTTCTCCTTTCGGGCGCCTTCTGGCGCCCTTTTTTTGTCTGCACAAAACGTCTGCTGCGTCAGACGCGTCGCCACATCAGGCGGGCATCATCACCATAACTGGCGAGTGTGCTGTCTAGCGCTGCCGGCGTTCGCATAATGTGAAAACCCTGTCGTTGCCAGAAGCCGGTGGAGGACTGCACGGCAACCAGGTTCACTTCGTCAATGCGCGCATGCCGTGCCTGCTGCAGGACGGTGTTGATCAGTCGTCGCGCGAGTCCGCCACTGCGTGCCTGTGGTCCGAGGGCAAGATCGTGAATGTAGAGGTGTGTGCTGTGCCGTGGCAGGCGTGGCAGGGGGGTATTCCATGGCGGTGGTGCTGTTGCGGGCCAGGGATGGCTGAGCAGGTAGGCGCAGAGCTGTCCGTGTTGTTCGGCACCCCAGCACCATTGCGGTGCCTGCTGAAGGCGATCCGCAATGGCGAGGGAGGACTCCGCCAGCTCGGGGTAGGCGGAGTCCTGAATCCTCAGGACCGCGTGCAGGTCATCGTCGCGTAGCCGGCGCAGGGAAAAAACCATGGCGGTTGCCAGTGCTCAGTTTGTGGCGTCTGCCTTGCCCAGCAGGCCGAAGCTCAGGATGTTAAGCCAGCTGCGGTCTTCGTTGTGTGCGCCGATATCAATGGTGAGCTGCCCCAGCTTGTCAATGCTCTTGTGCTCGGGGTAGTTGCTGCGCAGGAGTGCCAGCTGCTGCTCTGCCAGATCCTTGATGCCGAGTTTGCCGTAAGCCCATACCTGCAACGCCAGTGCGTCGGGTACAGCGGGCGTGCCTGGATAGTTTTCAATGATCCAGCGTGTGCGGTTGAGGCAGGAGACGTAGGCCTTGCGCTTGGCATAGAAGCGGGCGGCATGCAGCTCCTGGTCTGCCATCTGGTTGCGGATATGGATCATGCGGGCGCGCGCGTCCGGCACATACTGGCTGTCGGGAAAGCGGCGCAGCAGCTCGCTGAACTCCTGAAACGCCTCGCGGGACGAGGCCAGGTCACGGGCAGCTGTATTGATCGGCATGATGCGCAGAAAGACATCGCGGTCGCCTTCATAGGCAGCCAGGCCTTTCATGTAGATGGCGTAGTCCACCTGGGCATGACCCGGGTGCAGACGGATGAAGCGGTCAGCCGCGGCCGAGGCGCCGGCATGGTCGGCGTGGCGGAACTTGGCGTAGATAAGCTCCAGCTGGGCCTGCTCTGTATAACGACCGACCGGGAAGTGGGACTCCAGTGCCTCCAGATGATCCGAGGCTGCCATGAAGTTGCCGGACTTCATGCTCTTCTGTGCGGCTTCGTAATACTCCTTTTCCGCCATCTGGCCCTTTTTGGGGCTGGATGAGCATGCGGCAAGGAGCGCCAGGGTCAGGATGGTGGTGAAGCGCAGCAAACGGGACATTGCAGTATTTCCGATGACGTCGGGACAGGAAGGGCTGCCCCGGACTAGAATGCAGGCCGCATTTAACCACATTAGCGTCCGCGCCCACATCGCATGTCTGTAACCGTCAGTTTAAACGCATCTGTCCCCCTTGAGCTTGCCGGCGCCCGTCTGGATCAGGCTGCGGCCCAGCTTTTCCCCGAGTATTCCCGCGAGCGCCTCAAGGACTGGATCAGGGACGGGCGTCTGACCGTGGAGGGCAAGTCGGGCAAGCCCAAGGACAAGGTGGCTGGTGGTGAGGCGCTGGTGCTGCTGGCCGAGCTGGAGTCCGAGACCGAGGCGCTGCCGCAGGATATCCCGCTGAACATCCTGTTTGAGGATGACGATCTGCTGGTACTGGACAAGCCGGCGGGACTGGTCGTGCATCCTGGTGCGGGTAATCCGGATGGCACACTGATGAATGCGCTCTTGTTTCATTGCCCGGATCTGCGTCTGCTGCCGCGCGCCGGTATTGTGCATCGCATCGACAAGGACACCTCCGGCCTGCTGGTGGTGGCCAAGACACTGCCAGCCCATACGGCACTGACGGCGCAGCTGGCCGACAAGTCCGTGTACCGCGAGTACGAGGCCGTGGTCTGCGGTGTGATGACGGGCGGCGGCACCATAGATGCGCCGATTGACCGGCATCCCACGGATCGCACCCGCATGGCGGTGGTGAGTCGCCGTGATGAAGAGGATGAGCGTGGCCGTAATGCAGTGACGCATTACCGTGTGATTGCGCGGTTCCGGGGGCATACGCATGTAAAGGTGCAGCTGGAGACAGGCCGTACACACCAGATTCGTGTGCACATGTCCCATATTGGCCACCCCCTGGTTGGTGACCCTGTCTATGGTGGCCGGCCACGGCTGCCCAAGGGGGGCAGTCAGGAAATGATTCGTGCCGTGCAACGGTTTCCCCGGCAGGCCCTGCATGCGCGCCGGTTGGGGCTGGTGCATCCGGGTACTTCGGTCCAGATGAGCTGGGAATCGCCGCTGCCGGACGACATGACGGCGCTGCTCGCCATTCTGGCCGAGGATGCCAAAAACTGACGGAATGTGATCCCGTCAGTGATTACCTGTTTTTTGCGTTGAGACACCCATACCTGCGCGCCTAGAATCCCTGCATGAGTGCCGGTGCCTGCCGGCTTGTCCAAGGATGACGTCCATGCGTTTGCGCGCCTTTCTGCTTGCCTTCTGTGCCTTTCCTGTTTCTCCCCTGTTTGCAGCGGTGCCTGTGGCGCCTGTCGTCATCCAGTTCAGTCCGCAGGGCGAGCTGGAGTCTGTGCGGCAGGTGACGGCCCGTTTTACCTCCGACATGGTGCGGCTGGGGGATCCCCGCGTTAAGAACCCCTTCACGATTGATTGTGTTGCCAAGGGCAAGGGGCGCTGGATTGATACGCGGAACTGGGCCTATGACTTTGACCGGGATGTGCCGCGGGGTCACTCATGCACCTTCACCCTGGTCAGGGACCAGCGGGATGTGACTGGACATGTGCTGGCCGGCAAGACGGCGTTTTCGTTCAGTACGAGTCCGCTGGCAGAGTCGCCTTCTGCGACAGGGGGATTACTGAAGCTGGATTTTTTTGTGCCGCAGGGTGAAACCTATCCGGTACGACAGGTGCAGACACGCTTCTCCGAGCCCATGGTTCGTCTGGGACAACCGCGTTACAGCAATCCGTTCACCATCAGTTGTCCGTTGCCCGGGAAGGGGCGCTGGGTGGACACGCGTAACTGGGTGTATGACTTTTCACAGGATCTGCCTTCCGGTATTGCTTGCGAATTCCGGCTGGTGAAGGATTTGCGTGGTGTTTCCGGCAAGACCGTGTCGAGCTATCCGATTTATCGTTTCAATACGGGTGGTCCTGCCGTCATGGCCTCGCGGCCGTATGACGGGCAGGAAGACATTGATGAAAACCAGACCTTCCTGCTGCAGTTTGATGGCGAAAATGATGTCAAAAGCCTGCCTCTCAACAGTTACTGCCTGGTAGAGGGAATCAAGGAAAAAATTCCGCTGCGTTTTTACACGGTAGAGCAGGCGCGTACGTTTGTTGAGCAGCTGCCCGAGGAGTACAGGCAGTGGTGGAACCAGACTGGTCGGCAGAAAGAGCGGCGCGCCGTGCAGTGTGGCCGGCAGTTGCCGCCTGATGCCAAGGTAAAGCTGGTGTTTGCCAAAGGGCTGGCATCAAAGACAGGTGTGCAGCGCAGCGCGGATCAGGCACTGACATTCAGGGTTCGTCCCGCATTCACTGCCAGCTTCACCTGTACCCGTGAAAGTGCGCGTCAGGCCTGTGCGCCGATGACGGACATGCGTCTGGAGTTCACGGACATCGTGAGTGCCGAACGTCTCAAGTCAATTCGTCTGGAGGGTGGTGGACGCACCTGGATGCCGGTGCCAAATGCAGGTGACGCAGAGGACTATTACGGCGAGGGTGGTACGGGGCCGGATGATTTTGTCCCGGGCACTGTTGCGACATTCCGGGGACCTTTCCCGGCGGAGGCATCATTTACACTGAAGCTGTCACCGGATTTTCGTGACGAGTCGGGACGTGTGCTCACCAATGCGGCACGCTTTCCGTTGGCAGTGAAAACGGCTGCGTATCCGCCTCTGGCAAAATTTGCTGCCAATTTCGGCATTGTCGAGAAAACTGCAGGCGCGGTACCACTGACCGTGCGCAATCTTGAGGCCGGTGGTGTGCAGGGACAGGCGCGCCTGCTGACACTGAAGTTGCCGGACGGTGATGTCGATCTCCTGACGTGGTTGCAGCGTTTCCGCAAGCATCAGGGTGACCAGAGTTGTTATCAGTGCACGCGCCGCGATGAGCAGGGCCGTCGCCTTGACCCGGATCCCCGTTCGTTCTCGCTGCTGGCAAAGGAGCCTGCCGCAAAGGCGCAGGCCTTGCCGCGCACCCAGGCCGCAAAGGAGTTTGAGGTGCTGGGTCTGCCGGTGTCGCAGACGGGCGTGTATGTGCATGAAGTGGAAAGCCGCTGGCTGGGCACATCACTCATGGAGACGCCAGCCCCGATGTATGTGTCGGCCATGAGCGTTGTCACCAACCTCGGTGTGCATCTGCGCAGTGGCAAGGAAAATGCGCTGGTGTGGGTGACAGCGCTGGATACCGCCAAACCGGTGGTCAATGCGGATGTGGTCCTTTACGAGTGCAAGGGGCGCACCGTTGTGTGGCGCGGCCGTACCGATGCGCAGGGCATTGCCCGCATCAGTAACCCACCGGATTTTTCTGCGTGGGGGGAATGCATGAGCAGTCATGCCGTGATTGTACGCTCCGGTCAGGATCGCGGAATTGTGCTGCCCGGCTGGGACGAGGGTATCCAGTCGTGGCGTTTCAATCTGCCGGGCTGGCGTGCCAGCGGCGAGCTGGTGGCGCACAGCATTCTCGATCGCACCCTGTTCCGTGCCGGTGAAACCCTGCATGCGCGTCATGTTGTACGTGAGCTGGCGCTTGGCGGCCTGACTGCTCCACGTTCCCCTCGCTACAACAAGCTGGTTATAGAGCATGAAGGCTCTGGCCAGCAGTACGAGTTGCCACTCGCCATTGATGCCGGAGGCAACGGTGACACGACCTGGGCTATTCCAAAGGCGGCCAGGCTGGGGCGCTATGTGCTGCGTCTTGAAACGAAGAATGACAGCTACGTGCTGGCGAATTTCCGTGTCGAGGAGTTCCGCCTGCCGGTCCTTAAGCCGCGCCTGCAACTGCCGGGTGGTCCGCTGGTCCTGCCGCCTGTCGTGCCTGTCGATATGCAGCTCAGTTACCTTAATGGCGGGGGCTACCCGAATGCGCCAGTCACCTTGCGCGGGCGCGTGCGTGCAGCCGGATACAACTTTACGGGTTTTGATGATTATTCGTTTGGAGACTATGCCTCTTATGACGAAGAGGGCGAGTCTGATGCCTATGAAGAAATTGCGCTGGAAGAAAAGACACTGACACTGGATGCCAATGGTGGCTTGCGTGTTGATAGTGTTGCTTTGCCTGCGGTGAGCCGCATCAGTCAGCTGGCGATCGAAATGGAGTTTCGCGATCCGAGTGGTGAAAACCAGACAGTTTCTGCGACAACTACGCTATGGCCTGCTGCAGTTCTGCCCGGCATCAGGCTTCCGTCCTGGATCACGCTGGATGGAAAGAGCCCGCAGCCTGTTGATGTGGTGACGCTCGGCCCGGATGGCAAGCCGCGTGGCAAGGTGCCGGTCAGCGTGACCGCAGAACTGCATGTGCAGCAGACGCATCGTCGTCGCACTGTTGGTGGCTTCTACAGCTATGACTCGGTAACCAAAAAGGAACCGCTGCCGGTGAGCTGTGGTCATCAGACCGATGCCTCCGGTCGTCTGCGTTGCTCGGTAATGCCTGGTGTGTCAGGAAATCTTGTACTGCGTGTGACATCGCGTGATGAAGCTGGCCGTGAAATGTCTGCCAGCACATCGACCTGGGTCAGCAATGGTGAGCGCTGGTGGTTCGGTCAGGATAATGACGACCGCATCGATCTGCTGCCTGAGAAGAAAGAGTATCAGACAGGTGAAACCATGCGTTTCCAGGTGCGTATGCCATTCCCGGAGGCTACAGCACTGGTCAGTGTGGAACGCGATGGAGTGATCGAGACACGGGTACAGGTGCTGGACTCTAAAAATCCTGTCATCACGCTGCCGGTGAAAGCGGAATACGCACCAAATGTTTTTGTTTCGGCACTGCTGGTCCGTGGTCGTAATGCCGAGGTGGCGCCGACGGCGCTGGTTGACCTGGGCAAGCCGGCATTCAAGCTGGGTATAGCCAACGTGAAAGTGAACTGGTCCAGCATGCGCCTTGGGGTGGCTGTTGCGCCAGACAGGTTGCGCTATCGCCCCCGCGAGCAGGCCAGCGTCAGTGTGCAGGTGACGCCGCCAGCAGGACAGGCATTACCTGCGGATACTGAAGTCACGATTGCGGCAGTAGACGAGGCGCTGCTTGAACTGGCGGGTAATGACACCTTTGATGTGTTGACGCCGATGATGGTTGAACGAGGCTATGGCATGAATACGTCCACCTCGCAGTTGCAGGTGGTGGGCAAGCGTCACTATGGCCGCAAGGCATTGCCGCCAGGTGGTGGAGGTGGCCGTGGTGCCAATACGCGTGAGCTGTTCGATACGCTGGTGTACTGGCAGGCTCGCGCAAAAGTCGATGCCAATGGCCGTGCAGTGTTCACCGTGCCGCTGAATGACTCCCTGACCGGTTTCAGGCTGGTGGCCTCGGCGGTCAGCCGTGACCGTTTTGGCCATGGCGAGTCACGCATGGAGAGCTTTCAGGATCTGCAGATGATCAGCGGATTGCCGCTGACAGTGCGTCAGGGCGACAAACTCGATCCCGGCTTTACCTTGCGCAATGCCACCGACAAGGCCATGTCTGTGCAGTTTGTTGCTGCAGTGGACGAGATGGGCACGCTGGTCGACAAGACAGTTTCCATTCCGGCCGGACAATCCGTGCTGGTCACGGTGCCATTCACTGTGCCGCGCAATATTACCGGGTTGCACTGGAAGGTGCGGGCTGAAGGAAAGTCTGCGGGCGATGCACTCAAGCTGATGCAGAAAGTGCTGGATCCGGTGCCGGAGCGGGTTTGGCAAGCCACCATGCTGCAACTGACGACGCCTACCGATATTCCTGTGCAAAAGCCGGCAGATGCACTCAGTGGCGGCGGTCTTGTGGTGTCCGGGCAGGCAAGGCTGGCAGACAGTCTGGATACGGTGCGCGAGTATTTCCGCAACTACCCGTACAGCTGCCTCGAACAGAAAACATCAAAAGCGGCAGGCCTGCAGGATCGGGCACGCTGGGACGAGTTGATGGATTTGCTTCCCACGTATCTGGATGACAACGGCCTTGCCGGATTTTATCCGAATACGAGCGGTTACCCGTTCCTGACGGCGCATATCCTGCGTGTCAGCCGTGCATTGAACTGGCCAATTCCGGAGGCTTCCCGCGAGAAAATGCTCACCGGACTGGTGAACTATACAGAAGGCAGGATTCCCTTTGAGGACTGGCGTCTGCGCGAGCTGGATGATGCGCATCGTCGCCTTGAGGTGCTGTCGGTTCTGGCAACTTCCGGCAGGTTGAAAACATCGCATCTGGATGCACTTAAAATTGATCCGCCGCGCTGGACCACATCCATGCTGGTGAACTGGTTCGAGGTGCTGCGGCACGGCAAGAACATCCCGCGACAGGCAGAGCGTCTTGTCCAGGCAGAAAGCCTCCTGCGTTCACGTCTCACTCTGCAGGGATCGGCGTTGCTGTTGTCCGAGGGCGACTTCAACTGGTGGTGGCTCTATGACAATGATGCTGCCGTGGTCTCGCGTCTCATGCTGGCAACCATGGACCTGCCCGCATGGCGCGAGGATCAGCCTCGCCTGATTCGTGGCCTGCTAATGCGGCAACGTGAAGGGCACTGGGCAACTACGGTGGCCAATATGTGGGGTGGTTTCGCACTGAAGCGTTTCAGTGACACGTTCGAGCGCGAGGCGGTCAGTGGCACTACCCGGGCACAGCTTGGTGCGCAGTCGGTTGACTTGTCCTGGGCACAAAAAGAGCCGGCACCGGTGCGTCTGGACTGGCCGGCCGCGCCTGCCACACTCAAACTCAGTCAGCAGGGCAGCGGTGCGCCGTGGATTACGGTGCAGTCGCGTGCACGCATTCCGCTCAAAGCTCCCTATGGCACCGGCTTTACGGTCAGCAAGTCGGTCGAGCCGCTGCAGCAGAAATTGAAGGGTAAGTGGAGCGTCGGAGATGTGGTGCGGATCACTCTCACCATGAACGCCCAGAGTGATATCGGCTGGGTAGCGGTGGATGATCCGGTTCCATCGGGTGCCACCCTGCTGGGGCGTGCACTTGGCCGGGACAGTAATCTGGCGGCTGAACGTGATGGTGGTGACTGGACCTGGGCGACCTATGCCGAGTTTGGTGCGGATGCCTACCGTGCCTATTACGAGCGCATCTACAAAGGCGAGTGGCACGCAAGCTATACCTTGCGCCTTAACCAGGCCGGTGATTTTGTCTTGCCGCCTACCCGGGTTGAGGCCATGTATGCGCCGGAAATGTTTGGCATGACGCCTAATGCCGCGTGGGTGGTTGTGCCTTGATCAACGTGTCAGGTTGTCATGTGGGGCGATTGGGTCGTGTCATTGCCGGGATGCTCTGCCTGTGTGCAGTAGTACTCGATGCACAGGCGGGGGTTCCCGGGTTTGCAGAAATCCGTTCGGGATACAAATCCTCGTACGCCGAACTGCATGACCGTGATGGAAAATTCCTGCATGCCCGTCGTGTGGATCTCACGTCCAATCGCCTGCGGTGGGTGCCGCTGGCCGATATCTCGCCTGCACTGTCCGAAGCGGTAGTCTTCGCCGAGGACAGGGAGTTCTGGCAACACAGTGGTGTGGACTGGAGTGCGACGGCAGTGGCCGCCATGAAAATGGTGACCGGTGATCGTACCCGTGGCGCCTCGACGATTACCATGCAGTTGGCCGGCCTGCTGGACAAGGAGCTGGCCTGGCGCAGTGGTGGCCGTTCACTTTCGCAAAAGTGGAACCAGATGCAGGCGGCCAGGGATATCGAGCGTAGCTGGTCAAAACCGGAAATCATCGAGGCCTATCTCAATCTCGTCAGCTTTCGTGGCGATTTGCAGGGAGTTGCCGCGACGTCCCGAGCATTGTTCGGCAAGCAGCCGGCGGGGCTTACGCGCAACGAAAGCCTGTTGCTGGCGTCCTTGCTTCCCTCGCCTCAGGCCGCTCCCGGTCGTGTTGCTACCCGTGCCTGCGTGCTCATCAATGCCGGCTTTATGGATGCAGACTGTCAGGCGGTAAAAGACCTGACGATGACGGCGCTGACCCGTCGACTTTCCCCCTACCCGGAAAATTCCGCACTGGAGTCTCTGGTCAGTAGTCTGCTGAAAGTGCCGGCGCAGAATGTGGTTTCAACGCTGTCCGCCGGGGTGCAGAAAAAAGCCGAAGAAGTTCTGCGTAACCAGCTGCTTGAACTGAAGAGCAGTCATGTCAATGCCGGTGCAGTGCTGGTGCTCGATAACGCTACTGGTGCGGTCATTGCCTATGTTGCTAATGCAGGCTTGCTGGAGAGCGCCCGTTTTGTCGATGCCATACAGGCATCGCGTCAGGCGGGTTCTACACTCAAACCGTTCCTGTACGAGATGGCCCTTGAGCAGAAATACCTGACAGCCGCCTCTGTACTTGAAGATACACCGGTGAGTTTCCCCACGCCCAGTGGGCTATATGTCCCGCAGAATTATGAAAAGGACTTCAAGGGGCCGGTGAGTGCGCGAGTGGCACTGGCGGGTTCACTGAACGTCCCCGCTGTTCGTGTACTGAATCTGGTTGGTGTCGAGAATGCGTGGGCGCGCTTGCGTGCTCTCGGCCTTACGCTGCCCGAGTCGCCGGATTTTTATGGCCATGCACTGGCGCTGGGTGGCGCCGATGTCACGCTATGGACGCTGGCAAATGCCTATCGCACGCTCGCACGAGGCGGCAGCAGCACGCCACCGACTTTTGCTCCTGGTCGTGTCGCCGAGGCCGTTCGGGTAATGGACCATGAAGCGGCTTTCATTACGGCGGACATTCTGGCGGACCGCAGTGCCCGCGCCATCACGTTCGGGCTGGAAAGCCCGCTCGCCACACCTTTCTGGACGGCAGTGAAAACCGGGACCAGCAAGGACATGCGCGACAACTGGTGCATCGGCTTTTCCACCCGTTATACGGTCGCGGTGTGGGTGGGTAACCTCGATGGCAGCCCCATGCAGGATGTGTCGGGCATCACCGGAGCTGCACCCGTATGGGCCGCAGTGATGAAGCAGCTTGAGGGAGGACAGGTGCGCCCGGATGGTAGTGCTCAGGTTGCACCGTTGACGCTGGTGCGCCAGAAAGTCCGCTTTCGTGGTCTCAGGGAGCCGGCTCGCGAGGAGTGGTTTATCCGGGGTACGGAGCTTGAGTCTGTCGACTATGTCCAGCAGGCAGTGACACGCATCGAATATCCCGTTACTGGCACCATTATCGCAGTTGATCCGGACATTCCCTGGTCAAGGCAGCAGTTGCGCCTGCGGGCCGAAACCGGTGTGGACGGCCTGTCATGGTGGCTTGATGGATTGCGGCTTGGTCCGGCGAAGGATCATGACTGGTCACCAATGCCCGGCATTCATCGTCTGGAGCTTCGTGATGCCAGGGGACTGGTACATGATGCGGTGAGCTTTACGGTACGCGGTCGCATGGTAACGGCACCGGCCAACTAGTCTTGTCGGCTTCAATGCCAACCGGCTTTCCGCTACCCTCATGTTACATTCAGGAAAGGAAGGACACACATGACGACGACACGTCGTTTTGATCTGGTGCTGTTTGGCGCCACGGGTTTTACTGGAGGGCTGGTCGCCGATTATCTGGCCGGCATCTCAAGGGAAGAGTCTTTTACCTGGGCACTTGCCGGGCGTAGCAGCAGCAAGCTTCTGGCCGTGCGTGACCGGCTCGCAACGGGTGCAGGTGTGAGTCTGCCAGAAGTGCTTGTTGCCGACGTCAATGATGCAGCCTCCATTCGTGAGCTTGCCGCTTCCGCCACCACGGTGATAACGACCGTTGGTCCCTACTGGTTGTATGGTGAGCCGCTGGTTCGTGCCTGTGCCGAAGCCGGTACACATTATGTGGATCTGACGGGTGAACCACAGTTCGTTCATGCCATGCGTGAAAAGTATGATGCGCTGGCCAGAAAAACGGGTGCGCGTATCGTCACCAGTTGTGGCTTTGAAAGTATTCCCCCTGACATCACGGTGCTGTTTGCGCTCAATGAATTGAAAAAACGCATCGGTGAAGCGGCCTTTCAGTCATCAGACATTGTCGTGAAGGGCGGGGTGAATGCCGGCGGTACGATTTCCGGCGGCACCTGGCACTCTGCGGTAGAAGCCATGTCTAGTGCACGCGAGTGGATGACAAAACGTCCCAGCCAGCCGCGTGATCATGTGCATGCGGTAAAAACGCCTGTGTATCACGATCGTCACTTCGGGCTTTGGGCTCTCAACATGCCCACCATCGATCCGGAAGTGGTGCGTCACTCGGCTCGTGTCCGTGGTGATTATGGTCACGACTTTTCTTACGGGCATTTCATGATGATGAAGAATCCGCTGGGTCTGGCGGCCGTTGCTGCCGGTGTGGGTGGTATCTTCACGCTGGCACAGTTCAAGGCCACCAAGAACTGGCTGCTGAAGCAGCGTTTGCCCGGTGAAGGGCCAAGCGAAGCGCAGCGTGCCAAAGGCTGGTTTCATATGAATGTGGTTGCACAGGGCGGCGGCGAAACCGTGTTGTGTCGCATGGCAGGAGGTGATCCCGGCTATGGTGATACGGCCAAGATGCTGGCCGAGGCGGGGCTGTGTCTGGCGCTTGATAAAACCTTGCCGGAACACACCGGAGTCATTACGCCCGCCAGCGCCATGGGTGAGGCGCTGATGCCCCGACTCGCGCGTGCCGGCCTGACGCTCGGGCTGATCTGACGGGCGAGCACCATGACAGATAACCTGCCACTTTTGTTGCCGGACTGGCCTGCTCCTGACAATGTTCATGCGGCGATCACGACGCGTGCTGGCGGTGTCAGCAATGCTCCATGGAACAGTCTTAATCTCGGCACCCATGTGGGTGATGACCCTCTCGATGTGGCGGAAAACCGGCATCGGCTGCTGCGGGCATTACAGTCCGTTGCACCATGCGATACGCCTCAGTGGCTTAACCAGGTGCATGGTGTTGTGGTCATTCAGGCGGAACCCGATACCAACGTACGCACATCCCTGATGCCGGAGGCCGATGCGGTGACAACAGTCGCCGCAGGACTGCCTTGCGTGGTGATGACTGCTGATTGCCTGCCGGTTTTCTTTTGCGATCGAGAAGGAAAACGGGTGGCGGTTGCACACGCCGGATGGCGAGGTCTGTGTGACGGGATACTTGAGAAAACGCTACAGCAATTTCCGGAGCCCGCGCAGGTGATGGCCTGGCTGGGGCCCGCCATCGGCCCCGAAAAGTTTGAAGTGGGTGATGAGGTACGCCGCGCCTTTGTGGCGCAAGATGCAGAAGCAGACAAGGCGTTTGTGCCCAGTTCGCAGGCAGGGCGCTGGCTGGCAGATATTTACCTGCTTGCCCGGCAGCGGTTGCTGAAAAGCGGGCTGATGGCCATTTATGGCGGGGGGTTGTGTACCGTCAGTGATCCGGCCCGCTTTTTTTCCTATCGGCGTGATGGCCAGACAGGTCGCATGGCCAGTGTCATCTGGCGTACCGCCTAGCCTAGCCCCGGTTAGGCCAGACGTCCCGTGCCGAACTCCGGGTTTTCATCCCTGTCCGTTTCAGTATTTGCGGCTTCAGCCGCCTGCACGGCCAACAGCAGGGCGCGGTGATCAGTGGCGCTCTGTCCTGCATGCAGATAGCGCTTGGTGGCGGATAGCAGCTTTTCCATTTTCTGCATCCGGTAATTCAGGCTTAACAGCGCTTTGGCAACATGATCAGGGTCCTTACCGCTCTCCCTCATAGTGATGGCGAAGGCAATTGCCTGTTGCAGCTCTGACTCGGTCGGCTTTCCCACGATGCCATTCTCCCGGCATGTTCAATAACTTCAGGTGTACTGGCTTGTAGCGGTGTCATAAGCACCCCGCACAGCTATTATCGGCAGCCCTGACCTACGGAGCACTACCATGGCTCGTCTTGCCATCGTTTATCACTCGGGCTATGGCCATACTGCCAGAGTTGCGGAGCATGTGCGTCTGGGGGCGACGAGTGTCNNGATGCCGATGCCATCATCCTGGGGGCTCCAACCTATATGGGGAGCGTATCTGCGCCCTTCAAGACATTCATGGACCAGACCTCGCGGCAGTGGCTTGGCCAGGAGTGGAAAGACAAACTGGCGGCAGGCTTTACCAATTCGGGCGGTCTCTCCGGCGATAAACTCAGCGTTCTTTTCCAGTTGCAGTTGTTTTCAGCCCAGCACGGCATGCTCTGGGTTCCCTTTCCCCTGATGCCAACCGGCACCAGCCCCGATGACCTGAATCGCATGGGCTCGCATCTCGGTCTGATGACGCAATCCGATAATGCCCCGGCAGAAATCACGCCGCCGGCCGGAGATATCCGCACGGCAGAACTCTTCGGCGTTCATGTGGCCGAACGGGCCTTGCGCTGGCTTGCGGGCCATTCCCGGACATAAACAGTCATAATCCCCGCATCTCTTGATGCCAGTCAGTGTTTTAAGGGCTCCTCCCTTGAATTGCAGCAGATGCCCCCTATACATAAGGGCAAGTCGTTTTATTGCCTTTCGAGGGACACCATGCGTTTTGATCGTCTGACCGCCAAGCTTCAGGAAGCCGTATCTGATGCCCAGTCACTTGCAGTGGGCAAGGATAACTCCGCCATTGAGCCAGGCCATGTATTGGCTGCCCTGCTCGATCAGCAGGGTGGTAGTGTGCGTCCGCTGCTCGCACAGGCTGGCGCGGACACCTCCGTGCTTGGTCGTGAGCTCTCAGCCCATCTTGATAATTTGCCGCGCTTGAAAAGCCCCACTGGCGAGGTGGCGGTAGGGCAGGAACTTAACCGGGTGTTCAATCTGGCCGACAAGCTCGCCCAGCAGCGCGGCGACCAGTTCATTGCCAGCGAACTCATGCTGCTCGCATTTTTTGATGCCAACGCCGATGTGGCCAAGGTTCTGCAGAAAGCCGGCGTGCAGAAGGCCCGGCTCACTCAGGTTGTTGATCAGGTTCGTGGGGGAGAAACCGTGAAGGATGCCAATGCCGAAGACAATCGTCAGGCGCTGTCGAAATACACCATTGACCTCACCGAGCGGGCAGCCAGTGGCAAGCTGGACCCTGTCATTGGTCGTGATGATGAAATTCGTCGCACCATTCAGGTGTTGTCGCGGCGTACCAAGAATAATCCCGTACTCATCGGCGAGCCAGGCGTTGGCAAGACCGCCATTGTCGAAGGGTTGGCCCAGCGTATTGTCAACGGTGAGGTCCCCGAAGGTCTGCGCAACAAGCAGGTACTTTCACTCGACATGGGTGCGCTGATTGCGGGTGCAAAGTTCCGTGGAGAATTCGAGGAACGCCTGAAAGCGGTACTCAACGAGCTCGCCAAGCAGGAAGGCAACATAATCCTGTTCATTGACGAGCTGCACACCATGGTAGGAGCCGGCAAGGCCGATGGCGCCATGGATGCCGGCAACATGCTCAAGCCCGCCCTGGCGCGCGGGGAGCTACATTGTGTTGGTGCAACCACCCTGAATGAGTACCGCCAATACATCGAGAAAGATGCCGCACTGGAGCGCCGCTTCCAGAAAGTGCTGGTTGATGAGCCTAGTGTGGAGGACACGATTGCGATCCTGCGCGGCCTCAAGGAGCGCTACGAGGTCCACCATGGTGTCGACATTACCGATCCCGCGATCATTGCGGCGGCACGCCTGTCGCATCGTTACATTACCGATCGCAAGCTGCCTGACAAGGCCATTGACTTGATTGATGAGGCTGCTTCACGCATCCGCATGGAAATGGATTCCAAGCCTGAGGAAATGGATCGTCTGGATCGCAAACTCATCCAGCTCAAGATGGAGCGGGAGGCAATCAAGAAGGAAGAAGACGCCGCCAGCAAGCAGCGCTTTGCCAAGCTTGAGGAAGACATCCAGAAGCTCAGCAAGGAATACGCGGATCTCGAAGAAATATGGAAGGCAGAAAAAGCATCGCTCAAGGGTGCCCAGCAAGTAAAAGAAGAACTTGAAAAGGCCCGTATTGACTTCGAGGCAGCGCGCCGTGCCAATGACCTCGAAAAAATGTCACGCCTTCAGTACGCCACGATTCCCGAGCTGGAAAAGCAGCTGACGGCCGCACAGTCGGAGGAGCCCACCGAGCATACCCTGCTGCGCAATCGTGTCACCGATGAAGAAATTGCCGAAGTGATCTCCAAGGCAACCGGCATTCCGGTGAACAAGATGCTTGAAGGGGAACGCGACAAACTGTTGCGCATGGAAGATGCGCTGCATCGACGTGTCATCGGTCAGCATGAGGCTGTCGTTGCGGTCGCCAATGCGGTTCGTCGCTCGCGTGCCGGGTTGTCCGATCCCAATCGCCCGAACGGCTCCTTCCTGTTCCTTGGCCCAACCGGTGTTGGCAAGACCGAGCTGACCAAGGCGCTGGCGAATTTCCTCTTCGATTCCGATGACGCCATGGTGCGCATCGACATGTCGGAGTTCATGGAAAAGCACTCCGTGTCCCGCCTGATTGGTGCGCCTCCCGGCTATGTCGGCTACGAGGAGGGAGGTTATCTGACCGAGGCCGTGCGTCGTCGCCCCTATGCCGTCATCCTGCTGGATGAGGTCGAAAAGGCGCACCCCGATGTTTTCAATATCCTGTTGCAGGTACTGGAAGATGGCCGCCTGACCGATGGCCAGGGCCGCACCGTGGACTTCCGTAATACCGTGATCGTGATGACGTCCAATCTCGGCTCCGACATCATCCAGAGCATGACGAAGGAAGAGCAGTATGACGAAATGAAAGTGGCCGTCATGGAGGTGGTCGGCCACCATTTCAGGCCTGAACTCATCAATCGCATTGATGAAGTCGTGGTCTTCCATTCACTGGCCGAGTCCCAGATTCGTGGTATCGCCGAAATCCAGATTGATCGCCTGCGTGGCCGTCTGGCTGAGCGTGATCTCAAGCTGGAAATCTCGGATGCCGCGTTGCTGCGACTGGTTGCTGCCGGGTACGATCCTGTTTATGGCGCACGTCCGCTCAAGCGAGCCATTCAGACACTGCTTGAAAACCCGCTGGCCCAGCAGTTGCTGGCAGGTGACTTTGTGCCCGGAGACGTCATCGTTATAGACGAGGAGCACGGCCAGTTCAGCTTCCAGAAGAAACGTCTGCACTGACCTTTTGGCCCGTAAGGCACCCGCTGAGTTACTGGTTGCCTTACGGGTCGGCCTCCGGCCGTGATTCTGTGCGCATAAGACAATCGTCGTGGTCTATCAGGTCATGCCCTGTCATGTGATGGCTGTTATGATAGCCGCCATGATTATTCCGAGCCCATCTGCATGCGTTGGTTCCTGACCGGCCCCCACCCCTTGAGCGACCTGCTCCGCAACCTCTGGGCCGCTTGCCATTTGCTGGTGTTCCGGCGCAGTGCCTTGCGCTGGCTGGTGCCGACTCCCTTCAATTTTCTGATTCTGCTGCTGCTCAGTCTGGCCGTCAGCTTCACGTTTGACCTTCTCAGCGAGGGCTGGCCGGGCCAGTGGTCACCAGCAGGCGTGGCTGTTTACCTGCTGCCAGGGTTCGGTTTGCTGGTGTTCGGGCAGGTGTTGGCAACGCGACACGGCCTGTGGCGGCTCGGGCTGGCGCCGGCCAGTATCTGGCTGGCTGCCGACAGCCTGCTGGGGATTGTGCAGTGCCTGCTGTTGTATGCCGGCCAGCATGAGTGGTTGCCGTCGGACATCAGTACCTATGTCCCGGTCATTTACACGCTGCTCTATGTGTGGCCCGTCTTTGCCCTTGTCATGGTGTTCACGCGAGCCCTTGCATGGCCGCGCTGGGAAAGCAGTGTGGCATTCGGCATCCTGATGACTTTATTTGCCATCTGGATTCTTGCGTTCAGTGACGAGCGCCTCTGGTATGCCGAGGTGTCAGAGGAGCCGGTTCCTGCCGCTCCACGGGTCATCGAGGAGGCAGCGCTTTACGCACAGCCGGAGTTATTGCAGCGAGCCCTCTCTGCTGTTGCACCGCAGCGTCCGGGTTACGTGGATTGGTACTTCCTGGGTGTGGCAGGTGCCTCATACCAAAGCGTATTTCGCACTGAGGCAGAAAGTGTCAGGGCGCTTTTTGATACCAGGTTCGCAACATCCGGCCGATCCCTTGTTCTCCTCAATAATGATGACACGGTCTACAGCCAGCCAATCGCATCGCGTACCAGTATCAGTCGTGCTCTCGCTGCTTTTGCGAGCAGGATGGACCGGGAGGAAGATGTGCTCTTTCTTTTCCTGACGTCTCATGGCAGTGAGTCACACGAGATAGAGCTCAGTTACTGGCCCCTCCAGTTGTCGCCTGTAACGCCCTCCTGGTTGCGTCGTGTGCTGGATGAAAGTGGCATACGCCGCCGCGTGATTGTGCTCTCTGCCTGCTATTCAGGTGGTTTCATCAAGGAACTGCAGTCGCCGGATACGCTGGTTATTGCCGCCGCTGCTGCAGACAAGCCATCTTTCGGCTGTACCGATGATGCAGATTTTACGTATTTCGGCCGTGCATTTTTTGACGAGGCCATGCGGCGTGAACATGGTCTTCGGGCTGCCTATGATCAGGCAATGATGGTATTGAGTGAGCGGGAAGAGGAGCAGGGTTATGGCCGCTCCAATCCCCAATGGGTTATTGGTGAAAGGCTTGCCGATGAGCTGTCACTCCTTGAGGGGAGCCTGTTTCCTCCTGCACCGTGATGTTTTCTTTGCATAAAAAAACCGCCTTAAGGCGGTTTTTTTATGCAAAGAAAAAAGTCAGTTGCAATACGCCTTGATCTGGCGGCGGGTATCATCCATGCGCTTGTTTTTCTCTTCATCGGTCAGGTATCGTTTTTCGCCCTTGTCGTCGGGTTCGCTAACGCGCCCGCTATTCTCCAGGGTAGCCAGATTGGCCTGAAGCTTCTTGCAGCGCTCAGCATATTCAGATTTGTCAGTTTTGACTGTGCCGGCCGGTGTTTTTTTCTTCTCGGCATCTGTCAGTGACTTTGTTGCCGCTTCTCTCTGCTTTTGCAGATTCTCTACGGCAGCTTCTGAGCCAGACGGCGTACGGGTCTGTACCTTGACCTCGGTCGCACCCTTGGCTGTTTCAGGGGGAGGGCTTTCAGAGTAATGGGTTACTCCCTGCTCATCGGTCCATTTGTAAAACTGGGCTGCCATCACGGGAGTGGCAAGCAGCACGCCAAGCAAGGCGGCAGTAGTCAGTTTTTTCATCCCGGTAAGTACCTGATCCAGAAAACGATGGTTGCACTATAAACCACAACCCTGGCCCCTTGATAAGTATCTTTGTGCAACGCCTTGAACTACTTGACATTTGGGGGTTAGACCTAAAAAATTGCGGGTTCCCGATGGTGGGAGTTTGCCGTGCAGTCACCCTCTGACCGGTAGACGCCGGGGCGCATGCCCTGCCCGGACCGTGCCAAACGCCGTGTCCGTCCCCGCCTGCAAGATCACAGCCCGAGAAGGGGTGTGCTCAGGAACCCCGAACCCGGGGAGTCCGACAGGCCTGGCAAGACCCTCCGTTGTTGGTCAAATCCTCGTGCTAGAATGCGCGCCCCTGCTGCACATCCGGTGCTGGTGGTGCGCCTTGCGCTTTATTCAAGGGTGATTCTGTGGAACTTCTTTCTGGCGGTGAAATGCTCGTCCGCGCCCTCGCCGATGAAGGCGTGGACTATGTTTTCGGTTATCCCGGTGGTGCCGTCCTGCACATTTACGACGCCATGTTTCAGCAGGACAAGGTCAAACACATCCTGGTTCGACATGAACAGGCCGCAGGACATGCCGCTGACGGCTATTCCCGTGCGACCGGCAGGACCGGCGTCGTGCTGGTCACGTCCGGTCCTGGCGCCACCAATACGGTGACCGCCATTGCCACGGCCTACATGGACTCCATCCCGATGGTGGTGCTGTCCGGGCAGGTGCCATCCGCCCTGATCGGCGAAGACGCCTTTCAGGAAACCGACATGGTTGGCGTGTCCCGCCCCATCGTCAAACACAGCTTTCAGGTGCGCAAGGCCGAAGACATTCCGGCCATGGTCAAGAAGGCCTTCTATATTGCCGCCAGCGGCCGCCCGGGCCCGGTCGTGATCGACATCCCGAAGGACTGCACCAATCCCAACGAAAAGTTCCCGTACGAGTACCCGCACAAGGTCAAGCTGCGCTCCTACAATCCGCCGGGTCGTGGCCATGCCGGCCAGATCAAGAAGGCCGTGGATGAGCTGGTGGCGGCCAAGCGTCCCATGATCTATGCCGGTGGTGGCGTGGTGCAGGGCAATGCGTCGGCCCTGCTGACCGAGCTGGCCCGTCACCTCAACTATCCCGTGACCAATACCCTGATGGGTCTGGGTGCCTATCCTGGCTCCGATCGCCAGTTTGTTGGCATGCTCGGCATGCATGGCACCTATGAAGCCAACATGGCCATGCACCACAGCGACCTGATTCTTGCTGTTGGCGCACGCTTCGATGATCGCGTCACCAACAACACGCGCAAGTTCTGCCCGAATGCCCGCATCATCCATATCGACATTGACCCGGCTTCCATTTCCAAGACCATCACGGCAGACATCCCCATCGTGGGGGCAGTCGAGCCGGTGCTCAACGAAATGCTCACCCTGGTGAAGCAGGCCGACAAGCCCGACGCCAAGGCCATCGAGGCCTGGTGGCAGCAGATTGATGACTGGCGCAAGGTGCACGGCCTGCGCTACGAGGCCGCCAAGCCGGGTGAGATGAAGCCGCAGCAAGTGGTCGAAATGCTCTACAAGGTTACCGATGGCAAGGCCATCGTCACTTCCGACGTGGGTCAGCACCAGATGTTTGCTGCGCTCTACTACAAGTACGACCGTCCGCGGCAGTGGATCAATTCCGGTGGCCTCGGCACCATGGGCTTTGGCTTGCCGGCTGCCATGGGCGCCCTGTTTGCCTTTCCGGAAGAGACCGTGGTCTGCGTGACTGGCGAAGCCTCCATCCAGATGAATATCCAGGAGCTGTCCACCTGCCTGCAGTATGGCCTGCCGGTGAAGATCCTGAACCTCAACAACGGTTCGCTGGGGATGGTGAAACAGTGGCAGGACATGATGTATGACGGCCGCCACTCGCACTCCTACATGGATTCGCTGCCTGACTTCGTGAAGCTGGCCGAAGCCTACGGTCATGTCGGCATGAAGATCACCGATCCGGCCCAGCTGGAAAGCAAGATGCGCGAAGCCTTTGCCATGAAGGATCGTCTTGTCTTCATTGATGTCGAGGTTGATCCGGCCGAACACGTGTATCCCATGCTTATTGCCGGCGGCTCGCTGCGCGACATGAAGCTGTCCAAGACGGAGCGTACCTGATCATGCGTCGTATCATTTCTGTTCTCATGGAAAACGAGCCTGGTGCATTGTCACGTCTGGTTGGCCTGTTTTCCCAGCGCGGTTACAACATCGAGTCACTGACCGTGGCCCCAACCGATGACGCCACCCTGTCGCGTCTTACGCTCACCACCACGGGTGACGAGCACAAGATCGAGCAGGTGACCAAGCAGCTCAACAAGCTGATTGAAGTGGTCAAGGTCGTGGACCTCACCGAAGGTGCCCACATTGAACGCGAACTGCTGCTGGTCAAGGTCAAGGCAACCGGCGCTGCTCGTGCCGAGCTGAAGCGCACTGCTGATATCTTTCGCGGCCAGATTGTGGACGTCACGCCCACGGTCTATACCATCCAGCTCGCCGGTACCAGTGACAAGCTTGATGCGTTCATCGAGGCATTGGCCGAAACAGCAATTCTCGAAGTGGTGCGTACCGGTGTCTGCGGTATCGCCCGTGGTGAAAAGGTTCTGAGCATTTAATCCCTTCCCCGGACATTTCCCCCTCTTCCATGGAGGAGGGCAGGGGTGAGGGGAATCCATCGAAAGCGTTCTGCCACAAGCGGAACTGAAAAAAGAGGAAGCACCATGCACGTTTATTACGACAAAGACGCCGACCTTTCCATCATCCGCGGCAAGAAGGTCGCCATCATCGGCTACGGCTCTCAGGGCCATGCTCACGCCTGCAACCTGAAGGACTCTGGTGTCGATGTTGTCGTTGGCCTGCGTCCCGGCTCTGCGACGGTTGCCAAGGCCCAGGCTCACGGTCTGACCGTTACGGACGTCCCTGCTGCCGTCAAGTCGGCCGACGTAGTGATGATCCTGACACCCGACGAGTTCCAGGCCAAGCTGTACAAGGAAGAGATCGAGCCCAACCTCAAGCAGGGTGCTACCCTCGCTTTCGCCCACGGTTTCGCCATTCACTACAACCAGGTCGTGCCGCGCAAGGATCTGGACGTCATCATGATTGCCCCCAAAGCCCCAGGCCACACCGTGCGCTCCGAGTTCGTGAAGGGTGGTGGCATTCCTGACCTGATCGCTGTGTTCCAGAACGTCTCTGGCAAGGCGAAGGAGCTGGCCCTGTCCTACGCTTCCGGCGTTGGTGGTGGTCGTTCCGGCATCATCGAAACCACGTTCAAGGATGAAACCGAGACCGATCTGTTCGGCGAACAGGCCGT
>DPJB01000020.1 GCA_003543245.1 Moraxellaceae bacterium | reverse complement strand
TGTGGCACCTCCGCAGGCGGCAAGGGCAAGGCCCGTGAAGACGTAGCGGTGCCCGTGCACTGGGTGGATTTCAAGCAATCGGCTGCGCCGGCAGGCAAGGCCTAGGAGACTGATCATGTCTAATCTCAATTTCATGCTGTTCGGGGTTTACCCCTACGTGGCGCTGGCTATTTGCCTGATTGGCAGCTGGGCGCGTTNNAGAACAAGCAGTTGCTGGCCATGGTATCGGGTGGCATCTTCGGGGTGATCTGCCTGATTGGCCTGCTCATGCTGATCGTGCGCCGCATGACCGATCCTCGCGTGCGAGCCAGTTCCAGTGCGTCGGACATCCTGATCCTTTGGGTGTTGCTGGCGCAGTTGTGCCTGGGGCTGCTCACGATTGTGGCCTCCACGCAGCATCTGGACGGATCGGTCATGGTCATGCTCGGTAACTGGGCACAGCATCTGGTGATCCTGCAGCCAACCGTTGCTGCCGAGTCGATTGCGCCGGTCGGCCTGGTGTACAAGCTGCATGTGTTCCTCGGGCTGACGCTGTTTGTGCTGTTCCCCTTCACCCGTCTGGTGCACATGGTCAGTGCCCCGGTATGGTATCTGGGCCGCCGTTACCAGATCGTGCGCCAGAAGGCCTGATTGCGGACCGTTTCCGCAGGAGATACCCATGAGCAGTTCTGCATCGATCATTGCCACCAGTGAACAGGAATGGCCGCATATCCGTGTCAACGGGATTGCGCTGGAGCATGAAGCCATTGCCCTTGAAATGCAGTACCACCCGGCAGACAGCCGGCAGGAGGCCGTCTTTCTTGCCGCACAGGCGCTGGTGATCCGCCGGCTCCTGCAACAACGGATTGCCGAGCTGGGGATCAAGGTTGCACCAGTTGCGGGCGAAACTGATGAGGAAGCTGAAATCCGCACCCTTATCGAGCAGGAAATTGACCTGCCCCAGACCGATGCGGCAAGCGTGAAACATTTTTTCGAGAGCAATCCCGAGCGTTTCATGTCGCCGCCTCTGGTGGCTGCCCGCCACATCCTGCTGGCGGCGGCACCAGATGATCTGGTCGAGCGCAGTGAGCAGCGTGAGGCGGCCGAAGCCCTGATTGTCAGGCTGCAGCAGGGTGAAGACTTTGCGGCACTGGCCACGGCACACTCTGCATGCCCCTCCAGGGCCCAAGGCGGGGCGTTGGGGCAGATCAGCAAGGGTCAGACGGTGCCGGAGTTTGAGCGTCAGCTACTGCGCCTGCCGCTCGGCCTGGCCTTGCAGCCCATCGAGTCACGCTACGGCTTTCACGTCGTGCAGGTGGATTTGCGTGTGGAAGGAGAGGCGCTGCCGTTTGCTGTGGTAGAAAATCGTATCCGTGCCGAACTCGGGCAACGGGTCTGGCACAAGGCAGTGGTACAGTATTTGCAAACGCTGGTCGGCGCCGCTCGTATTGAGGGCATCGAACTGCAAGGGGCCACCTCGCCCCTGCTGCAGTAGGCGGAAACCGTTTCTCACAAGGAAAGCACCGTCATGAGCAACGCTGTGTTACTGGATGGGCAAGGTCGTCAGATTGATTATCTGCGCTTGTCCGTGACAGATCGCTGCGATTTCCGCTGTGTGTACTGCATGGCGGAAGACATGACTTTTTTGCCCCGCGATCAGGTGTTGTCACTCGAGGAAATCCATCGGGTGGCACGCCTGTTTGTTGGTCTGGGTGTCAGGAAGATCCGGCTGACCGGTGGCGAGCCCCTCGTTCGCAAGGGCATTGTTGACCTGTGCGAGCGCATAGCGGCCTTGCCAGATCTGGATGAGCTGGTCATGACCAGCAATGGTTCGCAGCTGACCAGACTGGCCCGCCCTTTGGCACAGGCTGGCGTCAAACGCCTGAATATCTCACTCGACAGTCTCAATACGCTCAAGTTCCGTACTATTACCCGTACCGGTGATCTCGGTCAGGTACTGGCGGGCATCGAGGCCGCCCGCGAGGCAGGTTTTGAGCGTATCAAGCTCAACAGCGTCATCATGAAGGGCCGCAATGATGACGAGGTGAATGCGCTGGTGGATTTCGCCATCGCCCGCAATATCGACATCAGCTTCATCGAGGAAATGCCGCTCGGCCATGTCGGGCGCTCCCGTGGCGAAGCATTCTTTTCCAGCGATCAGGTCCGCGCGCAGATTGCGCAACGCCATGCCCTGATCGACAGTGAGGAAAGCAGTGGTGGTCCGGCACGCTATGTCCGGCTGGAGCAGCACCCTCGGACCCGCATCGGTTTCATTTCACCGCACAGCCATAACTTCTGCAGTACCTGCAACCGTGTGCGTCTTACCGCTGAAGGGCGTTTGCTGCTCTGCCTTGGTCATGAAAACTCCGTGGACCTGCGTGAGCTGCTGCGTCGCCACCCTGAAGATGATGCGCCCCTGCTCGACGCCATTCTGGCCGGCCTGCATCGCAAGCCGGAACGGCACGAGTTCTCGTCGGAAGGCGAGGTACAGGTGGTGCGCTTCATGAATGCCAGCGGCGGCTGAAATATCGGCAGCACTGTGCGTTTTCATTTTCTGAAAATATATCGTCACTGGCAGTCAACGCTTGATCATCGTCATGGCCGCAGGATGGCGCTGTCGATGATTGTAGGATCATCACAAGCATTAATATGACAGCCATCGTGCAGAGGGGGAAATCATGAGGGGAGTTCCACATCCGTTGTGGCTGGAAAAAACAGATGGGCAACGGGTCTGTTTTGAACCGGTGAGGATACAGCGGGAGATTGAGGCGGCTGGTGGGGTGGTCGGTGAATTCGGCGAAAGGATTGCCGAGGTTCTGGCCAATTCGGTGCTGGTACAGCTGCCACAGACTGACTGTGTCCGGGCAGATCAGGTCCGGGAATGCATCGAGGTTGTCCTGATGGAGGCAGGGTATTTCCGTTCGGCACGTACCTGCATCGTGTATCATGAGGTGTATGCCAGTCATGAGCATGACAAGGGTGTTAATCATGCTGTCATGTCGATGCATAGTTGCCTGACGGGATTTCTGGCAGTGTGAGATGTGTATGATGCACGCCTTGTGCAAAAGTTTCTGGCATACACTGCTGCAGCGCGTCAGTTTTCACCGATGGTGAATACGGGTATGCCACCCTTTCTTGCCGGCGCTTCAGTGCCCGTGCTGCGTGCAATCACGTTGTCGTGGGAGGTATGCTGACCGGCCTCATTGAACTCGGCTAGCAACCGTCCAATGCTCGGAATATGGATGCTTCGGCCATTGATCTCGATCAGTCCTGCCGTACGCAGTCGCGCCATGATGCGCGACAGGGTTTCGGGCTGCATGGAGAGCCTCGCCGCCACCAGGCGTTTGGGAAGCTGCAGATCAATGTCGGCCGTCTCGGCTGAGCGGTTTTCAAGATTCTGTATCAGGAACAGCGCAAAGCGTTGCGTGGCGTTTTGCAGGGTCAGCGTTTCCAGTTCTCCAAGGCGCTGATGCAGGCGCACGCTCATGTGCCCCAGCAGGTGCAGGCAGCTTTTCGGATTTTCTTCCAGGAGTTGCAGCATCAGGCGATTGGAAAAGCTGATCAGGTGCACGGGCTCCAGTGTTTCGGCGCAGACCGGATAGACCGACCTCTGCGTGAACATCACGGCCTCGGCAAACGTTTGCCCGGGGTGAATGATTTCGACGACTTTTTCCTGTCCGTCCGCAGAGATGCGGAAGAGTTTGACGCGCCCTTTCAGTACCAGAAAGAAGCGGTCGGCTTCCTGGCCCTGACGAATGAGCAGGGTGGAGCTGTCGTGACTGTGCTCCAGCGTGGAAGCCAGCAGTCGCTCTTGCGCTGCCGGTTCCAGATGATGGATCAGCGGATGTTGCAGTATCAGTCGTCGTAGTTCGGGAGACTGAATCATGGTGCCATCGCTCCGCAGCAAAAACGGCTGCCGCCTGGTTATTTGATGCCGGGCGATGCACCGCAATACGCACGTTTGCAACGTGCGTACCCGTGTTAGTTCTGCAGCGCTTGCCTCATGCGTATCAGCACAGGCAACAATACGCTCCCCCCCGTCCGTAATGAATACCACTTTCGAGAGAGGCAACGTTTCAGTTGCGTAGCCAGTTCACCCGTACATGTGCATCGCTGTCACTGTACTGGTATTCCGTATGTCCCTTGTAGGCGGCATCCAGTGCATGACCAATGCGCGTGGCCAGATGCACACCGGTGGTGGTGACAACGAGACCGTCGGGGCTGCTGCTACACTGCATGATGCGTTCCAGTGCGTGCTCACTTTTTTCCCGGGCTTCCGTGTTGCGTACAAGGCTCAGGATTTCATCCTGATGGGTACTGATGAAGTCGCCACTGAGCGTTACTGTGCCTGCTGGTGCCTGGTCGGCAATGCGCCGACAAGCCGGACACTTCACGTCATCGATATGTCCGTTGGCGGGGATGGCTTGCCAGCTCCACCGGCCAGCCTGACAGAATGCTCCGCATTCGGGGCATTTGGCAGGGCCACTCAGGCGCTGTTTGAGATAAGGATCATGCAGTTCCGTCTGGGGCAGTTTTTCCTGGCGACGATCACGAAATTTGTCCATGGCTGGCATCCTGTCGGGCTTCAAGAGCAAAGGGGGCACCACTGGCACCCCGTCACAACACCAGTATAGGAGCCATATGCAAGCCTGTAGCTCCAGCGGTTGATTTGTATCAGCTTCAGGATTGATGCCTCTAGTCTATCGTTACTGGATGCACCGCCTGCAAGAACCTGGCGGGTGTGTCGGGGAGGCCTCATGAGTCACAAGCTGCCACTGCGGGATCGGGTTGAGGCAGGTCGGTTACTGGCCTCGGCTCTCATGCCATTGCAAGGCCAGCCGGATGTGCTGGTACTGGCGCTGCCGAGGGGTGGCTTGCCAGTGGCCGCGGAAATTGCACGGGCACTTCATGCGCGACTGGATCTGATGCTTGTCAGAAAGCTGGGCGTACCGGGAAACGAGGAACTGGCGATGGGCGCGATTGCCAGCGGAGGCGTGCGGGTGCTGAATGACCATGTCATGCAGTATCTGGATATTTCCCGGCATGCCATCGGGGAAGTCGAGCGTCGTGAAAGTGCCGAGTTGGAGCGCCGGGATCATCTGTATCGAGGGTTGCGCCCCTTGCCTGTGTTGCGTGGGCAACGCGTGATTATTGTTGATGACGGACTGGCGACAGGTGCCACGATGCGTGCTGCGATACAGGCTGTGCGCCAGCAGATGCCGTCTGAAATAATCATAGCCATTCCGGTTGGGGCCCAGGAGAGTGTCGCGGCGGTGGCCAGGCTGGTGGACAAGGTTGTTTGCCTGTTTACGCCGGAGCCATTCTCGTCCATCGGGCAATGGTATGAGGAGTTTGGCCAGGTTTCTGATGAAGAGGTGCAAGCGCTGCTACGGCAGGCATGGGCACGGGAGTCGGGAAAGGAAGGTCATCATGGTGCATGAACGCTTCATGAGGCGTCCGATGACCTTCTTGCTTGCAGATGTTCAACTGCATGGCGAACTTTCTGTGCCTGAGCACCCGGAAGGCCTTGTGGTATTTGTGCATGGTAGTGGCAGTAGCCGTTTCAGTCCGCGCAACCAGAGTGTGGCTCGCTATTTCAACGAGTGCGGTCTGGCGACCCTTCTTTTTGATTTGCTGGGTGAGGATGAACAGCGCATTGATGATGTAACGCGCGAACTCCGTTTTGATATTGCCCTGCTGACGCAGCGACTGGTTCGTGTGATTGACTCATTGCGGCGCGACAGGGATGTTGCTGTGCTGGGGATGGGATTGTTTGGTGCCAGTACAGGCGCTGCCGCGGCCCTTATGGCAGCGGCGACACGACCAGGCGAGGTTCGTGCCGTGGTGTCACGTGGCGGCCGGGTTGATCTGGCCGGTAGCGCTCTGCAGCAGGTACGCGCGCCGGTGCTGATGATTGTCGGGGGGAATGATCATGAGGTGCTGTCCCTGAATCGCAACAGTAGCCGGCAACTGCAGTGTGAGCAGCACGTCGCCGTAGTGCAGGGGGCTACCCACCTTTTTGAAGAGCCTGGCACGCTGGAGGAAGTGGCCCGGCTTTCTGCAGGCTGGTTCCTGCGGCATTTGCCATATGACGCTTCAATTGCATGAAGGGGGTTCAGGGGAGACGACGCCAGACGTCGACACGGAAATCTGCTTCGTATGGCGGGACATTGCATTCGATGACGTCACTGGCGGCAACCTGCAGCCGGATGCCGGTGATATCTGCATGCACAGGTTGGGTGCCAACGCAGCGATCGACCAGCACGGCTGTGCGCACCTCCTGTGCGCCAAGCCGTGCCAGCCAGGCGCAGGTACGCAGCAGGGAATGCCCCTGATACAACACATCATCAACAACCAGTAGTGTGGTGTTTTTCAGGTCAAGCCCGGCCAGCGCGGGATTTTCTTCCAGCGCAGTTTCGGCATGAAGCAGTTCAAGGTTATCCGCATAGCGTTTGACCTTGAGCGGGTAAAGAGGAGTGTCGGCTTGTTCACGCAGGATGGCCAGTCGCGCCTGCAGCATTCTGGCCAGCGGCTCGCCACGACGTAAAATGCCGACCAGAGCAAGCGGCTTGTCTGCACGCACAAGCGCATTGGCCCGATGTGCCATTTCATCCAGTACGGCCTCCAGTTCGGTTGCCGAGTAAAGACAAAAGCGTTGCCCGTTGTCTGCCGCCATGATCATTAGCCACCGTGCGGAGGGATTCCTGTCAAGGCTAGCATATCCAGAACCAAAGTCAGGAAGTGGTTCTTGTGTGTGGGGCAGGACGATGAGCGGTATCACCTGCTTGTCTTTTCGATAATGCGTTCTGGTTGGATTGAACATGCTGAATTTGATGCAATGTAGAAAAGCCCCGCAAAACAGGTTGTGCCAAAACTCTCTGGCGCCGCTTGAGATGAGCGACAATAACCCCCGACATGTTCGGGGGTTATTGTTTTGGGCCACATCATAGGAGAAGGACGAGGACAGCGGGCAATGTTCCCTGAATGCCTGGATGACATCATTCCCGACGATCATGCGTGCCGCGTGATTGATGCCTTTGTCGACAGTCTGGACATGGCAGGACTGGGGTTTATTCGCAGTGTTGCGGCGGCGACAGGTATGACCCGCGTGACCTGCTCAAGCTGTATTTGTACGGGTATCTGCAACAGGTACGCTCTTCTCGTCGACTGGAGGCCGAGTGTCACCGCAATATCGAAGTGATGTGGTTGCTGAACCGTCTGGCCCCGGATCACAAGGTGATTGCCGAGTTCCGTCGCGTGCATCGTGAAGCGATTACCCTGGCGGGGGCAAAGCTGATTCAGTGGGCTCGCGCCCAGGCGATGTTGCAGAGTGGCTGGGTTGCGATTGATGGCTCAAAGTTCCGAGCGGTAAGCAGCCAGAAGCGGGTACTGGCCCGAGAGGCCATGCGGCGATATCTGGCGGGGCTGGATAATACCGACGAGCCGACGCCAGAAGCAGTGACCTTGCCAGATCCTGAGCCTGAGGCCCGGCCGACGAAGTGCTGAGCCGCAAACAACAGCACCGGAAAAAGCGATGGACGATTTATGCGGGCACAGAAGGCGCCTGCAGTGCCTGTCCGCTGAAGCCCCGTTGCACCACCGCCCGCCAGCGGTTTGTTTAGCGGTACTGGGATGACGATATTCTGCAACGCATGAATGAACGTGCTACCCCTGAATTGATGCGATTACGCCGTTGTACGGTGGAGAGGCCTTTTGCAGAACTGAAGGAACGCCTGTTCGGGCGTCGCTTTCTGCTACGCGGGTTGTCGGGAGCCTCGTGTGAAATGGCGTTGGGGGTGATGGCTTTCAATCTGAAGCGATTGATGAGCCTGTTGGGGGCTGTTTCTCTGATGCAACGACTGCAACCTTCCTGAAAACTGCCAGACCCCAAAACAATAACGCCCCTGACGGGGCGTTATTGTTTACAGCATCAGGGAGTTTTGACACAGCCTGTTTTGCGTGGCTTTTCTACATTGCATCGGGTGTTGCTGCTTTTCAGACATTGAAGCGGAAGTGCATCACGTCGCCGTCCTTGACGATGTACTCCTTGCCTTCCAGACGCCACTTGCCGGCTTCCTTGGCCCCGGCCTCACCGTTGTACTTCACGAAGTCTTCGTAGGCGATGACTTCTGCACGAATGAAGCCCTTTTCAAAGTCGGTATGAATGACGCCGGCAGCCTGCGGGGCGGTAGCGCCAACCTTGATGGTCCATGCGCGCACTTCCTTCACGCCAGCGGTGAAGTAGGTCTGCAAACCCAGTAGCTGGTAGCCGGCGCGTATCACGCGATTGAGGCCCGGTTCTTCCATGCCCAGGGTTTCGAGGAATTCCACCTTGTCGGCTTCGTCCAGCTCGGCAATTTCGGCTTCGATCTTGTTGCAGATCGGCACCACAATCGCGTTTTCGGCTTTGGCATACGCCACGACGGCATCCAGGTGCGGATTGTTGTCAAAGCCGTCTTCCGAGACGTTGGCGATGTACATCACCGGCTTGGTGGTGATGAGGCAGAGTGGTCGGAGTATGGCCAGTTCATCGGCGTTCAGGTTCATGGTGCGCACGCGCAGGCCTTCGGTGAGCGTCGGCAGTACTTTTTCCATCACCACTTTCAGGGCCTGGGCTTCCTTGTCGCCACCCTTGGCCTGTTTTTCCACGCGCTTGAGGGCTTTTTCAACCGTATCAAGATCGGCCAGTGCCAGCTCCATGTTGATGATCTCGATGTCATCGACCGGATTGATGCGGTTGGACACGTGAATGACGTTGTCATCCTCGAAGCAGCGTACGACGTGCGCGATGGCATCGGTTTCACGGATATTGGCCAGAAACTGGTTGCCCAATCCTTCACCCTTGGAGGCTCCGGCGACAAGGCCTGCAATGTCCACGAACTCGATGGTGGCAGGCTGGATGCGCTGCGGCTTCACGATGGCCGACAGGGCGTCCTGACGGGGATCGGGCACGGGCACGATGCCGGTATTGGGCTCAATGGTGCAGAACGGAAAGTTTTCCGCCGCGATACCGGCCTTGGTCAGTGCATTGAACAGGGTGGATTTGCCGACGTTGGGAAGCCCGACGATACCGCAATTGATAGCCATTTTTTGCCTCACAGGTCAGGGCGCGATTACCGCTCCCCAACAGAAAAAACCTAACGAAAAAACCTGGGAAATGCGTTCCTGAAAAGTCAGGCCTTGAAACCGTTCAGCTTGTTCATTACTGCCGCCAGTTTGCCGGCGACAAGGTCATCACTCAGTGCTTCGGCTGCATCCAGTGCGGCCTCGATCTTTTCCTGCTCTGTGGCCGGGGCCTTGCCCAGTACATAGTTCGACACCTGTTTGGCATCGCCGGGGTGGCCAATCCCGATACGCAGGCGGTGAAAGCCGTTCTGGTTGGCAAGCGCGGGAATGATGTCGCGCAACCCGTTGTGGCCGCCATGGCCACCGCCGGTTTTCAGGCGGATGGTGCCAGGGGGCAGGTCGAGCTCGTCATGTGCCACGAGAATCTCGTCCGGAAGAATCTTGAAGAAGGTGGCCAGAGCGCCAACCGACTGTCCGGAGCGGTTCATGAAGGTGGTGGGGATCAGCAGGCGCAGATCCTGTCCGTTTACCGTGCCGCGTCCACTGATGCCGAAGTATTTCGGTTCGGGACTCAGGCGGATGCCATATTTTGCGGCAAGCCGCTCCACAAACCACTGACCGGCATTGTGCCGGGTGGCCGCGTATTCGGGGCCCGGATTTCCAAGGCCGACGATCAGGCGAAGTGTGGTCATGGTGTGCTGCTGTCTTGGTGCGCCATCTGAATAAAAAAACGGGGCCCAGAGGCCCCGCTTTTGTCGTGCATCGGGCCGCGATTACGCGTCGGCCGTGCTCTTGTGCACGTTTGCGATCGGCTGATCGTAATCGTGACCAAGGGCCAGTGACGGGATTTCCACGCCGGCCGGCAGGGTGATGTCGGACAGATGCAGGCTGGTGCCGACATGCACATCCTTCAGGTCCACCGCGATGAATTCCGGCAGGTTGGCCGGCAGACAGGCCACTTCGACTTCGTTGGCCATGATGGACAGCGCGCCGCCTTCGGTCTTCACGCCAACACAGGTGTCCTGGTTCAGATAGTGCAGGGGCACCTTCATCGTCAGCTTGTGGGTGGCGTCAACACGCAGGAAGTCAGCGTGCAGCGGAGTGTTCTTGGCCGGGTGACGCTGCAGGGACTTGATAACGGCCTGCTGCGGCTTGCCATCGATGTTGATGGTCAGCACGTGCGAGTAGAAGGCTTCGTTTTCCAGGGCCTTGACCAGTTCCCTCAGCTCGAGAGTGATGGACTGTGCAGCTTCCTTGCCACCGTAGATCACGGCGGGGAGTTTGGCTTCCAGACGACGCAGGCGGCGGCTCGCACCTTTCCCTTCGTCNNTCGAACATCGCGCTGATGGATTCTTCGTTGTTGATGCGACGCACGGTCTCGGCCAGCATCGCGGACAGCGAAACCTGACGGATGCGACCGGTGGCGAGCGCTTCCTCGGTGAGCGGGATGGTGTCGGTCACCACCAGCTCGTCGAGCACGGAATTCTTGATGTTGGCAATGGCCGGACCGGACAGCACGGCGTGCGTGCAATAGGCCAGTACACGACGGGCACCATGCTCTTTCAGTGCGGCAGCAGCCTTGCACAGGGTGCCGGCAGTATCGACCATGTCATCCACGATCACGCAGTCACGGCCCTTCACCTCACCGATGATGTGCATTACCTGCGATTCGTTGGCCTTGGGACGGCGCTTGTCGATGATGGCCAGGTCGGCTTCGTCCAGCTGCTTGGCAACTGCACGTGCACGCACCACGCCACCTACGTCCGGCGACACCACCATCAGGTTGTCATAACCCTGCTTCTGGATGTCGGCCAGCAGCACGGGCGATGCATAGATGTTGTCGACCGGAATGTCGAAGAAGCCCTGGATCTGGTCGGCATGCAGGTCGACGGTCAGCACGCGGTCCACGCCCACGGTCGTCAGCATGTCGGCGACGATCTTGGCTGTAATCGGTACGCGCGCCGAACGGACACGACGGTCCTGGCGGGCATAACCGAAATACGGAATCACCGCAGTGATACGACCCGCCGAGGCGCGGCGCAGGGCGTCGGCCATGACAATCATTTCCATCAGGTTGTCATTGGTGGGATTGCATGTGGACTGCAGGACAAAAACGTCCTTGCCGCGCACATTGTCGTTGATCTCGATCTGGATTTCGCCGTCAGAGAAGCGGCCCACGTGCGCATCGCCCAGCGGCGTGTGCAGGTGAGTGGCGACCTTGCGGGCCAGTTCGGGATTGGCGTTGCCGGTAAACAGGACCAGATTGGGCATGACTGTGCTTTCGGCTGACTGGAAAAATGGCAGGGGCGGCTGGATTCGAACCAACGCATGGCGGGATCAAAACCCGCTGCCTTACCGCTTGGCGACGCCCCTAGGATTCTTGTTTCAGTGCGGCCAGCGCGACATGGGCAGGAGACTGGTTGCAGCCACGACTCACAAAGCCCGGAATGGGGCTGGTGGCCAGCAGGTGCTCCGCCGTTGCGCGATCCGGGCAGGCAATAAAACAGCAGGCGCCGGTCCCCGTCATGCGGGCGGTGCCATGCTGAGCCAGCCAGTTCAGGGCCGCATCTACTTCGGGAGAAAGCTGGCGCACGATGTTTTCACAGTCGTTGCGAACGCTCCGGGCAAGCCCCCCCCCGAGAAAGGCGGCTACTGTAATGGCGGGGGTATGACGTGTCAATTGCGGGTGGCGGAAGACATCGGCGGTACTGACATGCGCATGCGGGGTCAGAACCAGATACCAGGGCTCCGGAATGTCGACCGGCGTCAGGTCTTCACCGACGCCTTCGGCCCAGGCCGCCTGTCCGCGCACAAAGACCGGCACGTCGGCACCCAGGCTCAGGCCAAGCCGGGCCAGCTCATCCAGAGGCAGGTTCAGAGCCCAGAGGTGGTTGAGTCCCAGCAGGGCAGTGGCGGCATCCGACGAGCCACCGCCAATACCGCCGCCCATGGGCAGGCGCTTCTCCAATAGTATGTCGGCACCAGCCGTGCAGCCGGTATGGGCTTGCAGCAGGCGGGCGGCCCGCACGATCAGGTTGCTCCCGGCCGGCACCCCCGGCAGCTTGGGGGACAGATGAATGTCGCCATCCGGGCGGGAGCGGAAGTGCAGGGTGTCGGCCTGCTCCAGGAACTGGAAGACGGTCTGCAGCAGGTGATAGCCATCCGGCCGGCGACCGGTGATGTGCAGGAACAGGTTGAGCTTGGCCGGGGCGGGCAGGGTTAGTTGTTTCATGGGGCGATTTCGGTACGGATGTCGGTGAGTGCATCGGGCGTGTAGTCAGCATCGCCGGGCTGCCACTTCGAGACCACCACCGTCAGGCGGGTGTCGGGGCCTGTAATCATGATCTTCCGGGGCAGGGCCGGGTAGGTTTCATCCCATGCCGGAAAGGTCGCGATCCAGCCGTCCTCGGCAATCTGCAGGGTCTTGCCGTCACTGCCTCGCTCCACCTGTGCGGTGGCTGTGGCCGGCTGTGCTTTCAGCCAGTGGGACAGGTAGGAGATGGGGGCGCTGTAGCCGGTGACCGCTTCCAGCAGTATCTCTGGAGAGCTGGCCGTGATCTCACCCAGGTCGCCATTGCGTAAAGTGACGCCATCAGGGCTGCCGCTGAGTTCGGTGTGGCCTGCGCCAAGAGGCCCTGACAGCGATAGGGTGTAGAGGTCCCCGTCCTGATGCCAGGTGAAATAGAGATTGCCGCCGCGATCCGCCACTCGCAGCCCCATCTTGCCTTCAGCCAGCCATCGCGTCATGCGTGCGGTATCGGTAATCACGGGCGCAGGGGGGTGCAGCGCACAGCCGGAAAGGAGGCTGGCCAGTATCAGCAACAGAAAGAAATTATGCCGCATCAGGGATCGAGCCGCATGCGTGTGCGGGGAATGTAGTCGCTGTCAGGGTGCTGGCGCAGGGACTCGTTCCATACCTTGCGGGCTTCTTCGCGCTGGCCGCGCTCCCAGAGAACTTCGCCAAGATGGGCGGCAATTTCATCGTCCGGATAAAGCTGGTAGGCACGGCGCAGATCGGTCAGTGCACCTTCCGTGTCGCCGCGCTTGAACTTGACCCAGCCAATGCTGTCCAGGATGGCGGGGTCATCGGGTTTGAGTGCCAGTGCACGACGGATATAGGCTTCTGCCTCATCAATACGACCCGTCCGGTCCAGCAGGGTGTAGCCAAGCGCATTCAGGGCGCTGGCATTGTCCGGCTCCATGCGCAGCACTTCCCGCACATCTGTCTCGAACTGCTCCAGCTGGTTCTGGCGCTCTGCGACCAGCGCGCGGCTCAGCAGCAGCCGGGTGTCACCCGGGGTCAGTTGCAGGGCCTCATCAAGCAGGGCGCGTGCCCCGACGAGATCCTTGCGGTTACTGAGCAGCTCGGCCTCCAGCTGGTACAGCGAGATGCGCAAATCGGGAAAGCGTGTGCGGGCTTCGGCAAAGTGACGGCGTGACTCTTCCGGCTGATGCTGGCTGAGCAGCAGATGGCTGATCTCTGCCATGGCCGGAAGATAGTGCTGCCCTGGCGGGACATTTTCGTAAGCCGCAATGGCTTCGTCGGCCTTGCCCTGGCGGTGCGCCAGCTTGCCCAGATAGAAAAAGGCCTCGTCGCTGTGCTCTTCACTGTTCGTCAGGATTTCGAGTTCGCTTTGTGCCAGCACATCGTTCCGGTTTTCAAAGGCGGTCAGGGCCAGGCCAAGGCGCAGGCTGTCATCGGAAGGGTGCTTGTTGACCAGGGTGCCAAACTCGCGCTCGGCACCCTTCATGTCCCGTACGCGGACCAGTGTGCGGGCGTAGTTAAGGCGCAGGCTCTGGCTTTCCGGTTGCGCTTTTACGGCGTCCGCCAGTAACCGGGAGGCTTCGGCATTGCGTCCGAGGTCGGCCAGCAGCTTTGCCTCAAGCAGGGTGGTTTGCGTGCTTTGCGGACGCAGCTGGCGCGCTTTGCGGGCGTTCTCGAGTGCGGGCTCCAGGGTGCCGTTCTGGCTTTGTACCAGGGCTCTGGCAAAGAAGATGTGCGGACTGCTCTGGTGGTGCTGCCCGACGCCATCCAGCGCCTTCAGCAGGCTGTCGCGCGCGGCCGGGTTGGCCGGGACGGCGGACAGGAACATCTGTTCCAGATCGGCTTCGGGTTGCAGGGCCAGCAGCCGGTCCAGGGCAGGCATGAGCTGGTCGAATTTCTGCTGGCGCAGACAGCTGAGCACCAGCAGATACCACGCATCTGCATTGTCCGGCTCCACTTCCGTCCAGATCCGGGACAGCTCGAGGCTCTGTGGCTGGTTCAGCAACTGGGCAATGGTACTGGCGCGGGCAACGATGCCAGGGTCGCGTGTGGCTACTGCCTGCTGGACATAACCGGCCAGGGCAATGTCGGCGCGCTGACGGTGCCCGGCAAACTCGGCCAGCAGGATGCTTTCCAGTGTTTTGGGCGGAAAGGGTGTGTAGGCAGGCTCTGCTGCCGCAGTGTCCTCGACCGGAGGAGTCGGCGCAGTTGACGGCTGCGGGGCATGGCTGGCGCAGCCGGCCAACGCCAGCAGGCAAAAAAAGGAGAGCAATGGGCGCAAGGGCATGGTCGCAATCACAAGGCAGGAATGCCGTAAGCCCCATCTTGGCAAAAAAGCGACAGGGCGGCCATATGCCCTCTGTAAATCATGAGGGAGGGGAGGGGTAAGCGCTGGCCGGGTTTGTCTTTGCGGCGTCTATCCCTCAAAATCCGCCTCCCGTCCCCGCCTCCCGCTACATTAATGGGGGGCTCTGTTTCCTTTATACAGGTTGACCATGGGGCTGCTTGCGCTCGGCATCAATCACAAGACGGCGTCACTTGAGCTGCGGGAGAAGGTCGCCTTCACGCCGGAGCGGCTGGAGGCTGCCCTGCGTGAAGCCTGTGCCAATGCGGGTGTGCAGGAGCTGGCGATTCTCTCGACCTGTAACCGCACCGAGTTCTATGGCCAGGTCCCGGAGAATGGCGGTGATGCCCTCCTGTCCTGGCTTAGCCAGTACCAGCAACTGCCCCTGAGCGATATTTCAGCCAGTCTCTACAGGCACGAAGGTGAAGCAGCGGTACGGCACATGATGCGTGTGGCCGCTGGTCTGGATTCCATGGTGCTGGGCGAGCCGCAGATTCTCGGGCAGGTGAAGACCGCCTACGGGCAGGCCGCTGCTGCCGGCACTCTCGGGCCCGAGCTGGAACGTCTTTTTCAAAGCACGTTTGCCACCGCCAAGCAGGTCAGGACGGATACGGCCATTGGAGCCAATCCGGTGTCGGTTGGTTATGCCGCCGTCATGCTGGCCCGGCAGATTTTTTCCGAGCTGCGTGACTCAGAGGCGCTGCTGATCGGTGCCGGTGAAATGATCGAACTGGTCGGCAAGCATCTGTTCGAACAGGGCGTTACAAAAATCACTGTCGCCAACCGGACCCTGGCTCGTGGTCAGGCACTGGCCCAGCAGTTTGGTGCCCGCGCCATCACGCTTGAAGATATTCCGGATGCACTGGTGCATGCGGATATCGTGATTTCCTCGACAGCTGCGCCGTTGCCGATTCTGGGCAAGGGCATGGTGGAGCGCGCGCTGAAAAAGCGCCGGCATAAGCCAGTTTTCATGGTGGATATTGCAGTGCCACGCGATATCGAGCCGGAAGTTGCCGACTTGCAGGATGTCTATCTGTATACGGTTGATGACCTGCACTCGGTGATTGATGACAACATGCGCTCGCGCCAGGAAGCTGCGCGCGAAGCAGAAATAATTGTCACGACGTGTGCACAGCAATTCATGCATCACAAGCGTGAGCAGGGAGCCCTCTCGACAATGACGGCCTATCGGCAGCAGGCAGATGCAGTGCGTGAGCAGGAGCTGGCCAAGGCCATGAGTGCGCTGAAGAAAGGCGATGATCCCGCAGCGGTGCTGGAGCGCCTTAGCCGGCAGCTGATGAACAAGATGCTGCATGCGCCAACGATTGCCATGAAAAAGGCCGCGGCTGCCGGCGAACAGGACAAGCTGGACTGGGCGTCAGACCTGCTGGGTGTCAGATCTGCCCGGCGTGGCGACAAGGACGATCCTGCATGAAGGCGTCTTTGCGTCACAAGCTTGAGTTGCTGGTTGAGCGTGCAGAAGAAGTGAGCGCCCTGCTGGCGGACGGTAGCGTTGCCGCCAATGGCGAGCGCTTCCGTAATCTTTCCAGAGAGCATGCCGAGCTCATGCCTGTGGTGGAGGCCTGGTCGGCATTCCGGCAGGCGGAAGCGGATCAGGCTGAAGCGCGTGCCCTGCTCAAGGATCCTGACTTTCGTGAAATGGCGGAAGAAGAACTGAAATCCGGCGCCGCCCGGCAGGAAAGCCTGCAGGCCGAGCTGGAGCAGCTGATGCTGCCGCGCGATCCCAACGACAGTTGCAATATCTATCTCGAAGTTCGTGCCGGTACGGGTGGCGATGAGGCGGCCATTTTTGCCGGCGACCTGTTTCGCATGTACACGCGATTTGCAGAAAAACAGCGCTGGCGCATCGAGATTGTGTCGGCCAGTCCTGGCGAGCACGGTGGTTACAAGGAGGTGATTGCGCGCGTCGAGGGCGACAGCGTGTACGCGCGACTGAAATTCGAATCCGGTGTACATCGTGTGCAGCGTGTACCTGCCACCGAATCACAGGGACGCATCCATACCTCGGCCTGCACCGTCGCCATCCTGCCCGAGGCGCCGGAAGTCGAGGGCGTGGAAATCCGTAAGGAAGACATCCGGGTGGATACCTTCCGCTCCAGTGGTGCCGGCGGCCAGCATGTGAATACCACCGACTCGGCCATTCGCATTGTGCATCTGCCGACCGGTATTGTGGTCGAGTGTCAGGACGAGCGCTCGCAGCACAAGAACAAGGCGCGTGCCATGAGTCTGCTGTCAGCAAAAATACTCGCGGCACGACAGGCGACTGCGCATGCGGAGCAGGCATCCATGCGTCGTGACCTTGTCGGTTCCGGCGACCGTTCCGAACGCATTCGCACCTACAATTTTCCGCAAGGCCGCCTGACGGACCATCGCATCAACCTGACCCTGTATTCGCTGGATCGAGTGATGGAAGGGGATATTGATGAAGTGCTGGATGCGCTGGCGCGTGAGTATCAGGCCGACCAGCTGGCGGCGCTGGCAGACAGCGAGGCGTAAGCCATGATGCTGCGCGATGTATTGCGCGATGCCACGCAACGCCTGCAGGTTGCAGGTTCTGAAAGTGCGCGTCGTGATGCCGAGTTGCTGATGCTGGCGGTGCTTGGCAAAAGTGCCATGTGGCTGTACAGCCATGATGATCAGTGTTTTTTGCCGGAGCAGGCATTACGGTTTGATGCCTTGCTGCAGCGTCGCGAGCAGGGTGAGCCGGTGGCGCATTTGCTGGGTGAGCGCGGCTTCTGGACGCTGGATCTGCGTGTCAATGCCCATACGCTGATCCCGCGCCCGGAAACGGAAATGCTGGTGGAGTTTGCGCTGGAAAAGCTGTCGGCTGATGTTGCTGTCCCTGTACTGGATCTGGGTACGGGCAGTGGCGCCATTGCCCTGGCGGTCAAGGCTGAGCGGTCTGCCTGCGCGGTTACGGCGGTGGATGCGTCGCCGGATGCCCTGCTGGTGGCGCACGACAATGCCGCGCGCCTGGGGCTGGTGGTCGAGTTCCTGCAGGGTAGCTGGTTTGCTCCGCTGGGACAGCGCCGCTTTCAGCTCGTATTGTCCAATCCACCCTACATCCGTGCGGATGATGTGCATCTGTCGCAAGGGGATGTGCGCTTCGAGCCGCGATCGGCGCTGGTGTCTGGTGTCGATGGCCTCGACGATATCCGTCATCTGGTGTCTTTTGCGCCGTTACATCTTTTGCCCGGGGGATGGCTGGCACTTGAGCATGGTCATGACCAGTCACTGCAGGTTCGTGCCATCATGCAGGCAGCAGGCTTTCAGGACGTAGCGTCACGTACCGATCTGAACGGGCATGAGCGTATTACCTTCGGTCGTTATTTTTTGGGTGGGGCAGGCACATGCTGAGTGATGACGAGCTGCTGCGGTATGCACGGCAGATCATGTTGCCGGCATTTGATATTGCGGCGCAGGAAAAACTCAAGGCTGCCCGGGTGCTGGTTGTGGGCATGGGGGGCATTGGCTGTCCGCTCAGCCTGTATCTGGCGGCCGCCGGTGTGGGTGAATTGCTGCTGGCTGACTTTGATGTCATCGAGGCCAGTAACCTGCAGCGCCAGTTGCTCTATGCCGAAGCGGATCTGGGCCGTCTTAAGGCCGAGGTGGCGGCAGCCAGGCTTGCAGTGGTGAACCCATTTGTGCGCTGTGAAGCGGTTACGGTGGCGCTGGATGCCGATACGCTGCCTGCCCTGTTGTCACGGGTTGATCTGGTGGTGGATGGCTGCGATAACTTTGGCACGCGTGATGCCGTCAATGCGGCGTGCGTGGCAGCGGGCGTGCCGCTGGTGAGTGCTGCCGCCATCGGGTTTGGCGCGCAGCTTGCCGTATTTGATGTCCGGCAGCCGGCATCGCCGTGTTACCGCTGCCTGTACCCGGAGATGGACGAGGCGGCGGCGACGTGTGCAGAGGCCGGCATACTGGCGCCAGTCGTTGGTGTGGTGGGAGCGCTGGCCGCTACGGAAGCACTGAAAATCCTTTCCGGAGTGGGCGAGCCGCTGGTCGGCAAGCTCTGGCTCTGGGAGGCCATGGCAGGGATGATGCGCACCCTTTCAGTGCGCCGTGACGCGGGCTGCGCTGTCTGCAGCCTCAGGGATAGATGAGAGGACTTCTGCATGAGCAACCGTTACGCAAATCTGGGTAATGCCTTCAAGGGCCTGCTTCGCATCAGCCAGACCGGGCTGGTGCTGGCACAGGCCGGTATATCGTGGGCCATGGGTGATCGTCCTCCCACGCCAAGACTGCTGCGCCAGACGTTTGAAAAGCTGGGCGCGACATACATCAAGCTGGGCCAGTTCATTGCCAGCTCGCCTTCGCTGTTTCCCGAGGCGTATGTCACCGAGTTCCAGCACTGCCTCGACAAGACATCGTCGCTGCCGTTCAGTGTGATGCAGGAGGTGCTGCAGCGCGAACTGCAGCGTCCGCTGCAAGAAGTCTTCTCGCATATTGATGAAGTGCCGCTGGCATCAGCCTCGATTGCCCAGGTGCATGCGGCTACGCTGGTGACGGGTGAGCCGGTGGTGATCAAGATCCAGAAGCCCGGTGTGGAAAACATCCTGCTGACTGATCTTAATTTCCTGTATTTTGCAGCGCGCATCGTGGAAGTGGCGTTTCCGAAAATCAAGTTCGCTTCGTTGTCCGCGATTGTTTCGGAGATACAGGCCTGCATGATGGAAGAGGTCGACTTCTACAAGGAGGCGCGCAATATCGGCGAGTTCAATGCCTTTCTTGAGCGTACCGGCAATCAGGCGGCAATTGCACCAAAGGTGTATGAGCACGCGTCCAGTTTGCGCGTACTGACAATGGAGCGCTTCTATGGCGTGCCGCTCACTGATCTCGACACCATCCGCAAGTATTCGAAAGATCCTGCCGGCACACTGATTCTGGCCATGAATACCTGGTTTGCCAGTCTCATGTTCTGTGAAAGCTTTCATGCCGATCTGCATGCCGGCAACCTGATGGTGCTGACCGATGGCCGTATCGGGTTTATCGACTTTGGTATTGTCGGTCGTATTGATCCTGATACCTGGGGCGCGACCACCGATTTTGTCGAGTCACTGACAGATGGAAACTTCGCCAAGATGGCCGCCAGCATGGCCAGGATCGGCATGACAAAGCGTGCTGTTGATACCGGTAAGCTGGCAAAGGATCTGGAGGAAATTTATGGCGCCTTCACCACGGTTGATCCCGAGCATGTGCTGAACGGCGCGGTCAACGATGGCGAAATCAATCGCATCATGCTGGATATCGTGGCAGTGGGCGAGCGCCACGGCATCCGCTTTCCGCGTGCCTTTGCGCTGCTGCTGAAACAGATCCTCTACTTTGACCGTTACGTGAAGATTCTTGCGCCGGACATGAACATGTTTGCAGATGACCGCATTGCCTTCATGGGCGACGGCATGAATCCGCTGCAGTTGCACTGAGCTGGTTCAGTAATAAAAAAGCCCGCGAAATCGCGGGCTTTTTATTGCGCTGGCATTGTCAGCCTGCCAGTTTTTTCTTCAGGATCTCGTTGACCTGGCCAGGATTGGCCTTGCCCTTCGAGCGCTTCATCACTTCACCCACGAAGAAGCCGAACAGCTTGTCCTTGCCGCTGCGGTAGGCGGTAACGTTATCCGGATTGGCTGCAATTACTTCATCAATCAGGGCTTCAATGGCGCCGGAATCCGATTCCTGTTTGAGGCCCTTTTTCTCGATGATTTCATCGGCGCTGGCGCCTTCGCCATCCATCAGTGCCTGGAAAACCTGCTTGGCAATCTTGCCGGAGATGGTGTTGTCATTGATGCGGTTGATCAGGCCACCCAGTTGTGCCGGTGTGATCGGGCTTTCGCTGATGTCTTTTTCGGTGCGGTTAAGTGCGGCCAGTACGTCACCCATGATCCAGTTCGAGGCCGGTTTGGCAGCGCCATTGGCGGCCGTCACGGTGGCTTCGAAAAATTCGGCGAGTTCGCGGCTGGAGACCAGTACGCCTGCATCGTATCCGGGTAGGCCGTACTGGCTGATGAAACGCTCGCGGCGGGCGGCCGGCAGTTCGGGCAGGCTGGCACGAATCTCTGCGATCAGGGCCTCATCCAGGACGATTGGCAGCAGGTCGGGATCGGGGAAGTAGCGGTAGTCGTTTGCTTCTTCCTTGCTACGCATGGCGCGGGTGCGATTGGTGTTCGGGTCGTAGAGCACCGTGGACTGTTCGATCTTGCGGCCGGACTCGATTTCGTCAATCTGCCATTCGATTTCGCTGTTGATGGCCTTTTCGATGAACTTGAACGAATTGACGTTCTTGATCTCGCGGCGTGTTCCGAGTTTTTCGGTACCTTTCTGGCGTATCGACACGTTGCAGTCACAACGCATCGAGCCTTCGGCCATGTTGCCGTCGGAAATGTCGAGGTAACGGATCAGGGCATGAATTGCCTTGGCATAGGCGACTGCTTCCTTGGCAGAGCGCATTTCCGGTTCGGACACGATTTCCAGCAACGGCGTACCGGCACGATTGAGGTCAATGCCGGTCATGCCATGAAAATCTTCGTGCAGTGATTTGCCCGCGTCTTCTTCCAGATGCGCACGCGTAATATTGACGCGTTTGGTCTGGCCGTCATCAAGCTGGATATCGATATGGCCCTTGCCAACAATGGGCAGGTCCATTTGCGAAATCTGGTAGCCCTTGGGCAGATCCGGATAAAAGTAGTTCTTGCGTGCAAACACGTTCTTGCGACCAAGTTCGGCATCAATGCCAAGGCCGAACTTGATGGCATTGCGCACGGCGGCCTTGTTAAGCACCGGCAATACGCCCGGCATGCCGAGGTCAATCAGGCTTGCCTGTGTGTTGGGCTCGGCACCGAAGGTGGTGCTGGAGCCAGAAAATATTTTCGATTTGGTGTTGAGCTGGACGTGGATTTCCAGACCGATGACAACTTCCCAGGACATTTCCGTCATCCTCACTCAAACGTGGCCGGCATGCGGCGATGCCAGTCGGTGACCTGCTGATAGCGATGTGCCACGTTGAGCAGTTTCGCTTCGCTCCAGTAATTGCCCACCAGCTGCAGGCCAACCGGCAGGTTCTTTTCGAAACCGGCGGGCAGGCTCATGCCGGGCAGGCCGGCAAGATTGGTGGCAATCGTATAAATGTCGGAGAGATACATCGCAATCGGATCGGACTGTTTTTCGCCGAGGCCAAATGCCACGGACGGCGACGTCGGCCCGGCGATAACGTCGCACTGCTCGAAGGCACGGGCAAAATCATTCTTGATCAGGCGGCGCACTTTCTGTGCCTGCACATAATAGGCGTCGTAATAGCCGGCAGAGAGGGCATAGGTGCCAACCATGATGCGACGTTTCACTTCGGCACCAAAACCTTCTGCGCGCGAACGCTTGTAGAGGTCGGTGAGATCGGCCGGATTGTCACAGCGATGGCCAAAGCGCACGCCGTCAAAGCGGGAGAGGTTGGATGAGCATTCTGCTGGCGCAATCACGTAATAGGCAGGTACCGCCAGATCGGATGTGGGAAGGTCAATGTCCACGACGGTGGCGCCGAGTTTTTTCAGCTCGGCAATGGCCTGCTCGATAACGGTGGCAACACCGGCATCCAGGCCTTCACCGAAATACTGCTTCGGCAGGCCGATGCGCAGCCCCTGCAGCGAATCGTTCAGGTTGGCGGTGTAGTCCGGCACCGGATGGTTGATGCAGGTGGAGTCGCGCGAGTCGTGGCCAGCCATGACATTCATGAGGAGGGCGGCGTCTTCGGCGGTCTGCGTCATGGGACCGGCCTGATCCAGGCTGGAGGCGAAGGCAATCATGCCCCAGCGGGACACACGGCCGTAGGTGGGCTTGAGGCCGGTCAGGTTGCACAGGGCGGCAGGCTGGCGAATGGAGCCGCCAGTGTCGGTGCCGGTCGCGGCCGGCGCCAGGCGTGCCGCCACGGCGGCAGCAGAGCCGCCGGAGGAGCCACCGGGTACTTTTGTGGTGTCCCAGGGATTTTTTACCGGGCCATAGAAGCTGGTTTCGTTGGATGAGCCCATGGCGAACTCGTCCATGTTGGTCTTGCCCAGCATCACCAGTCCTGCGGACAGGCTGCGTTCGATGACGGCTGCGTTATAGGGCGAGATGAAGCTGTCGAGCATCTTCGAGGCACAGGTGGTTTTCACGCCCTCGGTGCAAAAGATGTCCTTTTGCGCCATCGGCACCCCGGTCAGCAGGCCGGCCTTGCCGGCAGCACGGGCGGCATCTGCCGCAGCGGCCTGGGCCAGTGCCTGCCCGTCACATACGGTGATGAAGCTGTTCAGCAGGCCATCATGCTGGCGGATACGGTTCAGGAAGTGCCGGGTCAGCTCGACGCTGGAGAATTCCTTGGCGGCGAGGCCGGTGGCCAGTTCGGCCAGGGTCTTGTGATGCATGACGGTTACTCGATGAGTGTTCTCTGCAATAAATACACTGGGCAATGAGTGGCTTACTCAATGACCTTGGGCACCAGATAGCAGCCCGCCTCGGTGGCAGGTGCAATGGCCTGGTACTGCTCGCGATGGTCGGTTTCGGTCACCGTGTCCTCGCGCAGCGGCTGGATGGCATCCAGTGGATGGGCCATCGGTTCGATCCCGGCGGTGTCGGCGGCTTGCAGGTGGTCGACAAGCCCAAGGATGTCATTGAGACGGGCAGTGACCTGGCCTTCTTCTTCGGTGGTCAATGCCAAGCGGGCGAGGTGGGCGATCTTCGCGACCTCGGTGGCGGTCAGGGCCATGGGAAAACTCGTGGAAATTTGTTGAAAACGCGTAAGAGGGCGCAACTTAGCACAGTTCTCGTCTTGTCCAAAGAACCTCCTTTGTTTAGAGTTAGCGCCATTTTCCGGGACTTGTGTTCATCGCCCAGTGCCAGCATGCGGACAGGGTGTGATGCAGGCCTCCCAAGGACATCCGGGTCGTCCCGAATGACGGGCCCGGTTCTCGCACGCAAGCGACTCAATATCAGGTTCCCAGCTCCATGCTACCCATTCTCAAAAGCTTCCTCGGTCTGTTCTCCTCTGATCTTTCCATTGATCTGGGGACCGCCAATACACTGATCTATGCCCCCGAGCGCGGCATTGTGCTGAACGAGCCATCGGTAGTGGCCATTCGCCAGAGTGGCGCCACCAAGACCGTGGCGGCCGTTGGTGTGGATGCCAAGCGCATGCTGGGCCGTACGCCGGGCAACATTTCTGCCATTCGTCCCCTCAAGGACGGCGTGATTGCCGACTTTGAAGTGACCGAAAAGATGCTGCAGTTCTTCATCAAGAAGGTGCACGAGAAGGGCTCCGGCAGCCTGTTTCCGCCTCGCCCGCGTGTGCTGGTCTGTGTGCCCTGCAAGTCCACGCTGGTTGAGCGTCGTGCCATCAAGGAATCTGTGCTCGGAGCCGGTGCCCGCGAAGTGCGCCTGATCGAGGAGCCCATGGCGGCTGCCATCGGCGCCGGTCTGCCGGTTGAACAGGCCTGTGGCTCCATGGTGGTGGACATCGGTGGCGGTACGACCGAGATCGCCGTTATTTCCCTGTCCGGCTGCGTGTACTCCGATTCGGTCCGCATCGGCGGCGACCTGTTCGACGACTGCATCGTGTCCTATGTACGTCGCCAGCATGGCTGCCTGATCGGTGAGTCCACTGCCGAACGTATCAAGCAGGAAATCGGTACGGCCTTCCCTGGCGGCGAGCTGCGCGAGATTGAAGTGCGTGGCCGTAACCTGGCCGAAGGGGTGCCGCGCTCCTTTACCCTGAACTCCGACGAAATCCTCGGTGCCCTCGAAGATCCGCTGACCGGTATCGTCACCGCCGTGAAGAGTGCTCTGGAGCAGACCCCGGCGGAACTTTCTGCCGACATCGCCGAGCGTGGCATGGTGCTCACCGGTGGTGGTGCACTGCTGCGTGATCTCGACAAGCTGCTCAGCAAGGAAACCGGCCTGCCGGTGATCGTTGCCGAAGATCCGTTGACCTGCGTGGCGCGTGGCGGTGGTCGTGCACTGGAGTTCATGGATAACCCCGCTTACGACATGCTGTTTGTGGATTAACCGGGCTCGCTGAACGGGTGATCCAGGGTGATGTTCTCCCCACTTCGCTGTTTCGCCCGGTTTTGCCTTGCATCTCCTGCCCGCATCAATACGGTTGGCCAGGGATGGTGGCAAAGAAATGAATGAGCCGGCTGTGCCGGCTTTTTTGTTAGCACTGTTTCAGTATCTGCCCTGTTGCACTAAACGGACTCAAGGAGAGCCATCATCGAAACCACGCTTTTCAGCAAAACCTCTAACGGCGGCTATAGCCTGCTGTTTGCGGCCTTGTTGGCGGCTGGTCTGATGTTCGTTGATGTGCGCTTTCATTTTGTCACCGAGCCGGTGCGCTTCCAGATCAACGGGCTGCTCTCACCGGTTTACAGCATGATGAGCTGGCCGGGACGCTTGTCCAATGTGACGACCGAGGTCGCGCTGGATGAAACCGACCTGCGTGCGGAAAACTCCTACCTGAAAAGCCAGTTGCTGGTGTTGTCCGGACGTTTGCAGAAGTTCTCCGAACTGGCGGCGGAAAATGCACGCCTGCGCGGCCTGATCGACTCCACGCTGGTGGTGGATGGTCGTGTCCTGATTGCAGAGATTATCGGTGTGGATGCCGATCCGTTCCGACACATCATTCTGGTCAACAAGGGGCTGGATGTCGGCGCTTATGTGGGGCAGCCCATTCTGGATGCCCGCGGCCTGATGGGGCAGATTATCGAGGTGGGACCAACCACTTCACGTGCGATGCTGATTGCTGATCGTGAACATGCGGTTCCGGTGCGTATTGCGCGTAACGGTGTTCGTGCGATTGTGGCCGGCACTGGCGAGATAGATCAGCTGCGTCTGCAGTATGTGCCTGAGTCGGCAGATGTGAAGGTGGGCGACCAGTTGCTGAGCTCCGGGCTGGGCATGCGCTATCCGGCCGGCTATCCGGTGGGGGTGGTTACCCGGGTGGGCAAGAGTGGCACCGGCGAGTTCGCTGAAATTGATGCAAGGCCTTCTGCTGAACTTGATCGCAGTCGTCATGTCCTGCTGCTCTTCAATCGTCCGCTGCGCGTCGAGAATGCCGCTACTGACGCAACGGGAGCGCAATAATGTCTCGTCGTCCCAGTACCCTGGTGGCGCTGCCACTGAGCTTTTTCATTGCCTTCCTGCTTATGGCGCTGCCTTTGCCGCAGGTAATCAGCTACTGGCGGCCAGAGCTGGTCATGATGGTGCTGGTGTTCTGGGTGCTCAATGAGCCTGGCAAGGTTGGCGTGTGGGTTGCGTTCACCCTGGGGCTGCTGCTGGATGTGCTGATGACCACCACCTTTGGTGTGCATCCGTTCATGCTGGCCGTGATCGCGTATCTCACCCGTCTTTCGTATCGCTGGGTAACCGTTTTTTCACTCTGGCAAACCGGCGGGTTGGTGTTTGCGCTGGTGCTGGCGGGTTTGATCGTCAAGCGCATTTTGCTGGGTATTCTGGGTGAAGGAACAGACTCTCTTCTGTATTGGGCTCCTGCACTGACCAGTGCGCTGGTGTGGCCCACCGTCATGTTTGCTCTTCGCCGCTTCACGCGTTGATCGCTCGGGTCATCATCCGGGTTGTGCAGCAGGCCAGATGACTGTGCCGGCTTTGCTGGCCTGTGCCGAATCCTTTCTTTGATCCGGTCGCTCTTCTTCGCGCGTTTTTTCCGGTGTCCGGTTATATTGGGGACTTGTCCTGTCCTGTGAATCTCGCCATGTATCCATCTTCGCTGTTTCTGGCCTCCACATCTCCTCGTCGCCGTGAGTTGCTGGAGCAGGTCGGCCTGCAGTTTTCGGTGCTGAAGGTGGATGTTGACGAGTCGGTGCGCGAGGGTGAGCGTCCGGCAGATTACGTGCTGCGGCTGGCACACGAGAAGGCCCTGGCCGGATTGGCGCAGGTGACTGCTGGCGTCGTGATTGCGGCGGATACGACGGTGGTGGTGGATGACGTCGTACTGGGCAAACCGGCATCAGAGGCAGAGGCTGTCGAAATGTGGTTGCGGCTTTCGGGACGTACCCATCAAGTACTGACGGGTGTGGCCGTCGGTGATGGTCGTCATGTCGATACGGTAATGGTGTCCACGCGTGTACATTTCCGGTCGATCAGCCGCGAAGAAATGCATGCCTACTGGCTGACGGGCGAGCCGCGTGACAAGGCAGGCGGTTATGCCATACAGGGGCGTGGTGCGGTCTTTGTGGATGCAATCGAAGGCAGCTACAGTAATGTTGTAGGCTTGCCGCTGACAGAGACAGCATCGTTACTGGCGCGCTTCGGCATACGGGTTCTGGGGTAATCAAGCACATGTCTGAAGAAATCCTGATTAACGTGACGCCGATGGAGTGCCGCGTGGCACTGGTCGAGAACGGCATCGTGCAGGAGCTGTTTGTCGAGCGTACGGCACGACGCGGACTGGTCGGCAACATCTACAAGGGTCGGGTGGTTCGGGTGTTGCCCGGCATGCAGGCTGCGTTTGTTGAAGTCGGCTTGTCACGGACGGCTTTTATTCATGCCAACGACATTGTCTGGTCAAAGGCCGATGGCGAACGTACGCCAGTGATTTCCGAGCTGCTGCATGAAGGACAGAATGTCATCGTGCAGGTCATGAAAGACATGATGGGCAGCAAGGGCGCACGACTGACCACGGACCTGTCAATTCCGTCCCGCTATCTGGTCTACATGCCGAAAGGCGAGCATGTGGGTGTGTCGCAACGCATTGAGGAGGAGGCCGAGCGTGATCGTCTGAAGAACCTCATTCGTCAGCTCAAGGCCGAAAGCCCCGACACGGAGGGTGGCGGTTTTATTGTTCGTACCGTTGCCGAAGGTGTGAGCGAGCATGAGCTGCGCCGTGACATGCAGTTTCTCGTCAAGCTCTGGCGCTGGATACAGGAGCGCTGCGCAAGTGCAGGGTCGGCGTCACTGATCTATGAAGAGCTGCCGCTTTTCCTGCGGACGTTACGGGATCTGGTGAATGCCGATGTTGAAAAGATACTGATCGATTCACGCGAAACCCACGCCAAGGTCAACGAATTTGTGCACGAGTTCATGCCGCAGATGCATGAGCGTCTTGAGCATTATCCGGGTGAGCGTCCCCTGTTCGATCTTTACAATATCGAGGATGACCTGCAGAAAGCCTTGCAGCGCAAGGTCATGCTGAAGTCGGGTGGTTATCTGATCATCGATCAGACCGAGGCGATGACAACAGTTGACGTGAATACCGGTTCATTCGTCGGTACACGAAATCTGGAAGATACAGTTTTCAAGACCAATCTTGAAGCGACGCATGTGATTGCCAGGCAGCTCAGGCTACGCAATCTTGGTGGCATCATCATCATCGACTTCATTGATATGGAAGAGCTTGAGCACCGGCAGCAGGTGTTGCGCAGCTTTGAACGGATGCTGGTGCGTGATCATGCCAAGACCAAGATTACCCAGGTGTCAGAGCTTGGTCTGGTAGAGATGACGCGCAAGCGCACGCGCGAGTCGCTCGAACATCTCCTGTGTGAAACCTGTCCGGCATGCCAGGGCCGTGGCACGGTGAAGACGGCAGAAACCGTGTGCTACGAGATATTTCGTGAAATCCTGCGTGAGGCGCGCGCCTATGACGCTGCACATGGTTACCGGGTAGTGGCCAACCAGAAGGTGATCGATCGCTTGCTGGGTGAGGAGTCTGCGGCGGTGGCGGATCTGGAGCTGTTTATCGGCAAGCCTATCCGCTTCTCGGTAGAGGCACTTTATACCCAGGAACAGTTTGATATCGTGCTGCTCTGACGGGTGTCCGGGATGAGCATGCGTTGCAACAATCATGCGACAGGCTTTTTCCGGGGTGGCGCTATATCATTCCGTATTGTCCCGATCCTGATGGAATCTCCTTGTGGCCCTGAACTGGCACACCATGCGTCACGCTGCCCTGTGGGGCTGGCACCAGTTGCTTACCCTGGCGCTGGTCCTGCTGGTGCTGCTGGCCATCGTTGTGGGGCTTGGGCGACAGTTCGCCCCGGTGACCAGTCGCTATCATGCGGAAATCGAGGCAAAACTGACGCAGGTGATCGGTCTGCCGGTTCGTATCGAACGCGTGACGGGTAGCTGGCAGGGAGTGACGCCTTTTTTCCTGGTGGAGGGGCTGCGCCTGCAGAGCCCGGCTGCGCCGGCATCAACATTGTTGCTGATTCCCCGTCTGGAGTTGCGCCCCTCGCTCTGGCAAAGCCTGATTTCGCTTGAGCCACGCGTTGATGTGCGTGTCCGTGGTCTTGATCTCCACTTTGACCAGTTGCCAGACGGGCAGTTGCGGCTGCGGGAGATGTCATCGTTGGCACAGACGGACCCCGCAGCCGCAAAACGGGCGGTACAGGCCGCTCTGCGACAGCCGCTGCTGGCGATCGAGGACAGCCGGCTTGAGCTCGCCCTGCAGGGATATCCCGTTCTTCATTTCAATCGCATCAATCTGGTCAATCGCAATGATGGCAGGAGTCATCGCCTGGCAGGCGATGTGCTGCTGGAGGGAATGACGCATCCGGCGGCCATCAACATGAGTCTGCAGGGTGAGCCGACCGAATGGCACAAGGGTGCGCTGGTAGCCTGGCTAAGCCTGCCGGCCATGCGGCTGGATGCCTGGTTGCCTCGCTCGGATGTGGCTGGCATAGGCCTGCAGCAGGTAACCGGTGGAGGCGAGTTCTGGCTGCATTTTACCCGTGGACGGCTGGTGGCATTGCAGGCGCGACCGCGGTTGAGCCAGGCCGTATTCCGCAGCCGTCATGGCAATCATGTCCTGAATTCCGTGCGTGGCGAGCTTGCCTGGGCACGTACAGACAAGGGCTGGACGCTGTCGGCACAGCATCTGGCAGCCCAGGTGGATAACATTGCCTGGCCGGCATCTGCCGTGGCGATTTCGGGCAATCCCGCCGATCTGACGGTGGCGGTGGGGGGGCTGGATGTGGCCACCGCTGCGGTGCTGGTCAATCGCTTGCCCTTGCCCGACGCGATTGCCGGCTGGATACGTGAAGCGACACCTGTGGGCCGGATTCCTGCATTGATGGTGTCGTTGTCCTCCGATGCGGAGGGACATTGGTCGCCACATCTGATCAGTACCCGGTTTGATCGCCTAGGTCTGCATGCCACGACCCGTTTTCCTGGTGGAAGCAACCTGACCGGTTGGGCTCGCTGGACGCCGGGCCAGACGCTGCTCTCGCTGGATACAAAAGCCGGTGGACTGGATTTGAGGCAGGTTTTTCGTGAGCCGGTCGCGCTCGACTATCTTCGAGGCGTTGTCCGCATGAGGGCAAGTCCGGAGCGCTGGCGTCTGGAAAGTGACCGGCTGCTGGTGAAAAACTCCGATGCGACAGGTCAGGCGGTCTTGCGCGTGGATATTCCTCGTGCAGATCCTCATGCCGCCGAGCTGTCCCTGATGGCCAGGCTGACCAATGCGCGTGTGGCCAGCACCTGGCGTTACGTGCCCTGGCCACCTGCGGGTGACAAGGCAATTGACTGGTTACGCCGGGCACTGGTGGCGGGCACGGTGACTCGCGGGGATTTCCTGTTTGACGGTCCGCTGGTGCACAGGGGCGGGCAGCCTTCGATGCGTCAGTTGATGCGTTTCGAGGTGATTGGGACCACGCTTGATTACCTCCCGGGATGGCCTGCGCTGCAAAAACTTGATGGTGTGGTGACCATTGATGGGCGGAGCCTGAAAGTCGAGGGGCAGCAGGCTGGCCTGCTTGATGCAACCGTGGCTCATGCGCTGCGGGCGGATATTCCGGACCTGCGGCATCCCCGGCTCACGGTAAGCGGCGAGCTCCAGTCATCCGGGCCTGATCTTGTCCGGTTGTTCAGGGAGAGTCCGTTGCGTGAACACACGGGGTCACTTTCGGAGGCGTTGCAGCTCAAAGGGGGTCTGAACGGACAGCTGGCGCTGGATATTCCTCTGGCCGTGCAGAAGCAGGCCGCGGATGTCAGCGTAAAAGCCGTGCTGGACGGGAACCAGCTGCTCCTGCCCGGACAGTCCTTGCTGGTGGATGGCTTGCGTGGCGAGGTGCGCTATACCACCAGGGCCGGGCTGACAGCAGATGCGCTCAACGGGCGCATGCTGGGTGCTCCGGTCGCGGCAAGAATCAGCAGCACAGTCCGCAAGGGCGTGCTGCAGCAGGTGCAGGTGGATGTTGACGGGCGCGTCGGCGTGACCGCCCTGCAGGGGTGGCTGGGCGGCCCGCTCTGGCAGGCGCTCAGTGGTGAGGCGCCCTATCAGGCGCGCATCAGGATTCCTGCAGGCAAGCAGCCCGCGCAGTTGCAGGTAACTTCGTCACTTGCCGGCATGAGCATTCTTCTTCCGGCGCCGCTGGGCAAGGGAGCGGCACCTCTTCCCTTCCGTCTCCAGTCCTCGCTGGGTGGTGTGGAGCAGATGGCACGTCTGCAACTGGGGCGCCAGTTGAGTGGGGGGCTTGTCTGGCGTGATGGCGTATTCAATGCTGCCCTGCTGAGGCTTGACAGCAATGATGTTGGCTGGCCATCCGCTCCCGGCATCGAAATTGAAGGCAGGGTTCCCAGATTGTCCCTGGCGGACTGGCAGCCATGGCTGGATCGCTTTCAGAAAAGCACGGCAAGGACTGCGGCCAGTGCCAGTCTGCCTGGTCTGACACGACTTGAGATCGAGGCGCGCGAGATGGAGGCCAATGGCTGGCGACTTGGCAACGCCCGGCTGTCCGTGAAAAGGGAGGCTGCCGCGTGGCGCGTCGGGCTGACCAATGAGGATCTGGCGGGAACAGTGCTGTGGCCGGATGCGGATGGAGAGGAATGCGAACTGGCGATCACGCGGTTGCACTGGCCCTTGCCGGGCATGCCGGACACGGTTGCAGCAGTGTCCGGCAATACAGCGTTACCCTCCACCAGGCCTGTCAGTGTGAGTGTGGATGGATTGCGCATGCGCCAGTACCCAGGGTTTGGCCTGATGTCCGGGGCTGTCCGGCTGTCGCCAAGCCCTTATGGTGTGCGCATGGATGAATTGAAGCTCAGGACGGCAGTTGCGGCTTTTGATGGCCGTCTCGACTGGCAGTGGCGTGGTGGGGACAGCACACGCTTGCGCGGGGTGGCGACAAGTCAGGATGTAGCCGGTTTGCTCAAGGCCTTGCGCTTTGCTCCCTCGCTGGACAGCCCGAAGGCGCGGGCAGAGGTGGATCTGACATGGCCGTCTTCGCCGCAGTCCATTGCCCTGAGTGGGCTAGATGGCTCGCTGGCGATGCGTATTGAAAACGGGCGCCTGCTCAACGTGAATGCGGCCACCAGTGCCAGTCGCGTCTTCGGGCTTGTGGATATTGAAAACATTCGGCGCCGCCTCCGGGGCGATTTTTCTGATGTCTTGCTCAAGGGGCTTTCCTTTGACGCGGTCACGCTCAATGGCAACTTGCAGTCAGGGCAAATGCCGCGTGCCGTGTTTGATCTCAAGGGGCCGTCACTTTCTGCGCATGGCGAGGGGCAACTGGATCTGGCCGGACAAAAGATTGATCAGCTGTTTACGGTGAATGTGCCGGTATCCAGTGCCGTACCGCTGGCTGCCGTGGTGGTGGCAGGGCCACTTGTTGGTGGTGCGGTTGCAGCGGCCGAACTGGCCCTGAAGCGGCAGATCGAGAAAGCCACCGTCATGCATTATCGTATTTCGGGAGACTGGAGTACCCCGCTGGTGGAGAAGGTGGGCGCTAAATCCCGTCCTGCAATTCCTCCACAGGCATCAGGAGCGCAGCCGTGAGTCATGTCCTGATTGCGGCCATTCAGCTCTGCTCGGGGCCTGACCTCGCGGCGAATCTTGACGCCGCTGAACGCCAGTTGCGCGAAGCTGCCGCCGCCGGAGCACGTCTGGCGGTGTTGCCGGAAAATTTTGCCGTGTTTGACGCGGCGCAGTATCACCAGGTTGCACAGCAACTCCCCTCGATACTGACGTGGCTTGCTGCTCTCGCCCGTGAGCTGGACCTGTGGATTGTGGCCGGTACCTTGCCTGCGGCCAGTCGTCCTGATGGCGCGCCTGTGCCGGACGGACGGGTCAGGACTGCCTGCCATGTCATCAGCGCCGCCGGCGAGTGCGTGGCACGTTATGACAAGATTCACCTGTTTGACGTGGATGTGCCGGATTCGCAGGGTGCCTATCGGGAGTCGGCAACCTTCGAGCCTGGTGAAGAAGTGGTGTGCGTGGAGACCCCCTTCGGCCGCATAGGGCTCACGATTTGCTATGACCTGCGCTTTCCCGAGCTGTTCCGGGCCCTGGTGGACAAGGGGGCAGACCTGGTCACTGTCCCGGCGGCGTTTACCGCCGTCACGGGGGAGGCGCATTGGCAGGTACTCTTGCGGGCCAGAGCCATCGAGAACCAGATCATGGTGGTTGGTGCCGGGCAGGGTGGCTGGCATAACCCTTCGCGCCAGACATGGGGGCATACGCAGATCATTGATGCCTGGGGGCGGGTACTGGCGGAGCAGGTGACCGATGGAGCGGGTTTTGTATTGGCCCGTTGGGACCGCGACGAACAGGTCAGCCTGCAAAACCGCATGCCTGTACGAAAGCATCGACTAATTCGCTGACAACCGGGCTGCTTTCAGCTAAATAGGACAGTGACAGGAACAAGACGCCGCTTCAGGCCGATCCAGCTGTCTCCCGAGGAAGTCTCATGAGCGATCGTATGTCGGACCATCTGAGTCTGATTCCCATCTTTTCCGGTCTGAATGCCCAGGAGCTGCAGACCATTGAAAAGTACATGTTCTTCAACAAGATCGAGCCCGGTGAGTTCGTCTTCAAGGAGGGCGAGAAGGGCGACTATGTCTGCTTTGTTGCCTCAGGGGCGCTCGATGTCATCAAGTTCAACCAGAATGCCCAGCCGGTTGTAATCACCACTCTGGCCAAGGGTGGCTCCATCGGTGAGATGGCACTGATTGACAAGCTGACCCGCTCTGCCAGCATTCGCGCCTGCACCCCGTCCAGCCTGATCGTTCTCACGCGCAAGGGCTTCGAGATGATCCTCAAGCTGCATCCGGAAATCGGCATCAAGATCCTCAAGGGTGTTGCATCACTGCTCTCGATCAATCTGCGCAAGACCTCCGACAAGCTGGCCGAGTTCATGCCACCGCTGACATGAGTCGGCAGGGTGTCTCGCATCATTGGCGGGCATCAGAAAACGACATTACAAGAACAATAAAAACAATGAAAAAACTTCCTCGCGACACAGACAATGACTATACCCGTGACATGGCGGCCGCACGTCGCGCTGTGGTTTCGGATGAAACCGGTGCGGCACTTTCGCATACCGGCAGTTTTTCATTTGATCCTGCCGTATTGCCGGGAAATATCGAATCCTTCGCCGGCGTTGCCCAGATCCCCATGGGTTTTGCCGGCCCGCTACTCGTTAATGGCGAGCACGCGGCAGGCGAGTTTTATGTGCCGATGGCGACAACCGAAGGCACCCTCCTGGCCAGTTACAACCGTGGCATGAGACTCACGCGCGAAGCGGGTGGCGTCATTGCCACCGTGATTGACGACAGCATGCAGCGCGCGCCGGTGTTTGTTTTTGAGAATGCCCGCCATGCACGTGACTTTGGTGTCTGGGTGGATGCAAACCTGCCGGCCATTCGTGCGGCAGCAGAATCTACTACGCGCTCGGGAAAGCTGCAGCATATCGAACAATACAGCATGGGAAAGATGCGCTGGCTGCGCTTCTGCTACACCACAGGTGATGCCGCCGGCCAGAACATGGTGTCCAAGGCAACGCGCGAAGCCTGCATGTGGATTCTGGCGCAGAAACCGGACGGGCTTGAGCATTTCTCGCTGGCCGCCAACTTTGATACCGACAAGAAACACTCGCATGTGAACGCCCTGCATACACGCGGCAAGCGTGTGGTGGCCGAAATCACCCTGCCGGCTGCACTGATCCGCGATGTCATGCATACCTCGGGTGAGGCGCTCTTCCGGCAGCGCCAGCTGTCCAACATGGGCGCGCTGATGGCAGGCTCCGTGAATAACGGCGCGCATTTTGCCAATGGCATTACCGCCATGTTCATTGCCTGTGGCCAGGATGTGGCAAACGTGGCGGAGTCGTCAGCCGGGTTTGTGCATGGCGAACTCAGGCCGAACGGTGACTATTATTTTTCGGCAACCATTCCAGCCCTCATTGTGGCGTCCTATGGCGGCGGTACGGGTCTTCCTACGCAGCGCGAGTGTCTCGAAGTGATGGGCTGCTACGGCGATGGCAAGGCCCGGAAACTTGCCGAGATTGTCGCCGCTACCGTGCTGTGCGGGGAGTTGTCGCTTTCCTCCGCCATCGTGGCGGACCAGTGGGTGTCCAGTCACGACAAGCTTGGGCGCAATCGCAAGTGAGATGGACATGACCGATAACCTGCCATTACGAGAGCGGCTGGCTGACAAACTCTGGAATACCCTGTTTGGCGGCGGAGACTCGGCCATGTTGCCCCCGTGGAGTTTGCGGCAGGGTGACAAAGATGTGTACAAGGTGCGCGAGAGCGAACTGGCTGCTGTGGCCGCTATGCTGGCCGAGCTTGATGATCTTCATGCAGGGCGCAAGCGCTTCAATAGCCAGGGTGAGATTGTTGACCGGCCCGATGACGAATACATCTCGACGATTCGTTTCAGCTCCGTGATCGAGCAGGCCCCGGATGACCCTCTCGACATCCTGCGGGTACCAAGTACTGCCAAGGCACTGCGTGATGCGCGGCTGGATGCCGATATCCAGACCTTGCGTCGCACGCTCAACGTCAGACGTATCGGGTTGCGTGCCGACTTGCTGGCCGAGACGATTGATCTGCAGAGCTTGTCCGAGCGTCCCGTGGATGCGGACTGGTTGTTGCGCTGGCAGGAGTCGGCAGCACGTGCGGTGGCCGAGGACTTCCAGATCTTGTGGGCGCGCGTTCTGGTTGATGAAGTACGACAGCCTGGCTCACATAGCCTGCGGACCCTCGCATTTCTTGCCACGCTCTCGCGCAGTGATGTAGAGGCCCTGATGTTGGCGGCGCGTCTGGATTTTGGCGGGTTCATCTGCCGGGATGCCCCCGGTTATTTCAATGCAGACATTCATGAGCCATTGTTCATGCAGCTGCGCGACATGGGTTTGATGGGGGACGAGAGCAAGGGCATGGTTACCCTCAAGTCCGTGTCACGCGAGGGTTATCGTGCCGTCATGCGTTGTCAGAACAAGGCGTTGTTCATTCGCGGTGATGGCTTGCAGTTGACCATGCCGGTATATCCGTTCAGCCGCCTTGGGCGTGAGGTGGTCGGCCTGGTGCCGGCAATGGCGGATACTGCCTACCTGTTTGCAGTGGGGAATGGCCTGAAGAAACGCGACTTTCAGGTCGAGATCGGAGACTGGTTCGGGCAGGAGGGTGGCAGCGGCCTGTTCAGCGAGCAGATGAAGATCTGATTGCGGCCGCCGCGTCAGTCAACAAGCGCAGCTATTTCACGCAGATAGGTCAGCAGTTTCCGGCGTGCTGGCAGTTCCGGTTCGGCGACTGTCTCACCATCCGCTACCGGTGCGGCAGGAGGCATTTCTGCCAGCGTCTGCTGTTCCTTCAGTGCGGCCCGCACATGCTGGCGCAGCGTGTGACGTTCGGCAGCAGGATAGCGGCGCACGGCATCATTGATTGCAGGGTCGCCCTGCGTCAGCAGGCGCTCGGCCAGCATGTCCATCTGCTTGTTCAGCATGGGATTGGCGAGCGGATTCAGCACACCCAGAATGGCGTCCTCGTTCTCGTCACGCATCAGCTTGCCGATGTACTGCTTGTGACGTCGCACGGCTTCGTGGGCCTTAAGGCGCTTCAGTTCTTCCAGTGCCACAAACAGTGTTTCCGAGATGGGCATCTTTTTCAGGCGTGCCGTGCTCAGGGCACCCAGACGTTCGCCAAGTGCCTGCAGCCGCTCCATGGCTTTCTTCTGCTCGGTCTTGCTGAGACCAGCATCTTCAAAGTCATCAATTTCGTTATGCACGGAATGCAGGGAGTGGCGACGGGACATGGGAGCCTCCAGTGGAAGGTGCCCATGATAGCAGAGGCATCCCGCTACTGCTGCGTTGCATGCGCGATGGCGCCTGATCCCCACAGCGTGAAGCCGCCATCCACGGGCAGTATCACGCCAGTTATGTAGCTTGCTTCATCCGAACAAAGCCAGAGTGCTGCCCGGCTGATGTCTGCTTTGGTGCCGAAGCGCTTCAATGGCACGCTGTCGGTCCAGGCTTTTTCCGATGCCTCCGTGGGAGCCAGTCGTGCCATGCCCTCGGTCCCGCTGATGGGGCCAGGTGCAATCGAGTTGACACGCACCCCGGCAGGCCCCCACTCAAGGGCCAGTGTCCGGGTGATCTGGTCCACCCCGGCTTTCGCGGCACAGACATGTATCTGCATGGGGGTGGGCAGCCAGCTCTGGCCGGCCGTGATGTTGATGACGGCCGCGCCCGGTTTGCGCAGATGCTCCCAACTGGCACGCAAGACGTTGAACGTGCCAAGCAGGTCGATATCCACCACGCTCTTGAAGGCATTTGCCGACAGGTTGATGGCTGGCGCCATGAAATTGCCGGCCGCGCCGGAAATGACCACGTCAATCGGCCCCCACTGCGCAGCAGTGTCTGCCAGCGCGGCAGCAACGGCATCGTAATCGCGGACATCGGCGCTGAAGCCCAGTACGTCAGGGGTCAGGGAGCGCAGGTGCGTGATGGCCGCCTCAACCTTGTCCGCCTTGCGACTCAGTACTGCCACTCTGGCGCCTGCACGGGCAAAGGCCTCGGCAATCCCCAGATTGATGCCGCTGGTGCCGCCGGCCACGAAAACGACTTTGCCCTGATAGCTCATCAATGCTCTCCTGCCAGTAAGGGCAGTCGCATGACCGCCTCTTGCAGGAGATTATTCCGTCAGGGGAGGGCGGAAGGCGATGACAGCATACGACAGCTTTATGACCCTGGCGCGCAGGTATTTTTGGACAGGGAAGAGAGCAGGGATTGCGCCAGAGAGGGTGATACGCAAGGCCGGGCTTATTCGGCTTCGTCGAAGCGATTGTTGATCAGTGTCACCACGGCTGCATGTGCAGCGGCTTCGTCGCCGCCATCAATCACCAGCCGCAAGGTGCTGCCCTTGCCGGCACCCAGCATCAGCAAGGCCATGATGCTCTTGGCATCAATCAGGCGCTCACCGCGCCCAAGCCGGATGCTCGACTGGAACTGGGCTGTCACGCTGACCAGTTTGGCGGCAGCACGGGCATGCAGGCCAAGCTTGTTGATGATTTCGATGTCCGTCTCGATCATTGTTCCTGGGTCCGGTTGGTCGTGTGGGCACGGTCATCCTGTGCAGGCAGGTCGCGATGCCGCACCTGTACATGCGGAAACTCTTCACGAAAACGGGCGGACAAGCGTTCCACCATGTAAACCGAGCGGTGCTGGCCGCCCGTACAACCAATTGCTACTGTGACGTAGCTGCGATCGTTTTCACGAAACTCCGGGAGCCACTTTAGCAGGAAGCCGGCGATGTCCATATACAGGCTTTCCACAAGGGCATCGCCGTTCAGGAACTCATGCACCTCGTTGTCCCGCCCGGTCTTCGCACGCAGGCTGGCATGCCAGTGGGGGTTGGGCAGGCAGCGCACATCAAATACCAGGTCAGCATCCAGCGGGACACCCTGTTTGAATGCAAATGACTCAAACAGCACGGTCAGGCCGGTATCGGCATGACCTTCCAGGCGATGACGCAACTGCTCGCGCAGCTCGTGCACGTTCAGTGAGCTGGTATCAATGCGCAGGGTGGCGGCGGCGCTGACGGGGTCCAGCAGGTTTTTCTCAAGTTCGATGGCCTCCTGCAGCGAGCAGGACTTCGAGCTCAAGGGATGGCGACGGCGAGTGGCACTGAATCGTGCCAGCAAGACATCATCACGTGCGTCCAGATAAATGGTTACTGTGCTGCCGGAGGTGACATCGCGCAGTGTCATCTCGTCAAGAACATTCCGGAAAGATTCAAGATCTCCGGGAACATTGCGGGCATCCACACCGATCGCCAGATGTGTTACAGCCCCGCCGGAGCGATTTTTCAGGGTATCTGCCAGTTCGGGCAGCAGGGTCAGGGGCAGGTTGTCCACGCAGTAGTAGCCCATGTCCTCAAGGACATGAAGCGCGGTGGTTTTGCCTGAGCCGGAGCGGCCACTGACGATGACAAGCTGCATGATCAATTTCCCTGTTCGGTTGCTATGGTCGCCACTGTCATGACGACTTGCAACCTCAGCACCGTCACACATTGGTAAAAAGGCATAAAAAAACCCGGGCAATGACCCGGGTTCCGGTGGCCTGTGGCCGGTGCCCGTCACTCAGTGGCGGCGCTGGGTTTTCTCCTTGTGCTTCAGTATCTGTCGGTCGAGCTTGTCAGTGAGCAGATCAATCGCGGCATACATGTCTTCGGATTCGGCATTGGCGAACAGGTCGGCACCGGCAATATGAATGGTAGCTTCCGCCTTCTGGACCAGTTTGTCGATGCTCAGGATGACTTTCATGCTGGTGATGTGGTCAAAGTGGCGCTCGACCTTTTCCAGCTTTGATTGGACGTAGTCCTTGAGGGCTTCGGTGAGTTCGACGTGATGACCGCTGATTACCATTTGCATAGACCTTTCCTCTCTTGGGTAGACAGGCGGCACCGGTGTGGTGCCGGGCGGGGCTTTTGCATCAGGCCCTGGGGCGGGCAGTCGAACCGGCGGCGCAGATGCGCTCCGGGCTGCCTTCCGGGCTGCTGCATAGTTCCCCTGGAACAGGCCCCGTTGAGGGGCCGTGAATACGGTTGCTGGGGTGCAGGATCAACGGGTCCGGACTCTCCCGTTTGCAGGCATCTTGTCCATCTCATGACTTCACCATAGCACAGCCTGAGGCGAACCTTGCAAGTCTGCGGATGGCAACTTTGTAATCGGATGGTAATGCGTATTTTTTGTGCAATCCTGCCGTAATCCTGCGGATTTCTGCAGGATTACGCGAGGAATCACGGCGGCAAGCGCCGGGTCAGCAGCGGGTGTTCCGGGATAGACGGACTGTTTATCTGCCGGAGAGTTGTTGCAGGTCAATCCCGAGGGGACGGCAGGTATCGTGGCGTCAGAGTAACTGCTTGCGCTCGTTTGAAGGGGGAATGTTCAGTGACTCGCGGTATTTGGCGATGGTGCGTCGCGCTACTTCAATGCCCTGCTCCAGCAGGAGATCGGCAATCTTGTTGTCCGAGAGTGGCTTTTTGGGGCTTTCCTGGCTGACCAGTTTCTTGATCATGGCGCGGATGGCTGTGCTGGAGGCTTCGCCGCCGCCAGTGGTGCCGACATGGCTGGAAAAAAAGAATTTCAGTTCGAATACACCGCGCGGTGTGTGCATGAACTTTTGTGTCGTCACGCGCGAAATGGTTGACTCATGCATCCCCACTTCATCGGCAACATCGCGTAGTACCAGCGGCTTCATGGCCTCCGGACCATGCTCGAGAAAGCCGCGCTGGTGCTCGACAATGCAGGTGGCAACCTTGAGCAGGGTTTCATTGCGGCTCAGCAGGCTCTTGATGAACCAGCGGGCTTCCTGCAGGTTGTCGCGCAGATAGGTGTTGTCGGCGCTGGAGTCGGCGCGTCGCACCATGGAGGCGTAATTGGCATTCACCCGCAGTTTCGGTGCGGTTTCCGGATTCAGCTCGACGGTCCAGCGCTGATGCAGTCGTCGCACGATGATATCGGGTGTCACGTACTCGGTTTCACTGGTGTGGCTGATGCGGCCGCCCGGGTTCGGGTTGAGCGACTGGATAAGGCTGATAGCCGTCTTGAGTCCGTCTTCGGATAGCTTGAGCTTGCGCATCAGGCTGGTGAAGTCACGGCTGGCGAGCAACTCCAGATGGTCACGGACAACCCTGGTGGCATCCTCGCGGGAGACGAGGGTTTCCGGCAACTGGTGCAACTGGATCAGCAGGCATTCACGCAGGTCACGGGCGGCCACGCCAGGTGGATCGAACTGCTGTATGCGGTGCAGGACCGCTTCCACTTCGTCCATTTCCACGGCATCCGGATCATCCGGGTCGGTCACGGCGGAAAGGATGTCGTCGAGCGGGACTGTCAGGTAGCCACGCTCATCAATTGCATCCAGGATTACATGCCCGATGGCTCGATCCAGGTCTGAAAACGGTGTCAGATTGAGTTGCCAGGCCAGGTGGTCTGCCAGAGTCTCCGGCGCGGCATTGCGCGACTCGAACGGGTTCTCGTCATCGTCGGCACTGCCTGCCGGGGTGTTGCCGCCGCTGCTGAACACGTCTTCCCAAAGGGAGTCTACCGGCAGGTCGTCCGGCATGGATTCGTTGACGTTGATATCAAGAGCGGAAGGTTCGTCATTGCTATCGGCCGGGTCAGCGGATTCCTGTGCCAGAAGTGCTTCTGCAGCCGCGTAGTCAATCGGGGTGTCATCAATCGGTTCTGCCGGTTCGCCGTCGTCATCAGCGCTTTCCAGCATGGGATTGGCATCGAGGGCCTCCTGGATTTCCTGCTGCAACTCCAGCGTCGACAATTGCAGCAGGCGGATGGCCTGTTGCAGTTGCGGCGTCATGGCCAGGTGCTGGCCGATCTGTAATTGCAGTGTGGGCTTCATGGATGCAGCGACTCCTCGGCCGGATCAGGGAGAATCCGGCGATGAGCGGTAATTATAACGCAGTCGCGATTGCAGCCCTAGCAAGAAGTGGGCCTAAAGTGTGCGGATGGCGGCATTTACAGGCTGAACTGATCGCCAAGGTAGACCTTGCGTACCATTTCATTGGCCATGATGTCTTCAGGAGTACCGGCGGCAATCAGGTTGCCGGCACTGACGATATAGGCCTTCTCGCAGATATCCAGCGTCTCACGCACATTGTGGTCGGTGATCAGCACACCGATGCCGCGTTCCTTGAGGTGGGTGATGATGCTCTTGATGTCCGCCACGGAAATCGGGTCCACCCCGGCAAAAGGTTCATCCAGCAGGATGAAATGGGGCTCGGTTGCCAGGGCCCGGGCAATCTCGGCGCGACGGCGTTCGCCACCGGACAGGCTCATGCCCAGGTTCTTGCGGATATGGGTGATGTGAAACTCGTTCAGCAGTGATTCCAGCTTGGCCTGACGGGCGGCCTTGTCGAGGTCGGTGCGGGTTTCCAGAATGGCCATGATGTTTTGCTCTACCGACAGCTTGCGGAAGATCGATGCTTCCTGTGGCAGGTAGCCGATGCCCTTGCGGGCACGGCCATGCATGGGCAGGTGCGAAATGTCCTCGGCATCAATCCGGATGTTGCCGGCATCCATCGGTACCAGTCCGACAATCATGTAAAAACTCGTTGTCTTGCCCGCACCGTTAGGGCCAAGCAGGCCGACAATCTGCGCGCTCTCCACTGAAAGCGAGACACTTTTGACGACCTGGCGACCCTTGTAGGCCTTGGCCAGACCGTTGACCTGTAATGTCGTCATGGTCGGGCATCCTTGCGTGGCGCGCGGGGTTGCGGTGGCAGGACCAGCTGTACGCGGTTGCTGGCATCACCCTTGGCATCGACCTGCTGGCGGGCAATGGCGTAGGTGATGGTGGCACCCTGGAAACTGGCTCCGTCCTGTCGCAGCCGGGCCTGACCGTTAAGCGTGATGACTTCGTTTTTCAGGTCGTAATCAATGCGCGTTGCTTCGGCCGAGACCAGTCCTTTTTTCGGGTCAACCTGTTGCTGGTAGCGGGCCGGTTTGCCGCGCGCAGACGTTTTGGTGACATTGCCTTGCTTGTCCACGTTGATGACCAGCTCATCAGAGCGAAGCTCGAGAGTGCCCTGACGAATCACGACAGCTCCCCGGTACGTTGCAATCCCGGTTTTTTCGTCAAAATGGGCGTTGTCCGCGGCGACCTGCAGTGGCTGGTCGCGATCGGTTGGCAGACCGAAGGCGGCTGATGCAATGCAAAGACCAAGGACGGTCAGGTATTTAATGGCGCGCGGGAGCATAGGTTCCTGTGACGTTCTGGTTGATTTCCACGGTGCTGGTGCGGAGGCTGGCCTGCAGGGTCTGGCCGGAAATTTCACCTTGCGGGCTGACAAGGTGAATGCCGCTGGTGCTTTGCAGGCGCTCTTCGTCTGGCCAGCTGGTCAGTGAGGGAGTGGTAAAGCGTAGCGGAACTGCTTCGGGATCACGTCGCTCGGCGATGACGCCGCCCTCCAGCCGGATTTCCTTGCTGCCCTGCAGGCTGAGCCCCCGTGCAGCCTGCAGCTTCCATGCCTCGCGGCCATCGGCATAGAGCCGCATGACGGGGTTATCGATCTCTGCCTGATCATCAGGTGAGCTGAAGTGGCGCAAGGAGGGTGCTTCCAGGCGGCGTGACAATTTGCCGTCCTTGCCGCTTTCCATGAACAGAATGTTGCCTGCCTCATAGTCCGGGCGCCGTGTTTCTTCGGTGGCTGTCCGCAACGGCTGGGGGTGGCCCAGCCCCCAGTAATAGCCGACACCGCCCAGAACGAGCAGTACACCGGCTACGCTGAGAATGTTGCGGGAATCCATTCGGGTCAGTGCTCCAGATACGGCGCCAGCGCCGCGTCATATTTGTGTTGTGCCTTGAGCAGCAGGTCGCACACTTCACGGACGGCACCACGGCCGCCCTCCAGACGGGTTACGTAGTCGGCGTGTGTGTGCAGTTCGTTGTGGGCATTGGCCACAGCCACGCCCAGTCCGGCGGCGCGGATGGCGGGCAAGTCGGGCCAGTCATCACCCACATATGCCATGTTGTCCAGCGCAATGCCGAGCTCTGCCGATAGTTCCCGCAGTGCCACCAGCTTGTCTTCACGGCCTTGCAGCAGGTGGGTGATGCCGAGGTTTTTGGTGCGGCGCTCGACCAGCTTCGTGTTACGGCCGGTGATGATGGCGCAGATGACGCCAGACTGCTGCAGTATCTTGATGCCGTGCCCGTCCTGGGTGTCGAAGGTTTTCAGTTCCTGGCCATCTTCAGCGAAGTAAAGACGCCCATCGGTGAGGACGCCATCCACATCCAGTGCCAGCAGGCGTATCTTTGCCGCCTTCTGCATTACGGTATCCATGATTACATCACCCCTGCGCGCAACAGGTCATGCATGTTCAGTGCACCGACCGGGCGTTGTCCGGCATCAACCACAATGACGCCATTGATCTGTTTTTCCTGCATAACGGCCAGGGCTTCGGCGGCCAGCAGGTTGGCGGTTACGGTGGTGCAGCCGGTACTCATGACGTCACGAATGGCGGTCTGGTGTATGTCGATCCTGCGATCAAGATTGCGGCGAAGGTCGCCGTCAGTATAGAGCCCGGCCAGTGAGCCGTCCGCTTTTTTCACAGCCGTCATGCCGAGACCTTTCTTGGTGATTTCCATCAGGGCATCAACAATCAGGGTGTCCTCGCTTACCACCGGCACCTGCTCGTCCTTGTGCATGACATCCTGTACACGCAACAGCAGTTTGCGACCCAGCGAGCCGCCCGGGTGCGACAGGGCAAAGTCCTCGGCGGTAAAGCCGCGGGCTTCCAGCAGGGCCACTGCCAGCGCGTCACCCAGAACCAGTGTGGCTGTGGTGGAGGAGGTGGGGGCCAGTCCCAGGGGGCAGGCCTCCGGCGACTTGCCGATTTCCAGACTGACATCGGCAGCGTTCGACAGCGTGGAATGACTGTTGTTGGTAATGCTGATCAGCTTGGCATGCATGCGCTTGATCAACGGCACTATCGCCAGGATTTCGTTGGTTTCCCCGGAGTTTGAGATGGCAATGACCACATCCTGTGGCGTGATCATGCCCAGGTCGCCGTGGCTGGCTTCGCCCGGGTGCACAAAAAAGGCCGGGGTACCGGTCGAGGCCAGGGTGGCGGCAATCTTGTTGCCAATATGGCCGGACTTGCCCATGCCACTGACTACGACACGGCCCTTGCAGGCGAGCAGGATGTCACAGGCGTTCTGGAAGCGGGCATCAATATGTGGCAACAGGTTGTCGAGCGCAGTCTGCTCGACATTGATCACACGCTGGCCGGCGCGGATAAAGTCGAAATCGGCCATGTCGGGAAATGCTCCTTGGTCAAGCATGGGATTATCCCCCACTCAGCCCTGCCGGCGCTACAGCCGGAGTGTGAGCGCGGGTTACCGAGTCGCAACTCATCAGGCGAGCCCAACAGTGATATAGTGCGCCCACTTTGATACGGACTGACGCCCTCATGACGGACGCCGCCCCCGACAATCTGGTTGAAATTCGCAACCTGGTCTTTTCCCGTGGTGACCGGCGCATCTTTGATGGCGTCGACATCAATGTTGCCCGCGGCAAGGTGACGGCCATCATGGGTCCCTCAGGCTGCGGCAAGACCACCTTGCTGCGATTCATTGGTGGCCAGTTGCGTCCCGATCAGGGCGAAGTGCATGTGAATGGCCGCAATGTCCCGGACATGAGCCGAGAGCAATTGTTCCGTGCACGAGCCTCCATGGGCATGCTGTTCCAGTCGGGCGCCCTCTTTACCGACCTGTCCGTCTACGAAAATGTGGCTTTCCCGCTGCGTGCCCATACCCGTCTTTCCGAGCCCCTGATGCGCGAGCTGGTGCTGATGAAGCTGGAGTCGGTCGGGCTGCGTGGTGCAGAAGACCTCATGCCGGCTGAGCTCTCGGGCGGCATGAACCGCCGTGCAGCACTGGCGCGCGCCATTGCCCTTGATCCCGAACTCATCATGTATGACGAGCCCTTTGCGGGGCAGGACCCGATCGTGATGGGGGTGCTGGTTACGCTCATCCGTACCCTGCGCGAGGCGCTGGGGCTGACCTCCATAATTGTTTCCCACGATATCCACGAAACCCTGTCAATTGCCGACTACATCTACGTGCTGGCGGGTGGCAAGGTGATTGGCCAGGGCACGCCAGCTGAATTGCAGGCATCGGACTCGGAGTTCCTGCAGCAGTTCCTGCACGGGCAACCGGATGGCCCGGTGCGTTTCCGCTATCCTGCGCCCGGTTTTGCCGAAGAGCTGGCGGCGTTGCGTCCGCAAGGAGACCGTTCCTGATGCAGCAGATCCAGCGTCTGGGGGCGACGGCCCTTGAGGTTGTGCAAAAGATAGGAGCTGCAGGTGTTTTCCTGTATCAGGCCCTGGTCGCCGTGCCCAATCTACGGACCGGTTTCCCCTTGCTGGTCAAACAGCTCTATGCCGTGGGTGTGCTCTCGCTGATCATCATCATGGTGTCCGGCCTCTTTATCGGCATGGTTCTGGGCCTGCAGGGCTATAACATCCTCATCGATTACGGCAGTGAGCAGGCACTGGGCACCATGGTTGCGCTGACGCTGGTGCGTGAGCTGGGGCCGGTGGTGACGGCGTTGTTGTTTGCCGGTCGTGCCGGTTCGGCGCTTACCGCTGAAATCGGCCTGATGAAAGCAACCGAACAGCTCTCCAGCATGGAAATGATCGGGGTTGACCCCTTGCGCCGCATTGTCGCGCCACGTTTCTGGGCCGGTTTTTACTCCATGCCGGTGCTGGCCTTGATCTTTTCAGCCGTCGGTATCCTGGGCGGCCTGCTCGTGGGCGTGGAGTGGCTTGGGATCTATGAAGGCTCCTACTGGTCGAATATGCAGAACTCCGTGGAGTTTTACGATGATGTTGTCAACGGCATCATCAAGAGTGTGGTGTTCGGCGGGGCCGTGACCTGGATTGCAGTATTCCAGGGCTACGACTGCGAACCCACCAGTGAAGGAATTTCCCGCGCCACCACGCGCACCGTGGTGTATGGCTCGCTGGCGGTGCTGGGCCTGGATTTCATGCTCACCGCTGTCATGTTCGGAGGATTCTGATGCGTACACGTACTATCGAGATGGCGGTCGGCCTGTTCCTGGTGGCCGGTTTTGCCGCGCTGTTCTTCCTCGCCATCCGTGTCAGCGGCCTGACCGAAGAGGCCGGCAAGCCCAGCTACCAGCTGACAGCCCGCTTTCAGAATGCCGGGGGGCTCGGGGTGCGGGCCAAGGTCACACTGGCCGGGGTGGTGATCGGGCGCGTCAGCAGGATCGAGCTCGATCCCAAGACACTGCAGGCCAAGGTCACCATGGATATTGTCAACGAGGTCAAGAGCATTGATACCGATGCAGTGGCATCCATCCTGACAGCCGGCATGATTGGTGAAAAGTACATCGGCATCGTGCCGGGTGCCGATGACACATATCTCAAGAACGGTGACGAAATCGAACAGACGCAGTCCTCCCTTGTGCTTGAAGATCTGATTGGCAAGTTCCTGTCCAGCAAGGCCAGTGAGCCTGCTGCTCCGGCTTCGGCCCCGGCGGCGGCTGATGACAGCTTCTGAGGCACGATGAGAGCAACCTGGAGAATATGATGAGTGCTTGGCAACGACTGACTGCAATCCTCCTGCTGGCCCTGCCGATGATGGCAACGGCTGCAGGTAATCCGCAGGTCGTGGTGCAGGATGCGACAAATGCCCTGCTGGCCCGTATTACCAAGGAAAAGGAGGTTCTCAAGAAAGACCCTGAGGCGCTGAATCGTCTGGTCGACGAGAGCATCACGCCGTATGTGGATGTCGATGGTATCGCCCGCAGCGTCATGGGCCAGTATTTCCGGCAGGCCACACCGGCCCAGCAGAAAGAGTTTGCCCGCGTCTTCAAGCAATCGCTGGTGCGCACCTACGCCAAGGGACTGACGTCCTATGAAGACCAGAAGATTGTCTTCAAGCCCTACAAGGCTGGCCCGGATCCGCAGAAAGCCCAGGTCAATGTGGATGTGCATGCCAGTAGCGGGCAGATTTATCCGGTGACGTTCCAGATGCAGGTGGACAAGGCCGGTGAGTGGAAGGTGCGCAACCTGATCCTCAACGGCATCAATCTTGGGCTGACCTTCCGCAACCAGTTCGGCTCGGCAGTCGAGGCAAATCGCGGTAGTCTGGACAAGGCGATTGCCGGCTGGACGCCGGATACCAAGGCGATGGATGGCTCCTCGGCAGATGCCGGCAAGCCCAACAAGACGGCAAAGCAATGAGTGACATGCTGGCTAGTGACGGCAACTGCCTCAGGTTGAGCGGAGCGATTACCTATGACAATGCCGATGCCGTGTGTGCCGATGGCATTGCCGTGCTGGAACAGGCTGCTACAGCAGTTGTCGTTGACCTGACAGGCCTGACCTCGGCCAGCAGCCTGACGGTTGCAGTATTGTTGCGCTGGGCGCGAACGGCGGCCGCCCGGGGGTATCAGTTGCAGCTGACGAACGTGCCTGAGCGTTGCCGGGCGATCGCCCGGGTCAGCGGGCTGGCCGAGGCCTTGCCTGAGGTATGATTTTTTTGTTTTTCGAGAGTGAAGCATGACGGCCGATGAGATCAAGGCACTGCTTGAAGCGGGTATTCCGGATGCGGAAATTCACGTGGAAGGTGAGGGCAGCAAGTACACAGTCACCGTGGTGACGGATCGTTTCGAGGGGATGCGTCCGGTCGCCAAGCAGCAACTGGTTTATGGTCCGTTGAATCCGCACATTGCAACCGGTGAAATTCACGCGGTAAGCATGCGCACCCTGACCCGGGAAGAGTGGCGGAAGATCAAGCTGTTTTCCTGATGCATCAGCGGATGTGGACTGGGTCTGCGTCTGGCAAAACCTGTGTGACTTCGTGTCCGACTTGATGTCGGACCTTTTCGTTTCTGGGAAACGGTTTTTTAACGTGTTTTTTGACGCATTTATTGAGAGCCCTGATGGACAAGTTGCTGATAACCGGTGGTGTTCGCCTTGATGGCGAGGTGAAGATTTCCGGCGCCAAGAATGCTGCGCTGCCCTTGCTGGCCGCCACATTGCTGGCCGAAACACCGGTCACACTGACCAATGTGCCGCAGCTCAAGGACATCACTACACTCATCCAGATCCTGGCCCATATGGGTGTGACCGTCGAGATTGGCGAGCAGTGCCAGGTACAGGTGAATGCCAATACCCTGAATACCGCCGTGGCGCCGTATGAGTTGGTGCGTACCATGCGCGCCTCCATTTTTGTGCTGGGTCCGTTACTCGCCCGTTTCGGCGAGGCATCCGTTTCATTGCCCGGCGGCTGTGCCATCGGTTCGCGTCCGGTGGACCAGCACCTGAAGGGGCTGATTGCCCTGGGTGCCGATATTCACGTCGAGAACGGTTACGTGCACGGCAAGGTGAATGGCCGCCTCAAGGGTGTTCGCTTTGTATTTGACATGGTCACGGTTGGCGGCACCGAAAACATGCTGATGGCTGCCACGCTGGCGGAAGGCACCACCATCATCGAGAACGCGGCGCGTGAGCCGGAAATCGTCAACCTGGCCGGGCTGCTCACCGCCATGGGTGCAAGAATTGAAGGTGCCGGAACAGACACTATTACTGTGCAGGGCGTCGAGTCGCTCAATGGCTGCACCTATCGTGTCATTGCCGACCGCATTGAAACTGGCTCCTATCTGGCTGCCGCCGCAGTGACAGGTGGGCGGGTGAAGGCACTGAATACCGAACCGGGCCTGCTGGATGCCGTGCTGCTCAAGTTCCAGGAAGCTGGCGCCAAAATCACCACCGGCCCGGACTGGATCGAGCTTGACATGGAGGGGCGCCGTCCGAAGGCAGTGAATTTCCGCACGGCGCCGCACCCAGGCTTCCCGACAGACATGCAGGCCCAGTTCATGACGGTGAATGTGATGGCGGAAGGGACGGGATCGATTATCGAGACCATCTTCGAAAACCGCTTCATGCATGTGCCGGAACTCAATCGTCTTGGTGCAAAGATTGCGGTTGATGGTCATACGGCGATTGTGACGGGTGTGGAGACATTGCAGGCGGCGCCGGTGATGGCGACTGACTTGCGCGCGTCGATGTCATTGGTGATTGCGGCGCTGGCTGCCGAAGGCGATACGCTGGTTGACCGCATTTATCACATCGACCGTGGCTATGAGCGCATTGAAGAAAAGCTGCAGGGACTGGGCGCAAAAATCCGCCGGGTCTCCGGCCGGGGTGAAGCATGAGTGGAATCATTATTGCGCTGTCAAAAGGCCGTATTCTTAATGACACCTTGCCGCTGCTGCGCGAGGCTGGCATCGACATGCTTGATGATCCGGAAAAGTCCCGCAAGCTGATTTTTCCGACTACGCACCCGGCAGTACGCATCGTTATCGTGCGCGCTACCGATGTGCCGACCTACGTAGAAAATGGCGCTGCAGATATCGGTGTTGCCGGCAAGGATGTGCTCATGGAGCATGGCGCCAACGGTGTGTATGAGCCACTTGATCTGCGCATTGCGCTCTGCCGCCTGATGGTTGCCGGTCCGGTCAATGCACCGGCAGTGAATGGTCGCCTGCGTGTTGCCACAAAATTCGTCAATGTGACGCAGCGTTACTATGCCGAGAAAGGTGAGCAGGTCGAGTTGATCAAGCTCTATGGTTCCATGGAGCTGGCACCGCTGATGGGGCTGGCTGACCGTATTGTCGATGTCGTTGATACCGGCAAGACCCTTAAGGAAAACGGCCTGGAGCCGACTGAACTGATTGCACACGTCAGTTCACGCCTGATTGTGAACAAGGCAGCCATGAAAATGAAACATGCGCTGATCCAGCCCGTGATTGACCAGCTGGAGGCGGCAGTAGCCCGTCGCGAGCAGGCCACAGCCTGAGTTGACCGGAGTCTGATGTGAGCGAACTCATTCCTCGTCTTGATACCTCGGCTGCCGGTTTTGAGCGCCGCCTGGAGTCCCTGCTCGCCTGGGAAGGGGTGAGTGATGCCGGTGTGCAGGATGCAGTGACGACTATCGTCAATCGTGTGCGCAGCGAGGGCGATCGCGCCCTGCTGGAGTTCACCAATCGTTTTGATGGCCTCAATGCGGCAGATGCGGTGCATCTGGAAATTCCGCAGAAGCGCCTGCAGCAGGCGCTGGATGGTTTGCCGGCGGAGCAGCGTGAGGCATTGACCACAGCACGTGATCGTGTGCGTGCCTATCACGAAAAGCAGAAGCAGGACTCCTGGCAATACACCGAGGCCGACGGCACAGTGCTTGGCCAGAAAATCACGCCGCTGGACCGTGTCGGTATCTATGTACCGGGAGGCAAGGCCTCCTATCCGTCGTCGGTGCTGATGAATGCCATGCCGGCAAAAGTGGCCGGTGTACGTGAAATCATCATGGTGGTGCCGACGCCCCGTGGCGAAGTGAACGAGCTTGTGTTTGCAGCAGCCTGTCTGGCCGGCGTTGATCGTGTTTTTACCATCGGTGGTGCGCAGGCCGTGGCTGCGTTGGCCTACGGTACCGCTACCGTGCCGCGTGTCGACAAGATTGTCGGTCCCGGCAATATCTATGTGGCGACTGCCAAGCGCATGGTGTTCGGGCAGGTGGGTATCGACATGATTGCCGGCCCCTCGGAAATCCTTGTGTATTGTGACGGCAAGACCAGCCCTGACTGGATTGCGATGGACCTGTTCTCGCAAGCCGAACATGACGAGCAGGCGCAGGCCATACTGTTGTCCGAAGACGAGGCATTCCTTGATGCCGTCGCTGCCAGTATCGAGCGCTTGTTGCCGACGCTGGCGCGTCAGGATATTGCCCGTATATCGCTGGCCAGTCGTGGTGCTCTCATCAGGGTGCAGGATCAGGACGAGGCGCTGTCTCTGATCAACCGCATTGCTCCCGAGCATCTGGAGCTGTCCGTGGAAAATCCGGAAGCCCTGTTGCCGCACATCCGGCATGCCGGTGCCATTTTCATGGGGCGGTTTACGCCAGAAGCGCTGGGTGATTATTGCGCGGGACCGAATCATGTACTGCCAACGTCCGGCACGGCACGTTTTTCCTCGCCACTGGGTGTCTACGACTTCCAGAAGCGGACCAGCCTGATCGGCTGCTCTGCGGCGGGTGCCTCCGTGCTGGGGAAGGTGGCTTCCGTGCTGGCGCGAGGCGAAAGTCTGGAAGCGCATGCCCGTTCAGCCGAGTACCGCATTATCAAGTAATCCCTGCGGGAGCAGTGTCAGTCGTGGGCCAGGCGTAAAAAGGTTCGCGACTGTCACTGTTCCGGCAACATGCCACGGAATATTTCATGAGCAAGTTCTGGAGTGCCTTCGTCAACGATCTGGTGCCGTACGTGCCGGGTGAGCAGCCGAAGATTGCCAACCTCGTCAAGCTCAATACCAACGAGAACCCCTACGGACCGTCACCCAAAGCCGTTGCTGCCATGCAGGCCGCATTGAATGACGACTTGCGTCTGTATCCCGATCCCAATGCCGATGTGCTCAAGCAGGCGATAGCGGATTACTACGGCGTCGGGAAGTCGCATGTTTTTGTCGGCAACGGGTCGGACGAAGTGCTGGCACATGTGTTTCATGGCCTGTTGAAACATGACCGGCCCATTCTCTTTCCGGATATCAGCTACAGCTTTTATCCGGTCTATTGCGGCCTGTATGGCGTGTCGTTCAGGCAGGTCATGCTTAATGCCAACTACGAAATTGATCTGGATGATTATGCACAGCCCAATGGCGGCATCATTTTCCCCAATCCGAATGCACCTACCGGCATATTGACGCCCTTGTCGGCCATAGAGTCACTGCTGCAGCGCAATACCGACTCGGTCGTGGTGGTGGATGAGGCCTATGTCGACTTTGGTGGCGAGACGGCCATTACGCTTGTCAGGAAGTATCCCCAACTGCTGGTGACACAGACGTTGTCAAAGTCGAGATCACTGGCAGGCCTGCGTGTCGGTCTGGCGATAGGGCATCCGGATCTGATCGAGGCGCTGGAGCGCATCAAGAACAGCTTCAACTCCTATCCGCTGGGGCGCATGGCGATTGTTGGCGCGGCAGCTGCATTCGATGACCAGGAGTATTTCCGCCAGACCTGCCAGGCTGTGATCGAGAGCCGCGAGAAACTGGTGGGCGAGTTGGTCTCGCTTGGTTTCGAGGTGTTGCCGTCGGCGGCCAATTTTATTTTTGCCCGCCACCCTGAGCGTGAGGGCAGTGCGCTGGCAGCACTGTTGCGCGAGCGTGCCGTGATTGTGCGGCATTTCCGGTCGCCCCGCATCGAGCAGTTCCTGCGCATCACCATTGGTGCCCCAGAGCAGAACGATGCGTTGATACGGGCGCTGAAAGAAGTGCTTTGATGATGAGTGAAAAAGGCACCTGACGGTGCCTTTTTCATGGACGGCCGGTTTACTCCCGGGCGGGGCCTGTTTCAGCGGGGCGCTCGCCAATCCTGATTTTCAGCTCCACCTCGCGGTTGTCGCGCATGACGACGGTGCGCAGATCGGTGCCGGGCTTGAACGCGGCAATGCGGTTGATCGCTGTCTGCGCATCATTCACGGCTTCACCATTGAGCGACACAATGATGTCGCCCGGCTCCATGCCCCCTTGCTGTGCAGGCCCACCGCGCACAATGCCAGCCACTGCCACCCCTTTGCTCACCTTGCTGCCAATCTGCTCGGCCAGTGTCGCATCAAGTGTGCGTACCTCGATTCCCAGCCAGCCGCGCACAACCTTGCCATCCTTGATGATGGCCTGCATGACCGTCTTGGCCAGACTGGCCGGGATGGCAAAGCCGATGCCCTGATTGCCGCCGCTGCGCGAATAAATGGCAGAGTTCACGCCGATGAGGTTGCCTGCAACATCAATGAGGGCGCCGCCCGAGTTGCCGGGATTGATGGCGGCATCCGTCTGGATGAAGTCCTCGAACGTGTTGATGCCAAGTCCCTGACGCCCCATCGCAGACACGATGCCCTGGGTGACGGTCTGGCCCACGCCGAAGGGGTTGCCGATGGCTAGCACCACATCCCCCACCTGCATGGGAGACTCACGGAACGGCAGTACTGGCAGCTTGTCGAGGCTTATCTTGAGTACGGCAAGATCAGTTCCCGGATCAGCGCCAACAACTTTTGCCGTGGTTTCACGTCCATCCTTCAGGGCAACCCGGATTTCATCGGCCTCGGCCACCACATGGTTGTTGGTCAGTACATAGCCCTCGGGACTCACAATGACGCCCGAGCCGAGGCTGGACTCCATGCGCTCGTCAGGCAGGCCATCGCCGAAGAAACGACGGAAAAAAGGATCCTGCAGCAGCGGGTGAATCTGTCGCTGGATTTTCTGGGTGGTGAAAATATTGACGACGGCAGGTGCGGCAACTTGTACCGCTGCGGCATAGGACACCGGACCACTGATGGCTCCATCCGTTGCGCCGGGCGCAATGACGGCTGTGCGTTCTGCGGGCAGGGATGGAGGTACACCGGGAATGACGGCGGGGTTGTACAGGGTCCACAGCCAGACCAGCGCGCCGGCCAGCAGTACCCAGGGCAGTAGAGTCTTGATGCGCATGTGGGGGTTCCCTTGTCTATGCTACCCGGGAGATTATGGGGGTCTGACTTTCGTTCTCAATACCGGGTTTTGTATGACTTTTTTGCGCGATGTACTCGCTTTGCTGGATCGTACGCTGGAGCCAGGTCGCTTTAATGACTATTGCCCGAACGGCCTGCAGGTGGAGGGACGCAAGACATTGCGACGGATTGTTACCGGGGTCACTGCGTCGCAGGCGCTGATCGATGCCGCAGTGGAGCGTGATGCCGATGCCATCCTTGTTCATCACGGTTATTTCTGGAAGGGAGAGGACGCCCGCATCACCGGCATGAAGCGCGCCCGCCTGAAAGCGTTGCTGGACCATGATCTGTCCTTGCTGGCCTATCACCTGCCGCTGGATGCCCATCCACAGTTTGGCAACAACGTACAGCTGGCCAGAGTGCTGGGGCTGACGATTGACGGACCTCTGGAACCGGGCAACCCTCGCAGTATTGGCAATACGGCAGCTCTGTCAGTCCCCATGTCGGCAACTGAGTTCGCGCTGCATGTTGGCGACAGGCTTGGGCGGGAGCCCCAGCTGATTCCTGGTGGTCCGGCAGAGATCAGGCGTGTCGGCTTATGCACCGGTGGGGCGCAGGGCTACATTGATCAGGCAATTGCACTGGGTCTAGATGCCTATCTGAGTGGCGAAATTTCCGAGCCAACCGTGCATGCAGCGAGAGAGGGCGGCATCCATTATTTCGCTTGTGGCCACCATGCCACCGAGCGTTATGGCGTCAAGGCGCTGGGAGAATTCCTGCAACAGGAAACCGGTATTGATGTGGTGTTCGTCGATATCAGTAATCCGGTCTGAGCAAGCCCGGGCATGAATGCTGATAGCCACCGGCAATCGTAAATGCTCAAGAATTCAATTGGTCAGGCTTGGTGGCCTGCAGGCATGATGATTGCCATACCCGGATAGCTTCCGGAGGAGAGATCATCATGCAGATCCTGTTTCTCGCCATTTTTTCCCGCGTTGTCAGCATTGCAGAGACCCAGGCGATGACTTATCCCGGCAAGCCCGGCAATAATCCGGATGCATGTGCAAAGGCGCGTTACTACCAGTGGCCCTGTGCCTGACGGAGGTCGTGCGGGCAAAAAAAGCCCGCAATCTGGCGGGCTTTTTAACGAAAGCAGTCACTCAGTCACGAAAGCCGAAATCTTCGTCCAGAGTGCCCTTGTCGCTGGGCTTCTTGGTGGCGTAGTCCCGAGGCGGCTCCACGCTGGACAGGTAGGAGTCATCATTGAGCAGCGCGGCATGGCCAAGACCATTGCGCGGCGCATCCAGGCTGATGAAGGCGTTGGCAGGATTGCTGCTGCCATGGCGCTTGCTGTCCGAGCACAGTGACTGCGCGCCCTGCTGAACGTGCTGGTGCAGTTCACGAAAGCTGGTGGTCAGCGCATTGGTCAGTTGTGCCGAGGTGGCAAAGTGCTGTGTGACCGAGTCCTGATAGTGATCATATTTGCCCTGCAGGTCCGTCAGGTGCGCTTCCAGCTCACGAACCCGCGTATCAGGGTTGCGCGATTTGGCCAGCAGCCAGCCTCCCAGCCCGCCCAGTGCAAACACAATCAGATATACCAGCCAGCCCATGCGATTCTCCCTGTGCTGTTACCCTGTCACGTGACAGGGCATTTCAACGCTTGCCGCTAGTCTATAGCATTGTTCCGCCCCGCCAAGACGCCTTGAGGATTTTTCGTCATGCAGCCTGGTTCAGATAATGCGGTAATGATTCCTGGCCCCGTCGGCCTGCTGGAGGGCGTCTGGTCCCCGGTCGAGGTTGCGGCGGACCACGCTGCCATCATTTGCCACCCTCATCCCCTGCACGGGGGCACCATGAACAACAAGGTGGTCACGACACTGGCCCGGGTATTCCGGGATGCCGGGATGCCGGTACTGCGCTTCAACTTTAGGGGAGCGGGTGCCAGTGAGGGCTTGCACGACCAGGGCCGAGGCGAGATTGATGATCTGCTGGCCGTGCTGGTCTGGCTGCGAGGTCAGCATGGTATTCGCCGTGTCAGTCTTGCGGGTTTTTCCTTTGGTGCCTGGGTTGCAACCGCCGTCACGGAGCGGTGGCCGGCCGAGCTGGCCCTGGAGCGACTGGTCCTGGTGGCTCCACCCGTGCATTACGACGGTTTCGATCGCCTGCATCCGCCGCCACACACCCTTGTTCTTGTCGGCGACAGTGACGAGGTGGTTGACCCGGAGGCCATGCAGGCCTGGGCTCTTTCCCGTAGGCCACCCTGCGATCTGAAGGTTTTTCAGGGCGCCAGCCACTTCTTTCATGGCCGTTTGACCGACCTCAAGGCAGAATTGGCCGCTCGTCTGGCGCACTGACCTTATTTGCGTCGTCCGGATACTGTTCAGTCATTTTAGAGTTGCGCGCACCCTGCAAGCGGGTAAACTGCCGCTCACTGACTGGTGAGTCTCGTAATTTTTCCATAGAACCCTGTCATGCCTCAGTTCAGATACCAGCAAGACCTTGCCCGTCCCGATTTTCGTCATGACGAGGCCCAGGCCAATGCCATCCGTCATCTTCAGCGCGTCAAGGATGAGCTGACGGCCCGTTACGAGTCTGCGAAAGCGGCGAAGGGGCTGGGGCGATTGCTGCAGAAACAGCCGAAGCAACCCGTACAGGGGCTGTACATGTGGGGCGGGGTGGGGCGTGGCAAGACCTACCTGATGGACCTGTTTTTCGAGTCACTGCCCTTCAAGCGCAAGATGCGTATCCATTTTCACCGCTTCATGCAGCGCGTTCACAAGGAGCTGAATGCGCTAAGGGGAACGCAGGACCCGCTGGAGATAGTGGCGGACAAGCTGCGCAGTGAGGCGGTGGTGATCTGCTTTGACGAGTTTTTCGTTACGGATATCACCGATGCCATGTTGCTGGGTGGTCTGTTTGAAAAGCTGTTTGCACGCGGGGTCACACTGGTGGCGACCAGCAATATCGTGCCGGACCGCCTGTATGAAAACGGCTTGCAGCGCGAACGTTTCCTGCCGGCGATTGCCATGCTCAAACAGCATTGCGATGTGCTGAATGTGGACTCCGGCGTGGATTATCGCTTGCGCGTGCTGGAGAAAGCGGAGCTTTACCATTGCCCGCTGGATGCAGCGGCGGAAACCAGTCTGCAGAAAAGCTTTGGAGAGCTGACGACGGGGCTGCATGTGGAGAGCCATCCGATCGTCATCAATGACCGGCATATCAACGTGATTGCCTGTACCGATGATGTGTTGTGGGTCTCGTTTGCCGAGATGTGCATTGCTCCGCGCTCAGCTTCCGACTGTATCGAGCTGGCGCGGGAATATCATACGGTGTTGCTGGCCCGTGTGCCCGTGATGACGGAAAAGCTGGATGATGCGGCTCGCCGCTTCATTAATCTGGTTGATGAATTCTATGATCGCTGCGTGAAGCTGATCATTTCCGCAGATGCACCGATTCACGAGCTGTATCAGGGAAAAAAACTGGCGTTCGAGTTTCAGCGCACACAATCACGATTGCTGGAAATGCAGTCGCATGAGTACCTGGAGCGTGAGCATCGTCCCTGAGCGGGCATGCCATGCAACGTCGATATCAACTGAGAAAACGGTAAACAACTGGAGAGTACGACATGATCCCGCGCAGTATTTTCAATTCAGACCACGAGGCTTTCCGTGACATGGTGGTGAAGTTTCTTGAAAAAGAAGCGGTGCCGTTTCACACGCAGTGGGAAGAGAACGGCCAGATAGATCGTGCGCTCTGGAACAAGGCAGGGGAGCAGGGTCTGCTGTGTCCGTGCCTGCCGGAAGAGTTTGGCGGCGTTGGTGCGGATTATCTGTACTCGGCTATCGTAATGGAAGAAATCTCCCGTCTGGGACTGACCGGCATCGGTTTTGGGCTGCATACGGATATTGTGGCGCCGTACATTGAGCACTACGGCAGTGACGCGATGAAGCAGAAGTACCTGCCAAAAATGATCACGGGTGAAATGGTGGGTGCCATCGCAATGACCGAACCAGGTGCCGGATCGGACTTGCAGGGTGTGCGTACTACCGCTGTGCGAGATGGTGATCACTATGTCATCAATGGCTCCAAGACATTCATCACCAACGGCCAGCATGCCGAAATCGTGATTGTTGTGGCCAAGACTGATCCGAGTGCCGGTGCCAAGGGTACGTCCCTCATCATTGTCGAGGCAGGAACACCCGGCTTCACCAAAGGACGCAACCTGCACAAGGTCGGCATGAAGGCGCAGGATACCTCCGAGCTGTTCTTTCAGGACGTGCGGGTGCCGGTGGGCAACTGCATCGGTCAGGAAGGCATGGGCTTCATCTATCTGATGCAGGAGCTGCCGCAGGAGCGCCTCGGTATTGCCGTGAACGGTATTGCCATGGCCGAGGGTGCGCTCAAGCTCACCATTGACTATGTGAAGGAGCGCAAGGCCTTCGGCAAGCATATTGCCGACTTCCAGAACACCCAGTTCAAGCTGGCTGAGCTGCATTCCAGGGTGATGCAGGGTCGGGTCTTCGTGGATCGTTGCCTTGAGCTGCATCTGGACAAGAAACTGGATGTGCCTACGGCCGCGGCTGCCAAGTACATGATTACCGACCTGCAGTGCGAAGTGATTGACGAGTGTGTGCAGCTGCATGGCGGCTATGGCTACATGTGGGAGTACCCGATTGCCCGCATGTGGGCGGATGCCCGTGTCCAGCGCATCTACGGGGGCACCAACGAGATCATGAAGACCATCATTTCCAGGGCTGTACTGGCCTGATGGTGTCTGTCAGGCGCCTGTTTCCGGGGTGTCTGGCAGCAACTTGTCCGGGAGTGGCCTCTGCTCCCGGTTTTTTCCCGAAAGGGCAGTTGTCAAAGCGGGCGCACTTGGGTAAGATTCGCGTCCTCTTTGGCGGGACCCTTCTTTTCAGGGGATTTCGCCAGCAGCCCTTATGTTACAGGCGTTAATGCAATGAAGACTTTCAGTGCCAAGCCGGAAACGGTGAAGCGTGACTGGTTTGTGGTCGATGCCAATGGCAAGACCTTGGGTCGTCTGGCGACAGAGCTTGCTCGTCGTCTGCGCGGCAAGCACAAGCCGGAATACACCCCGCACGTTGATACCGGTGATTACATCGTTGTCGTGAATGCCGACAAGATTGCTGTTACCGGCAACAAGGCTCAGGCCAAGCAGTATTACCACCACACCGGTTATCCGGGAGGCCTGAAAAGCATCAGCTTTGCAAAGCTGATCGTGGCCAAGCCAGAAAAGCCGATCGAGATTGCCGTGAAAGGCATGCTGCCCAAGGGTCCTTTGGGTCGTGCCATGCTCGCCAAGCTCAAGGTATATGCTGGTGCCGAGCATCCCCATGCTGCCCAGCAGCCTCAAGAACTGAAGATTTGAGTCGGAAGCCATGACTGCACAAGCCAACTACGGTACTGGTCGTCGCAAGACGGCAACCGCCCGCGTGTTTATGAGCGCTGGCACCGGCAAGATCACGGTTAACGATCGCACGCTGGAAACATATTTCGGTCGNNACGGCATTACCCGTGCCCTGATCGAATTCAGTGAAGACCTCAAGTCTCCGCTGCGCAAGGCTGGTTTCGTGACCCGTGATGCGCGTGAAGTTGAGCGTAAGAAGGTCGGTCTGCGCAAGGCACGTAAGCGTCCGCAGTACTCCAAGCGTTAATACCTTTTCAGGTATCAGTCTGCCGGCTACCCTCGGGTATCCGGCAGATGGTCCGAATGTTGGGGAATCGTNNGCACGCTGGAAACATATTTCGGTCGTGAAACGGCACGCATGATTGTGCGTCAGCCGCTTGAGCTGGTTGAAATGCTGGAAAAGTTTGACCTCAAGATTACTGTCGCTGGCGGCGGTATCGGCGGCCAGGCCGGCGCGATCCGTCACGGCATTACCCGTGCCCTGANNGATGGTCCGAATGTTGGGGAATCGTCTAACGGTAGGACTACGGTCTCTGACACCGTCTGTCAAGGTTCGAATCCTTGTTCCCCAGCCAATGGCGAAAAAATGCCTCCGGGTTTCCCGGAGGCATTTTTTTTGGGAAAAATTCATGCGAGTTGCGACCTGGTTTTGCATGTATTTTCCCTGTAAGTGATTGGTTCTCTCCTTGTAAGTTCTGAGGACTTTCCAGTATCATCCGCAGGTTATTTTTTCGAGGTTCGATCACGTAAATACAGGTGATCGAACGTCCGCGTACTTCATTTGGAGCGTACTTTGATGAGTACAGACGGCGTGAATGTCGGTCGTCGGCGATTGCTGATTGGCCTCACCAGTGCGGTGGGAGCGGTAGGCGTTGCCGGAGTGGCCGTTCCGTTTGTTAAATCCTGGAGCCCGAGTGCCAAGGCCAAGGCTGCAGGCGCACCTGTGACGGCTGACATTGGTCAGCTCGAGCCGGGCCAGAAGGTGGTGATTGAGTGGCGTGGCAAGCCGGTATGGGTCGTGCGCCGCACGCCAGCCATGCTGGAGGGCCTGAAGAGCGTTGAGGGTGACCTGCTCGATCCGGCCTCTGATGATGTCAATCAGCAGCCGGACTATGCCCGTAATGCGCATCGCTCAATCAATCCCGAGTTTGCCATTCTCACCGGCATCTGTACCCATCTGGGTTGCTCGCCACTGTATGAGCCTGAAGTCGGCCTGATTCAGGGCGCGCACGTGACCAACTGGCAGGGCGGCTTTTTCTGCCCGTGCCATGGTTCCAAGTTCGATCTGGCCGGGCGCGTTTACAAGGGCGTGCCTGCACCCAAGAATCTCGAAGTGCCGCCGCATTCCTATGATGCCGCCACGGTCGTGACTATCGGTGTCGACAAGGGAGCCGCATGATGAGCAATCTTTTCAAAAGTGTGATGGGCTGGGTGGATGCGCGCTTTCCTGCGACAGAAACTTACGAATATCACATGTCGAAGTACTACGCCCCGAAGAACTTCAACTTCTGGTACTTCTTCGGTGTGCTGTCCATGCTGGTGCTGGTCAACCAGCTGGCTACCGGTATCTGGCTGACCATGTTCTATACGCCGGATGCCAATACAGCGTATGACGCGGTTGCCGGCTATATCATGTATGACGTCGAGTACGGCTGGCTGCTGCGCTACATGCACTCCACCGGCGCGTCGGCATTCTTCGTGGTGGTCTACCTGCACATGTTCCGTGGTTTGCTCTACGGCTCCTATCGCAAGCCGCGTGAGCTGCTGTGGATTTTCGGCATGCTGATCTACCTCTGCCTGATGGCTGAAGGCTTCTTCGGTTATGTGCTCCCATGGGGCAACATGTCCTACTGGGGCGCTCAGGTGATCGTGAACCTCGCCGGTGCCGTGCCTTTTGTTGGCGGTGCGCTGGTTGAGTGGGTGCGTGGTGATTACCTGATTTCAGGTGCCACACTGAACCGCTTCTTTGCCCTGCATGTGGTAGCCATTCCGCTGGTGCTGGTTGCCTTGGTGTTCATGCACCTGGTGGCACTGCATCATGTAGGCTCCAATAATCCTGATGGCATCGAGATCAAGAAGAACAAGGGTCCGGATGGCAAGCCGCTGGACGGCATCCCGTTCCACCCCTATTACACCGTGCATGACCTGGTCGGCATCGTGGTCTTCCTGATGGTGTTCTGCACCGTGATCTTCTTCTTCCCGGATGGCGGCGGCTATTTCCTTGAGCGTCCGAACTTCGAGGCGGCCAACCCGCTGAAGACGCCGGCACACATTGCTCCGGTATGGTACTACACGCCCTTCTACGCAATGTTGCGTGCCATGCCCTCGATTGCCGGCTCGGCTTTCCCTGGTGTGGTCGTGATGGGTGGTGCCATTGCCATCATGTTCGTGTTGCCATGGCTGGATCGCAGTCCTGTGAAGTCCATCCGTTACAAGGGCTGGATGAGCAAGGTGTGGCTGGGTATTTTTGTTGTCAGCTTTGTGATCCTCGGTTATCTGGGGGTGGTGCCTTCAAGCGGCACAACGTTCGGTATTCCGAATACGCCGCTGGCACAGGTCCTGACTGCCCTGTACTTCCTGTACTTCCTGCTTATGCCTGTCTATACATCGATCGAAAAATGCAAACCGGTGCCTGAGCGTCTGACCGGGGGGAGCCACTGATGAAAAAGCTGATTGCTTTCGTCCTTCTCGCCCTGTCTCCGCTGGTGGCACAGGCCTCGGCCGGCGGTGAGTGCGGAGAGCTCAAGCATTGCCTGCATGCGCCTGTGAATGCACAGGACAAGGTATCCCTGCAGAACGGTGCCAAGCTGTTCCTGAGCTACTGTGCCGGTTGCCACAGTGCCAAGTACATCCGCTATGACCGCATGGCCAACGATTTGAAGATTGATCCGAAGCTGGTTGCCGAGTACATGATGTTCACCACCGACAAGGTGGGTGAAACGATTGACCCGAAAACCCCGTCGAAGGACCAGGCCAAGTGGTTCGGTGCACCACCACCAGACCTGAGCGTGGAAACACGTCTGCGTTCGCCTGACTGGGTTTACTCCTATCTGCAGTCGTTCTATCCGGATGATGCCCGTCCTTATGGTGTGAACAACAAGGTCTTCAAGGATGTGGCCATGCCGCATGTGCTTGCCGATCTTGAACAGGATCTCAAGCCCGAAGAGTTCAAGCAGTCCGTTGGTGACCTCGTGAACTTCATGGCGTACATGGCCGACCCGGTAAAGGTCGAGCGTGAACGTATCGGCGTCTGGGTACTGTTTTTCCTGTTTGTGTTGCTGATCCCGGTCTGGTTCCTGAACAAGGAATACTGGAAGGACGTCAAGTAAGACATCGAGCGCCCGGGCATGCCCGGGCGTTTCGTCTGGACCTGCCCTGGCAGGTACCGAGGGCGCGATTTTTCGCTGCCCTTTTTGTGTTTTGAGCCTGGCGAAATCGTCAAGGCTCCTCGTTAGACTGGAGTGCAAGCATGGGTGTGGTTACCCGCCGTTCCTCGATGACTTTTTATTCGGATGGATCCGATCATTACAGCCATCGTGTGCGCATTGTCCTCGCCGAGAAAGGCGTGTCTGTGGATGTCGTGAATGTCACGTCCTCCAACAAGCCGGAAGATCTTGCTGATCTTAACCCCTACAACAGCCTTCCTACCCTTGTGGATCGCGAGCTTTCGCTCTACGAAACCAAGATCATGATGGAGTATCTGGACGAGCGATTCCCGCACCCGCCATTGCTGCCGGTGTATCCGGTTGCGCGTGCCCAGAATCGTCTGCTTGCCTACCGCATCGAGCGCGACTGGTGCCCGCATGTGGACCTGCTTCTGGGTAACAAGGGCAAGGATACGGCAGCAACGGCCAAGGCTCGCAAGGAGCTCCGTGACAGCCTTATCACCATTGCCCCGATTTTTTCGGAAAAACCGTTTTTCATGAGCGACGAGTTCACACTTGTTGACTGTATAGCGGCGCCGATTTTCTGGCGTCTGCCGCTGATGGAAATCGAACTGCCGGAAAAGCAGTGCAAGTTCATGCTCAAGTACATGGATCGCCTGTTTGCGCGTGAGGCATTCCTGGCAAGTCTTTCTGATATTGAGCGTGATATGCGTAATGCCTGATCCTGTCAGGCGTCGCGATTAAAAAAGGGATGGCATGCCATCCCTTT
>DPJB01000011.1 GCA_003543245.1 Moraxellaceae bacterium | reverse complement strand
CTGACCTCGGTATTTGCCATCGTGGCACTGCTGGCGGGGCTTTATCTGGGCTGGCGCTGGCTGGACCCGCTGATGGGGATTGTGGGAGCGGTCATCATCCTGCACTGGGCGCAGGGCTTGCTGCGTGATGCGACGGCGCAACTGGTGGATCGGTTGCCCAGTGACGAGCTGCCGCTGTTCATCCGGCAGACGCTGGAGTCAGAGCCCGCTACCTGGGTGACCGATCTGCATATCGTGCGGGTGGGCAGCCGCTCCTATGCGGCAGTGATATCCGTGTTTGCCGATAGCCCGCGTCCGCCGGAGCATTACAAGCAGTTGCTGGCCTTGCGCCAGGAGCTGGTGCATGTATCGGTGGAGATTCACCGGCACTAGCTTCCGCTTTTGGTTGCGCAGTACTGATCAATAAAAAGCCGGCGAATTCGCCGGCTTTTTATTATCGACACCCGATCACTCGAAGTGGCAGATGTAATCCAGCATTTCCAGGGTTTCGATGTCAAACGAGGAATTGCCGGGCACCTTGAAGGATTCGCCGCCCTTGTATTCTGTCCACTCGGTGGTGCCCTGCAGGCGGATGCGGCAGCGGCCGGCGTTCAGCTCCATGATTTCCGGCGCGCCGGTATTGAAGGTGAGCGAGGACGGGAAAATCACGCCAACCGACTTGCGGGTGCCGTCGGCAAACAGCACGTTGTGGCTGACACACTTGCCGTCAAAGTAGACATTGGCTTTCTTGACGACGCTGACATTGTCGAACTGGCTCATGATGGCTCCAGGGGGGTATCGGTATTCAGGGCTGAAAGGCGTTGCCGGTGCAGCAGGCAATCAGGACGCGCGGATTCTAGGCGTTAGCCTGTTTGCTGCAAAGGGCATCCATCCGGCCCGCCATCAAATTGTCATGGCGGCCTGACAGTCTGCGGACATGAACAGCCAGAGCTTGCCGTGGCCATGCTGAGCGCCTTCCGCCGCCCTGCATACCTCGAACATCTGCCGGTGATCCGCCCCGAGGCATTGCGAACGGGCGATCTGGTGCTCTTTTCCGGCAGGACACTTTCCGCCCGTCTGGTTCAGGCGTGGACAGGCAGTTACTGGTCCCATGTCGGGATCGTGATGCGTATTCCCGAATATGGTCCGGAGCCCTTGCTCTGGGAGACAACCCGGGCCAGTTGCGTGGCAGACATCCGCCATGGCCGGCGCGATGACGGGATGCAGCTGGTGCCACTGGTCGACAAGCTGGCCAGCTATCCTGGCGAGGCAGCAGTGCGGCATCTGATCGGTGTGGAAAACGGGCACCGCCGTTATCAGCGCATGCGGCCACTGATGCATGAGTGGGGTGCGTTGCCGTACTGGAATTTTGTCTCCAAGCAGCTGCGCACGCTGGTGCGCGGACGAGATGCCGCCCCGTTCCGGCAAGGGGGTTTCTGCAGCGAGTTTGTCGCCGAGGTTTACAAGCATTTGCAGTTGCTGCCGGCTGACAAGCGCTCGATTGATTATGTGCCGCGCGACTTCAGTCCAGAGAGCAGTCTGTCGCTTCTGCGAGGGCGCTTGTCGCCCGCCAGCCTGTTGTTGCCATGACTGCCCATGTCTGGTGCGGTGTTTTCCGGAAAACGTCACAAATATTCTGAAAAAATATTTTCAGCAGAAGAAGTTATGCGTTATGTTCGGAACAACCTGATGACGTGTGGCAGAAGCCACGGGGAGGGTAAGCACGACATGATCTGATACGGATCTCGTTGCCGTTCCCGGGCCGCGCTCGCGCGATTCCTTCCCTTACGTTGTTCAGGTGCAGACATGGAAGACAATAAAGACAATTCCCTCCAGCGCAAGATTGCCTACGTACTTGATACCAACGTCCTCATCCATAATCCCGATTCTGTCCTGAACTTTGAAGAACATCGCGTCATCATCCCGATGACTGTGCTGGAGGAGCTCGACAAGCTCAAGTCCGGCAAGGCGTCAGTCTCGGCCGAGTGCCGTGCCGCCATCCGCCTGATTGATGCCATTCTTGGCAACGCAGCACCCGAGCAGATCCGGCAGGGCGTGCCCATCTGGCGCGACATTACACGCACCCATCTCGGTACGCTGTCCGTACTGATGGATACGCAGGATGGTCCCGGCAAGGATTACCTGTCCAACGAACTCAACGACAACAAGATCATCAACCAGCTGGTAACCCTGCAGGCAGCGGACATTTCCACCAAGATCGTGCTGGTGACCAAGGACATCAACATGCGCCTGAAGGCGCGCGCGTGTGGCCTGTCGGCGGAGGATTACCACAACGATCAGCTGGTCTCGGACATCAAGCAGCTGGCACGCGGCTATCACGAAGTCAGCGGCTCGTTCTGGGACCGGGTCAAGTCGGTGGATACGGTGCAGGGCATGGGCGAGACACTGCATCATGTGCCGCGCGACTGCATTGATGACGCGCTCTACATCAACCAGTTCATTGTTGATGAAGAGGGGTTTGTCGGGCGTGTACGCGAGATTGAGCGGGACAGTGTGGTGCTGGTGGACTTGCCGCGTGAGTCCCTCATGAACCAGCAGGCCTGGGGTCTGGCGCCGCGCAATATTCATCAGGCCCTGGCACTCAACCTGCTGATGGACCCGAATGTGCATCTGGTGTCGCTGACCGGTCCTGCCGGTTCGGGGAAAACGATTCTGGCGCTGGCGGCTGCCATTGAAATGACGATTGTCGAGCGTCGTTTCAACAAGATCATTGCCACCCGTTCCACACCGCCGCTGGCGGAAGAGCATGGCTTTCTGCCGGGGACAGAAGAAGAAAAAATGGACCCGTGGCTGGGCGCCATCAGTGACAATATCGAGGCGTTGCATCTCAATGATGCCAGCCCCTCGGGCTCCATCGAGTATGTGAAAGAAAAAGCGAACATCCAGTTCAAGGCGCTGAACTACATTCGTGGCCGCAGCTTCCAGCGCTCGCTGATCCTGATTGATGAGTGCCAGAACCTGACGCCGCACCAGATGAAGGCCATCATCACGCGTGCCGGTGAGGGCTCCAAGGTGGTTTGCCTGGGGAACCTGGCACAGATCGATACGCCGTATCTGAGCCCGACCAGTTCCGGCCTGACCTACATGAGCGAGCGTTTCAAGGGTTTCCGTCATGGCGGGCATTTGCAGTTGCATGGGGTGCCGCGGTCGATCCTGGCGGAGTATGCCGAGTCCAATTTGTAGCCGGTGGTTGCAACTGGCAGCCGGCAACAGCAAAACAGGGCGGCGATGGCTTGAGACTGCCGCGACGCCCTGCTAGCGTTCGCGCACACTTTTTTGCGCAGGACTGCCATGCTGCCCCTGTCTCCTGAACAAGTTGCCTATATCGAACGTCGTCGCCGCCAGATTGCGTACTGGCCCTGGTTGGCGACCCTGCTGGTGCTGGTGCTGGCCGGCATTTATGTCTGGCTCTGGGTAAAGTTTCCCTGGTTCCTCGATCCGCAGTCCCTGCTGCAGGGCTTGCGCAACGGTTCGATCGATACCAACGAGCTGGCTACACTGGCGGCGCTGGGCAATCTGGCCTTCACGGGTGGTGGGTTGCTGATTCTGGTGATCATCCTGGTGACCAGCGTGGCCCTGTGGAACGAGCACCGGTTAATCCGCTGTCTCGATCAGCTCAGCCCACCACCACCGCCAGATGGCCCGGCTATGCCTGAGGCCGGCTCTGGGCTGCCTCCCGGGTCCGTGCCTGATACCGCGGACAGTGACCGTGGCTGACTTCAAGGATCACTTTTCTGCGCTGGCGGCGGACTACGCCAGCTTTCGTCCCCGTTACCCCGCCCGACTGTTTTCCGATCTCGCGGCGATCTGCCCTGGTCATGTCATGGCCTGGGACTGTGCCACCGGCAATGGTCAGGCAGCAGAGGGGCTGGCAGCCCATTTCAGTGTCGTTGTGGCGACTGACGCCAGTGCGGCACAGATTGCAGCAGCCCGTGGCCCGGCCAATGTCCGTTTTGCGGTGGCCCCTGCCGAGGCCAGTGGTTTGCCCGAGGCCTCGGCGGATCTGGTGCTGGTGGCGCAGGCCGCGCACTGGTTTGACCTGCAGGCCTTCTATGCCGAGGCTGCCCGCGTGTTGCGGCCGGGCGGCGTACTGGCCTTGCTGACCTACAGTGGTGTGCGCATCAATCCGCTGCTGGACCCGGTGCTGCGCGAGTTTCATCAGGTGACGGTTGGGCCGTTCTGGCCGCCGGAGCGAGCCCATGTTGAAAACGATTACCGGACGTTGCCCTTTTCCTGGTCGGAGATCGCCTTCCCGGCACAGGAAATGACGGCAGAGTGGTCGCTGGACCAGCTGGTGGGCTACCTGGGCACCTGGTCGGCCACTGCACGCTACCGCGAGCAGTGTGGGGCGGACCCTCTGCCGGCCCTGCGCTCACGGCTTCTACCCCTGTGGGGCGAGCCCGGGCAGGCGCTGACTGTGCGCTGGCCCCTGCCCCTGAGAGTCGGCCGCCGGCCATGAATTGCTGCAGGTTCTGCAGAGATCAATCTTGATTGACCCCGCCTTTGCCTTTACCCTTCGCGCTGTCAGTGCCAGGGCGCCCCGCAAGAGCGGTCGCAGCAACCTGACCCGGGTTGAAGAGCCTCTCGAAACTGTCATGCAGACATCGCCTTCGTGTGTCAGTTTCCAGGGGCTCTTTTCATTCGATTGTCTTGATGGGTTATTGCCATGCGCCTTGCTGACTACTGTACTGATGCCGAGTGGAAGAAGATCCGCGACGTTGCCGACACCAAGGAAACGCCTTTTCTGGTGGTGGATCTTGAGATCATCAAGCAGAAATATGAAGAGCTGACCGGCTGCTTCCCGATTGCCAAGGTGCACTATGCACTGAAGGCCAATCCGGGTGTGCCCGTGGTCGAGCTGCTGCGCGATCTGGGCTCCTGCTTCGATATCGCCTCGATTTTCGAGCTGAACCGTGTGCTGGACACCGGTGTGTCACCGGACCGTGTTTCCTATGGCAACACGATCAAGAAGGCGGCGCACATCAAGTACGCCTACGATAAGGGTATCCGCCTGTTTGCCACTGACTCCAAGGCAGACCTGCAGTCCATCGCCGACAATGCACCGGGCTCCAAGATCTTTGTTCGCATTCTGGTGGAGGGCGGCGAAACTGCCGAGTGGCCGTTGTCGCGTAAATTCGGTTGCCATCCCGACATGGCCATTGATCTGCTGGTCATGGCCAAGCAGCTTGGCCTGATTCCCTACGGCATTTCCTTTCATGTCGGCTCGCAGCAGAAAGACATTGCAGTCTGGGATGCGGCGCTGTCGAAAGTGAAATACATGTTCGACTGGATGAAGCTCGAAGAAGACATCGAGCTCAAGATGATCAACATGGGNNGTGGGCGAATCCGGTGTGCTGGTGTCGGAAGTGGTGCTGATTTCGCGCAAGTCGCGTACCGACCTCAACCGCTGGGTGTATCTGGATGTGGGGCTGTTCCAGGGCCTCATGGAGACCATGGGCGAGTCGATCAAGTACCCGATCTACATGGAAAAGCTGGAAGGCAATCCGCCGACGGGTACTGTGGTGATCGCCGGTCCGACCTGCGACTCTACCGACATCATGTACGAGAACTCGAATTACCAGCTGCCGCTTAATCTGGCCGTGGGTGATCGCCTGTACTGGATGACAACCGGTGCTTACACCAACTCGTACAGTTCGGTGGAGTTCAACGGGTTCCCGCCGCTGAAGACGTATTACGTGAAATAATTTTTTCACGCTCAAACGCGCATAAAAAAACCGGCTGAAAGGCCGGTTTTTTTATGCCTGTCCGGCAACGGTAACCATGTGGTTAGTCATCATGCTTTTTGGCTGCCGCGCGCGCATCGCTTTCAAAAAGGTTCTCAAGCTCATCCATGGACTGTCGTGTGGTTTCCAGCAGGCGGGCCTCGTCCTGATAAATCGCATGCTGGCGCTTGATCAGTTCTTCGTCATATTCCTGAAAGCGGGCAACCCCTTGGGCGGCTTGCTCTTCCGGCATGCCAAGCCCGGTGAGAACTTTTTCTGCCAGGGACAGGCTGGAGAGATAGGTCTCGCGATTGATGACTTTCACGCCAAGGTCCATGAGGCGGTAGGCATGGGCTCTGTCACGTGCGCGGGCGTAGATCGCGACATGAGGGAAGTGGTGATGTACCGATTGGGCCGTGCGTATCGAGTCTTCAATATTGTCCATGGCCAGTACAAATATTCTGGCCTTGACAGTGCCGGCCGAGCGCAGCAGTTCGATGTTGGCCGGGTTGCCGTAATACACCCGGTTGCCGAAGCGTCGCACAAAGTCGACCTGCCGGACGTCGGCTTCGAGTGCGGTGAACGGAATGTGATGCATGCGCAGCACCCGCGCCACGATTTGTCCGAAGCGCCCGAATCCCGCAATGATGACCTGGCTGTCATGCTCGGGGACCTCGTCAAAGCTGCGGTTTTCGCGTGGCCGCAGACGCGGCTCGATGAATTTCTCCAGCAGCATGAACGCCAGTGGTGTCAGTGCCATGGTGAGTGTAACCACAAGGATCAGTCGTTCGGCCATGTCGACAGGCAACAGGTTGTCAGCCACTGCTGCAGTGAACAGCACAAAGGCAAACTCACCCCCCTGTGCCAGCGACACACCCAGATGCACATTGCAGTGCAGGTCGGCACCACTGATGCGGCCGATAAGCGCCAGCAGAAGGAGCTTGGCCAGCATCAGCAGCAGTGCAAGGCCCAGAATGGAAACCGGTTCGTCAATCAGTAACTGAATGTCGGCAGTCATGCCGACGGCAATAAAGAACAGGCCCAGCAGCAATCCCTTGAATGGCTGCAAACTGGCTTCCAGTTCGTGGCGGTACTCGCTGTCGGCCAGCAATACCCCGGCGGCAAACGCACCCATGGCCATCGAGATACCGAGCAGCTCGGTGAGAATGGCCGCCCCGATGACAATGAACAGGGCGGCTGCCGTGAACATTTCACGTGCCCCGGCCCCGGCGATGAAGCGGAATGCCGGGCGGACCAGTGTGCGGCTGGAGACCACAAAAACGGCTGCAACCAGCAGCAGTTTGCCAAGGTCGGCCCAGCCAATGTCTGGGTTCTGGCCGGCCAGCAAGGGAATGACGGCCAGCAGTGGCACCACTGCCAGATCCTGGAAGAGCAGGATGGCAAAGGCCTTGCGTCCATATTGCGAGGTGAGCTGGTTTTTCTCGCTGAGCAGTTGCAACACAAATGCGGTGGACGACATGGCCAGTCCAAAACCGACAATAAAACTGACCGGGGTGCTGGCTCCCCACCAGACTCCGGCACCCATGAACAGTAGTCCGGTAAGCAAAACCTGTAGCCCGCCCAGACCAAACACGGAATGACGCAAGACCCAGAGCCGTGATGGCTCCAGCTCCAGGCCGATCAGGAACAGCAGCATGACCACGCCGAATTCGGCAAATTCCAGCACTTGATGCGTGTCGCTGATCATGCCCATGGCATGAGGGCCAAGCACGATGCCGGTGGTGAGATAGCCGATGACCGAGGCCAGGCCGAAACGTTTTAGCAAGGGCACCATGAGCAGGGCGGCGCCAAGAAATATCACGGTGGTTTGCAGCAGTTTCATGCACGTTCCTGTGGCAGGGGTTTGCAGACGGTTGCATCGTTCCGGCAAAGGATTGATAGTCACATCCCTGTTTGCCAAGGGAGCATGAGCATGGCCCGTCTTTATGATGATAATTCACTCTCGATCGGAAATACGCCTCTTGTACGGCTTAATCGTGTCGCTGGCAGCAATGCCCGTGTTTACGCCAAGATCGAGGGCCGTAATCCAGCGTATTCTGTGAAGTGCCGCATTGGCGCTGCCATGGTGCAGGATGCCGAGCAACGCGGCCTGCTCAAGCCCGGCATGACGATTGTCGAGCCCACCTCCGGTAATACCGGGATTGCCCTGGCGTTTGTCGCGGCCGCCAAAGGCTACGCCATTACCCTGACCATGCCGGCTTCGATGTCGCTGGAACGGCGCAAGGTTCTCAAGGCACTGGGGGCAAATCTGGTGCTGACCGACCCTGCCAGGGGCATGAAGGGTGCCATTGAAAAGGCCGAGGAAATTGTTGCCGGCGATCCGGCGCGTCATTTCCTGCCACAGCAGTTCGAGAATCCTGCCAATCCCGCCATTCACGAGGCAACGACTGGTCCCGAGATATGGAATGACTCCGACGGCGGTGTTGATGTGTTCGTGGCGGGGGTGGGTACCGGCGGCACGCTGACCGGGGTGTCGCGCTACATCAAGAAAACACAGGGCAAGGCCATCCAGACCATTGCGGTCGAGCCGATCGCATCACCCCTGATCACCCAGTCGCTGAAAGGCGAAGCACTGGCCCCGGCACCGCACAAGATACAGGGTATTGGTGCCAACTTTGTGCCGAAGAACCTGGATCTGTCGCTGGTGGATGCGGTTGAGACGGTCAGCAATGAAGATGCCATCGAGTTTGCGCGACGCCTGATGCGTGAAGAAGGCATCCTTGCAGGCATTTCCTGCGGTGCGGCCGCCTGTGCTGCTGCCCGGGTGGCGGCACGGCCCGAAAATGCCGGCAAGCTGATTGTGGTGGTCCTGCCGGACTCCGGTGAGCGTTATCTCTCCACTGCCCTGTTTGACGGGCTCTTTACTGATCAGGAGCTGGTGCAGTGACGATTGCATACTGGTGTGTGCTGGCAGCTATCCTTCTGCCCTATATCTGGACCGGGGTGGCCAAGTTCACCTCCGGTTTTCGCCCGCGCGACAACCATAATCCGCGTGAGTATCTGGACAAGCTGGAGGGGCCGGCCAAAAGGGCGCACTGGGCCCAGCTCAATACCTTCGAGTCCATTCCCGGTTTTATGGCAGCGGTCATCATTGCCCATCTTGCTGCGGCGCCGCAGGTGGCGATCGACGCGATCGCCGTGACCTATATCGGCCTGCGCCTGCTGTACGGGGTGCTCTACATAACCGACAAGGCTGCCATGCGCTCTCTGGTGTGGGCTGGTGGTGTCGCCTGCATTGTGGCCCTGTTTGTCGTTTCGGCCTGAGCGGGCACTGGGCAACTCCCTGCGGGGCGCTATAATGCGCCCCGTCTTTTCCTCCCTATCCGAGAGCCAGCCATGAGCTACAAGAATGTCCCGATCGGCAAGGATGTGCCGAACGATATCTACGTGATCATCGAAATCCCGGCTAATGCCGCGCCCATCAAGTATGAAATCGACAAGGACTCCGATGCACTGTTTGTGGACCGTTTCATCGGAACAGGCATGTCCTACCCGGTCAACTATGGCTACATCCCGCATACCCTGTCCGAAGATGGCGACCCCCTGGATGTGCTGGTGGTGACCCCGTTCCCGGTCGAGCCAGGCTGTGTCATCCGTGCCCGCGTGGTTGGCAAGCTGAACATGGAAGACGAAGCCGGTATCGACACCAAGCTCATTGCTGTGCCGCACGACAAGCTCACGCCGCTTTACAAGAACGTGAAGGAATACACGGATCTGCCCGAGCTGCTGCTGGCGCAGATCAAGCACTTCTTCGAGAACTACAAGGCTCTGGAGCCGGGCAAGTGGGTCAAGCTCACAGGTTGGGAAGGTGCCGAGGCTGCCAAGGCAGATATCCTGAAGGCGATTGAAGCCGCCAAGTAAGACTGCACTGATGATGTTCCCCGAGAGGCCCGCAATTGCGGGCCTCTCGCGTTTCAGGAGTGGATTGGTGGCGTGGTTACATTTTGTCGGACAGCAGTGTATTTGCGATGAATATTGTCTGGTTGTCTAACTATTTCGATGTAACAACTCCTTGCCATTTCTATAATTCATCCTGTTGGTCCGAGCCTCCGCTTTCCGGATCGAAAAGAACGGGTTTGAATTTTCAAGGAGTAAGTCATGGGTGAACTGAAGCAGGTTTCCGAACAGCAGCAGGGTCTGGTCGAGCGCGTAAAGAGCCTCGGCGAGCAGGTGTATCTGGCCAACCTCGGTCTGGTTGCCAAGGCTGAAGAAGAGGGCAAGAAGCAGTATGAGCGTCTGATTGCCGTGGGCACCGAAGCCCGTGCCGAAAAGGCTGCCGAGACCCCGAAGCCCCTTCTGGTGGTGGCTGGTCTGGTTCAGGTGCTGATTGATGAAGCCGACAAGCTGACTGCAGAACACATCAAGCAGCAGGTTGAGTCCGTGAAGCTGAAGCTGACGGGCCTCAAGGTTGTGGAAGAAGGCCAGAAGCTGTTTGACGAGCTGGTTGCAGCTGGCGAGAAGCGCAAGGCTGCCTGAATTTAGTTGTAGAAGTTGATGTTGCTGAACCGGTTTTACGTTTTGGTGTTGTGGTAACCCTCTTGGGGATGGCGTCCTTTTTAGCCATCCCCTTTTTTTTGCCTGTATTTTTCTTTAGCGGAACTGCTTCAGGTAGTCCGTGAAGGCCTGCGTGGCCTTGTCGCTTTTACCCGGTATTGCCAGTCCACGCTGCACGGCAGGACGCTCCCCGATAGCGGACAGCCAGCGTTCAACTGCCGGTAACCCCTCCAGGCCAACTCCCGCCCATTCATGAATCCTGACCCAGGGATAGGCGGCCATGTCGGCAATCGAGTAGTCGCCCGCCAGGTAGTCGGTCCGGCTCAGTTGTGTCTCCAGTACTGCGTAGAGGCGGCGCGTCTCGTTCTGGTAGCGCTCAATGGCGAAAGGGATCTTCTCCGGGGCATAGCGGAAGAACACGTGTGCCTGTCCCTGCATGGGGCCGATGCCACCCATCTGGAACATCAGCCACTGCAGTGTCCGCGACCTTGCTTTTGCCTCGGTCGGCAGGAACCTGCCCGCCTTCTCGGCAAGGTAAATCATGATGGCGCCGGACTCGAACACCGGAAAGTCGCCGTTGTCATGGTCCACAATGGCCGGGATTCGTCCGTTGGGGTTGATGGCCAGATACCAGTCAGCTTTTTGCTCGAGTGCCAGCAGGTTGACCGGGTGCACCCGGTAGGGCAGGCCAAGCTCTTCCAGCAGGATCGAGATCTTGTGCCCGTTGGGCGTGGCGGCAGTAAACAGCGTGATCATGTCGGCATGCCTCTGGCTTCTGGTCTGGGACAGTACCTGCAGGTCCCCGGGTTGGCGAGGGACGGCAGGCCTTGTCGACGGGCGGTCTCCCGTCTCCACAAAAAGATACGTATTGTGGCATTCAGGAATGCCCTATTTTGCCGGTATTGAGTTTAGAATGATTCGGTATGTATGTGTGCATTGCCCAATAAAGTGGCGTTCCCGGCTGGTCCGGATGGGCGTCCGATAATACTTAAACAAAAAAATCGATCACAACATAAACAGGGAGTGATCATGAATCGTCTTTTTGACCGTCATCGCCTGATCCGGGTTCTGGCCTGCATTGCCATGCTGTCGCCGATCGTCGCCGGGGCACAGACCATCTGTGTCTGGGACCCGATGGGAGCCCAGGGGGATGGCTACAACACAATGAAAGACTACGTGATTGCTGCCAGGGGGTGGGGGTCAAACGTCAGCATCACGCTCAAGCCGTACACGGACGAACGCGTGGCAACCGAGGACTTCAAGGCCGGCCAGTGTGATGCGGCGCTGATCACGGGCCTGCGTGCCCGCCAGTTCAACCAGTTTGTAGGCTCCATCGACTCGGTTGGCTCGATTCCCAGCTACACGCACATGCGTGATGTGGTTGATCTGCTGGCCAATCCGAAGCTTGCGCCCAACATGGTCAGTGGCCCTTATGAAATAGCCGGCGCGGTACCGATCGGTGCGGGATACTTCTTTGTGAACGACCGCAGCATCAATACGCTGGCCAAGGCCGCCGGTAAAAAGATTGCCGTGTTTGACTGGGACAAGTCCCAGGCTGAAATGGTGAAGATGGTGGGTGCCCAGCCGGTATCGGCAGACATCACCACTTTCGGTGGCAAGTTCAACAACAACCAGGTCGACATCATTGTCGCGCCCATCTTTGCCTACAAGCCCATGGAACTCTACAAGGGGCTTGGTACCAAGGGCGGTATTGCCCGCTTTCCGGTGATCCAGATTACCTTTCAGCTCGTACTGAAAAAGGACAAGTTTCCCGCCGGGTTTGGCCAGAAAAGCCGTGAATATATTGCTAACCAAGTGCCGCGTTTCTTTGGTCTGATCCGCAATACCGAGCGCGAGGTTGATCCGAAATTCTGGATGCATGTGCCACTGGCTGATCGCGGTGGTTATGACAAGATCATGCGCGAGCTGCGTATTCATCTCACCAAGGCCGGGTTTTACGACAAGCGCATGATGACGCTGCTCAAGCGTATTCGTTGCAAGCGCGAGCCTGATGCAGCCGAGTGCACACTCTCGGACGAATAAATCCTGAATGACCTGTGCCAGCCCCTGTTTTTGTCAGGAGGCTGGCACAGGTTTGTTTGTGTCAGCCATTTTCTGAGTGGCGATAGCATGGTGTGGAGTCTTTAATGTCGTTTTCTTTTGTTCAAAAGACATCGATGGCCGCAGCGCTGGTGGCGTTGTTTTCTGTAACTCCAGTTGTGGCGGCATCGCAAAAAATATGTGTGTATGACCCGGTCGGAACGCAGGGTGAAGCCTTCAACATGATGAAGGATTTCAAACTGACGGCCGCGAAGTGGGGCGCTGATCTGGAGCTGAAGGCCTATACGGACGAGCGCGTGGCGGCAGAGGACTTCAAGGCTGGCCAGTGTGACGGTGCCATCATGACCGGTTTGCGCGGTCGCCAGTTCAACCAGTTCACCGGGAGTATTGATTCGGTGGGTTCGTTGCCGACCTACAAGCACATGCGGACCGTGGTTGAGCTGCTGGCATCGCCAAAGTCGGCCAACCTGATGATCAATGGACCCTATGAAGTGGCGGGCATCGTGCCGCTGGGCGCGGCATACGTGTTTGTAAACGATCGCGCCATCAACTCGATTGAAAAGGCGGCTGGCAAGAAAATTGCCGTGCTGGAGTGGGACAAGTCGCAGGCCCGCATGGTGCAGCAGCTGGGTGCACAGCCGGTGGCGTCGGACATCACCAATTTCGCCGGCAAGTTCAATAATGGTCAGGTCGACATCATTGCGGCGCCGGCCGTCGCCTACAAGCCTCTGGAGCTTTACAAGGGGTTGGGCACCAAGGGCGCGGTCTACCGTTTTCCGCTGGTACAGATCACGGCCAATCTGGTTATCCGTCATGACAAGTTTCCGGCCGGGTTCGGCCAGAAGTGCCGTGAATATATTGCGACGCAGCTTGATCGTGCGTTTGACATGATCAGGAAGTCGGAGGCAGATATCGAGCAGAAATTCTGGCTGGATATTTCCGAGCCGGACAAGGTGAATTACACCAAGCTCATGCGCGAAGCGCGCCTTCAGCTGACGCGCGAAGGCGTGTATGACAAGCGCACCATGTCGCTGCTGAAGCGGGTTCGCTGCAAGCATGAGCCCGGTGCTGCAGAGTGTGTGCTGAAGGACGAATAACAACGCAGGATTGTCAGGGCAGGGAATAGCCAGCAGTGAATGATTGAGGTTGTGATGGCGAAGTGTTTGCGTCTGTTTCTGCGTGCTGTGCTGGTTGCTGTTGCTCTGGGTGCTGTGCCTGCGCAGGCACAGACAGCCTGTATTTTTGACATCATGGGTGCCCAGGGTGATGTGTATGCCATGGCCCGGGATTATGCCCTTGAGGTCAAGCGCATGGGCATCAGCCTGAAGCTGAAGCCCTATACGAATGAGCGTGTAGCGCTGGAGGATTTCAAGGCAGGCCAGTGTGATGCGGTCATGATGACCAATCTGCGTGGTCGTCAGCTCAACAAGTTTGTGGGGAGTCTGGATTCTCTGGGCGGGGTGCCTTCTTATGAGGAGCTGCGTGCCGTCATCGGCTTGCTGATGAGCCCGAAGTCGGCCGCCCGCATGGTGAACGGTCCTTATGAAGTGGTGTCGATCGTTCCTCTTGGTGCGGTCTATCCGGTGGTGAATGATCGCCGCATCAACACGCTGGCGAAGGCTGCCGGCAAACGTATTGCTGCCTTCGACTGGGACCAGACCCAGTCCATCCTGATCAAGCAGATTGGTGCCCGCCCGGTCTCTGCGGACATCAGCAACTTTGCCGGCAAGTTCAATAATGGCCAGGTGGACATCATTTCCGTGCCGGCCATGGCGGTGCGCCCGCTTGAGTTGTACAAGGGCATGGGGACCAAGGGCGCAATCGTCAATCTGCCGTTCATGAACATCAACAGCATCATGGTGATCCGCCATGACCGCTTCAATCCGGGGGATGGCCAGAAGCTGCGTGACTATTCAAAGTCCATGCTGGATCCGGCCTTTGCGCTCATCAAGCGCAGTGAGGAGGAGATCCCGGCGCATTACTGGTCGCAGGTTCCCGGCTACGAGGTTGATGGCTATATGAACATGATGCGCGAGTCACGCATCCGGCTGGCGAAGGACGGACATTATGACCAGGACATGCTGCGCTTTCTGAAGCGTGTGCGCTGTCGCTACAAACCGGCAGAGGCCGAGTGCATGCAGGATGATGAGTAGGCGTTGCCAGTGAATGCTCTCAAAAAGACCCGGTTATATGACCGGGTCTTTTTGTTTCCGGGGGTGCTAAGGGGGCGTGGGGGTGGTTTCGGGACAAACATGGACTTCCGTTGACCCTTGTCAATGCACGGTGGCGTCCCGGCAACTAGCCTTTGCACATGAATACCATTCCTCCTTTTGATGCAGACCTGCTGCGCCGGTATGACCGGCCGGGCCCGCGCTATACCTCGTATCCGACGGCTCCCCAGTTCGGTCCTGCCTTTGCGGACGCCGAGTTTTTGGAGGTGGCGCGGCAAAGCAACAGCGATCCGATTCCGCGTCAGCTGTCGTTGTATGTGCATGTGCCCTTCTGTTTCAGTCCCTGTTTTTATTGTGGCTGCAATCGTGTCATTACCCGTGATGAAACGCGCGCCGGGCTTTACCTGAGCCGGCTGGTCAGGGAAATTTCGCTGGTATCGCCGCTGTTTGATCGTGATCGTGATGTTACCCAGTTGCACCTTGGTGGCGGCACTCCCAGTTTTCTGGGAACGACGCACCTGCAGGAGCTGGTTGATAGTCTGGGTCGTCATTTTCATTTCAGCAGTGCGCCGGATCGTGACTTTTCAATTGAACTTGATCCACGCTGTGTGAATGCCGGCGATGTGCGTGCGTTGGCTGCAATGGGCTTCAACCGGGCCAGTCTGGGTGTGCAGGATTTTGATCCTGCCGTGCAGGTGGCAGTGAACCGTGTGCAGTCAGTGGAAGAGACGCAGGCGGTGGTGGATGCCTGTCGTGAGTCCGGGTTCCGCTCGATCAACATTGATCTTATTTACGGCTTGCCGCTGCAGACGCGGGAAGGCTTTGGCCGCACGCTGGATACGGTGATTGCGATGCGGCCGGACCGGCTTGCGGTATACAGCTATGCGCACATGCCGCACATGTTCAAGCCGCAGAAGCAGATCAATGCGGACGACCTGCCCAGTGCAGAAGACAAGCTGGGCTTGCTGCAGCTGGCCATCGAGAAGCTGTCGGTAGCGGGTTACCGCTATATCGGCATGGATCATTTTGCCCTGCCGGAAGACGAGCTTTCGCTGGCGCAGGAGCATGGCAGCCTGCACCGTAATTTCATGGGTTATACCACGCATGCGGAGACTGACCTGATCGGGTTTGGTGTCAGCGCCATCAGTCATGTGGGCAACAGTTACAGCCAGAATCCGCGGGATTTGCCGAGCTGGGAAGCCGCTGTCGAGTCAGGGCGGCGCCCTGTATGGCGCGGCATGGTCATGGACCGTGATGATGTCCTGCGTGCAGATCTTATCCAGCAACTGATGTGTCAGGGTGTGATTGATATTCGTGCTCTCGAACATCGTCATGGCATCAGCTTTAACGATTATTTCCGCGATGATCTCGAGCGACTTGCGCCGTTGGCACGAGATGGTCTGGTGGATGTGTCTGCGCAGCGGATTGTGGCGACTGATCGCGGCCGCTTGCTGCTGCGTATTGTGGCGTCCTGTTTTGATCGCTATCTGCATCGGGAGGAAGCCGTTGAACTGGTACGGTTTTCAAGGGTGATCTGAACTGTTGGCGCACAATGAAAAAGCCGGGCATTGCCCGGCTTTTTCATTGTGCGCTAACGGTGAAATGGCGCAGGCCATTCTTGATCATGGTCAAGGCTGGTGGCTGGTGATCGTAAGACTGTATCAGTCAGTGCTCAATTGATGTGTGACCGCTATCGAGCACAGATCAGCAGCACTCCCGCCCTGGCGGCGAGTGCCCCGGTTGTTGACCCCGGCGGAGACCTGTCATGACAGCAGGTGGTGTACTGGTGGAGGGTGGCAAGGCGGTAACCCCGGATGCCCTGTTGCCGGATGAGGTGAGCGCCTTGCTGGCGGCAGTGTCCGCTTTTGTGGTGCAGGAGGTGGAGGCAAGTCCGCTGCGGCCTGAGCAGATCCCTTCCATGGAGTATTTCGTCGGGCTGACGAATGCGGCCGAGAATGCCGGGTTGCTGGACAGCAGCCACGAGGGATACGGGCTGTGGTGCGAGGTGGCGCGTGGCATGCCGCCACAATTCACGTTGCCGGCATTGGGGCGTCTGGCTGCCGGCAGTCCGGCGCTGGCGTGGCATCTGCACAGTCTTGCGCTGGGGCGTCTGGCACAGCAGATGACGGGCTTGCCGCTGTGGCAGGATGCCGTCTTCAGTCTGGATGGTACGGCGGGCATCGGGCGCTCGGGATTGGGACGCCTGCTGGCGGCTCGCCCCCTGCATGGGCGTGACCGNNACGACCTTGCCCGCACGGATGGTGAGCGTGACCCCTGGCCACACGGGCTGGAAGGGTGCGAGTCGGTTGTGTGGCAGCCAGCTGGCGCAGACGGTGTGTCGGCGCTGCTGTTGCCGGGGCAACTGGCCACCCTGATGGTGGCGCAGCAACTGGCGCAGGTGGCGCTGGCGCGTGGTGCAATCGTGCCGGCAGCGCAGAAGGCGCATGACCATGCCGCGCTGCGCGTACAGGGTGGCCATACCATCGAGCAGCATGACAGCGTGGCGCTATTGCTGGCGGATCTCGACACGGCGCTTGCCACGGTCGATGCCCTGCTGCGTGATGCGGCCATGGCAGAGCTGGATGTGGCACAGGCGGTGGCACTGCGCCGCGAGGCCATGCCGCTGCTGTCTCGGGCGATCAATGCCGTCATGCAGGTTCATGGCGGCATCGGCTACATGCGCGATACCGGTGTTGAGCATGTCCTGCGTGCAGTGAACTGCTGGCGGCTGCTCGGGGGCTCCCCGAGGGAGCTGGGGCTGGTGGCGGCGGGCCTGGCCAGTGACCATGCCGGCCTGCCGGAGGCCGAGGCTGGCGAGCGCGACCATCTGCCGGGTTATCTGGCTGCCAGTCATTCCCTTTCTCCGTTTGCGGCACTGCGCCGGACGCCCTTTCTGAAGGCGATTTCTTCATATTCCCCCGGCGATCCCTGGGAGCTGGATACCCGCCATCTGCCCGCTGCGCTGGGCCGCATGCGGCGCCGGGTCAGGGCCTTTGCCGAACAGGAGTGCCGGCCACTGGCGGCACGGATTGATCGTGAGCAACGCGAGGCGCATGGCGATTTGCCCGAGGTCCGGGAGCTGCTTGGCAAGGCCGGGAAGGCCGGCCTGCTGACTGATTTGCTGCCGGCCCCGCTGGGCAGTGTGCCGCTGCTGCAATACCGGCACTCGCTGGCCTGGCAGCAGGCGATCCGGGTGGAAGAGCTGGCGCGGGTGGATGGCGGGCTTATGCTGTTGCTGTCGGCGCCAGCACTGGGCCTGGCGCCGGTGATCCTTTCGGGTGATCTCAACATCATGCGGCGCGTGGTGTTGCCGGCATTCCGGGCGACCCAGGCGGGGGATCCGCAATTGTTTGCCTTTGCCATTACCGAGCCGGCGGCGGGCTCGGATGCTGAGGAGGGGCATGGTGCCATGCATCAGCGGGCCGGGGTGCGGGCGCATCGCGCTAACGGCGGCTGGCGCTTGAGCGGGCGCAAGATATTCATCAGTGGCGGCGACATTGCGCGTTACGTTGCCGTGTTTGCGGCGCTGGAGGGCGAGGGTTACCAGAGCTGGACCTGTTTTCTGGTGGATGCCCGCAGCCCGGGATTCCGCGTGGCGCGCACGGAAATGAAGATGGGCATGCGTGCGTCCGGGGCGGCCGAGCTGGAGTTTGATGAATGCTTTGTGCCCGACAACATGGTGGTGGGTGGCCTGCGGAATGGCTGGGGGCTGGCGCGTGCCACGCTCAATCTGTCGCGCTTGCCGGTGGCAGCCATGGCGGTCGGTTTTGCCCAGCAGGCCGTGGATATCGCAACTGAGTATGCCTGTCGCGAGACGCTGGCTGGCCGGCCGTTGCTGCACTACCAGCACGTGCAGTCGACCCTGGCGGACCTGCAGGCGGAGACCGGTGCCATTCGCGCGCTGGTCTGGCGTCATGCGCAGGGCTGGACACCCCGTCAGGATGGTGCGGCGCTCTGCAAGTTCCAGGCTACGGATCGTGCCCAGGTCGTCATCGAGGCGGCCATGGATCTGCTGGGCAGCAGTGCGGTGCTACATGGCAGCGGCATCGAGCGCACTTTTCGCGACAACCGCCTGACCCGCATTTTTGAAGGTACCAACCAGATCAACCGGCTGGCCGTGATCGAGGATCAGCAGGCCAGTCTGCTGGCCCGCATTGCGCGCAGTGTCTCTCTTACCGTTTCAGGAGCAGGACGATGAACATGATGATGACCGGTGCCCGAGTGGCGCACGATGACCCGTTCTTTCAGGTGCCGCGACGCGCGGTTGACACCAGTGAGGGTGTGGTGGAACTGCCGATCATGTATTACGACACCTCGGCGGTGTTTGCGTTTTTTCTTGCCGGGCAGGAGCGGGTGGAGCAGGTGCTGGCAGGGACCGGGCTGGTGCCGGCACTGACGGTGGGCAACCGTGCACTGGTGGCGCTGGCCTGCTTTGAATACCGCGATACCAGTGTGGGGGTCTACAACGAGGTGGGCCTGTCGGTGGCGGTGACACGCCCCGGCGAGACGCAGCGCTTCGGGGGCTGGGGCGAGTTGCTGGCAACCTTGCAGCAGCCCGAGCAGCGCCATGTCGCGTTCCACATTCTGGATCTGCCGGTCACAACGGCGGCCGCCAATGCCGCCGGACGTGAAATATGGGGCTTTCCCAAGTTTGTGACGGACATTCCCTTTCGCCTGGACGGGCGCGAGATGGCATGTCAGGTGATGGTGCCCGGATCAGCGGTGCCGGTGATGACCCTTGCCGGCACGATGGGGGGCTCGGTCCCTGCCGGCCCGCTCAGCCTGGCCCTGNNGTGCGGCTTGTCGTGAATGACGGTGATCACGCCATGGGTGTGCGACTGCGGGCGCTGGGGCTGGAAAATGCCGCACCACTGGCGCTGATGTGGACACATGCGTTCCAGTCACGCCTGAATGAGGGCGTTGATCTCGACTAGGCATGAATCCTTTTCTGACTCTGCAAATAAAAAAGCCCCAGAATATGGGGCTTTTTTATTTGTTCATGGATCACATACTTAAAAGGATTTCTGATGATTTTTCGGCGAACTCGGGAATGACGTTGTAAAGATCGGAAAGGGCACGCATTTTTTTCAAGGCGTCGGGCCTTTTTTCTGCGGAAATTGAAGCCATTTCGAACAGGGAGTTTGTGTATTCGCCGGGAGTAGACACAAGCTCGGAAACGATTCTGGGATAGCCCATGATGATGAAGTTGACGATTTTCTGTTTGTCACTGAGGGAGACATTTCCGGGAAGAGGAGTTGTGTCTGATGACTGCAGTGTAACCATGTAGCTTCCCGGGCTGTATTGGTAAGCAGCACCACTGAGGCCGTCAGTCGTGGAGCCATAAAGTCCGCCAAAAATAATGTTTCCCAGGAACCAGGGGTTCATTGTGGTAGTGGCCTGGATCTCGCTGTCGTCGAATCCTTCTTTGGTGAATTTCAGGCTCTGTGATCCGCTTTTGCGAGGCAGCACTACTGTGACAGGTGTTTTACCGAGCTGTACGCCATTAAGGGTCACTATGGCGTCACTGGGGTTTGAGGCAAAAGACACACTTTGGGATCTGCCATCAACAATGGATGCACAACCGGTGGATAGAAGAATCGCCCCCGTAATAACTGCTATAGCGACAATGCGCATAACTAACTCCTTGTTTATATGATGATT